>NZ_LQPS01000036.1 GCF_002101885.1 Mycolicibacter senuensis
CAGCCCTCCAACCACGAGCCCCACACCGGCTGCCACAGCCCAGCATCCACCCGTTATAACGATGTTGTACCTGAGTAGTCGCTAAACATAACGGGCATATGCCACACCGTCAACCGCCGCCGGCAAACCCCACGCGGTCGCACCCCGGCCTGCTCGGCTCCGTTTGATCAGGCGAAGCCACTTCGCCCCCGCCAGGCCAACCCGGAAACTCGACACCGCCGCGCTGGAGCAAACAACTCCGCTGCTAACGGCGCTACATTCCGCCGCGCACAGTTAGCGAGCCCACGCCGCGCAGCCGCCTGGCAGACAGCAACTAGCTACCACGCCCCTCGGAGGCGGCGCCGGGCGACTGAGCAACATCACCACGCCGTCACAGCCTCTTAGGTACCCTAAAGAATGTTGCGGTTCGCCAGGACAGCCCGGAGCACGCGAGAACGACTCCGCTGACCATCGAATCTGCGAAGAATCCGCGGATGCGCCCGCTTATTTGCGAGCCAGGCGCTGTATGGAAACATGGCACCGTGCCTACGCCACGCAACCGCAGCGGGCGCGAGAAATTCGTGAACACCGCCCTGGAGCTGCTCAACACTCACGGCCCGGAGGCCCTGCAGGCCCGCAAGGTCGCCACGGCGGTCGGCACCTCGACGATGGGCGTGTACACCTACTTCGGCGGAATGCCCGGCCTGATCGCCGAGGTCGCTCAAGAGGGCTGGCGTCGGTTCGACGCCGCGCTGACGTTACCGCCGACGGACGACCCGGTCGCTGACCTGTTCGCGATGAGTGCGGCCTACCGGCGCTTCGCCGTCGGACACCCACACCTTTACCGACTGATGTTCGGCAGCACCAGCGCACACGGCATCAACGCGCCCTCCTACAACATGCTCACGATGTCGCCGGAGAAGATCCTCAAGCATTACCCGAGTTTCGCGCACCCCATGACCGGTGCACACCGGGCGATAGCAGCTGGCCGGTTCGAGGGGTCGGCCGACGACCCGCTCACGGTCATCTCCGTCGCAGCCCAGATGTGGACGCTGATCCATGGCTTCGTCATGCTCGAACTGGCCGGCTTTTTCGGTGACGACGGCAGCGCGGTCGACTTGGTGCTGGCCGTGATGACCACCCGCCTGGCGATCTCGCTCGGCGATCCCCCCGACCGGGTAGAGCAATCGCGGCAAGCGGCGCTGCAGCTGACCTGAGCTCCCTCAGCCCGCAACCTCACCGCAGACCAGAGAAAGCCGAAACCCCCGGACCTCGCGGGTTCCGGGGGTTTGGGCTGTAGTGCGAGCTACTTGACGGTGACGGTGGCGCCGGCAGCCTCGAGCTTGGTCTTGGCCTCCTCGGCGGCCTCCTTGGCGACCTTCTCCAGCAGCGGCTTGGGAGCGCCGTCGACCAGGTCCTTGGCTTCCTTGAGGCCCAGGCCGGAGACGATCTCGCGGACCACCTTGATGACGCCGATCTTCTTGTCGCCGGCCGCCTCCAGGATGACGTCGAACTCGGACTGCTCCTCGGCGGCCTCAGCGGCAGCCGGGGCAGCGCCACCGGCAGCGGCGACGGCGACCGGAGCAGCAGCGGTGACCTCGAAGGTCTCCTCGAACTGCTTCACGAACTCCGACAGCTCCAGCAGGGTCATCTCTTTGAAGACGTCGAGCAGCTCTTCGGTGGACATTTTGGCCATGATTTCGGTCCTTTCTGATTCCGGTTAAGGAAGTCGGGGTTGGGGGTTATGCCTGGTTATTCGGCAGCCTCGGCCGGAGCCTCGGCGGTGTCGGCGGGAGCCTCGGCGTCGGCCGGGGCCTCGGTCGCGGCGGGAGCCTCGGCAACCGGCGCCTCGGCGGCAGCGGGAGCGTCGGCGGGTTTCTTCTCCTGCAGCGCAGCGGCCAGCCGGGCCAGCTGCGAGGCCGGAGCGGCGAACAGGCCGGCCGCCTTGGACAGGTTGCCCTTCATGGCACCCGCCAGCTTGGCCAGCAGCACCTCGCGCGACTCCAGATCGGCGATGCGCTCCACCTCGGCCACGGTCAGCGCGTGGCCGTCCATGTAGCCGCCCTTGATGACCAGCGCCTTGTGGTCCTTGGCGAACTTCTTGATGGCCTTGGCGGCGTCGACCGGCTCGCCCCGGACGAACGCGATCGCGGTGGGCCCGGCGAACAGCTCGTCGAGGCCCTCGATGCCGGCCTCCGAAGCAGCCCGCTTGACCAGCGTGTTCTTCGCCACCGTGTAGGTGGCCGAGCCGGCGAGTGAGCGCCGCAGCTCCGCCAGGTGCGCCACGGTCAGACCGCGGTACTCGGTGATCACGGTGGCGGTCGAGTCGTTGAACTGCTCGACGATGTCCGCGACGGCGGCGGTCTTGTCAGCCCGCGCCATGCATACCTCCTCGGGGTCGCTGTGGGTGTCCGTGCGATCCGCCTCGGAGACGACGAACGCCCCGACGCAGGAAGCGGTCGGGGCGTCACAAGTTCGTGCCGGCGGGCCGGTGCCTCGTCCTCCTGCGTGGGCCGCCGGGATGTTCCCGGACCTTCAACCGATTGCTCGGTGACCGACGGTCTTCGGTGGATCGGCACACACCATAGCGCGATGGGTGGCGATCAGCCAAAACGGCCATCGCCGCCTATGCGCTCGCGACGACCAACAGGACGAGCACTGCACCCAGCAGCACCACCCGCACCCGATGCAGCCGGTCCCAGCGCTCGGCAAGCGGGCGCGGCACCTCGCCGGCGGCGATGCGGTTGTTGATCGGCACCAGCATCGTCACCGACATCAGTGCCACGACCGTCATCAGGGCCACCCCGGCCCCGATCAGCCAGCGCTGCGTGCCGGCGCCGAGGGCAGCGGCGATCACCAGTAGCGCCAGTGAGCCCAGGTACCAGAACGGCATCACTCGCCCGAGCAACCGGGCACTCGCGCTACGGGCGGCCTGAAACGCCTCATCGGGCAGGCGCCCGACGATCGGGTGGAAGAACGCCGCCACCGCGAACTCCGAGCCCACCAGGACACCGACCACCGCTACCGCCACGATTCCGAGCATCATCGCATCGACTATGGTAGTTAAACTGACAAAAAACAAGGTACTGACAAATTAGTCAGCATAGGAGACGCTGGTGGCGGTATCGAAGAAAGAAGTCGGCGAGTGCCCGATCGACGCCGCGCTGTCGGTCGTCGACGGCCGCTGGAAGGGCACCATCCTGTGGCGACTGACCGACGGGCCGATGCGCACCGCCGAGTTGCGGCGCAGCATTCCCGGCATCAGCGAGCGGATGCTCATCCGTCACCTGCACGAACTGGTGGACGACGGCATCATCGACCGTCACGACGCCGGCACCGTGCCGCCGTGCGTGCACTATTCGATCTCCGACTACGGCGCGACGCTGGCACCGGTGCTGCAGGCGCTCTGCGACTGGGGGCGCGCACATATGCAGCGTTGACTCTGCGTCCACCAGGGTGCCCACTCGCACTTTTGCCTGGTACACGCAGGGTCAACGAAGGGCGGCCAACGCGGCCGCGCCCACCAGCCCGGCCTCGCCACCCAGTTCGGCGGGCACCACCTGCAGTCCGGTCAAAAAATCCAGCCGGGCGTACGCGGACAACGCCGCACGCAGCGGATCGAACAGCAGCGCACCGGATTTCGCGACTCCCCCACCGATCACCACCAGATTCAGGTCGCAGACCGCGGCCACCGAAGCGATCATTGCCGCCAGCGCGTCGGTGCCGCGCCGAAATGCGCGCAGCGCCACCGGATCGCCGGCCTCGGCGGCCGCACCGAGCGCCTTGGCGTCCGCGTCGGGCCCTGCCGGCGTCCACCCGTTGGCCAGCGCCCAGCGCACCATCGACGGCCCGGAGGAGACGGTCTCCACACAGCCGCGCCCGCCACACCGGCACGCTTCACCGCCCGGGTCGACGACGACGTGGCCGACGTGCCCGGCGTTGCCGGTGCGGCCGTGAAACGGCACGCCGTCGAGCACCAGGCCGCCGCCCACCCCGGTGGAGACCACCATGCCGAGCATGGAGCGCGTCCCCCGGCCTGCCCCGTGCCGGTGTTCGCCCAGCGCCATGCAGACCCCGTCGCCACCCAGGGCGACCGGTACGCCGGGCACCGCGGCGGCCACCCGGTCGCGCAGCGCGAATCCGCGCCAGCCGGGAATGTTGATCGGGCTGACCGTGCCGGCGTTGACGTCGACGGGACCGGCGGAGCCGATCCCGACCGCACGCACCCGTCCGCCGGCTTGCGCCAGGACGTCGTCGAGCAACTCGGCCACCACCGCCCAGACCACCTCGGCGTCCCGGTCGCCCCTGGTGGGCCGAACCGCGGTGTAAACGAGGGTTCCGTCGGCGTCGGCCAGGCCGGCCGCGATCTTGGTGCCGCCGACATCGAGGGCGAGCACGTCGGCCATCAGTCGAGCCCGCCCGTGCCGGGCGCCGCCACCGCCAGCCGCACCGCCGGTGAGTACACCAGCGCGCCCGCCCCGCCGACCCGCACCAGCGCCCACCAGGTGCCGGGCGGTGCCCATACCGGCGGGCTCAGCGTGAAGTCGAGTTCGATGCTGCCCCGGGCCGGCAGCTCCGCACCCACCGCGGCGGGTCCAGCCCACTCCCAGGTGCCCCAGGGGCTGATCAGATGCGCCTCGACGGCCAGATCGTGGTAGGCGTCGGTGCCGACCGTGACACGCAGTCGCGCGGATTGCCCCGCGCTCACCTCGACCGCGCCGGGCCCGTCGACGTACAACAGCCGGTCAGCGCCGGGATCGCCGACACGCACCACCGCGACGTCTTCGACCGGCTGGCGCCAGGACGGCGGAACGTCGCCGGTGAGGTCGAGGCGGGCACGGATCGGATAGAGCCCGGGCGCGGCGTCGGCCGGCACGGTCACCGCCAGCGGCCTGCAGACATGCTCGCCGGCGCCCAGCTGCACCGGATGCGCGGCCGGGGCTGCGTCCCAGCCGGCCGGGCACGCCAGCGTGACTGCGCCGGCCAGTTCGGCATCGACACTGTCGCTGGCCACGGTGAGATCCAGGCTCAACCGCGCACCCGGGTCGGCGTCGAGCCGGTGTGGATGCAGCGCCGGGGTCACCGGCATGCCGCCCAGCGGTGCCGGCCCGCGGTTGTGCAGCCAGTAGCGGGCGTACAGCGGCTGGGCGGTCTCCGCATCGGGTGCCAACGGGCCGGCGACGCCTAGGCGTTCAACGTCGAGTCTGGCGGTGACGGTGGCGATCTCGTAGCCGTGCAGCTGCTGCGGGTCCGGGTGCTCGCGGGCCTGCTCCAGCAGGTCGGCGCGGCCCTGCACGGTCACCGCCCCCACGTCGCTGCGCAGCGTCACGGCGGCATCGGCGCCGCGGGTCTCCACCAGCCGCAGGGTGACGGTCTTGGGATCGATGGGTTGCGTGCTGCCGCGCGCCGTCGGGTTGCCGGCCGCCTTGAGCGCGCCCAGGCCGACACCGGCGGCGTCGATGCGCAACAACGAGCCGGTCACCGGCAGCGCCCCGGAGCCCTCGGCCACCGCACCGGCCACCAGCGGGTCGGCGAACTCCGCGCTGCGCGCCGGGATGCCGGCTTGACGCCAGTCGCCGTCACCGGCCACCAGGGCGTAGTCGAAGGTGTGCGTCCAGTGCATCAGCTGGAAGGCGCTGCCGTCGGGTGCGGTGCGGCGCGGATCGTCGGTCCAGGCCGCCGACGGCCAGCTGGTGCACGACCGCAACAGCGCGGTGTGCAGCGTGCCGGCGGTGTCGACGGCGAAGCTGGGCACGCCGCGGTTGATCAGCGCGACGCTGCGCACCTCGAACGGCTCCAGGTCAGCGCGGGCGGTCTGTGCCACGGTGATCTCGTTGTCGGCCAGGTCGTCAGTCACCCGGGCGATCTCGGCCACCGAAGTCTCGTCGTCGCGGCCGGCGATCACCAGCACCGGCAGGGCGCGCGGGCCGCTCAAGTCGGCGCCGGGCACCCACACCTCGGCGAGCGGTTTCGCCGCGGGCACCCAGACCCGGGCCCGGCCGTGCCGCTCGAGCTGACGGTCCAGCTCGGCGGTGTAGGCCGGATCGGCGGCATCCAGCACCGCCCGGGTGAAGGCGTTGCGGTCCGGCCCACCGAGCGTGATCCGGACGTCGGGCAGGTTGGAGTCGACGTCGAGGTTGCCGTAGCGGGGCCCGCCGGCCGCCGAGCAACTGGCGGTGACACCGGCGCGCACCAACGCCACCATCAGATCCCGCGGTGCCGCAACGCCGTCCGGGGTGACGATCTCGGCCACCGAGACCGCCCGGCTGCCGTCGCCGACCCGGATCCGGGCCGTCGCCGACAGCCCGAACCAGCGGTTGGCCGGGGTGTCGAGGGTCCGCGGGAACTGCGCGGTGTCCACCGAGCGTCCGCTGGGCTCGTGCAGCAGCGCGAAGCCGCGGCCGATCACGGCGTCGGCCACCTCGGCGACCGGCAGCGCACCGGGCACCGGGCACGGCCAGCGCAGCCGCAGCAGGTGATCGGCGCCGGTGAACTCGTCGACGGTGGTGGAGCAGTCCACCCGGTCCACGCCGTGCCACAGCGTCAGGGTCTGGGTGTAGGCCAGCACGCCCCGGATCCGCCCGCAGATCACCAGCCGCTCCCCCAGCGGCCCCCGGTAGGCCTGCACGGTGACGTCGGTGGCCACCGCCGAGGTGAACAGGTTACCGCTGGGCACCAGATGCCACGGGCCCTCACCGGACTGCGGATGTTTCGGGTATTCGTCGTAGACGGCCAGCTGGTTGCCCAGCCCGCCCTCGATGATCATTTCGCGCCCGTCGCAGCGCCATGAGGTGATGCCGCCGCCGCGGTCGGGATCGGCGGTCAGCCGGTGGTGCTCGTTGGAGATCCGGGTGCCGGGTATCGGCGCCCAGCCCTGTGGTTCGGGCGCCGGTGCCAGCCGGTAGGACCGCCAGCCCAGCGACGGCACGTCGCGGGCCAGCCAGCTCACCGACCGTCCACCGTGCTCGACGTGGGCGGGCAACTCGGTGCCGTCGGAATCGAACACCCGCACCCCGGCCGCCGGCGGCGGGTCCAGGCGCACGGTGACCACATCGGTGCGGTCGGCGGCCACCGGATTCCACACCACGGTGGTCTGGCCGCCCCCGGAACCGGCGTCGACCAACCCGGATAGCACCGCCAGCGCGGCGTCGCGGGCATCGGCGCCCAGCTGCCAGGCGTCGCGCCAACCGGTCAGCAGGTCCAGGTACACCTGGTCGGCCTCCGACCCGGTGATCGCGTCGTGGTGGGCGCCGTAGCACAGTTGCGCCCACGCCTTGGCCAGCGCCGCCTCCGGGTAGTCGGTCCCGGTCAGCGCCGAGGCGAACACCCCGAAGCTCTCCGCGGCCAGCAGCGCCCGCTCGGCCGCGCGGTTGGCCTGCTTGGTGTCGATATAGGAGACGTGGCAGCCGGTGTAGATCGGGTTCATGTCCCGGGTCTGCGGGGACGGGTTCTCGCCTCGCTCGGCCAGTTCGGCCCGCACTGCGGCGAAGAACTCGCGCGGCAGCCCGCAGACGAACTGCGGCCAGGTGTAGCGGGCGTTCCAGTCCCGGTGAATCTGCACCGCCCAGCGGTTCGGCGGGGTGAAGTCGGTGCCCACCGGCAGTAGCACATTGCGGGTGGCGGCGACCTTCTTCATCTCGACGAACAGCTGGTACACCTCGTCCTCGGCGTCGGCCAGCGTCTCCCGCGCGTCCATCCACCAGCCGGCGGCGTAGTGGGCCGGCATGTAGTGGGTCAGCAGGCCACCTCCCGACGGCGAGATCCATTCGAACTCGGATGCGAACTGCATCCGGCGCGGATCACCCCCGCCGGCCATCGGCCCCCACTGGTGAAACGGCCCGCGCGCCCACGCACTGGAGGTCAGCCCGGCGTCGGCGACCATCCCGGGGAACTGCGGGTCGTGGCCGAACACGTCGAGCTGCCAGGCCGTCGCCGGGGCGGCGCCCATGATGTCGCGCTGAAAACCCATGCCCGCCACCAGATTCCGGATCGTCGTCTCGGCGTCGGTGAGGTTGGTCGACGGCTCGTTGTAGCTGCCGCCCATCACCTCGACGCGGCCCTGGGCCAGCAACCGGCGCAGTTCGGCGCGGTCGGCCGGGTGGGTGTCCCAGTACGGCTTGAGGTAGTCGACCTCGGCCATGACGAACTTGTACTCGGGGTGCTCGCGCGCCCAGTCCAGGTGGCTGCGCACCAGGTTGATCCCGTTGGTCTGGCGGCACGCGCCCAGCGGATGCTCGGTCCACGCGCTGGTGTAGTTGGCCTGGGTGTTCCACCACACCGGGTCGTAGTGGAAGTGCCCGACCAGGAACATCGTCCAGCCAGGCTCGGCCACGGTGAAGGTGAAACCGGCGCCGTTGACCTGGGCGGCCCGGCGTTGACCCGGCACCGGGTCGTCGACGCTCACCGGCACCTCGACGACACCGCTTCCGGGCCCGGCCACGGCCTCCCCTGCCAGCCGGTCGCCGTCGATACGCAGCGGTGTCGCCACCTCGGCGTCGCGGTATTCGACCCGGACGAGCTGCACGGGCGCGTCGGCCGGCCCGACGAACTTCTCGGTCGATTCGGCGGAGATCACCTGCATGGCACAAACCTACGGATGTGCGCCGACCGCATGGCTCCTTTCGGCGACGGGGCATGACCTGCCGGCACCGCCGTGGGGACCGGCCGGCCAGGCATTGCCAGACAACTTCCGGCTTTGATTTGGCAGACTGCAGCAATGAGTTCGACCCCAGCACGCCAGGTGGCCCGGCTGGACCGGGTGCCGCTTCCGGTCGAGGCCGCCCGCATCGGCGCGACGGGCTGGCAGCTCACCCGCGCCGCCACCCGGGTGTTCACCCGGCTGCTCAAACCCGGCCCGGTCCAGCAGAAGGTGATCCGGGAGCTGCCGCAGACGTTCGCCGACCTGGGCCCCACCTACGTCAAGTTCGGCCAGATCATCGCCTCGAGCCCCGGCGCGTTCGGTGAACCGCTGTCGCGGGAGTTCCGCGGCCTGCTGGATTCGGTTCCCCCGGCCGACCCCGGGGCGGTGCACAAACTGTTCGTCGAGGAGCTGGGCGCCGAACCGCAGCAGCTGTTCGCGCAGTTCGACGAGACCCCGATCGCGTCGGCGTCCATCGCGCAGGTGCACTTCGCCACACTGCACAGCGGCGAGGACGTCGTCGTCAAGATTCAGCGCCCGGGGATCCGCCGCCGGGTGGCCGCCGACCTGCAGATCCTCAAACGGTTCGCGCAGGTCGTCGAGCTGGCCAAACTGGGCCGGCGGCTGTCGGCGCAGGACGTCGTCGCCGACTTCTCCGACAACCTCGCCGAGGAGCTGGACTTCCGCATCGAAGCGCAGTCGATGCAGACCTGGGTGTCGCATCTGCACGCCTCACCGCTGGGCCGCAACATCAAGGTGCCCGACGTGCACTGGGACTTCACCAGCGAGCGGGTGCTGACCATGGAGCGGGTCGCGGGTCTGCGTATCGACGACGCCCCGGCCATCCGCAAGGCGGGTTTCGACGGCGTGGAGTTGGTCAAGGCACTGCTGTTCTCCACCTTCGAGGGCGGGCTGCGGCACGGCCTGTTCCACGGCGACCTGCACGCCGGCAACCTGCTCGTCGACGGAGACGGACGTGTCGTTTTTCTTGACTTCGGGATCATGGGCCGCATCGACCCGCGCACCCGATGGCTGCTGCGCGAACTCGTGTATGCGCTGCTGGTCAAGAAGGACCACGCCGCGGCCGGCAAGATCGTGGTGTTGATGGGTGCGGTCGGCACGATGAAGCCCGAGGCGCAGGCCGCCAAGGATCTGGAGGCGTTCTCCACCCCGTTGACCATGACGACCCTGGGCGACATGTCCTATGCCGAGATCGGCAAGCAGCTCGGCGCGCTGGCCGACGCCTACGATGTCAAGCTGCCGCGCGAGCTGGTGCTGATCGGCAAGCAGTTCCTGTACGTGGAGCGCTACATGAAGCTGCTGGCGCCGCGCTGGCAGATGATGTCGGACCCGCAACTGACCGGCTACTTCGCCAACTTCATGGTCGACGTCAGCCGTGAACACAAAGACTCGCCGGAGGTTTAGTCGTGGACGTGCGCAGCGGTACCGCCCGCTCCGGCGAGCTGGAGATCTTCTATGAGGACATGGGCAGCCCGGACGATCCGGCGGTCCTGTTGGTGATGGGTCTGGGCGCGCAGCTGCTGCTGTGGCGTCCCGGGTTCTGCGAGAAGCTGGTCGCCCAGGGTCTGCGGGTGATCCGCTACGACAACCGGGATGTGGGCCTGTCCACCAAGTTGGGCCGCAAGCATGCCCGCGGCGCGCTGGTGCCCCGGATGGCGCGGTTCTGGCTGGGCAAGCCGAGCTCGGCGGTCTACACCCTGGAAGACATGGCCGACGACGCCGCCGCGCTGCTCGATCATCTGGGCATCGACCGGGCCCACGTGGTCGGCGCATCGATGGGCGGGATGATCGCGCAGGTGTTCGCGGCCCGGTTCGCCGAGCGGACCCGGTCGCTGGGGGTGATCTTCTCCAGCAACAACCGCCGGTTCCTGCCGCCGCCGGCGCCGCGCGCGCTGATGGCACTGCTGTCCGGTCCGCCGCCGGACTCGCCGCGTGAGGTGATCGTCAACAACGCGGTGCGGGCCAGCCGGATCATCGGCAGTCCCCGGTATCCGACACCGGAGGAGCAGCTGCGGGCCAACGTCACCGAGGCCTACGAACGCAGCTACTACCCGTGGGGCATCGCCCGCCAGTTCGGCGCCATCCTGGCCAGCGGGAGCCTGGCCGCCTACGACCAACTGATCACCGCGCCGACGGTGGTCATCCACGGCCTGGCCGACAAGTTGATGCGGCCGTCGGGCGGCCGGGCGATCGCCGATGCCATCGATCGGGCCCGGCTGGTGCTGTTCGAGGGCATGGGCCATGACCTTCCTGAGGAACTGTGGGATCCGGTGATCACCGAGTTGACCACGACGTTTGCTGCCGGCCACTAGCTAATTGTTATCCGGCTAACAGCGGACGGTACGATGTCGGGGCCTCTTCCTAACCCCCCAGAAGATCGTGAGTAAACCGAGCCATGCCGAAATTGGAACCCAAGTACGAAGAACTGCAGTCGATCTACGACATCTCCAATGAGTTCTACGAGCTGTTCCTGGGACCCACGATGGGCTATACCTGCGGGTTCTACCCCGACAAGGACACCACCTGCGACGAGGCGCAGATCGCCAAGTTCGACTTGGCGCTGGGCAAGCTGGGCCTGAAGCCCGGAATGACGCTGCTCGACATCGGCTGCGGCTGGGGGGCCTGCATGCAACGCGCGATCGAGACCTACGACGTCAACGTCATCGGGCTCACCCTCAGCGGTGAGCAGCGCGCGTACGCGATCGAAAAGCTTGCCAAGGTGGAGACCAACCGCAGCGTCGAAGTGCGACTGCAGGGCTGGGAGGAGTTCACCGACAAGGTGGACCGGATCGTGTCGATCGGCGCGTTCGAGCACTTCGGCCGGGAGCGCTGGGAGGACTTTTTCCGGATCACCTACCAGGCGCTGCCGGATGACGGGCGCATGCTGCTGCACACCATCACCGCGATCGCCGGTTCGGATGATGCGCAGGCCAGGGGTCTGCCGCTGACGATGGACCTGGCCAAGTTCACCTTGTTCATCATGAAAGAGATCTTCCCCGGCGGTCAGCTGCCCTCGGCCTGGTTGCCCCGCCAGTACGCCGCCCAGGCCGGCTTCACCGTGACCCGGGACGACGAGATCGGGCCGCACTACGCGCGCACCCTGGAAGACTGGGCGGCGATGCTGGCGGCCAACAAGGAGCGGGCGATCGAAGTGCAAGGTCAGGAGGCTTACGACCGCTTCGACAAGTACCTCAACGGCTGCGTGAAACTGTTCCGCGACGGCTACAACACGGTCCATCAGTACACGCTGCAGAAGTAGCACGGGACCGGCTCTCCGCGGGATCCGGCATGATCGCATTTCCCGTCAACCGATTCACCCTCGACCCGCTAAGCTGCAACAGTTGACCGACCAGACGGCACCCGCCAGGTCCGGTCACGACGGGTTACATCAGGAAGGCAACCAGTCACACATGGTGGACAAACAGATGGTGGAAAAAGCCACACGCGCCGAGGGGATGCGTCCGAAGTTCGAGAACATCCAGGCCCACTACGACCTGTCCGACGACTTCTTCGCGCTGTTCCAGGACCCGAGCCGGACCTACAGCTGCGCGTACTTCGAGCCGCCGGACATTTCACTGGAAGAGGCGCAGATCGCCAAGGTCGACCTGAACCTGGACAAGCTGAACCTGCGGCCCGGGATGACGTTGCTGGACATCGGCTGCGGCTGGGGCGGCACCATGAAGCGCGCCGTGGAGCGCTACGACGTCAACGTGATCGGGCTGACGCTGAGCAAGAACCAGCACGCCTACTCCCAGAGCCTGCTCGACGAGATCGACACCGCGCGTTCTCGGCGGGTTCTGTTGCAGGGCTGGGAGGAGTTCGACGAGCCGGTGGATCGGATCGTCTCGATCGAGGCGTTCGAGCACTTCGGCTTCGAGAACTACGACGACTTCTTCAAGAACTGTTTCGAGATCATGCCGGCCGACGGCCGGATGGCGATCCAGAGCAGTGTCAGCTTCCATCCTTATGACCTGAACGCGCGCGGCAAGAAGCTGACGTTCGAGACGGCCCGGTTCATCAAGTTCATCCTCACCGAGATCTTCCCGGGCGGGCGCCTGCCCACCACCGACATGATGGTGGAGCACGGCGAGAAGGCCGGTTTCGCTGTGCCCGAAGCGCTTTCCCTGCGGTCGCACTACATCAAGACCCTGCGGATCTGGGGTGATGCGCTGGAGGCGCACCACGACGAGGCTGTCGCGATCCAGTCCGAAGAGGTCTACCAGCGCTACATGAAGTATCTGCGCGGCTGCGAGCACTACTTCGCCGACGAGGCCCTGGACGTCAGCCTGGTCAGCTACGTCAAGCAAGCGGCCTGAGCCTCGATCACGTCGAAAAGCCCCCGCCACGCGCAAGCGTGCGGGGGCTTTTCGATGCGTGCCCTACTCGGCCGCGAAGTTCCGGGTGACGGTCGGGTCCACCGGAATGCCGGGGCCGGTCGTGGTCGAGATGATGACCTTCTTGAGGTAACGGCCCTTCGACGACGACGGCTTGAGCCGCAGCACCTCGTCTAGGGCGGCGCCGTAGTTCTCCGCCAGCTTGGACTCGTCGAACGAGGCCTTGCCGATGACGAAGTGCAGGTTGGACTGCTTGTCCACCCGGAAGTTGATCTTGCCGCCCTTGATGTCGGAGACGGCCTTGGCGACGTCGGGGGTGACGGTGCCGGTCTTGGGGTTGGGCATCAGGCCACGCGGGCCCAGCACGCGGGCGATGCGACCGACCTTGGCCATCTGGTCGGGGGTGGCGATCGCGGCGTCGAAGTCGAGGAAACCGCCCTGAATCTTCTCGATCAGGTCATCACTGCCGACGACATCAGCGCCCGCGGCGACGGCGGCATCGGCCTTCTCGCCGACCGCGAACACCGCCACCCGGGCGGTCTTTCCGGTGCCGTGCGGCAGGTTCACGGTGCCGCGGACCATCTGGTCGGCCTTACGCGGGTCCACGCCGAGCCGGATGGCCACCTCGACGGTAGCGTCCTGCTTGGTCGACGACGTCTCCTTGGCCAGCTTGGCGGCCTGCAGCGGGGTGTAGAGGTTGTCGCGGTCCACCTTCTCGGCGGCGGCGCGGTAGGCCTTGCTGTTCTTGCTCATCGGTTATCCAATCTCGTGGTTGGTTGTGGTTTGCGGGCCGAAGCTGGCCCTCCCACGGTTCCGTTTCTCTCCGAATACTCCTTCGCACTCCTGCGCTGGGCCTCGTTCCTCGGCCCGCTTCGTCGTGCTCAGGACATTCGTCGAGTGGGGGTACTACTCGACGGTGATGCCCATGGAGCGGGCGGTGCCGGCGATGATCTTGGCGCCGGCCTCGATGTCGTTGGCGTTGAGGTCGGCCTTCTTGGTCTCGGCGATCTCGCGAACCTGGTCCCAGCTCACCTTGGCGACCTTGGTCTTGTGCGGCTCGGCCGACCCCTTGGCGATGCCGGCAGCCTTGAGCAGCAGCCGGGCGGCCGGCGGGGTCTTGAGCGCGAAGGTGAAGCTGCGGTCCTCGTAGACGGTGATCTCGACCGGGACGACGTTGCCGCGCTGGTTCTCCGTGGCGGCGTTGTACGCCTTGCAGAACTCCATGATGTTGACGCCGTGCTGACCGAGCGCGGGTCCCACCGGCGGCGCGGGGTTGGCCTGGCCGGCTTCGATCTGCAGCTTGATCAGACCGGCGACCTTCTTCTTCGGGGCCATGAGTGTTGGTGTTCCTTTCGCTTACTACTTAGATCTTGGAGACCTGGTTGAAGGTCAGTTCCACTGGTGTCTCGCGTCCGAAGATGGACACCAGCACCTTGAGCTTCTGCTGCTCGGCATTGACCTCGGAAATCGAGGCGGGCAGCGTCGCGAACGGGCCGTCCATGACGGTGACCGACTCGCCGACTTCGTAGTCGACCTCGATGACCGGCCGGTCCAGGCCGCCGTCGTGCGTGGTCGTCGCGGTGGTCGAGGGGCCCCGCCCGGCCTTCTTGGCCGCGCCCTGCGGCAGCAGGAACTTGACCACGTCGTCCAGCGGCAACGAGGTCGGGCGAGAGGTGGCGCCGACGAAGCCGGTGACGCCCGGGGTGTTGCGCACCGCCGACCAGGAGTCGTCGGTCAGGTCCATCCGCACCAGGATGTAGCCCGGCAGCACCTTGCGGTTGACCTGCTTGCGCTGGCCGTTCTTGATCTCGGTGACCTCTTCGGTGGGCACCTCCACCTGGAAGATGTAGTCGCCGACGTCCAGGTTCTGCACGCGGGTCTCGAGGTTGGCCTTCACCTTATTCTCGTAGCCGGCGTAGGAGTGGATGACGTACCAGTCGCCCGGCTTGGTGCGCAGCTCCGCCTTCAGCACCACCGCGGGGTCGAGCTCTTCCGGCTCGGCTTCGGCAGCCTCGGCGCCCTCCGCGGTCTCAGCGGCGTCAGCAGCCGCAAGGGTCTCTTCAGCCGGGGCCTCGGCAGGCGCCTCGGTGGTCTCCGCCACGTCGACCGGCTCGCCCGCGGGCGTATCGCCGTCGAAGGTAGTCACGGTTGTCAGTCCTTCCCTAATTACTTCACTCGCCGAACACCAGCAGGATCAGCTTGGCGAATCCGTAGTCGGCCCCGGCGACCAAGGCCACCATGAAGACCAGGAATACCAGCACCACCGCGGTGTAGGTGACCATCTGCTTGCGGTTCGGCCAGATCACCTTGCGAAGTTCGCCGACGACCTGCTTGAGATAGTTCAAAACGAAAACGAACGGATTGCGCGACGGCCCGTCCGACTTCTTCTTGGCCTTCTTGGCCTTCTTGGCGCCGGTGCCGTCCACACCCAGCTCCGTCGCCGTGGACTCCAACTCGGCCGAGTCGTCATCGGCGCCCCCACGGCGCCGGGAGCGCTTACCGGTGGGCCGCAGCGGCGCGCCGGCCTGCATGCTCGCCACGGCCGTGCGCCCGTGGCCGGTGGAGTCGGCCTCGCTGTCGCCGCCGGCTGCGGCGTCGGGACGGTCGAGCTCGTCGGTCACCGCATGCTCCTTCGTTCTTCTCGCTTACGTATTGCCGTACCGCGCCTGGTGAGTTCCAGTGTCCACTGTCCACCATGGCACGTCAGCAGGGGCGACAGGACTTGAACCTGCAACCTGCGGTTTTGGAGACCGCTGCTCTGCCAGTTGAGCTACGCCCCTTCGCGGTTGGCAGACCAACCTGCGCGGTCCGGAGTTTCACCAGTGCACCGTCTCCGGCCCACACAATTCGCGCGCTCCCCGGATCCACGGAAAGCGCGCTAGTGCTGGGAAAACCCCGAGGTTCGAGTGTACCTCGCCGCCCGGGCCAGTTACTAATCAGGCCGTTCGGACGACCTGACCGGATTCGGCGTCCCACTTGAGGCTGACCGAATCGTCGCCCTCGTGGCCCATGATCGTGGTGAACGCCTCCAGGACTATGTCGCCGTCGGAGTTGGTCAAGATGTTGCGGGTGGTGACGATGTCGGCGCCGAACCGCTCGTTGACCGAGGCGATGTCCATCCGGGCGTACAGGACGTCGCCGGCCTTGATCGGCTGATGATAAGTGAATCCCTGGTCGACCTGCACCATCTGCATGGTCGTGTAGCCGGTGTCGACATTGCGGAAGAAGTCGGACTGCACCAGCTTGGCCAGGATCGACACGAAGGTCAGCGGGGCCAGCACCGAGTCATAGCCCAGTTCGGCCGCCGCGGCCTCGTCGTAGCAGGCGGGGTCCTCGGCCTTGACGGACCGGGCATACTCGCGGACCTTCTCGCGGCCCACCACGAACGGCTCCGGGTAGCGCCAGATCATGCCCCGGATATCGGTTTTGATCGCCATTATTTTCCCTAGGCCAGCTTCGCCGAGGCGACCGCCCGTCCGAAGATCTTCTTGCCATCAGATCTGGTGGCGCTGAGCGCGATCGTCACCGACTTCGTTTCCGGGTCGACAGACTTCACCCGGCCGCTGAAGATGACCTCGGCGCCCTTGCCGTCGTTGGGCACCGGCACCACTTGGGTGAAGCGGACGTTGTACTCGGTCACCGCGCCCGGGTCTCCCACCCAGGCGGTGACGTAGCCGCCGCCGAGCCCCATGGTCAGCATGCCGTGGGCGATCGCGGTGTCCAGGCCGACCTGCTGGGCGATCTCGTCGTCCCAGTGGATCGGGTTAAGGTCGCCGGACACGCCGGCATAGTTGACCAGGTCCTGCCGGGTGAGCGGGATGACCCGCTCGGGCAGCTGATCGCCGACCTTGACCGAACTGAATTCACGCAACGCCATCGGTGAAACCCTTATCTCCCTCGCCGGCGCGACCCGCCAGCGTCGTGTACGTCTCCTGCACGATCTCATCGGCATCGTTGGTGACCAGCTGCCTGGTCACGATGATGTCGGTGCCGTGTGCGCGGCGAACCGATTCGACCGAGACGTCGCAGTACAGCCGGTCGCCTTCCTTGATCGGCTGGTGAAACTCGATCTTCTGGTCGACTTGGACGATCTGAGCGTCGTCGACGGCGACACCGGCATGCTCGAAGAACGCCGAAATCGCCTTGTGCCCGAACACCGAGATGTAGGTCAGCGAAGCCAGCAGGCCGTCGTAGCCGAGGCCGGCGGCCGCCCGCAAGTCGAAACTGGCCGGATCCACGGCCTTGACCGCGCGCGCGTACTCGCGGATCTTCTCCCGCTCCACCTCATAGTGGTCGGGATAGCGGTATCGCGCCCCGGCGAGGCGCTCGGCCAACGACACGGTTCGCGCTACTAGCGGGATTCGCGGTGCGACTCGTGCTTGCCGCAGTTGGGGCAGAACTTCTTCAGCTCCAGCCGGTCGGGGTCGTTCCGGCGGTTCTTCTTGGTGATGTAGTTGCGGTGCTTGCACACCTCACAGGCCAAGGTGATCTTCGGCCGCACATCGGTGCTGGAGGCCACGTCAGCTGCCCTCTTTCATCTGTTGTTGCGCTGGTTGTCGTTGTAGCGATGGCCGGACTTGAACCGGCGACCTAACGATTATGAGTCGTTCGCTCTAACCAACTGAGCTACATCGCCGCGGGTAATACACCTGCCAGCAGGCCCGGCGTCCACCGAGCCCCCTAACGGAATCGAACCGTTGACCTTTTCCTTACCATGGAAACGCTCTGCCGACTGAGCTAAGGGGGCCTCGCTCACGGCGGCCGTTGCGGCGCCGTAAGCCTGTAGAAGGTTACAACCTCGCCTACGAGGTCACCAAACCGCAATGGTTGATACCGGCTCCGCGGGCTGGTAATCGCCGGTTGACAGACCAGCGCGAGCCTTCCCCGGGGAGCGGGTGGCACCCCCTGCGCCCGGCTCCGCCGCACTTGCAATCGACTGCTTTAGGGTGGAGGGCGTGCCCGAATCCGACAGGCTCTATTTCCGCCAGTTGCTCTCCGGACGCGATTTCGCGGTCGGGGACCCGATGGCCGCCCAGATGCGCAATTTCGCGTACCTGATCGGCGACCGACAGACCGGCGACGCGGTGGTGGTCGACCCGGCCTACGCCGCCGGGGACCTGCTCGACACCGTGGAGTCCGACGGCATGCGACTGTCGGGGGTGCTGGTTACCCACCACCACCCCGATCACGTGGGCGGGGAGATGATGGGCTTCGAGCTGAAGGGCCTCGCCGAGCTGCTGGAGCGGGTCAGCGTCCCGGTTCATGTGAACACCCATGAGGCACAGTGGGTTTCACGGATCACCGGGATTGCGATGACCGACCTGACCTCGCACGAGCACGGCGACAAGGTCGCGATCGGCGACATCGAGATCGAGCTGCTGCATACCCCCGGGCACACCCCGGGCAGTCAGTGCTTCCTGCTGGACGGCCGGCTGGTCGCCGGGGACACGTTGTTCCTGGACGGCTGTGGGCGCACCGATTTCCCGGGCGGGGACTCCGATGAGATGTATCGCAGCCTGCAGCAGCTGGCCGCCCTGCCGGGCGACCCGACGGTGTTTCCCGGCCATTGGTATTCCACCGATCCGAGCGCCGCGCTCTCCGAGGTCAAGCGATCCAACTACGTATTTCGCGCCGACAGCCTGGACCGGTGGCGCATGCTGATGGGCGGATGAGGGGATAGCCGATGGGATCAGTAGAGGATCGCTGGTACGACATCACCCACGCGGGGCCGGAGGCGTGGCTGGCGTGCGCCGCGTGGCTGGCGATCGGGATCACCGTGCTGGCGCTGCTCTATCTGAATCGGCAACTGCAGCGCAACCGGCGGGCGGCCGCCGAGCAGACCCGCCCGCACGTGGCGATGTTCATGGAGCCGCACGCCGCGGACTGGCACGTCATCGAGCTGGTGGTGCGCAACTTCGGTAAGACCGCCGCCTACGACATCGGGTTCTCGTTCGCCCAGCCGCCCACGGTGGCCCGCTACGAGACGGCCTCCGACGGCTACGCCGACGTGGTGGCCTTGCAGCTGCCCGAGGAGCTGACGGTGCTGGCGCCCAACCAGGAGTGGCGCACGGTGTGGGACTCAGCGATCGACCGGGCCGAACTCGGTGAGGGCATCGAGTCGCGGTTCACCGGGACGGTGAGCTACCACGACACCCCCGAGGAGCCCAAGGGCTGGTTCGGGCGCGGCAAGCGCACCCGTTACGAGAACAAGGTGACGCTCGACTGGGGTGACCTGCCTCCGGTGCGGCGGGTCGAGTTGATGACGACGCACGACCTGGCCAAGCGGGAGAAGCAGAAGCTGGAGCTGCTGCGCAGCCTGCTCAGCTACTTCCACTACGCGTCCAAGGAGACCCGGCCGGACGTGTTCCGCGCCGAGATCGAGCGGATCAACGGGGCGGCCCGCGAGATCCAGGACCGGCTGCGCGGCCGCGAGCAACTCGAGAACGCCGCCAACACCGACATCACGGTGCGGCTCGGGGACGCCAGCGCCGAGCTGGGCAAGCACCGCCACTGAGGCGGTTTCAGTCGGGGCGGGCCGAGTCTGCTCCCGGGTAGTGCGCGACCCGGAACCGCTGCAGGTAGGCCGGCCAGTCCCAGGTCGCCAGGAATTCCTGCGTCGCGGTGTAGCCGTTGTCGAAGAGCTCTTCGAGCCGGTCGCGGGCGATCCCGAAGTCCAGCACGCCGACGTCGGTCGGGTCGACCTTGATGGCGCGCACGCTGACCCACGGCTGGTTCAGGTAGGTCTGGTCGTGGCCGATCAGCAGCGTGCTGATCAGGTTCTCCAGCAGCCGCGACTGCCCGAACATGCGCAGCGGGCGCAGGCCGGGAACCATGTCACCGATGTCGCCGCCGGACAGCTCGGGCACCACCGTCACCCCGAAGGTGGGCCACCGCGGCACCCGGCCGTCGAGCCGGTCGAAGGTGTAGATCGGGAAGTTCGACAGCACGCCGCCATCGACCAGCGTGGAGCGCCGCCCGGTGGCGCTGGTCAGCGTCATCGGGCGGTAGAAGAACGGCACCGACATCGAAGCGCGGACCGCGTCGGCGACGGACTGCTCGTCGGGATCGAGGCCGTAGACCCGCCGGTAGTCCCACGGCAGCCGGACCAGCTGGCCGGTGGTCACATCGGTCACGGTGACCACCGCCCGGTAGCGCCGCTCGGCGAGCAGGTTGTCATGGTCGTAGGCCAGATCGCCCCAGGTGCGCACGCCCAGGTTCGCCAGCTCGCCGCGGATCCAGTCGTGGGCGACGTCGCCGCGGTACAGGCCGCTGTCGCGCAGGAACCCGTAGGCCGCGCCCAGCAGCGGGACCGGCACCTCCGTGTCGCGCCAGGTGTCCAGCGGCACCGACAGCGCCAGCTCCTTGACCTGCGCGGCGGTCAGCTGGTCGCCCTGGGCGGCGGCGGCCAGGATGGTGCCCACCACCGAGCCGCCGGACACCCCCGAGATGCGCTGCACCGAGTAGCCGGCGTCCATCAGCGCGACCACCGCCCCGACCAGCCCGATGAACCGCACTCCCCCGCCGGACAGCACCAGGTCGGCGGTCAGCGGCTGGGTCGTGGGTCGGTCAGCAACCATCGTCGGGAACTCGGTCCGCTGAATTCCACTCGTAGGGCAGGAATTTGCCGTCGAAGGTGATCACCACCCGGTCACCGCCCGGATGCGGCTTGCGCTCGAGGTCCATGCTGAAGTTGATCGCACTCATGATGCCGTCGCCGAACTGCTCATGGATGAGTTCCTTGATCGCCGGACCGTAGACGCCCAGCGCCTCGTACAGCCGGTAGATGGTCGGGTCGGCGGGCGCTTCCCGGGCGGCTGACCCGCCGCGCATCGGCACCGCGGCCAGCACCGGTACCGCGGAGCGATCCAACTCCAGCAGGCCGACCAGGATCTCGCCCAGCTCGGCGGGGATGGGCTGCTGGCCCAGCAGTGCCGACGTCGTCCACACCACCGGCCGGTTGATCGCGTCGGCCAGTTCCTGCCAGCTCAGGCCCTTGGCCAGCCGGGCGGCCACGATCTGCTCGGTGATCTCGCTTCGGTTCATGGCTTCCAGCATGCCCGCGTCGCTCAGTCTTCGAAATGGCGGCGCAGGTTCTCCCACATCGCGGCGTGTGAGGCGCCGCCGTCGCGCAGCACGGTGTTCATCAACAGCCGGGGTGCGGTGATGTCGACGTGTTCGTGCAGCCGGCTGCCGGCCCCGTGCGGGCGCACCGTCACCGTCGACCACATCTCGATGCCGGGCCGCTGCCGGGTGTGGCTCACGATGTCGCCGGGGCCGGCGGCGCGCAGCTCCACCCGGCAGGTGAAGCGGATCGGTATGCCGCAGAGGCGCATGCGGTGCGGGGCCAGATAGCGGGTGGCGCCATCGGTGCCACCGGGAACCCGGCGGACGTCCACCAACATCGGGTGCAGGGCTTCGTAGTTGACCAGGTCGGCCAGGAACGCGGCGACGGCCTCGGGTGGCGCGGCGATGTCGGCGGTGTGTTCCAGGCGTCCGCGGGCCATGCAAGCGACCTTAGCCCCGCTGGATGCGGTGGCATACTCGGCGACATGCCCGCTGAGAAGACTTCTGGATTTCGGCTGCTCGCGGTTGTGCTGTTGGCGGTGCTGCTGATCGCCGGCTGCGGTTCCCGGACGCCGGCCGAGGGCACCCAGCTGGACTTCACCGCGCAGACCCTCGACGGCCGGCCGTTCTCCGGTGCCAGCCTGGCCGGCCGGCCGGCGGTGCTGTGGTTCTGGGCGCCGTGGTGTCCCACCTGCCAGAAGGAGGCGCCGCTGGTCGCGCAAGTGGCCGCGGCGAACCCGGCGGTGACGTTCGTCGGGGTCGGCGCCCGGGATCAGCCGGACGCGCTGCAGGAGTTCGCCGCCAAGTACGGCGTCGAGGGCTTCACCGAGCTGGCGGACACCGACGCGGCGGTGTGGGCCCGCTTCGGGGTGACCCGCCAGCCCGCGTACGCCTTCATCAGTCCGGGCGGCGAGGTCGAGGTGGTGAAGGGCTCGTTGTCCGAGGCCGAGCTGAGTGCGCGGGTGCAGGCGCTGAAGAATTCGTGATCGACACCGCCACACTGAGTTTCGCGCTGGGCGCGGGACTGGTTGCGGCGCTTAACCCGTGCGGGTTCGCGTTTCTGCCGGGGTATCTGGGGCTGGTGATCGCCGGCAGCCGGGACACGTCGCGCCCGGCCGCGCTGGCCCGGGCCGGCGCGGCGACGGTGACGATGTCGGCCGGGTTCCTGACGGTGTTCGGGATCTTCGGCCTGGCGGTGTCGCCGTTGATCGCCTCGGCTCAGAAGTATCTGCCGTTCGCCACCGTGGTCATCGGCGTGCTGCTGCTGGCGATGGGCGCCTGGCTGCTGGCCGGCCGGGACATCTCGATGTTGATGCCCACCGCCGGGGGCACACCCACCGCGCGACTGGGCTCGATGTACGGCTACGGGGTCGGTTATGCGATCGCGTCGCTGTCTTGCACGATCGCACCGTTTCTCGCGGTGATCAGCACCACCTTCCAGCAGGGGTCGACGCTGGCCGGCGTGCTGGCGTTCGTGGCCTACGCCGCCGGCATGAGCATCACCGTCGGGGTGGCGGCGCTGGCGGTGGCGCTGGCAGGGTCGGGAGCCGATTCCAAGGCCACCTCGGCGCTGCGGCGGGTGCTGCCGTATGTGGGCCGGATCGCCGGGGTGATCGTGTTGTTGACCGGGTTGTACGTGACCTATTACGGCTACTACGAGATCCGGTTGTACTTCGCCGGCGCTGAAGCCGACGATCCGGTGATCCACGCGGCCGGAGCGGTGCAGTCCTGGCTGGCCGATCGGGTCGACGCGCTGGGCGTGTGGCCGCTGCTGGGTGCGGCCGCGGTACTAATATCGGTTTCGATTGTTTCAATTAGGCGCACTCGCGGGTAGCATGGACGCATGCCCACCACCGTCGCACCGATCGCCCGCCAGGTCGCCGAGCGCGCCCGCACCGACGCCGGGTTCGCCCAGGTGCTCGATGTCCTGCTGGAGGCGCCGACGGCGCCGCAAGGCACCTTGGAGCGCATCGCCGCCCACGCGCTGAACGACCAGCGCCGCGCCGCGCTCATCGACGACTTCGTCGCCGGCGCACTGCCCACCCCCAAGGTCCAGGAGTTGCTGCGGCTCGGCACGCCGCAGGCGGTGCACCGGTTGCGCAGCCGCGGCAAGTTGACCGGAGCCGCCGTGGGCAACCAGACCTGGTTCCCGGCTTGGCAATTCGACGACGCCCGGGTGCGTGCCGACCTGCCCGAGATCCTGGAGCTGCTGGGCCGGTTCACCTCCGACCCGCTGGCCGCCGACCGCATCATGCGGCTCACCCACGACGAGTTGGGCGGCATCTCGATCGCCGAGGCGCTACGCCACCCCGAGACGGCGCCGGCCGCCCGGCGGATGCTGACCTCGCTCGGTGCCTGAGCTTCCCGCCGGCTACCGGGCCCCGCTGCCCGACGCCCGCCCGACCGGGCTGCGCCGCCGCCGGATCACCGCCGGGACGCAGCTGTGGCGGCTGGACGCGGAGCACCCGGACGGCTGGACGTGGGACGGGTTCGGCCAGCCGCGTTATCGCTTCGACCCGCCGTCGGGGGCGTTTCGCACCCGTTACGGCGCAACCGATCTGCTCGGGGCGTTCCGCGAGCGCTACCGGCTGACCGGGCTGCTGATCCCCGCCGACCACGCCGGCCACCACCTGGTGCGACTGACCGCAGCCCGGCACCTGCGGGTGCTCGACCTGCGCACCGAACGCAACCTGGATGCCCTCGGGGTCGACGACCAGATCAGCACCGGGCAGCACGACGCGGTGTGGGCCACCTGCCAGCGCCTGGCCGACGCGGTGCGGCGCTGGTGGCCCGAGCCCGAGGAGTGCCCGGATGCGATTGTCTACCGGTCGCGCACCACCCCGGAGACCTCGGTCAACTACGCGTTCTTCGCCGTCGAGGCGTTCGAGGTGGAGTCGTGGCCGCTCTCGGAGCGCCCCGAGGTGACCGCGGATCTGGTGCTGCGGCACGGGTTCACGCTCGGCTACTGACGCCTTCTCGCCCGGCTCGTTCAACAACGGCACCATCGGCCCCACCCGTTGCGGCGCCAGGGGAATGTGGCTGTTGCCCGCCTCCGAGCGACAACGGCCCGCGCACCCGGCCCGCACCCCTGACATAACGTTGGTTGTCGCTCAGAGGCGGGCACACACCTTATGCCGACGTCCCCGTGTCGCCTGCAACGAGAGTCGGGCCCCAGCGGGAAAGATGCGCGCAGCTCGGGTGCGCAGCTCAGCCGGGCTTCGTCGCGGTCACCAGCCGGGTTGCAGCCCACGGCCCGCCGTACCACATCCGCCATCCCAGGTTGCGCCAGCGCACGTCGCCCCAACCGATTTCACGCAGTTGGGCGGCGTGCGCACGCACCTCCCACAGGTCGGCGATCGCCAGCCGGCCGCGGGGCCGCAACACGCGGGCCGCCTCGGCCAGTGCGCGCCGACGGCCATCTCGGCTCAGGATGTTGTGGATCGCCAGGTTGGACACCACGACATCGACACTGGCGTCGGCCAACGGCAGCGCCGTCATGTCGCCGGTGTGCACCTCGACCCGCTCGGTCACGCCCTCCAGTGCGGCGTTGGCCAGGGTGGCGGCGGCGGAGTTGCCGGTCTGGTCGGCGTGCCACAGATCGACGCCGATCGCCCGGCCCGCCGGCAGCCGCTTGGCCGCGGCGCAGAGCACCGCACCGCGCCCGCAGCCCATATCCAGCACCGTTTCGTCGCCGCG
The DNA here is from genome assembly GCF_002101885.1 of Mycolicibacter senuensis. Classification (GTDB taxonomy): domain Bacteria; phylum Actinomycetota; class Actinomycetes; order Mycobacteriales; family Mycobacteriaceae; genus Mycobacterium; species Mycobacterium senuense. Next base: position 24,733 of record NZ_LQPS01000036.1, read on the forward strand.
CAGTCGCAGGCCGTCGAGGATGCGTTCCCACACCATAAACTTGCCGGCCCGGGTGGCGTGCCAGTACAGCCCGACCTGGGCGAGGATGCCGGCGTCGAGCACCAATGCCACCACGCCGGCCCAGACCGGTCCCCGGGCCAAGGCGATGCCGGCGTAGATCGCCAGCGCGCTGCACCCCAGCGCCAGCGCGGCGACCTGCCCGCCGAGCGGCACCCGCTTGAACGACCCGTCGACGCCGTAGTCGCCGCGACGCGGTTCCCGCTCAGCCATCGGCGAGGCTTTCATCGCCGAACCGGATGGCCATGTCACGCGAGGTCTGGATCGCATCGCAGTCCAGCGGAACGGTTTTCTGCCGGCTGGTGGCCTCGGCCAGCGGCACGTAGTCCACCGTCGGCGGGTTGAGCGCCACCATCACCCCGTGCTGGCCCTCGTCGAGAGCCCGCACCGCCGCGGCCCCGAACCGCAATCCCAACAGTCGGTCCAGCGATGTCGGCGACCCGCCCCGCAGCAGGTGGCCGAGCACCACCGCCCGCGACTCCCGGCCGGTCATCGCCTCGAGCTCGGCGGCCACCTTGGTGCCGATGCCGCCCAGCCGTTCGGCTTGGCCCACCGCCTTTCCCACCACGGTGTGCTCGCCGCCCACCGGTTTGGCACCTTCGGCCACGCACACGATCGAGTAGGTCGAACCACGTTGGGCGCGTTCGCGAATCAGTTCGGCGACCGGCTCCAGCCGGTACGGGATCTCCGGGATCAGGATGGCGTGCACGCCCGACGCCATGCCGGCGTGCAGTGCGATCCAGCCGGCGTAGCGGCCCATCACCTCCACCACGATGATCCGGCTGTGCGAGGTCGCGGTGGAGAACAGTCGGTCGATGCATTCGGAGGCGAAGCTGACCGCGCTGTCGAAACCGAACGTCGAGGCGGTGCGGTCCAGGTCGTTGTCGATGGTCTTGGGCACCCCGACCAGCGGCAGCCCGGCCCGGTGCAGATGGTTGCCGATCGTCAGGGATCCGTCGCCGCCGACGGTGATCAACGCGTCGATCCCCCGCTCGGCGAACCGCTCGAGCAGTTCGTCGGTGCGGTCGACCTCGATCCAGCTGCCGTCGGCCTGCTGTACCGGGTAGGCGACCGGGTTGCCGCGGTTGGTGCTGCCCAGGATCGTGCCGCCCTGGTGGATGATGCCGCGCACCCGGTTGCGGGTCAGCTCGATCAGCCCGCCGTCGGGGTAGTCGTCACCGAACAGCATCCCGTTGAAGCCGTCACGGATCCCGACGACCTCCCAGCCGCGGTTGCCGGCGGCCAGCGTGGCGGCGTAGATGACGGCGTTGAGGCCGGGGGCGTCGCCGCCGCCGGTGTTGATCGCGATGCGTTTGATCCCCGAGGTCATGACACCTCCTGCAGCGGGCTCTTCGGATCGATCAGGATCTTGGCGTGCCGGGCCGGGTCGCCCAGGGCGTCAAAGGCGTTCGCCACCCCGCCGAGCCCGACGGTGCCGGTGATCAGCGGTGTGACGTCGACTTTGCCCTCGGCGATCATGTGCAGCGTGTCGCGGAATTCCATTGGGGTGTAACCCAAGACGAACCGCAGGTCGATCTCCTTGTTGATCGCCATCGCCGGGCGGATCGAATCGTTGCCCATGCACACCCCGACCACCACGACCCGGGAGAACAGCGGCGCGCCGGCGATGATGCCGTCGATGACGCCCGGCACCCCGACGCACTCGAAGATCACCGGGCGCTTGGGGGTGGCGGCCCCGACGGCCTCGGCGGCCCGCCAGACATGCCACCAGGGCAGCCGCGCCTTATAGAGCTTCTCCACGGTGCCCACCGCGGCGCCGAACGCATCCGATGCGCCCTCGAAATGACCGTGTCCGGCGGCCGAGGCGTACGGCGAGCCGTGGGCCGGGTCGACGACGACGTCGGCGCCGCAGCGCACGGCCAGGGCGCGCCGGCCCGGTGAGAAGTCGCTGGCGATCACGTGGCGCACCCCGCTCGCCTTGAGCATGCACACCACCGCCAGGCCGATCGGCCCGCAGCCGATCACGATCGCCACGTCACGTTTGCGCACCTCACCGCGGCGTACCGCGTGCCAGGCGACCGCCATCGGCTCGGTCAGCGCAGCCGCCTCCGCCGACAGCCCGTTGGGGACCGGCAACGTCAACGACTGCTCGACCACCAGCTGCTCGGCATAGGAACCCGGCGCCGACACCGACAGCCCGACGGGGTGGATGTCCTCGCCGCGCCGCACCAACGGCACCGAGACCACCCGGGTGCCGGCGCGGGGCGCCTTCCGGGTGCGGGGACCGTGGTCGAGCACCTCGCCGCAGAATTCGTGGCCGAGCACCACCTGCTGGTCCGAGCGCATGAAACCGTCGTAGCCGGTCTCGGCCGCCACCCCGGCCACCTCGTCGCAGTGCCGGCGGGCATGCAGGTCCGACCCGCAGATCCCGGAGCGCAGCACTCCGAGCAGCAGTTGGCCTTTGGCGGGTGCCGGTGTCGGCAGGTCGATGACGTCGAGTTGGGCATTACTGCAGCTGACCGCTTTCACACGACCCAGCCTACGAGGCACCCCTGTCGGGGGCGCGGTTTATGGTGGCCGCGATGGGACTGCACCTGCACCGCGCTGAACGCACCGACGCCCTCGCCGACGGGCTGGGCGCGCTGCTGGCGACACCGCCGGCCGACCCGTTGACCCTGGATCTGGTGCTGGTGCCGGCCCGCGGTGTGGAGCGCTGGCTGTCCCAGCGGCTGTCGCACGTGCTCGGCGCCGGTTCGGGGCGTGACGGAGTCTGCGCCGGCGTGGAATTTCGTAGCCCGGCGTCGCTGATCGCCGAGATCACCGGCACCGACGGGGACGACCCGTGGTCGCCGGACGCGATGAGTTGGCCGCTGCTCACGGTGATCGACGCCAGCCTCGACGAAGACTGGTGCCGTACGCTGGCAGCACATTTGGGCCATTTCCACGACGGTGCTGACGCGCAGGTGCGACGTGGCCGGCGCTACGCGGTGGCGCGGCGGCTGGCCGGGCTGTTCGCCTCCTACGCCCGGCAGCGGCCCGACATGCTGGCGGACTGGCTCGACGGCGGTTGCGGCGACGGTTCGGGCGGGCAGCTGGATCCCGACCTCGCCTGGCAGCCGCCGCTGTGGCGGGCGCTGGCCGCGGCGATCCCGGCCGATCCCCCGCACCTTCGGCACCGCCGCGCCGTCGACCGGCTGCGCGGCGCGCCCGCCGATACCCTGCCGGCCCGGCTGAGCCTGTTCGGGCATACCCGGCTGTCGTGCACCGACATCGAGTTGCTCGACGCGCTGGCCACCCACCACGAGCTGCACCTGTGGCTGCCGCATCCCTCCGATGCGCTGTGGCAGGCACTGCGCGGTGTGCACGGGGCGGTGCCGCGTGCCGACGACGAGAGCCGCCACCGGGCTGCCCATCCGCTGTTGCAGACCCTGGGCCGTGACCTGCGTGAGCTGCAACGCGCCCTGCCCGGGTCGGCCGGCGATGACTACCTCGGCGCTGCGGCACAACCCGGCACCCTGCTGGGCTGGCTGCAGGCCGACCTCGCCGCCAATGCGGTGCGGCCGGACGGGCGCTGCGCCACGCGCGCGGACCGTTCGGTTCAGGTGCACGCCTGCCACGGCCCGGCCCGCCAGGTCGACGTGCTGCGGGAGGTGCTGCTCGGCCTGCTTGAAGACGACCCGACGCTGCAGCCGCGTGACATCGTGGTGATGTGCCCGGACATCGAGACCTATGCGCCGCTGATCGTGGCCGGCTTCGGGCTCGGTGAGCTGGCCGGCGAGAGCCATCCCGCGCACTCGCTGCGGGTGCAGTTGGCCGACCGGGCGCTGACGCAGACCAACCCGCTGCTGGGGGTGGCCGAGCAACTGCTGGGCATCGCCGACAGCCGCGCTACCGCCAGTGCGGTGCTCAACCTGGCGCAGGCGGCGCCGGTGCGGGCACGGTTCGCGTTCACCGACGACGACCTGGAGGACATCACCTCCTGGGTGCAGCAGGCCAACGTCCGGTGGAGCTTCGACGCCGACCATCGGGAACGGTACGGGCTCAAGGCCATTCAGCACAACACCTGGCGGTTCGGGCTGGACCGGATCCTGACCGGGGTGGCGATGTCGGAAGATTCCCGGGCCTGGCTGGGCACCGCACTGCCGCTCGACGACGTCGGCAGCAACCGGGTGGAGCTGGCCGGCCGGCTGGCCGAGTTCGTCGCACGACTGCAGACCGCCACCGATGCACTCAGCGGGTCCCGGCCGCTCACCGACTGGATCGCCGCGTTGATCGACGGCGTGATCGCGCTGACCCGGGTCTCGATCGACGACGGTTGGCAGACCGGCCAGTTGCAGCGGGAACTGGCCGATGTGGTGATCGAGGCCGGTTCGCACGCCGAGACCGCGCTGCAGCTCTCCGACGTGCGTGCCCTGCTGGCCGGTCACCTGGCCGGGCGGCCCACCCGGGCGAACTTCCGCACCGGCGGCCTGACGGTGTGCACGATGGTGCCGATGCGCTCGGTGCCGCACCGGGTGGTGTGTCTGGTCGGTCTCGACGACGGGGTGTTCCCGCGGGCGGATCACATCGACGGCGACGACGTGTTGTGCCGGCGCCCGCTGACCGGGGAACGCGATGTGCGTTCCGAGGATCGGCAGCTGCTGCTGGATGCGGTCTGCGCGGCCACCGAGACGCTGGTGATCACCTACGCCGGCGCCGACGAGAGCACCGGCAAGCTGCGCCCGCCGGCGGTGCCGCTCGCCGAACTGCTCGACGCGATCGACATCACCACCGAGACGCCGGTCCGCGATCACGTCGTGGTGCGGCACCCGTTGCAGCCCTTCGACATCCGCAATGTCGAGCCGGGCGCGCTGGGGGTGCCGGGCCGACCGTTCACGTTCGATCCGACCAACCTGTCCACTGCCGAGGCCGCCGCGGGCATCCGCACCGAGCCGACCGACACCTTCGCCGCGTTGTTGCCGCCGCCACCGGCCACCGACGTGGAACTCGAGGAGCTGACCCGGTTCTTCAAGGACCCGGTCAAGGGGTATTTCCGGGCGCTGGACTACACCCTGCCGTGGGATGTCGAGGGGGTGCAGGACGCCATGCCCGTCGAGATCGAGGGTCTGGCGCAGTGGGCGGTCGGCGATCGGATGCTCTCCGACATGCTTGCCGGCATGCATCCCGACGACGCCGCGAACGCCGAGTGGCGCCGCGGCACCCTGCCGCCGGGGCGGCTCGGCATGCGCACGGCCTGCGAGATCCGCGACCTGTCCCGGGCCCTGGCCGAGGCCGCGTTCGCCCACCGGGGCGGGGATCCGGACGCCTACGACATCGACGTCGACCTCAACGGGCGCCGTCTCACCGGCACGGTGTCCGGGGTGCACGGCAACCGCACCGTGTCGGTGGTCTACTCGCGGCTGGCGCCCAAGCATGTGCTGGCTTCCTGGATTCCGTTGCTGGCGTTGGCCGCCCAGTACCCCGACACCCGGTGGAGCGCGCTGTGCATCGGGCGGGGCATGGGGCGCAGCCATATCCGACAGCGGCTCTTCGTCCCACCTCCGGACCCGGCCGCGGTGCTCGGTGACCTGGTGGCGATCTACGACGCGGGCCGGCGCGAGCCGCTGCCACTGCCGCTGGCGACGTCGTGCGCCTGGGCTGCGGCCCGGCGCGAGAACGAGGACCCGGTCGGCGCCGCCCGGCGCGCCTGGGGCGGCAAGTACGGCGAGCGTACCGACGCCGCCCACGTCAAGGTGTGGGGTCAAGACGCACCGCTGGACAAGCTGCTGGACGTCCCGCGTCCCGGCGAGCAGATCACCGGCGAGGGCACCCGACTGGGGGCGCTGGCGGTACGGCTGTGGGCGCCGCTGCTGAGCGCGGAGGTGCTCTCATGACGCACCGCTTCGATCTGCTGGGGCCGCTGCCCGCCGAGCGGTCCACCGTGGTGCTGGAGGCCAGCGCCGGCACCGGCAAGACCTTCACGCTGGCCGGTCTGGTCACCCGCTATCTGGCCGAGGGGGTCGCCACCGTCGACCAGCTGCTACTGATCACCTTCGGCCGGGTGGCCAGCCGGGAGCTGCGGGAACGGGTGCGCGACCAGATCGGTAATGCGCTGGCGGTACTGGAGGGCCGCCGGGAGCCGGCCAACGACCTGGAGCGCGCGCTGCTCACCACCGGCGAGGTCGGGAAGGCTTGCGCCCGGCTGCGCAACGCGCTGACCGACTTCGACGCCGCGACGATCGTCACCATTCACCAGTTCTGCGCCATGGTGCTGAAATCACTTGGCGTGGCCGGTGATACGTCTTCCACCGCGACCCTGTTGGAGAGCCTGACCGATCTGGTCACCGAGATCGTCGACGACCACTACTTGGCGCATTTCGGCAATGACGAGAACAAGCCGCCGATGACGCGCAAGGACGCACTCGACCTGGCCGGCGAGGTCGTCGACGACCCGGCTGCGCAGCTGCGCCCGCAGCGCCCAGACCCCGAATCGGAGGCGGGCGTGCGGCGGGCGTTCGCCGAGGCGGTGCTCGCCGAGCTCGAGCGCCGCAAGCGCCGGCTCGGGGTGCTCGGCTACAACGACCTGCTGACCCGGCTGGCCGACGCCCTACGGCGCAGCGGATCCGACGCCGCAGAACGAATGCGCCGGCGATGGCCGATCGTGATGGTCGACGAATTCCAGGACACCGACCCGGTGCAGTGGGAGGTGATCGACCGCGCCTTCAGCGGGCATTCCACGCTGGTGCTCGTCGGTGACCCCAAGCAGGCGATCTACGGTTTCCGCGGCGGCGACATCTACACCTACCTGGCCGCCGTGCGCGCCGCCGGCGACCGGCGCACCCTAGCCACCAACTACCGCAGCGACAAGGCGCTGGTCGACAGCCTGCAGACCGTGCTCAGCGGCGCCCAGCTGGGCCACCCGGAGATCGTCGTGCCGCCCATCGAGGCCCACCACTCCGGGTATCGGCTCAGCGGGGCGCCGCACAACGCCCCGTTCCGGTTGCGGGTCGTCAAGCGGCCCACGCTGGGCAAAGACGGTCTAGACAGCCTGCTGATCGGCCCACTGCGCCAACATATTCCGGCTGACCTGGCAGCCGACGTCGGCGCGCTGCTCAACTCCGACGCCCGCTACGACGGCGAGCCGGTGCGCGCCGGCGACATCGCGGTCCTGGTCGAACGCCACCAGGATGCGGCGTTGTGCCGGGACGCGCTGACCAGGCTGGGCATCCCGGTGGTCTACACCGGTGACGCCGACGTGTTCGCCTCACGCGCCGCCGAGGACTGGCTGTGCCTGTTGGAGGCCCTCGACCAGCCGGGCCGCACCGGGCTGGTGCGCGCGGCCGCCTGCACGATGTTCTTCGGCGAGTCCGCGGAATCGTTGGCCCGCGGCGGTGACACGCTCACCGACCGGGTCACCCAGACGCTGCGCGAGTGGGCCGACCATGTCCGGTTGCGCGGCGTCGCGGCGGTGTTCGAGGCCGCACAGCTCGCCGGGATGGGGCGGCGCGTGCTGAGTCAACGTGGCGGCGAGCGGCACCTGACGGATCTGGCCCATATCGGTGAGCTGCTGCACGAGGAAGCGCACGCCGATCGGCTCGGCCTGCCGGCGCTGCGGGACTGGTTGCGCCGCCAGCGTGAGGACCGGACCGGGGCGGTGGAGCGCAACCGGCGCCTGGACAGTGACGCCGGTGCCGTGCAGATCATGACCGTTTTCGCCGCCAAAGGCCTGCAGTTCCCGATCGTGTACCTGCCCTTCATGTTTCGCCGTCACATCGACGACAAGGGCAACCTGCTCTATCACGAGACGGGCACCGACGGCGCCGAGGTCCGCTGCCTGCACATCGGCGGGTCGCGGAGCCCCGGGATGGCCGCGGTCAAGGAATTGCATCGGCGCGAGGAAGCACTCGACCACATCCGGATCAGCTATGTCGCACTGACCCGGGCCCAGTCGCAGGTGATCGCCTGGTGGGCACCGGCCGGCGACGAGGTCAACGGCGGGCTGTCGCGGCTGTTACGTGGCCGGCCGCCAGGGCAGGCCGAGGTGCCCGACCGGTGCGAGTCGCGGATCTCCGACGACGACGCCTGGGCGGTGTTCACCGCGTGGCAGGACCGGGGCGGGCCGGTGGTGGAGGAGTCGGTGATCGGCCCGCCGACGGCGCCGGTTCGGCGCGAGGCGCCCGGCGAGCTGGCGGTGCGCCACTTCCACCGCCACATCGATACCGGCTGGCGGCGCACCTCCTATTCGGCGCTGCTCCGCGGCGCACAACAGCAGGCGGAGAGCGGCGTGCACTCCGAACCCGACGCCCATACCCGCGACGACGAGTCCGACGACGTCACCGTCACCCGGGAGGCCGCCGCCGACGGCGCCGAGTTGCGCTCGCCGATGGCGGATCTGCCCGGCGGCAAGACGTTCGGTTCGCTGGTGCACGGAGTGCTGGAGACCGCCGACCCGTTCGCGGCGGACCTGGCCGCCGAACTGACCGAGCAGGTCCGGGTGCACGAACCGTGGTGGCCGATCGGGGTCGACGCCGAGACGCTGGCCGCCGCGCTGGTGCCGATGCACGACACCCCGCTGGGGCCACTGGCCGGCGGGTTGACGTTGCAGCAGATCGGCTTACCGGACCGGTTGCGGGAGCTGGACTTCGAGATTCCACTGGCCGGCGGCGACGCCCCCGGCGCCGACCGGCGGCTGCGGGTCGCCGACGTGGGCGCACTGTTGCGTGAGCACCTGTCGCCCGAGGATCCGTTCGCGGTCTACGCCGACCGGTTGCTGTCCGAGGCGCTCGGCGGCCAGTCACTGCGGGGTTACCTGTCCGGTTCGCTGGACGTGGTGTTGCGGTTGCCCGATCAGCGGTATCTGGTCGTCGACTACAAGACCAACAACCTCGGCGAGACGGCCGCCGACTACAGCCCGCCCCGGATGGCCGAGGCCATGCTGCACTCGGATTACCCGCTGCAGGCGCTGCTGTACACCGCAGTGTTGCACCGGTTTCTGCGCTGGCGCCAACCCGGCTACGACCCGGACCGGCACCTGGGCGGGGTGCTGTATCTGTTCGTGCGCGGCATGTGCGGGCCGGACACCCCGATTCTGGGTGGGTATCCGGCCGGGGTGTTCAGCTGGCGGCCGCCAGCGGCGCTGGTGGTGGCGCTGTCGGATCTGCTGCAGCAGGGGGTGGCGGCGTGAACAGCACCGAGCTCGATCCGCTGTCGTGGCGGGTGGCGCGTGGCGCCACCGGCTTGTTGCGGGAGTTCAACGAGGCCGGACTGTTGGAGGCCGCGGATGTGCATACCGCCCAACGGGTCTGCGCGCTGGGCGCCGAAGCCGACGAGACGGTGGCGCTGGCGGTGGCGCTGGCGGTGCGGGCGTTGCGCACCGGCTCGGTCTGCGTGGAGCTGGCCACCGTGGCCGACGGCACCGAGGCTCCGGAGCTGAGTTGGCCGGAGCCGGCGGCCTGGCTGGCGGCGGTGCGCGCCAGTTCGCTGGTCGCCAAGCAGGTGTTGCGGCTCTACGACAACGGTTCGGGCGGGCTGCTGTACCTGGATCGCTATTGGCGCGAGGAGGAGCAGGTCTGCGCCGACCTGCTGGCGCTGTCCACGCCGCAGGCCGGACCGGTCGAGCTGCCCGGGCTCGAGCGGCTGTTCCCGACCGGCTACCACGAGCAGCGCACCGCCGCCGAGATCGCGTTGACGCAGGCGGTCACGGTGCTCACCGGCGGGCCGGGTACCGGCAAGACCACCACGGTGGCCCGGTTGCTGGCACTGCTGGCCGAGCAGGCCGAGGCGGCCGGGCGGCCGGCTTTGCGGATTGCGCTGGCCGCGCCGACCGGCAAGGCCGCCGCCCGGCTCACCGAGGCCGTCGCCGGCGAGGTGGCCGGACTCGAGCCGGTGGACCAGGCCCGGCTGGCCGGGCTGCAGGCCAGCACGTTGCACTCGCTGCTGGGTTCGCGGCCGGGAAATTCGGCGCGGTTCAAGCACAATCGCGGCAACCGGCTGCCGCATGACGTGATCGTGGTCGACGAGACCTCGATGGTGTCGCTGACGATGATGGCCCGGCTGTTGGAGGCGGTACGGCCGACCGCCCGGGTGATCCTGGTGGGCGACCCCGACCAGTTGGCGTCGGTGGAGGCCGGTGCGGTGCTGGCCGACCTGGTGGAAGGCTTGGCCGCCCGCCCGGGAACCCGGGTGGCGACGCTGGCGACCGCGCACCGCTACAAGAAGGCGATCGGTGAGCTGGCCGCGGCGATCCGCGCCGGTGACGGCGACACCGTCATCGCGCTGCTGCGTTCCGGTGACGAGCATCGGGAATGGATCGACGTGGCCGGCCCGGCCGCGTTGGCCGACGAGCTGGCGGCGATCGCGGTACCGCACGCGTTGCGGGTGCGTCAGGCGGCGCTGCTCGGCGGCGCCGAGGAGGCGTTGCGCAATCTCGACGAGCACCGGCTGCTGTGCGCGCACCGCGACGGCCCACACGGCGCGAACCACTGGAACCGTCAGGTGCGCCGTTGGGTGTCCGAGCAGACCGGGGATCCGGTGTGGGCGGACTGGTATGCCGGGCGGCCGCTGCTGGTCACCGCCAACGACTACGGGCTGAGGGTGCGCAACGGCGACACCGGGGTGGTCGTGGCACGCGCCGACGGGCTGCGCGCGGTGATCGCCACCGCGTCGGGCCCGGTGGATTTCGCGACCGGCCGGCTCTCCGACGTCGACAGCATGTACGCGATGACCATCCACAAGAGCCAGGGCAGCGAGGCTGATGTGGTGACCGTGCTGATGCCCCCGGTGGAGTCGCGGCTGCTGACCCGCGAGCTGTTCTACACCGCGGTGACCCGCGCCAAGCATCAGGTGCGGGTGATCGGTTCCGAACAGGAGATCCGTGCCGCGCTGGATCGGCGTGCGGTGCGGGCGTCGGGTCTGGCCTTGCGGCTGCGCGAAGCCTGAGACCAGACATTGTAATACAAATCAGTAGTACAATCTGTTCATGGCCGAGGTGCCGATCCGCGAACTGAACCACAACACCGCCGGTGTGCTGGCGCGTGTCAAAAGCGGCGAAGAGCTCGAGATCACCGAGCGGGGAACGGTGATCGCGCGCCTGGTTCCCGCCCACGACGATCCGCTCACGGAGATGATCCGGTCCGGGCGGCTTCGCCCCGCGACCGTACGTGGGCCGGCGCCTCGACCCTCGGGGCCCGTACGCACTGACCACGAGGCGGGTCAAGTACTGCGCGAGTCGCGGGACGACGAGCGCTACTGATGCTCTATCTGGACACCTCGGCCCTGGTGAAGCTGATCCGCCGCGAGCCGGAGTCCGATGCGCTGGCCGATTGGCTCGACTCGCATGAGTCCGCGCCGTGGGTGTCGTCGGCGGTGGTCGAGGTCGAACTCGCCCGCGCCATTCGACGGCTGGAGCCTGCCCGGCTATCTGATGTCCCCGCGGTCCTAGCCCGCGTCGCCCGCTACGAAGTCGACGACGCGGTGCGAGCCGCCGCTGCGGCCCATCCCGACCCGACACTGCGATCCCTGGACGCCATCCACCTCGCCACCGCCCATGCGGTGTTCGGTGCCAGGTTGACGGCTTTCGTGGCCTACGATCAGCGTCTGCTCGACGTCGCCCGCGCCGTCGGTCTGCCGGTCGTCATCCCCGGCCGCTGACGTTCGGCTTTGTCACACCCTGGTTTTATCGTGTCGGTTATGAGCAGGAGCAGCAGGTCGCCGGGCGGCGGGTCGGTGTTCGCCGTCATCCTGGTTCTCGCGCTGCTGTGGTGGTTGCGCTGGGTCATCCTGGCCGGAGTCGTGATCACCGTGGCGGTGCTCGTCACGCGGCGGTTGATGCGCAGCTACGCCGAGCACCGCGCTGCCGAACTGGGCCGGCTGCAGGCGATCCGGCACCGCGCCGAACTCCAGAACGCTCAGGTGCTGCGCGGCGATCCGCAGGGGTTCTACGGCCAGTACCCGCTGCCGCACCCGGAATTGATTCCGCGGTGGTACCGGCCGCGTTGACGGTGCCGGCGGCCCGGGACCATACGGATGGTTGCCCGCCAAGCCGCTACGGATGAGACCGGTGGTGCCACACTGTCACCATGACGGAATCCGGCGACACCAGGGTCGCGGTCTACCTCGACTTCGACAACATCGTGATCTCCCGCTACGACCAGGTCAACGGGCGCAGCTCGTTCCAGAAGGACAAAGCCAAGGGCCTGGCCAAGCATCCGGATCGCCTCGCCCGGGCCACCGTCGACGTCGGGGCGATCATCGACTTCGCGTCGTCGTTCGGCACCCTGGTGCTCACCCGCGCCTACGCCGACTGGTCGGCCGAGGTCAACACCGGCTACCGCCAGCAGTTGGTGGCCCGCGCGGTCGATCTGGTGCAGTTGTTCCCGGCGGCGGCCTACGGCAAGAACGGTGCGGACATCCGGCTGGCCGTCGATGCGGTCGAGGACATGTTCCGGCTGCCCGATCTGACCCATGTGGTGATCGTGGCCGGAGACTCCGACTACATCCCGCTGGCGCAGCGCTGTAAACGGTTGGGCCGCTATGTGGTCGGCATCGGGGTGGCCGGGTCCACCAGCCGGGCGCTGGCCGCGGCGTGTGACGATTTCGTCAGCTACGACGCACTGCCCGGGGTGCCGGTGTTCGAGCCCGCACCGCCCGACGCCGACGACGCCGGCGCCGAACCGAAGCGGCGCCCCCGCCAGTCCAAGCAGCAGCCCGAAGAACCGCCGGCGCCGGATCCGGTGGACACCGCCACCGCGCTGCTCACCCGCGCGCTGCAGATCGGCCTGGAGAAGGACGACGTCGAGTGGTTGCACAATTCGGCGGTCAAGGCGCAGATGAAGCGGATGGATCCGTCGTTCAGCGAGAAACAGTTGGGCTACAAGTCATTCAGTGATTTCCTGAGGTCCTACTCCGACCTGGTCGAGCTCGATGAGAGTTCGACGACGCGGATGGTGCGGCTGCGCAACTGATCCAGAACCCGGCGAGCTACTCGTCGGCGGCCACCAAGGACCGCAACCGGATGTCGGGGTTGTCGCGCTGGAATCCCTGCAGTCGCCAGCTGTTGGAGAACAACGCCAGGTGCACCCCGTCGGTACGGGTCATGACCTCGGTCAACGACTGCCTGTTCACGAAGTCGACGTCGCCGGGTTCCACGATCCGCGCGACCTGGTAGGCCAGCGACTCCAGCGTGATCGGCGCACCGATCTCGGTGGCCATCCGGTGGGCGGCCACCTCGAACTGCATCGGGCCCACCGCGGCGAGCACCGGCGCCTGGTCGCCCCGGCGATCGGAGCGCAGCACCTGCACAACGCCCTCCTGGTCCAGCTGCTCGATGCCGCGACGGAACTGCTTGTGCTTGCTGGGGTCGGCGTTGCGCGCCACCGCGAAATGCTCGGGCGAGAAGCTCGGTATCGGCGGGTACTGAACAGGCACATCGCAATACAGCGTGTCGCCCGGGCGTAGGGCGGCGGCGTTGGCCAGCCCGATCACGTCGCCGGGCCAGGCGGTGTCCAGCGTGGAACGCTGCTGGCCGAACACCGACTGGGCGTACTTGGTCACAAACGGCTTGCCGGTCGCGGCGTGGGTGAGGACGTCGCCGCGTTCGAAGGTCCCCGAGTACACCCGCGCGAAGGCGATGCGATCGCGGTGCGCGGAGTCCATGCCGGCCTGCACTTTGAAGACGAAGGCGCTGAACGGTGCGTCGGTGGCGCGCCGGTTGCCATCGACGTCGAGCGCTCCACCGGGCGACGGCGCCAGCTCGGTGAGTACGTCGAGCAGCTGATTCACCCCGAAATTCAGCGCCGCCGAGGTGAACAACACCGGTGATGCTTTGCAGTCGAGGAACGCCTCGCGGTCGAAGTCGGAACCATCGGCGCTCAGCAACTCGCATTCCTCGACCGCGGTGTCCCAGTCGGCGCCGGCCGCGCCGTGCGCCTCGTCGGCGGGGATGTGTTCCTCGGGTGCTGCGGTGGCGCCGCCGGCGGTCCGGGTGAACCGGATGAAGTTCCCGGACCGGCGGTCGAGCACGCCCTGGAAGTCTCCGGCGATGCCGACCGGCCAGGTCAACGGGGTGGGGCGCAGCCCGATCCGGGTCGCGATCTCGTCCATCAGTTCCAGGGCGTGCCGGCCGGGGCGGTCCCATTTGTTGATCACGGTGATGATCGGGATCCGGCGGTGGCGGCACACCTGGAACAGTTTGAGGGTCTGCGGCTCAAGGCCTTTCGCGGCGTCGATGAGCATGACCGCGGAGTCGACCGCGGTCAGCACCCGGTAGGTGTCTTCGGAGAAGTCGGCGTGGCCGGGGGTGTCGAGCAGGTTGATGACGCAGTCCTGTCCCCGCGCGGTGCGGTACCCGAACTGCAGTGCCGTCGACGTGATGGAGATGCCGCGGGCTTTCTCCATCTCCATCCAGTCCGACACGGTGGCGCGCCGACCGGATTTGCCGTGGACCGCGCCGGCTTCGGTGATGGCCTTGGCGTGCAGCACCAGCGCCTCGGTCAAGGTGGATTTGCCGGCGTCGGGGTGGCTGATGACGGCGAAGGTTCTGCGGCGGCCCGCTTCGGAGTGCACGGCGTTGTCGGTCATGGCGCCAGAAAGTGTATGGGCGGTGCCGGGCAGATCAATAATCGGGCACGGCTGCCGCCGGTCAGTACAGCGGCCCGCCGCCGAACAGTTCCCGGTGCGAGTCGGGCTGGTTGCCGTCGACGTCGGTGACACGAAAGTCCACGGCGGTCTCGGCGGTGATCAGGGTGTGCCCGCTGCGCGCGGTGATGTCGGGGTCGGCGGCCAGCGCGGCGATCACCCGGCCGATGAACTCCGGGGTTTCGGCGTTGGCCAGCGGAAAGCCCTGGAAGTTGTCCAGGCCGCGGTCGATGAAGCCTTGCATGACTTCGTTTTTCACCAGGCCCGGCCACACCGATATCGCGCTCACGCCGGTGCCGGCCAGTTCGACGGCCATGTCGGCGGCCATCTTGTCCAGCCCGGCTTTGGACATGCCGTAGAGCACCGAGTGCAGGTGGCCGCGGGTGCCGAACGAGGAGATGTTGACGATCAGGCCCGAGCCGCGCGCCACCATGAGCTGCGCGGCGTGCACCGAGGCGACGTAGTGGGCGCGCAACCCGACCCCGATCAGGGTGTCCCAGTCCGAAAGCGGGCGCTGCCAGAACTTCTCGGTGAACCCGGCGAACCCTTTGGGCGCCGCCCACACGTTGTTGACCAGCAGGTCCAGCCGGCCGTGCTGCTCGTCGGCGATGCGGGCGAACAGTGCGGCGATCTGGGCGTCGTCGCGGTGGTCGCACTGCACCGCGATACCGCGGCCACCGCGGTCGGTGACACCGGCGGCGGTCTCATCCAGTGCGCCGCCGGCGCCGACCTCGCCGCGGGCGGTGACGTAGACGGTCCAGCCGGCCGAGCCCAGCGCCAGCGCGATGCCCTTGCCGACGCTGCGGCTGGCGCCGGTGACCAGGGCGATCCGTACGCTCATCTCAGACCTCCACCACGGCGTCGCCGAGCGGGCGGGTGAGCGACCAGAGTTGACGGAAGTGGCTGCGCGCCATCTTCCAGGTCCCGTCTTCGATGACGTAGTCGTCGTCGTACTCGCCGGTGAGCAGTCGTTCGGTGCGGTCGATCAGGTTGAGCTGGCGGAACTTCAGCGTCCAGTGCCCGGTGGCCGTGCCGGGGCCGGTGACGGCGATGTCGGGGTGCATGCCGTGGTGCATGTCCAGGATCACCGGTTTGCCGTCCACGGTGTGCAGCGCGATGCGGGTGAACACCTCAGCGATCTGATCGGCGTCGTCGAAGCCACCCAGCGGGCCGTAGTGCACGTCGGCGCCCTGCGCGATGAAGCAGGACCGGAAGGTGGCGGGGTCTTTGGCGTCGCAGGCGCGGAAGTAGCGGTGTTTGAGGGCTTTGATCGCCTCGATCTGTTCGAGGGCTTCCAGTCGCTGTTCGACGGTCATCGTCTCGACGATAGTTGTCGGTACCCCGTGCCACGGTGGAGGCATGCGATACCTCCTCTGCTCGCTGGCGCTGTTCGGGCTGGGCTTGGCGGTCCCGGCGGTCGCATTCGTGCTGGACGTATGTTCCGAGGACGAGGTGAGTTATGGGCAGCTACACTCGTAGCATGGCTGCTACGATTCCCGCTCGCGACCTCCGCAATCACACCGCGGAGATCCTGCGGCGGGTGGCTGCCGGTGAAGAGATCGAGGTTCTCAAGGACAACCGTCCGGTGGCGCTGATCAGCCCGGTTTCACGGCGACGCCAGTGGCGGCCGGCCGCCGAAGTGATTGACGAACTGGTGCGACTAGGCCCGGATAGCACCGGTTTGCGTCAAGAACTGCGCGAAACACTGACGCAGACCACCGACGACCTGCCTGACTGAGCAGGCATGGTTCTTCAGCGGGCATTGGCGGACACGTCAGTATTCATCGGAATCGAAACGCAGCGCATCGACGCAGACAAGTTCGCCGCGTTTGAATGGGGCGTCTCGACCATCACGCTCGGGGAACTCCGGCTCGGAGTGTTGCGAGCTTCCACTCCCGAAGCCGCATCGCGGCGGCTATCCACCTACCAAATCGCACAACGCTTCGAGCCGCTAAGCATCGACGAGCGAGTCTCGGAAGCGTGGGCATTACTGGTGTCCCAGCTACGCGCCGCCGGCCGGCGGGTACCGCTCAACGACAGTTGGATTGCCGCAACCGCTCTGACACACGACATTCCGGTGGTGACCCAGGACACTGATTACTCGGGGATGCCTGGAGTCACCGTCATTCAGCTCTGAAAGATTCCGCTCAGATCAGCGCATTGAGGCTGCGGCCCTCGCGCGCCGCGCGAGCAACCAGCCGTCGGTGCAGTTCCTCGGGAACCCGAAGAAGAAGCTGCTTCACACCGGAAATGATAGCAACGGCCATGCCTTGATATCACCTTCATCGATTCACGCTGAGTCGGCGCGATCAGCTCGCAGCGCATCGCATGCCGCGGTGAACCTGCGCCACTCGGCCGGAGTGGGGTGTGGCGCACGGTAGGGCGCGTCGGGTTCCCGCTTACGGATCCAGGCCCGAGCACTGGCAGCGGCGGCGCCCAAGTCCAGTTCGGGTAGCCGCAGCGCCGGACCGCAGCGGCGTGCTTGTTCTTCGAAACGATCCGCCCACGATTCAGTGCGCCAGCCGGGCCACAGGTCCGGTAGCTCCCGGCAGATGCCCATCGTGTCGGCGGTGTGCCACTCCGCCATAGTCTTTCGACCGACATCCACGTGGACGCCGCCCGCGGGGTGAGTCTGCAACTGCAGCCGGGCCAGACCGGGCCCTGGCAGCTTGTCCAGTAGCGCGGGTCCGTTCCAGGCCTGGCTATCCGCCCAGCACAACGGCCACAGTCGAACTCGCCCGGTGGGATCGATGACCGACACCACCTGAGCCGGCGCCTTGCGGTTTCGGGCCAGCTTGACGGGCGGACACTTGGACCACTCGTAGACGTGCGGCTGCCCACCGACGTAATCGGCGATCTCGGCGACCCCGTCGTAGGCGTAGCTGACCGTCCACCCAGGCCAGAGTGCGTCAAGCACCTTAAGCATTGCGCGACGCTCCGGGATGGCGGTCATCAGCTCGTCCCCGAAGAACAGCAGCCGACGCCGGTCCCGGTCGATCACTGCGCCGCCATCGGCCCAAAGCGCGTCAACCCACTGGGTCTTCGGGCAGGGCTCCATGGAGGTTGCGTAGTGCAACGCAAGTTCCGGGCCTCCGATGAATGCGTCGAGCATGCGGTAGCCCGTACAGTGCGCGTAATGCATTCGCCAGTCGGAATTTTCGACGACGACGAAGTTCGCCCGGTTTCCCATGGTCGCCACCCCATTTCTCGGTTGGCGACGAGTCTGCGCCCGGCATTCCAGCCCAGCCAGTCACTCCGTCCGCCGCCTGTGGAGAAATGCGCTTTCCCGCCCTGGTGGGCGTGACCGCTAAGCGATCCCCAGCTTGCGCGCCAGGTCCGGCCCGCCCACCTCGGCGATGAAATCCGGGTCACCGCAGACCACCAGCTGGTCGCGGGCCCGGGACAGCCCGACGTAGAGGCGTTCGCGGGCCAGCTCGATCGGCCCGCTGGCATCGACGACGAGCACGACTGCGCGGCGCTCCAATCCCTTGAAGCCCCGGACATGCCCGTAGAAGACCTGATCGGCGTCCCAGAAGCTGTCCCAGTAGGCCTCGATGCCCTGCTCCTGGCGGGCGACCTGCTCGGGATGGCGGCTGCCGGTGGTCAGCAGTGCGACGTCCTCGGGACGCCAGCCGTCGTCGAGCAGCTGCTCGACTTCGTCGTCGCCGGTCTCGACGGCGGCCTCCTTGCGGCACGGCACGAACCGCACCTCGGGTCCGTCGGCGCCCAGGAACCGGATCGGGTGATCGACCAGCGGCCGAAACGTCGCGGCGATCTGGCGGGTGTTGCGCAGGTTGCGGTCGAGCACCAGCGAGACCAGCGGCACCGGCGGGGTGCCCTGCCGGTCGAAGACCCGCTGGCCTTCGTCGCTGAACACGAACAGCCCGCCGTCCTCGTCGTCGCGCAGTGACGCCAGCAGCGGATCCCACCAGGCGTCGGCGAAGTCCTGCGCCTCGTCGACCACGATCGCGTCAAACCGTTGCCCGTCGTCGAGGGTCTCCGCCAGCGCGAGCATCTGCTGCGGCAGCTGCTCCTCCCAGAACGTCACCGCGTCCGCCGGGTCCGCCGGGCCGTCCGGGGCGCCCCACACCACGCCCAGCGAGTGGAATTCGCCGACGTAGGCCGGGCGTTGGCGGCGCTGCCACGCCCCGGTGAGCCGCTTGAGGTAGGAGGCCAGCCCGTGCGAATAGCACAGCAGCGCAACGCGTTTCCCGTGATCCGAGAGCCGGCGCGCCTGTTCGACGGCCAAGTAGGTTTTTCCGCTGCCGGCACTGCCGCGCACCTGCACCCGGTTGAGCAGCCGGATGGCCTCCAGGATAACGGCCTGCTGTTCGGTGAGGGCGTCGGCGGCACTGTCGTTGGCCAGTGCGCGCGCCACGACGTCACGCTGCGGCAGTCCCCGCCCGCCCAGGGCGGTGCGGAACTGCTCGATGCCTTCGGCGGTCAGCAGCGGCCGGTCCAGCTCCTGGCGGATCAGCACGTGGCGCAGCCGAGAGACGATCTCCGGTAGGTCGTTTCGGTCGATCACCTTCCAGCGCGGGCAGTCCGGGAGCTCGAAGTCGGCCGGCAGCTCGGTGTGCGGCAACGCGACGATGTGATCCCAACGCAGCCGGTCCTGCGTCATGCGCGGGTCGTGTTCGATGTAGTCGCGCAGCGCATAACAGGCATCACGCGCCTGGCGCACCGGGTGGATACGGCATTCCTTGCCGCCGCGCAGCTGGCGCCACCCGGAGCCGTCGTGCCAGACGTCGCCGCCCTTGACCTCGATGCAGATGATGCCGGCGCCCTCGATCGCCACGACGAAGTCGATCTCGTGATCCTTGAGGTGGTCGGTGACGCGCTGCCCGGCCACCACCACGTCGCCGTCTTGGAGCTGCTCGATCAGCGCCTGGTAGACGTGGCGCTCGGAGGGGCTGGCGAAGCGCGGATGCTCGGGCAGGGAGATTGGCACGCGGAGAAGACTGCCACGTCTATCGGTGGCAGTGTCGGCTCCCGGCGGGAATCAGCAGAACCGGCCGGCGAAGAACGCCGACGACACCAAACCGACGCACAACGCCACCGTCGTCTGGCCCATCATGCTGGCGCCGATGGTTGCGGTGGCCGCGGTGATCCCCAAGGCGCTCAAGAAAGCGGTCATGGCAGCAGCTCCTGTGGTGTCCGTCACATCTCGTTTACCAACGTGGTCTACACCACATCATACCTCTAAGGAAAATGCCAGCCCAATCCCACGCCCCGAAAAGGCTGTGCGATTTCGGGCCGCTAAAAGCCAGCGCATATGCGCTGGTCAGGCAGGCTCAGGGGATCGTGGGCTAGCCGCCGACGGCGGAGCGGATGCCGGTGTGCGCGCTGTCGGGGTCAGTCAAGCTGGACGTAGTTGTCGGGCCGGATCGTGGTCTCCCCCCTCGACCACTGGTAGGCCATCAATGGCCCGCCCTTGCCGGCGCTGAAGTCCACGCACGCGGTGCGGTCGGTGAAGTCCTCACCGACTTGGGGTGACCCCTGCCGCCAGTAGTGCCCGTAGAACACCGGGACCTTGCCGGTGTAGACGAACTCCCCGGTCTCGGCCAGCAGCGGCAGCTCCGGCAGCGGGGGGTAGGGCTCGCCGTCCTCCGTGGTGAAACTGCTACTCATCACGGCAATGTCGCGCAGGGTAACCGCGCCGCTGTCCCACCAGCGGATCCGGGCATGCTTCCGGAGGTGGCCACCGACGTCGCGATACGGGGGCTCCCCGTGCTCGACCAGGCTGATCTCGGGGCCCTTGAGCAGGTTCTCGATCGCGTCGTAGAGCTCGTGCGTCTTGTCGTGTGCTGCCGCCAGATGACCCACATCGGCAAAGGGTGCGCTGGACTCACAGTGCTTTTCCACCGTCGCCATCGATTCCTTGTCCCAGCAGGCGTGCACGACACGCAGGCCGTCCAGATCCAGCCATAACGGCATGGTGGCGAACCATGCCAGGTAGCGTTCGCGGTCTTTGCCGGTCACCTGCTTCAGGAATGCCTCGTGCTGCTCGATGTGCTTCGCACTGTGCGTCCGCAGGTGTTCTCCGCTGCCGTCGGGGTGCTCGCAGTGGTAGCCCAGCGCATTGAATTCGTGGTTGCCCATGACGATCTTCGCGCTGCCCGCATCGACCATGTCCTTGACCACTTCCAGCACCCGCAGTTGATCCGGGCCGCGGTCGATGAGATCGCCGACGAAGACCGCCTGCCGCTTCGGGTGGCGATACTCGCCTGCGCCACCGTTGATCTGGTAGCCGAGCTTGGTCAGCAGCGCCTCCAGCTTGTCGGCGCAGCCGTGGACGTCGCCGATGATGTCGTAGCCCTGCACCGCGGATTCAGCCATTCAGTGCCCCCTATCTCCTTGCAGTTCAAGTGTCTCAGCACCCACTGACAGGTCGACGGTGTCTGCCGCTCTGGCCGGGAGCTGTGGATGGACCGACGTCGCAAGCCGCGACTGCGGCGTACGCTGCCGGCATGTCGCCGGAGAACCTTGAGCCACGCGTGAGCGCGCTGGAAAGACAGGTGGGCGAGTTGCGCGGCGAGGTGCGGGCCAACAAGGTCGAGGTGGCCACTGTTCGGGAGCTCGCCGGGGCCGTCGACCGCGATGTCAGCGAGATGCGGGGGTTCCGCCGAGCGACGGTGGCCGGCTTCAATGCGTTACGCGCAGACATGGTCGACATGCGCCAGGACATCACCGACCTGCGCCAGGATATGAACGACGGTTTCCGGCGGGTCGATGAGCAGTTCGCGCAGGTCGATGAGCAGTTCGCGCAGGTCGGCATCGGCTTCGCCGAGATGCGCGCCAAGTTCGACATGACCGCGGCCGGACAGCAGCGCATCGTTGAGCTGATTCAAACCGTCATCGACACACCGGGCGACAACGCCGCGGACTGACGGTGCTGCACGCGGCGGCCGCCGACCATAAGGTGTCTACCGTGACCGATTCCCCCGACGCGGTGGCGACCCTCGCGGCGATCCTGACCGAGCACGGCCCGCTGGACGCCGAGGATATCGCCGAGCGGCTGGACGAGGCCGGGATACGCGATGCGGACCACGTCATCGAGGATTACCTCGACGAATACAGTTGCCCGGCTGCGGAATTGCCCGATGAGCGGTGGGTGTGGTTGCCGGCGCTGCTGGCCGGCCGGGTCGTCACCCACCGGCTGACCGAGCAGGAGATCATCCACGACCTGCTCGCGATCACCCCGGACCTGGATCCGATCCTCGAACTGTGCAATCACGACGGCTACCGCGAGTTCGCCGACGGCGCGCCGGTGACGATCGTGCTGCCGGGTTTCGATGACTTGCTGCTGGAGCAGCGCGGCATTCCCTTCGAGCTGGTCGATGAGTCCGGCGTGCTGCTGCTCAATCCGGGCACTCTGACGGCGCTGGGGCTCTCCGCCGGGGATCTTGTCGGGTTGCGCTGCACCGACGATGGGCTGGCCCTCGAACCCGTCGACGCCACCACCGACACCACCGTCGGCGCTCGGCTGGCCGCGCTGCTCGACACCGAGGAACCGTCACGCCTTGCCGCCGTGGTGTGGGCGGCCTGCGCCGACGATCCGACGCTGTTCACCACACCGCTGGCCCCGCTGAGCGAGGCCATCGATGCCCACGGCCTGGCGAGCCACGACGACTGGCTGGCACCCGCCGGGTTCGACTTCGAGAGGTGGGACTTCGAGCGCAAATCCGCGCTGCTGGCCGACCGCTACGGCCTGGACGCCGACCAGACGTTCGTGCTAACCGCGCTGGTCGCGATGCATGATCAGATGGCGCGGCTGCTCGACATCGCCGCCGCGGCCGAAGGGGACGACACCGAAGAGGACGACGGCGTCGATGCGGCCGACGGTCCGGCCGACCCGGATCCCGAGGATGGAGAATCCGCGGATCTGCTCGGCGAATTGGGTGCGGCACTGGTGGATCCGTTACTGGCGCAAGCCTTCATGGAGGAGGCGGCCCGCAGCGGGCGGCGGGGTGCGGCCGCGCTCGGGATGTTCGCCGAGACCCTGGAGTCGAAAGTGCCGCGCTCAGCAAAGGTGGCGACGCACTGGTTGCAGGCGATGGCCTGCGAGGGGCTCGGCGATACCGAAGGCTGCGAGCGTGAGCTGTTGGCCGCTGAATCGTTGGACCCGGACTGGCCGCTGCCGCTGTTGACGCTGGCCCGGATCGCCTCGGACCGCGGTGACGCCGAGGCCGGGTTGGGGCTGCTGCGTCGCGCCGGTGTGGGCGCCGATCATGAGCTGGTGCGTCTGCTGGAACAGCATCGGGCTCAGCCGCGTAACGACGTCGGCCGCAACGAGCCGTGCTGGTGCGGCTCGGGCCGCAAGTACAAGAAGTGCCACCTCGGCAATGAGCAGCTCTCGCTGGTCGACCGGCTGGGCTGGCTGTATGCCAAGGCCGGCCAGCAGCTGCTCGGTGGCGCTTGGCAGGAACTACTGGTGCTGGCCGGCTACGAACGCATCCAACATTTTGAGGAGGAGCTTGAGGATCCGCTGGCCGCGGCGCGGGCCGATCCGCTGGCCATCGACACCCTGCTGTTCGAGGGCGGGGCGTTCGCCGAATTCCTGGAGGTGCGCGGGGCGCTGCTGCCCGACGACGAGCGGCAGCTGGCTCAGCAGTGGCTGGGTGTGCCGCGGGCGGTGTTCGAGGTCGAGGGGGTGCGGCCCGGTCACGACGTCAGCGTGCGCGACGTGCGCACCGGCGATGCCCAGCAGGTCAGCGCACCGAACGCCAGCCGGACGCTGACGCCGGGGCAGCTGATCTGCTCACGGGTGCTGCCGACCGGCAACGGCCTGACGTTCTTCGGCGGGGTCGACCCGATCGAGCCCGACGAGCGTGACGAGCTGCTCGCCCTGCTCGACGCCGATCCCGACCCGGCGGAGCTGGTGGGTTTCCTGAGCCGGCGGTTCGTGTCGGATCCGGTCGACGATGGCCATGCGATCGTTCAACTCAGGGGCAAGGGTTTTGAGCCGGGCTGACGTTAACGGCCACCGGGCGCCAAGCTCCTGAGCCCCGTGACGGCCGCATCGAGCAGCTCGTCGCTGTCCTCCATCTCCAACATCACCGGGTCCATCTGGATGGTGCCGCGCGCATACGGCAGCACGTCGGGCAGTTCGCCGACGCGCCCCACGAATTCGTCGATGAACCTGCGGTAGCCCTCCAGCGGAACGTCGAGCACCCGGGCGCAATCACGCACGACGTCGGCGTGTTCGCCTGGCGCGTTCACGCCGCGACAGCGCTCGGCCAGGCCCAACAGCCGCTCGTGCAGATCCATCAGCCGGTGCGCCGCGTGCAGAATGGCGTCGGCGTCGGCGGTGGTCTCGTCGGTGGGCTCGCCGAACATCCGGGTGAACCCCGGGCTGAGCATCAACTCCTCGACCTGATTTATCAGCGCGAGCATCTCGTCCAACAGGTCATAGAGATACTGCCCCAGCTGAAATCGGGTGCGGATGAGTGCGCCTCGCGTCGGTGCGTAGCCGAGCTGCTGATCGCGCAGCCGTGATTGCAGGGCTGCGTAGCGCTGCACCAGCACCGAGACGAAGGCCGCGTAGCGCCAGCAGGCGGGCCGTTCGGCCAGCAGGGCGTCCAGACCTTCGGGGGTGTAGGCGACCGCGGCGATCTGCGGCTCTTCGTCGCTGCCGTCGGCAGGCTCGTCGTCCGGGGTCGCGTCGGCGGCGATGCGGCGCATCAGCGCGGCGCCGTCGGTGCCGTAGAGGCCCCGGTTGTCGCCGCGCAGCGCCCAGCGGTGCTGCTGGTCGGCGCGTCGACGCAGCTGCTCGTGGCCGCGCACGGCCACGGCCCGTTGCTCGAGGAGCCACGGCGCCAGCAGGTAGCCGGCGAACCCGAGCGCGGCCAGGACTACGACGGCGATGCACAGCCCGGCCGACCCGCACAGTGCGGCGACGAACAGCAGGGCTACGACGGGACCGGCGCCGGAACGCAGTGCCGTGCGGGCCCTCGCGGTCAACGCGTTCATGGCCTGCACGCTACGAGCGGGGTCCGACAGCTCAGGGTGAGCGGCGCTTGACGGGCCGCCGGATCTGGATGTCTTCGGGTTCGATCGACGGCGCGTCCAGGTCGTCGGTGACGCGCACCCCGATGCGGCGCTGGGTGCCGGCGGCGACGAGTTCCAGCGGCGGGCCACTGTCCTGCAGGTACTTGTCGCCCCATTGCACCAACGCCACCAGGACCGGGAGCAGATCCTCCCCGGCCGGGGTCAGCCGGTACTCGTCGTGGGCGCGTTTGCCGGACTCCTGATACGGCACCCGGGTGATGATCCGGGCGGCTTCGAGCTGCTTGAGCGCCCGGGACACGGCCGGCGCAGACGCCCCGATCCGCTCGGTGAAATCCTCGAAGCGGGTGGTGCCGTAGAAGCATTCGCGCAGCGCCAAAAACGCCGTCTTGGTGCTCAGCACGTTGAGCAGCTTCGTCATCGAGCAGCGGTCACCGATCGACCACCGGGTGCGGTCGCGCAGGCGGGGTTCGAACTCCATGCCGACATCCTACGTGACTAACGCTTGCGTTATCCAGCAATTCGTGGTTCCATCTGCCTAACGTATTCGTTATCTAGCCTGAGAGGGTGTTGAGATGGTTGCAGTACAAGGCAAGGTGGTGGTCGTCACCGGCGGACGCCGGGGGCTCGGCGCGGCACTGGTCGACGAGGTGCTGGCCCGCGGGGCGGCCAAGGTGTACTCGACCGGCCGATCGGCATTCACCGATGACCGGCCCCAGGTGGTGCCGCACGCCCTCGATGTGCGCTCGGCCGAATCGGTGGGCGCTCTCGCGCGCGCCGCCGGGGACGCCGAGATCGTGTTCAACAACGCCGGCATCCTGCACCCCGGCTCCCTGCTGGGCGGCGGGTTCGACGACCTGACCGACACGTTCGACATCAATGTGTTCGGGCCGCTGCGCGTCGCCCGCGCCTTCGCTCCGATCCTGGCGGCCAAGGGCGGCGGGGCGTTGGTCAACATGCATTCGGTGCTGTCGTGGCTGGGTGGCGCGGGGGCTTACGGCGCGTCCAAGGCCGCCATCTGGTCGGCGACCAACTCGCTGCGTTCCGAGCTGGCGGCGCAGCACACCCAGGTGGTCGGCGTGCACGCCGGGTTCATCGACACCGACATGGTCTCGGAGATCGCCGCCGACAAGATGAGCTCGGCCGAGGTGGCCCGGCGGATCGTCGACGGCGTGGAGGACGGGGCTCTGGAGGTTCTTGCCGACGATCTCAGCGTTGACGTCAAGGCCGCCCTGTCGGGTCCGGTCGAAAACCTGTCCGTCACCCTGCCGGTCTGAACGCCCGCCTGTTGAGAACGGAACCGCCATGCCGCTGTGGACGATTCACCACACCCCCGGGATCTTCAGTGCCGCCGACAAGCACGAGCTGGCCTCGCGCATCACCGATCACTACCAGCGGGTCGGGCTGCCGCGCTTCTACGTGGTCGCGCTGTTTCAGGAGACGGCCCCCGACGATCTGTATGTCGGGGGCGAGCCGACTCCGGTCGGGGTGCGCATCGTCATCGATCACATCGCCCGGCGCGCCGGCGACAAGGAGACCCGGCAGCGGATCGCCGGGGGAATCAAGAAGATTCTGACGCCGTTTCTGGACCGGCATCCCGGACTGCACTGGGAGTTCCACGTCGACGAGACCAGCGAAGATCTGTGGATGATCAACGGGCTGATCCCGCCACCGGGCGGGTCGGAGGCCGAGAGGCGTTGGGCGACGGAGAATGAGGCGTCGAGGTATTGAGGCGCACCCTCATTGCTACAGCTCCGCGACCCGCCCGTTCTCGACCAGCCAGGACCGGTCCAACCGGACGTTCTGCAGCATCCGCCGGTCGTGGGTGACCAGCAGCAACGCACCGTCATAGCTGTCCAGGGCCTGCTCGAGTTGTTCGATGGCGGGCAGGTCGAGATGGTTCGTCGGTTCGTCGAGGACCAGCACGTTGGTGCCGCGGGCCTGCAGCAACGCCAGGCCGGCACGGGTGCGCTCCCCGGGTGAGAGGTCATCGACTGCGCGTTCCACGTGGTCGGCGGCCAGCCCGAATTTGGCCAGCAGGGTTCGCACGTCGGCGGTCGGCCAGGACGGCACCCGCTGCTCGAAGCGATCGATCAGCCGGACGCGGCCGGTGAAATCGGCGCGCGCCTGGTCGATCTCGCCGATCGCGACGTTGGCGCCCAGGCTTGCCCGGCCCGCGTCGGGCTGTTGACGGCCCAGCAGTAGGCGCAGCAACGTCGATTTTCCTGCCCCGTTTGGGCCGATGATGCCGATCCGCTCGCCGGCGTCGACCTGCAGCGATACCGGACCGAGAACGAAATCACCCTGCCGCACAACAGTATTGTCGAGGGTTGCGACGACCGAACTGGACCGGGGCGCGGCGCCGATGCTGAATTGCAGGGTCCATTCCTTGCGGGGTTCGACGACCTCCTCAAGACGGGCGATCCGGCTCTCCATCTGACGCACCTTCTGCGCCTGCTTCTCACTGGACTCGGTGGCCGCGCGGCGCCGGATCTTGTCGTTGTCCGGCGCCTTGCGCATCGCGTTGCGCACGCCCTGGCTCGACCACTCGCGCTGCGTGCGGGCGCGGGCCACCAGGTCCGCTTTCTTCTCGGCGAACTCCTCATACTGCTCGCGCCGGTGTCGGCGAGCGACCTCACGCTCGTCGAGATAGCTGTCGTATCCGCCGCCGAAGACGGTGGTGGTGTTCTGAGCCAGGTCCAATTCCAGGACCCGGGTGACGCTGCGGGACAGGAATTCCCGGTCGTGGCTGACCAGCACCACCCCGCCCCGAAGATCACCGACGAACTGCTCCAGGCGGGCCAGCCCGTCGAGGTCGAGATCGTTGGTCGGCTCATCGAGCAGGACGATGTCGAACCGCGACAGCAGCAATGCCGCCAAGCCCACCCGGGCTGCCTGCCCACCCGACAAGGCGCTCATCGGCGTGGATTCGGGCCGCACGGCTTGGGTGTCCAGTCCCAGGTCGGCCAGTACGGCCGGCAGCCGGTCGTCGAGGTCGGCCGCACCGGTGGCCAGCCAGTGATCCAATGCTGTGGAGTAGGTCTCAGCCGGATCGCTGTGCGCCACAGCCTGATCCGGGTCTGCCAGGGCTGCGGCCGCGGCATCCATGGCGTGCGCGGCGTGCGCGCAGCCGGTGCGGCGCGCGATATAGGCCGCGACGGTCTCCCCCGGCACCCGCTCGTGCTCCTGCGGCAGCCAACCGACGAACGCATCGGCCGGGGCGAGGTTGACCGCACCGTGCAACGGCTCGAGATCACCGGCCAGGATCCGCAGCAGGGTGCTCTTGCCGGCGCCATTGGCGCCCACCACACCGATGACATCGCCCGGGGCCACGGTCAGATCCAGGCCCTCGAACAGGGTGCGGTGGGCGAAGCCGCCGGCCACATTCTTGGCGACGAGCGTTGCGGTCATCGCTACATGGTCGCACTGGGCGGCGGCGGCCCGGCGGGATGGCGGTGACAGCGACTCCTCCACACCGTCTGATCTAGTGAAGTGCGGGTTAACGGCCTCGCCCCTAGCCTGACCGCCATGGCCGAGCCGTTCGATCCCATCGGGGTGTTGTCGAAGGTCCTCACCGAGCACGGCCCGCTGGGTGACGACGACATCACCGAGCGGCTGCGGGCCGCCGGTGTGGGCGATCCCGCCCATGTGCTGCGGCGGCTGCGCCTCAAAATCGGCATCCCGGCAGGACAATTGGTTGATGACCGCTGGGTATGGCTACCCGCCATACTGGCTGACCGGGTGTTCACCCGGCGGGTCACCGAGCCCGAGGTGAGCTTCGATGTGCTCACGGTCGGACCGGATCTCGCCCCGATCGCCGCACTCTGCGACTGCGAGCCATATCAGCGACTGGCCGACGGGTCCGCAGTGCACCTCGTTTTTTCCGGCGATGAACAGGCGCTGGACCAGTTGGACATTCCGGAGGAGATGCTCAACAACGGCGATGTGCTCGCTCTGCCCGTGGGCACGTTCGAGGCACTCGGCGTCGACGATGGAGACCTCGTCGGCCTGCGCCTGGGCAATACCGGCTTGGTGGTCGAACGGGTCACTGCTGCTGCCCCGAGCGCGGCCGGCGCTCAGCTGGCCGTACTACTCGACGGCCAGCCGCAACTCATCGACGCACTGGTCTGGACGGCGTGCCTGGCCGATCCGGCACTGTTCACCGAGCCGGTAGCGCCGCTGTCGGAACTGGCCGCAGAGCGTGGCCTGTCCCGCCGTGGCGAACGGCTGGCACCACCGGATTTCGATTTCTCCCGTTGGGTTTTCGCACGGCAATGTGAGCGGCTCGCGCGACGTCACCGGCTCTCCGACGATGACGCGGTAACGCTCAACACGCTGCTGCGACTGTACGGGCTGCTTACGGTGCACCACCTACGCAAGTCACATCCCGCCGACGACGCCGCCACGCCTGCGGCGATCGACTTCGGCGACATCATGGACGACGTCGCTGCTGCGCTGGCCGATCCGGTGATCGCCGAGTCGCTGGCGACCGAGACCGTGCAGGACGGCCGGTTCAGCGCGGGCGGGCTGCGGGAGCTGGCTGACGCGTTGGCGCCGCGGGTGCCGCCGTCTGCGAGGGTGGCCTGCCAGTGGCTTCGCGCGGTGGCGTGCGAACGCGAAGGCGATATCGCCGGCTTCGAACGGGCCCTGCTGAAGGCCGAGGCGATGGACGGCGCCTGGCCGTTGCCACTGCTCGACTTGGCCGGCATCGCCTCCGACCGCGGCGACGCCGAGGCCGGGCTGGCGCTGCTGCGGCGCGCCCGAGCGAAGGCAGATCATCCGCTGGTGTACCTACTGCGGCTGCATCGCCCCACGCAGCGAAACGACTTGGGCCGCAACGCCCCGTGCTGGTGCGGATCAGGCCGCAAGTACAAGAAGTGTCATCTGGGCGGGCTGCCATTGTGCGACCGGGTCGGCTGGCTCTACCACAAGGCCATTGCGCACGTGCTGTTCGGCGACTGGACCGAGCTGCGCTACGCGGCCGCCTTTGAACGGTGCCGCTCGGTCATCGTCGACGACGTAGAGGCATTCAATGCGGCACTGGCCGATCCGGTGGTGATCGACACCGTGCTGTTCGAAGGCGGCGGATTCGACGAGTTCCTGACGGTGCGCGGCACGCTGCTGCCTGAGGACGAACGCGAGCTGGCCGAACAGTGGCGGCTGGTGCCACGTTCGGTATTCGAGATCGAGCGGGTGCAGCGTGGCGGCAGCGTCGCCGTGCGCGACGCACGCACCGGCGAACGCCACGAGGTCGCTGAGTACAGCGCCGGCTACCCGCTGCAGCCCGGGCAGCTAGTCTGCGCCCGGGTGGTGCCCGTCGGCGTCGGTATGGGGTTTTTCGGGTTGGAACCCATCTCGGTGCAGCAGCGCGGCCCGCTGCTCGCGCTGCTCTCGGGCTGGCCTGACCCGGCGGAACTTTTGGCGCAGCTCAGTGGCGGTGCGGAAACGACTCGCGTCCCTGCCCTGTAGGCGCCTTGTGATCCGATGGGACGCCATATGGTCTCAAATCCGTCGTCGACGGTCGCGTGGAAACACCGTGCGGTCGAACCGTGGCATTGCGTACCGTATGGATCAGCGATGGCCCCGACGCCGTTCCCCGACTGGTTACGGCATAGCCAAGCTGAAGAGTGGATCGATGTATACCGAACACGATGTTGTCGTATTAACTCGCGACCTTCCCGCCGAAGCCCTTCTCGCTGGGGACGTCGGCGCCATCATCGGCCACTACGCAGCAGGCGGCTACGAAGTCGAGTTTGCCGCCGCAGATGGCAGCACGATTGCCGTAGTCACCGTCGGCGACGACGCAATCCGGTCACCACGGCGGCGCGAGATCCTGCATGTCCGCGAAGTTGCCTAGTTCTTCCGCACGTGGTGGCAGCTGAGCCTCGGCTCCAAGCTGGACAGTTACCTCCCCAAAACGCCAACGCGGTGCCACCTGACTGGATTTCGGCCTCGGGAAAGGTTCTGTTGTGCACCGTAGCCAGGGGTACCGACATTCTGCGGTGATACTTGTGGGCGCCTGCCGGCTATCGTCGGTGCTGCTGGGCCAGTTCGCGGTTGATCTGCTCGATCTCGAAGGGCGTCGGCGCCCAGCCGCGCGGGTCGACGTCGGCGTCGAAGACCTCGGCGTACTCGGCGCGGGCGGCGACATGATCGGGGTGGCTCGGATCGGTAGCCGCCACCAGCAGCTCGTAACCTCCGATACCGCCGCAGTCCTCCGCCGGCGCAGGTCTGCGACCGCCGGTGCAGACGGCCCGAGGTGCGGAGGCATCATAGGCCAGGACAGCTTCCAGCCGGATCACGTGGCGCCAGTTGTCGCCGAAATCGTAGGCGTAGAACAGTTTGTCGCCGACGTCGACCAGTAGCTCATCGAGGCGCACCTGCTCTTCCGACACCCCGTCGTCGCCGTCCTCGACCATGAACGGGCACAGATAATACTCGGTGCCGGGACTGCGGTACGACGGTCCGCTGCCGAACTGGTGCAGATGCGAGTCGGTCCAGCCGAACGCTGTCTGGATGATCAGGTGGACGTCGTCGAGCATCAGATCCGACGCCAGTTCCAGCCGCCGCCAGACCGGGGGCTTGGTCTCGGCCAAGTCGGCCCGGACCCGCAGCGTCACCGGTTGCTTGCGGCGCGGCCGGCGGCGCGACGGCGGCTTGGCTGCGGCACGCAGGTCCTCGACCGTCCGTGGGCTGGTCGTCAGCAGGTGCTGGGTAAGCGTCCGGATCTCGTCGAGGGACAATCCCTCGAGCATCTCGCTGGCGATGCGTCGAATCTCCGCATTGTCGCTGGCCACGCCGACGACGGTAGTGCAACGACGTCCCGATGGGTGACTTGCCGGCCCGGAACACCGGCGTACGCTACGTGCATGCAAGACGAGGGTTTGGAGCCACGAGTCGCCGCACTGGAAGCGCAGGTGGGCGAGCTGCGTGACCGGGTCCGGGCCAGCGAGCAAAGATGCGAGAGCGGCCCGGGTGCTCGCCGGTGGGACTGATCGCGACGTCGGGGAGCTTGGCGACGAGCTTCGGGACTTCCGCCGGGCCACGAATGCCAGCTTCAGCGCATTGCGCGAAGACGTGGTCGATATGCGCCGGGAGATGACCGGCGGCTTCAGCGAAGTGACCACCGGCTTCGCCGAGATACGGGCCAAATTCGACCTGGCTGCCGCCGGTCAGCAACACATCGCCGAGCTGATCCAGCAGGTGATCGATGTGCAAGGCGGGGCGAGCCCGGCCTGACCGGTGGCTGTCCAGCACAACTGCCGCCTTGACGTTTGAAAGGCCACCGCCACCATCGGCCGATGCAGCCAGCCACGAAGTGGTTCACCCACAGGACAAGGGGTCGAAATACTGCGCGCGAGCGCCGATTTGTGCGCCTTTACGCAACTTCAATCCAGGCGCGCACCGCTGCCCGGATCGCCTCGGAGCGCGATACGCTCTCTTGCTCAGCGCGAGCAGTCAATGCCTCCAGTAACGCCGCGTCCATTCGCACCGGCACCACCACAGCGGGTCCGTTTCCCAGGGTTGGCCGTCCCCGTTTACGCTGCTTCTCTACGTCGTAGCCGACCTCGGCCTCATCTGCGCAACTTTGAATCGCTTCGTCGGTGACGGGCACGCCGTTGATCGCATCCTCAGCCATACCCGTTAATGTAATACGAAAATTAGGTGGCAGGTAGCAACCTACGCCACCGCAACGCTCGACGCCTGGAACACCTCCGCCGGCATTGGCCGGTGTAGACGCCAGGTGATCGCCATCGGCTTCTCCCCCTCGTGCGAGGCGTAGTCCGCCGGCCCCAGGAACACATAGGGCGCCGCACCCAGCGTATTAGTCTTGGCGGCGCGCACGAACAGCAAGATGTGCGAGCCATTTTCGCGGTGGTGGATGTAGCGCTGCCCGGTTGGAGATGCTGCCGAGGTGGTGGATTGCGACTCCCAGTGAAACAGCCGGTCACTGAGCGCGAAGTCGCGGTACATGGTGGTCGGCGAGTAGTCGGTCTCGGATTTCTTCAGGGTGATCAGGAACGCGTCGGTGTTGAGTTCCGGGCGCCACACGACACCTTCGCGCATGGTGCTCGGCGTACGGTCCTGGGCCGCGTAGTCCAGTGCGGCGAGGATCTCCTCGCGCGAGTAGGTGGCGTGCACCTCCAGCGGAACCTCAGCCAGCGTCGGAACCAAGCTACCAAGGTCATAGGTAGTACGCCGCGCGGCATCAAAAGCGATATCAATGACCTGGCGCATCTCGTCGATGACGGCTTCTCCGGCCAGCGCGTCGAGTCCGGTTGCGATGTCAGCAAATCCGCCGCCGTTGGGGAATAGTGAGTAGAACAGCATCGCGGCCAACCGCCGCTCGGCGGGGCTACTCAGGTCGACGGCGCCATCGAGGATGGCCCGATAGGCCCGCCAGCGCAGGCGGTCATCGGCGTGTGCCAGGGTGCGGACGCGCTTAACCAGATCGGTTTCGCGAGGACCGGGATCGCCGGCCATCTTGCCGGCTGCCCGACACAACGTCGTCCAGGACCGGTTGTTTTTCACAATGTCGGGAAGGTCGCGTCCGCAGGCGTCGAGGTAGCCGGCCAGCTGGTGATCGGGGTGGGCCCGAACTTCGGAGATCAGCGCCGCCCAGCGGGGCGCCACTTGCGCTTTGATGTTGTCCAGCACCAGTTTCTGGGCAACGCGGTCGAGCACGATCTGGCTACCCGACGGCAAAAACGGAAAGCCCTGCTCCACCTGGTGCTGCAGCGCCTTTCCGCCGGCACCGGTCAGCGCCCGAAAACGCTGATCGAAGCGGAACTCGCGCCGCTGGTGCCCGACGAAATCCAGTGCAGTCAGCACGGTTTTGCCGTGGGTCAACCGCAACCCGCGACCCAGCTGCTGCAGGAAGACGGTGGCGCTTTCGGTGGGACGTAAGAACAAAATGGTGTCGACCTCGGGGATGTCCAGGCCCTCATTGAACAGGTCGACGGCGAAGATGATGTTGATCTCGCGGTTGCGCAGCGCGGCCAGGGCGGCGCGGCGCTCATCGGCGGACGTCTCAGCCGAGACCGCCCGAGCGGGGATACCGGCGTCGTTAAAGCACTGCGCCATGTAGCGGGCATGGTCGACGCTGACGCAGAATCCCAACGCACGCATGGCCGCGACATCGCCGACCTTGTCGCGCAGTTGTTTCAGCACGATGCGGGTGCGGGCATCGTTTCCGGTATAGACGCTGCTCAGCGCGGACAGCTCGTAGCCGCCGCGGCGCCACTGGATGGCTTCCAGGTCGGTGCCGTCGTGAATGCCGAAGTAATGAAACGGGCAGAGCAAGTTCTGCTCCAGGGCCTCCCACAGCCGCAGCTCGGCAGCGATCCGGCCATCAAAGAAGGAGCGCACGTCAGCGCCGTCGGCGCGTTCCGGGGTGGCGGTGAGCCCGAGCAGCTCCATCGGCCGCACATGGCTCAGCAGTCGGCGATACGACGCGGCTTCGGCGTGGTGGAATTCGTCGACCACGACGACGTCGAAGTGCTCGGGTGCGATGTCGGCCAGCCGATTCGCCGACAGCGATTGGATACTGGCGAACACGTGCCGCCACTTGGTCGGCTGCTGGCCGTCGACGAGGAGTTCACCGAAGGTGGCGTCGGTGAGGGCCTCGCGGTACATGCGTTGCGCTTGACCAAGGATCTCTTTGCGGTGCGCGACGAACAGCAGGGTGAGATCGCGGCCATGGATGTCGCGGGCCAGCCGGCGGTAGTCCAGGGCGGCCATGACGGTCTTGCCGGTGCCGGTGGCAGCGACGATCAGGTTGCGGTGCCGATCGTGCAGCGTCCGTTCGGCGTCGAGTTGCTCGAGCATCTCAGCCTGAAAGGGTTTGGGCCGCACTTCCAGACCGGACAGGGTGACCGCCAGCGGATCACGCTTGCGCTCCCCGGACGCGGTTTGGAGAGCCTGCCGGAGCCGTTCGCCGTCTTGGTCGGGCCGATAGGGCTCGAAATCGCGGTTCTCCCAGTACGAGTCGAAGGTGGCACGGAACTTCTCCAGCAGGTGCGGGGTGGCGACCGCCGAGAGGCGCACGTTCCATTCGAGCCCATCGACAAGCGCGGCGTGCGACAGGTTGCTGGAGCCGACGTAGGCGGTGTGGAAGCCGGTGTTGCGCCGCAGCAGCCACGCTTTGGCATGCAAACGGGTGATAGTTGTGTCGTAGTTGACCCGCACCTCGGCGCCGAATTCGCTCACCAGGGCGTCCAGGGCGCGAGCGTCGGTAGCACCGAGATAGGTAGTGGTGATGACGCGCAGCGGAATGTTGCGCTCTCGTAGCTCGGTGAGCTCCTTCTCCAGTAGCCGCAGGCCCTGCCATTTGACGAACGCGCACAGAAGATCCACCTGGTCAGCACTGGACAGCTCAGCGCGCAGCTCGGCAGCCAAGGTCGGCTCACCCCGGCCGTTAGTCATCAACGCGGCGTCGGAGAACGGGGTGGCCGGGCGAGTCAAGCGTTGGCTGCCCGATGCGGCTTTGCGGACCTCGTCGAGCTGGGTGATCTTGCCGGGGTCAATACGGTGTAGCGCGGCACCGTCGCTGAAGGCCTCCGGCAGCACCTCGAGGATGCGCTGCGTCAGGGCAGCACGATCCTCGACCGTCCGCGCCGAACGCAGCGACCTCTCGATCAGCGGCGCCAGGTGACGGGTGATGGTCAGCGCCTGCTCGGCGTCATCGACGGTGGCGAAGTCGGGGTGCAGGTCGGCACGGTGAGCGAGTTGGGCGTGCAGCTGCTCGGTGAGCAAGGATTCGTAGACTCCGGGGTCCATGGCCGGCAGGGTAGCCGACGGGGCCGACGCTGCACTCGTTCAGCGCCCCGACCTACACTCGTTCAACTGCCCCCGGCTCGAACCGCATCGCCCGAGCTCCATTGGCACGCAACGACAGCCACCAGGGTCCATCAGGGTGGCGTTCGACTTGTCTCTCAATGGCGTCCCACCGTGACACCAGCCGCACCAGCTGCTCCCAGGCGGCGTGCTCCCCCAGTCCGTGCAGGTGTACCGCCTTGAGCTTGTGTGTGACTGCGAGCCCTGCCTCCGCAGGGCGGGTTCGCAACCGCCGGTCGCTGGTGATCACCGCCCAACCGCGATCACCCAGCACCGGAATCCATTCGGTGTCGAGAATTCCAGCGGGCAGCAACTCCTCAACCGGTGCGGAGTTGAACACCGCTGTGTCGCGGCGAACACCAACAATGCTGGCCAAGCCGCCGAAGTGTTTCACCAGCCCGGACCGCTCGTCACCTGCGTTTATGCGCAGCGGAAACCGGGAATGCTGCGAAACAACACTTAATTAGCCCCTCTTTCACAGAAATCGGGTGACCGCCATGATTGCGCTCGGAGTGCTCCTCATCATTCTCGGTCTTGTTTTGCCAGCTCTCGTCCCGACCTTCGCCTCCGCCCACCTCATGGTGGTGATCGGGGCGATTCTTCTCGTCGTCGGCCTCGTGCTGATGCTGGCCGGACGGATGGGCAGCCCGGTGGGTGGTCGACGTCATTACTACTGACCGCAGACCAGCAACGCGAAGGAAACCGCAATGAGTACCAGCACCATCATTCTCATCGTTGTCGTCGCGATCCTGGCCGTCCTGGCCCTGATCGCTGTGGCCTTCATCGGGCGCAACAAGCGCACCGAGCGGCGTCGCAGCCAGGCCGGGGAGATCCGGGACAAAGCTGCCGAGCAGGCTCACGAGGTGGGACAGCGCGAAGCCCACGCCGAGGAGATCGCGGCCAAGGGCCGCGCCATGCGAGCCGAATCCGAAGCGCTGGCAGCGCAAGCGGCGAGCCTGGAACACCAGGCGCACCAACACCGCAGTGATGCGGCTACCGCACGCAGCGAATTGGACTCCGAATTCGAACGCGCCGACAAGCTCGATCCCGGCGCACCCACGTCCGACACCCGACCGACCCGGTAACGCTCTCGAACCGGGCCGCAACGGACCTGATCGAGACCGACCCGGTAACGCTCTCGAACCGAGCCGCAGCGGACCTGATCGGCATCGCCGATCACGCCCCGTACCCTTACCAGGCGTGACCGGCATTGACCCGCAGAAACTCGCCACCTGCCTGCAGGTGCTCGCCGAGGTCGATGCGCTGCCGCCCGAGCACCCCGATGCGATCGCGGTTCGCCGCGCCACCGGGCGCATGTTCAAGGCACTGAAGAAGCAGCGCCGGGCCGCCAAACGGGACGCGGTGGCCGCCGCCGACAACGCCGTCATTGCCGCCACCGCCACCGGCGCCCCGGGCCGCATCGACGACGAGACCCAAGGCATCCCGCTGGTATCGGCCACGAAGGGCGCATCGGCGGGCACCTTGATCCGCTCGCGGGCCTGCTACATCTGCAAAACCCACTACGCGCAGGTGGATGCCTTCTATCACCAGCTCTGCCCGGACTGCGCCACCATGAGTCGGGCCAAACGCGAGGCCCGCACCGACCTGACCGGCCGTCGCGCGCTGCTCACCGGCGGGCGCGCCAAGATCGGCATGTACATCGCGCTGCGGCTGTTGCGCGACGGCGCGCACACCACCATCACCACCCGCTTCCCCAACGACGCGGTGCGCCGCTTCGCCGCGATGCCCGATCATGCCGACTGGCTACACCGGCTACAGGTGGTGGGCATCGACCTGCGCGACCCCGCCCAGGTCGTCGCACTGGCCGACACGGTGGCCGGCCAAGGCCCGCTGGACATCCTGATCAATAACGCCGCGCAGACGGTGCGCCGCGCTCCCGGCTCGTACGCCGCGCTGGTCGAGGCCGAACGCACCCCGGCAGCCGAGCTGGTCGACGTGATCACCTTCGATCATGTCAGCGACGCGCACCCGGCGGCGCTGGCCGGCAGCCTCGTCGCACACCAGGCACCGCACGCGCTGACCGAACTGGCCCTGACCGCCCGCAGTGCCTCCCCGGCCCGCATCGCCGCCGGTGTCGCGATCGACGCCGGCGGGCTGCTACCCGACACCGCCGCGATCAACAGCTGGACCCAACGCGTGCACGAGGTCGACGCCCTGGAGCTGCTCGAGGTGCAACTGTGCAACCAGACCGCACCGTTCATCCTGGTCAGCCGGCTGCGCCCGGCAATGGCGGCATCGAGAGCCCGCCGTAAATACGTGGTGAACGTGTCGGCGATGGAGGGCCAATTCAGCCGCCGCTACAAGGGCGCCGGGCATCCGCACACCAACATGGCCAAGGCCGCGCTGAACATGCTCACCCGCACCAGCGCCGCGGAGATGCTCGAGACCGACGGGATCCTGATGACCGCGGTGGACACCGGCTGGATCACCGACGAGCGCCCGCACCCCACCAAGCTGCGGTTGGCCGAGGAGGGTTTTCACGCGCCGCTGGATCTGGTCGACGGCGCCGCCCGGGTGTATGACCCGATCGTGCGCGGGGAGGCCGGCGAGGATCTGTTCGGGTGCTTCCTCAAGGATTACGCGCCGAGCAATTGGTAGGGATCCTCACGCCGCCCGCGGCAGATCCCGCTCCGCGCTGCGTTCCCGAGGCTCCGACCCCCGTACCGACGGTGCCCATCCGACATAGGCCAGATACACCCCGAGCGCGGCGAACGCGACATAGACGACCCGCCACACGCTCACCGCACTCATCCAGTCCGCCGGCAGCGACAGGACGGTCACCGGAAACGCCACCAGCAGCACACCTTTGACCGCGGTCAGCCAGCCCAGCGCGGACACGCTGAACGCCGCCACCCCACGCCAGTACGGGTGCAACGCGATCACCACCAGACCGGCGAGCAGGGTGAACGCCCCGGCAACCCATGCCCAGAGTGGATCGCCGGCGGCTTCGGAGACGCGGGTCCACAGCTGCGGGCCTTGCACCGCGGCGGTCAGGCAGAGCACGGCTAGAAACGGGCCGATCACCCGGGCGAACATCCGGGTGGTGTGCTGGGTGTGAATCGAGGTGCTCATCGTTTCGTCCTTCCCGAGCGTCCCCCTTGGCCGCCATTGTCCTCCCGAAAGAGCGGTCGCGCCGCGATCCGCCAAGCCCTCGGTACAGTCGACTCATTCCCCCGCCACAACCATCCCGGGAGCACACCTGACATGGCTGCCTCCCGGAAACTTCCCCTCAGCGCCCTGATCACCCGGCTGATCATCGCGGTCGTCGTCGCCGCGATCTCGGTGGGCACCATCTGGGCCAGCCGCGCCCATCCGATTCGCAACCCGAGCCCGATCCCGGCGGCCAAGGCGATCGGCCCGGGGATCGGTATCGACGTCACTACAGGCGATGGCTCCGAGAACATCATCTGCACGGCGGGATTTCTGGTGCGCACCAAGGACGATCGGCCCGCGCTGCTGTCGGCCGGGCACTGCAACAAGGCCGGCGGGTCCGGGGCGGTGGCCATCCGCCACGGCGGGCTCTTCAAATACCCGGTCATCGGCACGTTCAGCGAGACCATCTACGACGGCAACGACTGGAACGACTTCGACATCGGGCTGATCGCAGTGGAGCCCGGCAAGATCCCGCTGACCTCCGAGGTCGACGGGCAGCCGGTGGCGGGCCTGGCCGAGCGGGTCGAAATCGGCGACACCCTCTGCCATTTCGGGATCCGCAGCGGCGGTGCGGTGTGCGGTCCGGTGGCCGCCAGCGAGGAGAACAAGGTCCGGTTCACCGCCACGGCCCGCTGCGGCGACTCCGGCGGGCCGGTGTACAAGATCCGGGCCGACGGCGCGATCGAAGCGGTCGGGATCTTCACCGCGGTGTCCAACGGCGACTACTCCGAGCCGACCTGCGACGGGGACCACGCCTATTCGGTGGCGCAGTTGATCAAGCCGTGGTTGACGGCGTGGGAGCTGAGCCTGGTGACCGGAGAACCGTAGTGCTCACGTCCCGCAGAACGTCCGGTACTCCCCGAACTCCGGCGGCGCCGGCGCCGCATACTCGTCCAAACCCTCGCGCTCCCGGTACGGCTCAGCGAGCACCTCGAGCAGTTTCTGCACCGGCGCGAGATCGCCGCGCATCGCCGCGGTCAACGCCTGCTCCACCAGGTGATTGCGCGGGATGTAGACCGGGTTGACCCGATCCATCGCGGCGACGTCGGGGCCCATCGACCGCCAGCGCGCCAGCCAGTCACCAAAGATGCTGTCGGCCAACACCCCTTGCGCGTCACCGCGGCCCACGGCACTCAACGCCCTGAAGAATGACGTGTAGTCGATACCGTTGTCTTTGAGCAGCGCCAGTGCCTGATCGATCAGCGCGGCGGCCTCCACGCTGCCGGTCAGCCCGAATTTGGCCAGCATCCCCGCCGACCAGTGCCCGTGATAGCGCGGCATGAACCCTTCCAGGGTCTCCACCGCGGTGGCCACCGCCAGCTCCTCGGTGGCGGCCAGCAGCGGCAGCAGCGTTTCGGCGAATCGGGCCAGGTTCCACTGCGCCACCAGCGGCTGATTGCCGTAGGCGTAGCGCCCGGCGTAGTCGATGGAGCTGAACACCGTTGCCGGGTCGTAGGCGTCCATGAACGCGCACGGCCCGTAGTCGATGGTCTCCCCGGAGATAGTCATGTTGTCGGTGTTCATCACCCCGTGGATGAACCCGACCAGCATCCACTGCGCCACCAGCGATGCCTGCGCCTCGACCACCGCCTCAAACAGTGCCAGGTAAGGGTTTTCGGCTTGGGCGGCCTGCGGGTGATGCCTTGTGATGGCGTGCTCGGCCAGCCGGCGCAGCAACCCCAGATCCTCGGTGGCGCGGGCGTGCTGGGCGACCAGCTGAAAACTGCCCACCCGCAGGTGACTGGACGCCACCCTGGCAAGCACCGCCCCGGGCAGCATCCCCTCGCGCTGCACGTCGGCGCCGGTGGCCACCACCGACAGCGAGCGGGTGGTGGGGATGCCCAGGGCGTGCATGGCCTCGCTGATGACGTACTCGCGCAGCATCGGGCCGACCACGGCCAGGCCGTCACCGCCGCGGGCGAACGAGGTGCGCCCGGAGCCTTTGAGCGCCAGATCCCGGGGATGGCCGTGCGCGTCGGTGAGTTCGCCGAGCAGCAGTGCCCGGCCGTCGCCGAGCAGCGGAACGTAGTTGCCGAACTGGTGTCCGGCATAGGCCTGCGCCACCGGGGTGGCGCCGTCGGGAACCGTGGTGCCGGTCAGCAGGCCGATGCCGTCGGGACTGCGCAGCCAGTCCGGGTCCAGGCCCAGCCCGTCGGCGAGCGCCTCGTTGAGCACCAACAGCCGGGGCTGCGGCGGCGGCTCGGCCTGGAAGCGCACCGCCAGCTCGGGGAATTCGCTGGCGAAGTCGGCGGTCAACAGCGGGGATGCCACTGGTCAAGCCTACGGGCAGATCACCGATGCGGGCTTCTGCGCAGGTCAACGCGACTCCCCGGGCACCGTCCGCGCCGCCGCGCGAATCCCGTGCAGCATGTAATTCGTGGCGACGACATGCAGTCGTGTCCCGATCACCAGCCCGCGATACACCCGCCCGCGCAGTCCCGGGAACGCCGCATAGGAAAGGGCGTGCACGCGCGTGCCGCCATCGGGTGCATCGCTGAGCGCGAAGACCAGCCGATAGCGCGAGAAGCGATGCCGCCCGGTAAGGCTGAGCCGCTGCTGCTCTACACTTTCCGCCACGGCGAAGCCGGCACGCGGTTGCGGGCCCAGCAGTGCGACAAGCGGATTGCGCTCCGCGCCGTCCAGCAGCGACTCCACATACCGCCGCAATCCAGACCACACCAGCTGTCGTGGCGCAGCCACGTCCACCGTGTGTTCGTCGATGTAGGGCAGATCATCAGTCATCTCACTCACCCCGTTCCAAGCACTTCATCGGCCCCCTCACCTTCCTAGACGATGCCGTGGCGCCGGATGTGACAACCGCGGTGTCACAACCGGCGCCCCTCAGACACCTGAACCCCTGCTGAACCGCCCCGGCCCCGGCCCGCCCTTCGGTAGGTTGGTCGGCAGACCGAGCGGCGCTGCAATCCAGGGAGGTCGATGAGCACGTCGTGGCCCGAGACCGTCGAGCAGGCCCAGCGGCTCCGCCGCGACCTGCACCGGCGCCCCGAGACCGCCTGGGCGGAGCACGCCACCGCCGCCGCCGTGCGCCAACTCCTCGACGACGCAGGCATCGCGCACCGGGTTTGCGCGGACACCGGCACCGTGGCAACGCTGGCACCGAACGCGCCGGGCCGGCATGTGGCGTTGCGCGCCGACTTAGACGCCCTGCCGATCACCGAGGAGACCGGCCTGGAGCACGCCTCGCAGTATGACGGCGTCATGCACGCCTGCGGCCACGACGGGCACACCGCCACCCTGATCGCCGTCGCGCACTGGCTCAAAACCCACGAGGACACCCTGCCCGGACCGGTCACCCTGCTGTTCCAGCCTGCCGAAGAAGGCGGGCACGGGGCGGCCCGAATGATCGACGACGGCTGCCTGAGCGCGCCGCGCCCGGTGGAGGTGATCTTCGGCTGGCACAACTGGCCGACACTGCCGGCCGGCACGGCGCTGTGCCCCGACGGTGCGGTGATGGCCGCCAACGGCACCTTCCGGGTGGAGCTGCACGGGCACGGCGGGCACGCCTCGCAGCCCGAAACCACCCGCGACCCGGTGCTGGCCGCAGCGGCGGTCACCCTGGCCCTGCAGCAGGTGGTGGCGCGCCGGCTGGCCCCGCAGCAGGCCGCCGTGCTGGCGGTGACCTCCCTGGAGGCGGCCGCCGCGGCCACCGTCACCCCGGAAGTGGCCGCGCTGGGCGGCAGCATCCGGGTGCCGGACCTGGCTACCCGCGATGCGGTGTTCGCCGCGATCGAGCAGATCGCCACCGCCACCGCCACCGCCCATCAGGTGAGTGCGAAAGTGCACACCTACCCGCGCTACGACGCCACCGTGAACCACCCCGGGCCGGCCGGCGAACTGCGCGCCGCACTGGCCACGGTGTTCGGCACCGGCTGGGCGCAACACCAGCAGCCGGCGCCGGTGCTGGCGTCGGAGGATTTCAGCTACTACCTGCAGCGCGTGCCGGGCGCCTTCGCGCTGATCGGCGGCGGACGCGACGACGCCGCGCCGCTGCACAACCCCCGCTACGACTTCGACGACGCGCTGATCGACCCGGTCGGTCGGCTGTTGATCGAGCTCGCCGGTGCGAAAGTGCCGGCCGGATCAGGATTCGGGTAAGGAACACCACCGCAAGGAGGAGACGCATGGACACCACGGCATTCGAGAACTACGAGTCGGAGGTCCGGTCGTATAGCCGGGCTTTTCCCGCCGTGTTCGCTTCGGCGTCCAATGCCCGGATCACCGACGAGACCGGCCGGGACTACCTCGACTTCTTCGCCGGCGCAGGCGTGCTGAACTTCGGGCACAACAACCCGCGGATGAAGCAGGCCCTGATCGAGTTCCTGCAGGCCGACGGCATCGCCCACAGCCTGGACATGTACACCACCACCAAGCGCGAGTTTCTGACCCGCTTCCACGACGTCGTCCTGGCTCCGCGTGGCATGGACCACCGTGTGCAGTTCACCGGACCCACCGGCACCAACGCGGTGGAGGCGGCACTCAAGCTGGCGCGGCTGGCGACCGGCCGGCGCGAGGTGGTGGCGTTCAGCCACGGCTTCCACGGCATGACGCTGGGCTCCCTGGCCGCCACCGCCAACGACGCCTTCCGGCGCTGGGCGGGGGTGCCGCTGCGCGACGTGGTGCGGCTGCCCTATGAGACCGCTCCCGGCGGCAAGACCGCGCTGGCCGACTACGCGGCCGCGCTGGCCGATGGCTCCAGTGGGCTGACGCCGCCGGCGGCGTTCCTGGTCGAGGTGGTGCAGGCCGAAGGCGGCGTCAACGTAGCCAGCGCTGACTGGTTGCGTCAGCTGCAGGATCTCGCCCACGCCGTGGGCGCGCTGTTCATCGTCGACGACATCCAAGCCGGGGTCGGACGCACCGGCAGCTACTTCAGCTTCGACGGCATGGGGGTGGACCCCGACGTGATCTGTCTGGCCAAGGGCCTCGGCGGCTACGGCATCCCGATCGCGGTCTGCCTCAACAAACCCGAGCACGACGCGCACTGGGGGCCCGGCGCCCATACCGGCACCTTCCGGGGGCAGGGCCTGTCGATGGTGGCCGGCACCGTCGCTTTGGACTACTTCACCGACGACACCCTGATGGGTGCGGTGGCCGACAAGGGTGAACAGATGCGCGCCGCGCTGGCCGGCATCGCCGCCGAGCACCCCGACCGCAACTGGGAAGTGCGCGGCCGCGGCATGCTGCAGGGCTTGGACATCGGCGACGGCGAACTGGCCAAGAACGTGCAGGCCGCCTGCTTCGAGAACGGACTGTTGATCGGCCCGTGCGGCAGCGGGGGCCGGGTGCTGAAACTAATTCCGCCACTGACCATCCCCGACGACGACCTGGCGCAGGGCCTCGACGTGCTGGCCCGTGCGGTGAAGGTGGCCGCATCATGAGGGAACGCGACGACATGACGTTCGAGCCCGCCGAATACCGTCGGCGGCTCTTCGAGTTGCGGGAGCGGATGGCCCGCCGCCAGCTCGACGCCGTGGTCATCACCGACCCGGAAAACCTGATGTACCTCACCGACTACCAGACCACCGGCTACTCCTTTTTCCAGGCGCTGGTGGTACCGCTCGACGACGAGCCGGTGATGATCACCCGGGAGATGGAAGAGTCCAACGTGATCGCCCGGACCTGGGT
The DNA here is from genome assembly GCF_002101885.1 of Mycolicibacter senuensis. Classification (GTDB taxonomy): domain Bacteria; phylum Actinomycetota; class Actinomycetes; order Mycobacteriales; family Mycobacteriaceae; genus Mycobacterium; species Mycobacterium senuense. The sequence continues at coordinate 69,025 of NZ_LQPS01000036.1, forward strand.
GGAACAAACCCGGCCCTACCCGGACACCGGCGACGCCATCCAGGAGTTGGTGCTCAGCCTCAAGCAGAGCGGGCTGGGCGACAAGCGGGTGGGCTATGAGCGCAACAGCTACTTCTTCCCCGCCTACCAGCAGGACCGGATCCACACCTCGTTTCAGCAGGGCACGCTGATGGACTGCTTCGGCATCGTGGAAGCCGGCCGGGCCCGCAAATCCGACGCCGAGATCGAGGTGATGACCCGCGCCGCACGCGCCGCGCAGGCCGGCATCTCCGCCGGGCTGGCCGCGGCGGTGGCCGGCAACACCGAAAACGACGTGGCCGCCGAGATCAGCGCCGCGATGTTCCGTGCCGGCGGGGAGTTTCCCGCGGTGATGCCCTACGTCGCCTCCGGGCCACGGTCGATGATCGGGCACGCCACCTGGGAGGGCCGCACCATCGAGCCCGGCGAGCACGTGTTCCTGGAGGTCGGCGGCTGCTACCGGCGCTACCACACCGCACTGATGCGCACCGCGGTCAACGGGGAGCTGAGCCCGTCGATGTTCGAGGCGCAGGAGCGGATGAAACTGGCGCTGGCCGAACTGCGTTCGCTGATGGGCCCGGGACTGACGGTCTCCGACGCCGACTCCCTGGTGCGGCGCGTCATCTCCGACAACAGCATCGGCGCCCGGCTGATCACCCGGTCGGGCTACTCGATCGGCATCGCATTCCCGCCGTCGTGGGACGAGGGCTACATCTTGAGCCTGAACCCCGGGGACTTCACCGCCCTGGAACCGGGTATGACGTTCCACATCATTCCGTGGATGTGGGGGGTCGACGGCGACAAGACCGTCGGCATCTCCGACACGCTGCGCATCACCGAGAACGGCTGCGAATCGTTCTTCGATCTCGACGAGGACTTCACCGTGCACGACGACCGCGGGGCGAGTTCCCCACGGCTGTCGGTACTCAGCGCGACACCGGGCGCCGACGGCGCCGACCATGCCAGCTCCACGGACAACGCGAAGGAGGCCACGTGAGCACCCCGGTCAGCCTGACCACCAGCCTGATTGCCACCGACCCGACCACCGGCACGGTGATCCGCGAGGTACCCGCGGCGACCCCCGCACAGATCGAGGAGACCCTGGCCAGGGCCGCGTCGGCGTTCGGCACCTGGCGGCGCACCTCGTTCGACGAGCGGGCCGAGCTGCTGGGCGCGGTGGCCGCCGAACTGCGAAGGCGCCGCGAGGATTTCGCCCTGTTGATGACCGAGGAGATGGGCAAGCCGATCGGTGAGGCCCGCGGCGAGGTGGACAAGGCCGCCTGGGCCGCCGATCACTACGCACAATTCGGTGCCGAATATCTGGCCACCGAACCGGTGGACTCCGATGCCACCCGCAGCTATGTGCAGTACCTGCCGCTGGGGCCGGTGCTGGGTGTGCTGCCGTGGAATGCGCCGTTCTGGTTGGCGTTTCGGTTCTGTGCGCCGGCGATCATGGCCGGTAACACCGCGATCATGAAACCCGACCCGCACGTTCCCGGGTGCGGGGCGGCGATCGCGTCCGCGTTTGCCGCCGCCGGCGCACCCGACGGGGTGTTCCAGACGCTGGAGGCGGCCACCGCCGACGTCGAGTCGGTGATCCGGGATCCGCGGATCACGGCGGTGTCGTTCACCGGCTCGGATCGCGCGGGCGCGGCGGTGGCCGCGGTCGCCGCCAGCGAGATCAAACCGGCGGTGCTGGAGCTGGGCGGCTCGGACCCGTGCCTGGTGCTGGCCGACGCGGATCTGGCGGCCGCCGCCGAGGTGATCGCATTGTCTCGGATCATCAACGCCGGCCAGTCCTGTATCGCCGCCAAACGCATCATCGTCGAGGCATCGGTGCACGACGAGTTCGTCGGACTGCTGCGGGCGCGGCTGGCCGCCCTCAAGATGGGCGACCCGCGCGATGAGACCGTCCAGGTGGGGCCGATCGCGCGGGCCGACCTGCGGGACAACCTGCACCGGCAGGTCACCGAGACCGTCGCGGCCGGGGCGACGTGTGTGCTGGGCGGGGAACTGCCCGCCGGGCCGGGATTCTTCTACCCGGTGACGCTGCTGACCGGGGTGCAACCGGGGATGACGGCGTGCACCGAGGAGACGTTCGGTCCGGTCGCCACGGTGCTCTCCGCCGCTGATGCTGCCGAGGCGTTGGCGATCGCCAACGACACCCGCTACGGGCTGGCCGCCAGCGTGTGGACCGCCACGGAGCGCGGCGAGGCGATGGCCCGCGAGCTGGAGGCCGGCCAGGTCTCCGTCAACGGCATCGTCAAAACCGACCCCCGGCTGCCCAGCGGTGGAGTGAAACGCTCCGGGTATGGCCGCGAATTGGGCCGGCACGGCATCCACGAGTTCGTCAACGCCCAGCAGGTCTGGGTGGGGCCGAAGCAGGACTGACACGGCGCTCCTGCGATCTGCGCCGCCAGACTGAACCGCACCGCACCCTACGCTGAGGATCATGGCGAACGAGGAACAGCAGCAGTCCTGGGCGGCCCAAGGTGTGGACTGGGTCGATCACGCGGCGATCTTCGAGGCGGTGCTGGCGCCGTTCGCCGACGCGGTCATACAGGCCGCCGACCTCCGCTCCGGCGCTCGGGTGCTCGATATCGGTTGCGGCTCAGGCACGTTGCTGCAACGGGCGGCGGCACTGGGGGCGACGGCGGTCGGTGTCGACATTTCTGAGCCGATGGTGGCCGCGGCGCGGCGGCGCGTCCCGGCGGCCTCCGTGGTGCTCGGGGACGCCCAGACGCTGGATCTGCGGGCGGACGGCGCATTGTTCGACCAGGTCATCTCCCGGTTCGGGGTGATGTTCTTCGACGACCCGACGGCCGCATTCACCAACATCCGCCGCGCGGCGGCGCCGGGCGCCGGGCTGGCGTTCGTGTGCTGGCGCGAAGGCGACAATCCGATGTTCTCGCTGGGAGTCGACCTACTGGCCGCCCGGCTGGAAACACCGCCTGCACCGGCCGATCCCACCGAACCGGGGCCGCTGGCCTTCGGCAACGCCGAACGGATCCGGGCCATTCTGGCCGACGCCGGCTGGAGCGACGTCAGCGTGCAGGCATTCGACGGGCTGTGCAACTTCAGCATCGACGGCAGCGACGGCGTCGAAGAACGCCTGACGATGATTCTGTCCAACCGCTCCGGGCAGCAGGCCCGCGCCGAACTGGCGGACCGACTCGGCGAGGACGGCTGGGCCGCACTCGTCGACGAGCTGCGCGACGAGCTACGCCGACACCGCGTCGACGGGGTGGTGAAGTTTCCCGGGCACACCTGGGTGGTCACCGCGACCAATCCGGGCTGAGCAGCGCGCCTCAGCGCAGCGAGATCACTTGTCGCCGAGTAGGCCGGCGACACCCGCGGTGTCGGGCACGACGTGGGTGATGTCGGGGAGGTCGCTGAACGCAGCGTCCGCCGAGACCAGGACCGCCCCGGCAGATTTGGCGACCGCAGCCAGCACCGCATCGAAGGCACCGACGGTCGGGGTTGTCTCGAACATCGTCAGGCCTCGCTCGAGGTCGCCGGCAGTGATCGTCAGCAGCGGTGTGAGCAGCTCGGCGTAGCTGCGCCCCAGCGTTGCGGCATCGTTGCGACCCCGTCGGCGGGCCCGAATATGGACGAACTCCTGGATCACTTCGGGGGTAGTGGTCGCTTCGATGCGGTCGGCGGCAACCGCCGTGATCAAGTCACGGCACGGCTCCCGGAACCGGTGGTCGGCGCCCTTGGCATAGACGAGCACCGTGGTGTCCAGCACGATCATCCGCGGCGTCCGCGCAGTTCGTCCAATTCCTGCTTGAGTTCGGCGGGGTCGGGAACGGGCATGTCAGGAGCGTCGAGGAGCCGCTGACCGGCGGATTTGCGGCGGTCGACGGGCCCTGCGAGGCCGCGATCGATGGCGTCGCGCACCACGCTGGCCACCGAGACGCCACGTTCCCGTGCCGCCGCGGTCAGCCGGCGATGACGTTCGTCGTCGAGCAGGATCTGCAGTCGATGCTCCAAGGGAGACATACACATACATTAGCATGCACATGTTAGGCGTTCCCGGCCGTGGGCGATGAGCGGCCCCGCAGGCTCGGGATAGCGTGGCCGATATCGCTCCGCCCACCCCCGAAGGACCCCCGTGAACCCGCACCCCTTCGACCGCGCCGTACACCTGGAAGCCGTCGACGCCGCGACGTACCGCGGCGCCACCGAACCGCAGTGGGCCAATATGGTCGGCCCGTTCGGCGGGATCACCGCGGCGGTGCTGCTGCGGGCTGTCGAATCCCATCCGGACCGCATCGGTGACCCGCTGGCGTTGACGGTCAACTACGCCGCACCGATTGCCGACGGCTCCTTCGACATCGCGCTGCGGGCCGCGCGCACCAACCGCAGCAACCAGCACTGGATCCTGGAACTGCGTCAGGGCGACGAGGTCAAGACCACCGCCACCGCGGTGTTCGGCCGCCACCGCGACACCTGGGCGGATCTCGAAGCCCAACCACCGAAAACCGCTGCGCCCGAAGATCTTCCGCGCAGTGACTTCATCGAGTTCATCGTCTGGGCCAAGCGCTACGACATGCGCTTCACCGAAGGTCCTGTTCCCCAGGAGGGGGTGCACAGCGACTCGTCGACCACCACGCTGTGGGTGCGTGACGCCGAGCAGCGTCCGCTGGATTTCGCCGCGCTGGCCGCAGTGTCCGACATCTTCTATCCGCGGGTGTTCCTGCGTCGCGGCGGCTTTATCCCGGCCGGCACCATCTCGCTGACCACCTACTTCCACGCCGACCAAGCGCAGGTCGAGGCCGTCGGCGGCGATTTCGTGCTGGGCAGCGCCCGCGCCAACGGCTTCTCCCGCGGCTACTTCGACCAGAGCGCGCACCTGTGGTCACGCGACGGTGTGCTGCTGACCAGCAGCCATCAGCTGGTGTATTTCAAGGACTGAGCGCCGCGGGGTGAATACCGCGATCGGCTCAGTTGAACTAGCGTCGCTAGCTATGCCCGAGGAACTCGGTGCCCATGCCGATGCCGCGCGTGATCGCGAGGCCGCGCTGGCCAGTCGGCTGCGCACGACGACGCAGTTGGACCGGGCGTTCGTCACGACGCTGCGCGGTGCGGCACAGGAGGCGCTGCGCGGCCGCCGACGACTTGACGCCATCGAGGCAGAGATCCGCGAGGCGCTGGCCAATGAGCAAGCGCTGGCGCTGGATACCCCCGCCGGCGCCCGCCAGTTCCAACAGTTCTTGTCCGTCAAGACCCGCGACATCCATCGGGTGATCGACGACACCGTGACAGACAGCCGCGCCCGCGCGGCAGCGGTGCGGTCACTGGGCGGCAGCTACCGCACCGAGGGTCGCCGGCGTGGGCCGGGTGTGCAGGCCGTCGACCACACCGTCAAGAAGGCTCCGGGCGACGCCGACGAACGTCGCCTCAACCAGATCGATGCGTTCCGGGAGGTCTTCGGACGCGACCCGGTCTCGGCCTCCGACTGGACGACCGCGGCCGCATTGGACGCCCACACCTACGACCCCAAGTTCCAGGGGGTGGACTCCGAGATCCGCGTGGCCAGGATCGATCCAGTGCCCGGGCAGGGTGTGGTGCGGGCATCGCAGTGGATTCCGCAACGCGATGTCACCAGTCTTCCGCCGTGGAAGCGTGACTTCGGCAATGAACGTGGCCCCAATCCGAACTTCGATCCCGAGGACACCAAAGTCACCACCTACATCGACTACGACAACGGCATCGTGGTGATGCGTCAGAATCCGTCCGTCGAGCTCAACGACAGCGGTGGTCCCGGGAGGGTGAAAGTCGGTGTCCCGCAGGGAAGTATTTCGCAGGCGCCGGACGGCTCGGTACGCATCAAGTACGACGCCGGCAACCCGTTGGTGCCCGCGTTCGCCACCGACGCCCATGGTCCGCTACGCGATAACCGCCCCAGCGTCAACGGGGATCTGGTGTTCACCCCCGGGCACGGCGGTGTCTATGTCGACGGGACACGGACGAACTATCCGTCACTGGAGATCTATCAGGATATGCCCGATGGCGTCACCCACACCGTGTTGATCGATCCGGCGCGGTCGGGACGTAGCCTCGGCCCGGCATTGAATCTGCCGGCCCATCACGAGATCGGTGTCGGCAGCTCCGCGTTCGCCCCATTCGGCGACGCAGCCACCGATTTCGGGCCGGTGTACGCGCCGCCGTCGGTATCAACGATCAACGGCGGAGCGCTGCCCTGATCACCGAAAGGAGCTGGTGAATGCCCAGCGCACGAATGGCCCACGTCCGTGATATCGACACGGACGTGTGGCGCAGAGCCACTTGGCTCCTGCCGGTCGCCATCCAACCGGTACTGGCGCTGTTCGTGGGCATCACGTCATTGCTGACGGATCGGCTGCTGGGTCCGCACCTCGGTTTTCGGCCGATTGTCTTGCTCGCAGCGGCCATTGCGACTGCCTTGTCGATGGCGTTCGGGGCGTTGGTGGCCGTCTCCGGATCGGCGCGTCGTCGTGCGTTCGGCCTCAGCATCATCGGATCCGGGTCGGCCGCGATGATCGGTGCCACCACCTACGCGCTGTTCTTGATGCTGCCGTCGGATGCAGCGGCGTGATGACGGCACAGCACGACTCCCGACACGAGGCACGCTACGGACCATCGAGTTTGGTCGCCGCCGTGATCACCGTCGCGGTCTTCGAGGCCATCACCTGGGCGTGGTTTCCCTACTTCTGGTTTGAGCTGCTGTTTTTCGGAATCGCATCGGCGTTCGCGGTGCCGGCGGGGCTTTTCATGTCCCAGATGGGAGGCAGCATTGCGCAAGCCGGGCGCGGCATCCTCATCGGCTACTTGGCGACACTGTTGACCATCGCGCTGATCGGCATTCCGACCTTGATCGCCACGCAGATACTGCACCGGGCATGACGCCACGAAGAAACCGCAGGCCGGTGAGCTTGTGGGACGACCGAATGGAGAACCACCCATGACCTCTCCGACCCCGACAGATCGCTACGGCCCGCGCAGCTTGGCCGCCGCGCTGGCGACCATCCTGATCGTCGAGACCGCCACCTGGGTGTGGCTGCCGTTGTGGATCGCCAACCTGTTCTTCTTCGCAATCGCCTCGGCCGTTGTGGTGCCGATGGGGCTGTTCATGAGCCAGATGCCCGATGAGATCGGCCAAGCCGGCCGGGGAATCCTTGCGGGCTACCTCGCGACACCGTTGACGATCGCGATCGCGCTCATTCCGGCCGGCTTGATCTACCTGCTACTGGACTGAGAGGCGCTCAGGCATGCTCAAAACGGTGTTCAATCGAATCCGGTTGCAGGACAGCGATGTTTGGCGGATCGCCACCCGATCATCACCGGTCGTCGTACAGCCGGTCTTGGCGGTCTGGTTCGGTATCGGTTGGCTGCTGGGACAAACTCCGGTCGTCGACCACACCGGGGTTCCCATCCTGGTGGCGGTCGCGGCCGTACTGACGGCCGTGGCCTCGTTGCTGATCGGCGCGGCATTGCTGGGCACCGACTCGCCTCGTCGGCGCGGTATGGGCTTGGCGGTCGGCGGGTGCGGCCTGGTCGTCTTGATCAGTGGATTGGTCTACGCCCTGATCTTCCTGCCGATCGTGTATCCCGGGTAATCACCCAGCTACTGCATCTGGTCTGAAGTCCCCGGGCCGCCTCGCGTCGTCGTACTTGCCGGCGAGCAGCTTCGACACCGTTCCCGACTTCCACTCCCGGCCGGTCGGGGTGCGCTGTCCCGCGGAGTTGAGTACCCGCGCGGTGGCCGCCTGGGTGACCCCGCAGCCTTGCACCAGCCAGCCCGCATACCGCTTGACCTGCCGCTTGCGCTCCGGCCACGGCACCGCGGGCGACGGCAGCATCGGCGGCACCGGATGCATGTTCGCCCGGCCCCCGTCGGTCGTGCGCCGCACCGACTGCCGGCCGCCAGCCTTGACCAGCGCCATCTCGATCTCCTGCCCGAGGCTCTTGGCGCCCTCGACGGCCAGCGCCGCCTGATCCAGGCTGTCGACGGCCTGAACCTCGCGCCGCAGCGCGAAGTCGATCTCGTTCATGCCGCCGTCGGTCGGCGCAGGATGCAGCCCCCTGGTCAACCGCAGGTTCAGGCCGTGACGCTGCAACACCAGGCTCAGCCGCCGCAGGTGCTGTTCCCGAATGAAGTCCGGGCCCGGGAACGGCACCCAGACGTCCATCCGCCCGACGATCGCGCGGCCCAGCGCGGCGACCACCACGTTGACCTCGGTCAGGTCGTCGGTACCGCAGGCCGCCCCCTCATCGAACCCGAACGCATCGAAGATGAAGCAGTGCTGTCTGGCTGCATCCCTCGCCAGCTCGGCCCGGTGCGCAACGGTGTCGTTGTCCCCGAGCAGGATGATGCGGGTGACTGCCGACTGCGGCATTGCTGACCTCCCGATAGCTCAAGTCCCCGTGGGGAAGTGCTGGTAGACCGAATCTATCGGCGACCACCGACAAGTTCTGGCGGCCGGCTATCCGGTGTGCGACAGATCTGTAGGAAGCTGATCCGACTCGCCTAGCCCCTCACTCCTCCCGCTCCCCGGCGTTCCACTCGCGGGCAGCGGCACGCAACTCGGTGCGCACCGCGGCGCGGCGGCGTTCCGGGCGGTGATGCCAATGGCACATCCAGCAGCTGCACACGTTCGTTCCGGTGTAGGCGAACTCCCAGTAGCAGCGGCCGACACGGCCGATCGACCAGCCGGGGTCGATCGCGGGCAGATCGCAGTCGCGACCGCCGCAGGTATGTACTGCGCAAACGCGGACTTCACGGCGGGCTACGCGGACCCGGTAGGGGCTGTGGGCATCGGTACGGGACACGACGGTCTCCTCGGGCGGGGCAGCCCCCGCCGAGCCCACGGTCGGTCCGCGGGGCGGGGGCTACGGCATGAGCGGGAGACCGCCGGCCGACAACAGCGCGTACATGGGAAGGAATCGTACGAGGTGGGGGTGAATGCCCCGTTGTGGGGACGCATCCCAAGTCATGAATGCTCCTCGGGGAATTCGGGAGTCGGCTCTGGGCGGCGTTCTTCGACCGCACGACGGGATGGCGGCAGCGGGCGTCCGGACATTCCGTAATGCTTGCGCCCTTCGCCCGGGTAATACTCGCGCGGGCGTTGCGCCTCCCCGATCCATCCCTTCTCGGCGCGCGGATGTGCCACGATCTGGCCGGCCTCGGGGTAGCCGCCGTAGCCATAATCGAATTCGTCGGGAGCGCCCTGGGCGATGATCCTGTCGACCAGCTGGATCAGATCGCGTGCCCGCAGCCCGGGCCAGCCGCTGAGCTGCAGCCGCCAGTGTGACGGCACCGCCGAGGCGCCGTGCAGCGCGCCCAGCACCCCGCCGGCGATCGCGGCGACCGTGTCGGTGTCACCACCGCCGCGCACCGCGGCCTCCAACGACAGTCGCAGGTGATCGGCGCGGAACACCTCGGCAGCCGGGTCATCGTCGGGAACCGCGGTGCCTGCGATGGCCGACCAGGCGCCCTGCAGCGCGGCGACCACCCAGCCGTTGTTGCGCGAAAACGCGCTGGGCTGGACGGTTTCCGCCTCGTCGAGACGCTGCGCCCAGACCTGGCGGCGCGCCGGATCGAGGTGTTGCATCCCGACGCGCGCGTCGAGTTCCCCCGTCAGCACCGCATGGCGGATCGTGGCGCACCACAGCACGCAGGCATCCCCGGCGTCCGGGTCGTAGTGGGTGAGCTCGCTGACGGAGCGGGCGGCCGCGACCAGCCCGGCTTCGTCGTCAAGATAGGCCAGCGCCACCGGCACGGTCCGCATCAGCGATCCGTTGCCGGCGCTGCGACCGGTGCGTTCGTGCAGTTCCCGGGACTCCTGCCGCGCGGTCTGCGCGCTGATTCCGCGCCGGGCTGCCGCCGAGAGCACCGAGCGGGTCTGCACACCGACGTCCTTGGCACCGTGCGACCACTGCAGCCAGCGGGCGACGACGGCGTCCAGTGCGGCATCGGAGCGCAGATCGGCGCCGGTGGCGGCCACCTCGGCGATGGCGATGGCCATCGAGGTGTCGTCGGTCCACTCGCCGGGCGCAAACGGCCCGATTCCACCGCCGATCATGTCGACCGGCTCGCTCGGCCCGCGGGGGCCGTCGAACTCATACCCGGCGCCCAGGGCGTCGCCCGCGGCGGTGGCCAGCAGCGCCCCGCACGCCCGATCCCGTTGTGCAGCAGTAAGGCCCATAACCGCGCCCCCTTTCGTCCAGAACAGCTGACGTCAGGTTATCGGCGGGCACCGACAACCCTCCCCGGCCGAACGACCGACAGTTATTGTCGGACCCCCTCGCTAACTTCGAGCCATGGACGAACCACCTTTAGATTGGCCCGGCGTGTTGGAACCCTCGCTGCTTCCGGAGGAAGCCATCACCGTCGGGCACCGACTGGCCGATGCGGCCCAAGCCGGTGACTGGCCGGCGCTCGTCGATCTGCTGGACGCCACCCGCGCGCTCAGCGTCAACCAGTGGCGGCCCGGCGCCGCGGACTGGCTCACCCCGCTGCACCAGGCCGCCCGGCACGGCGCACCGACCGAAGTCGTTGCCGCACTGCTGGAACGCGGTGCGCTGCGCTGCCTGCGCGACGCCCGCGGCTGGACGGCGCGTGATGCGGCCGAGGATGCCGGCGGTTCAGCGGCGCTGCTCGCCCTGCTCGCCCCGCCACCGTCGCCGCTGACCGCCGAACGCATCCGCACCCTCGACGCCAACCTGGAGTGGGCGATCGACGGCACCATCCGCACCGCGGGACTGCTGGACGGCTACAGCGACCACGACCTGCGGCGGACGCTGCGCTATCCCCCGGTCGCGGTGCTGCACGAAGCGCCCGGCGCCGCGCTGCACTGTGCGATCCCCGGGCTGCCCGGCGGCATCCGGGTGATGCTGCGGTGCGGGTACCTGGAGGTCGCCGGCGTCGGGGCGGCCGCCGGGCAGACCCAGGTGATCACCCACCGGGGTGCGGTGCTGACCACCGAAGGCAGCACCTGACCGTCGCGCGTACCGTGACGGCCATGGCTTTCACACTCGCTGACACCCCGGATCAACGCGGCCGCACGTTCGTCGTGACCGGCGCCAATGGCGGCTTGGGTGAGGTCGTCACCCGCACCCTGGCCGCCCACGGCGCCACCGTGGTGATGGCCTGCCGCAACACCGCCAAGGCCCAGCAGATCGCCGACGGCATCGAGGGCGACGTGACGGTGGCGGCGCTGGATCTGGGCAGTCAGGCCTCGGTGCGCGACTTCGCCGCGCAGCAGGGCGGCTTCGACGTGCTGGTCAACAACGCCGGGGTGATGAACATCCCGAGGAAACGGACCGTCGACGGGTTCGAGATGCAGTTCGGCGTCAATCACCTCGGCCACTTCGCGCTGACCGGCCTGCTGCTCGACCGCATCGGCGACCGGGTGGTGACGGTGTCGAGCATCGCCCACAAGCAGACCCCGAAGTTCTGGATCGACGATCTCAACTACGAAAACCGGTTCTACCAGCGCAACCTGGCCTATGCGCAGTCCAAGCTGGCCAACCTGATGTTCGCCCGGGAGCTGCAGCGCCGGCTGCGCGCCGCCGGCTCGCCGCTGCGCTCCTACGCGGTGCACCCCGGGGTGTCGGCCACCGAGTTGTTCGACAACGACAAGACACTGCCGGGACTGGTCTCCAAGTACGGCATGGCGGTCATCGGCCAGGCGCCCGAGCGGGCCGCCGAGTCGATCGTGTTCGCTGCCACCGCCCCCGACGCCGACCCGGACACCTACTGGGGGCCGACCAAGCTGAGCCAGGCGCGCGGCCCGGTCGGCCCGTGCCCGTCGACCAAGCTGTCGCAGGATCGGCAGCTGTGGCGGCGGTTGTGGGAGGAGTCGGAGAAGATGACCGGGGTCAGCTACCCGCTGTGACCCGGCGCGCCGCTCGGGTCGATGGCACCGGCCGCGGCGCTCGCCACCTCGGCGCCACAACAGCAACGGCCGCCACTACTCCGAAGCGGTGACGGGTGTGACACACGGGACTCAGCCCGGATAACGACGCGGCAACGCAGAAGATAAATTGGCCTTCCACCCCAGCTCACCGGTTAAGTTGTGGCGAGCCGCAGTCTGCGGTACCAGACGGACCGAAAGTGATCATGCGAGTTGATGGGCGCGACGTCGCCGTCACCGGCAACCTGCTGCAGCCGCTGACGCGACGCACCAACGACATTGTGCGTCTGGTGCTGGCGACGTTGTTCCTCGCGACAGTCATCACCAGCTCCCTGGTCACCCGCTACGAATGGGTGACGCTGGAGCGCTCGGTGTCTCAGATCATCGGAGTGCTCTCCCCCACCCACGCCAACCAGGTCTACCTGGCCTACGGCATCGCCATCGTGGTGTTGCCGTTCGCCATCCTGATCGGCCTGGTCGTCTCGCGGCGATGGAAACTGCTGGCGGCCTACGCGATCTCCGGGCTGCTCGCGGTGGCGTCGCTGTCCATTCGCAGCACCGGGCTGGCCGCACCGAGCTGGCACTTCGACCTGTCCGAGCGGCTGGCCACCACGCTGGCCCAGTTCCTCGACGACCCGCGGTGGATCGCCATGCTCGCGGCGATGCTCACCGTCTCCGGCCCGTGGCTGCCGGCGCGCTGGCGGCGCTGGTGGTGGGCGCTGCTGCTGGCGTTCGTGCCGATCCACCTGGTGGTCAGCGCCATCGTGCCGGCCCGCTCACTGCTCGGTCTGGCCGTCGGCTGGTTCGTCGGGGCACTGGTGATCCTGATCGTCGGCACGCCCGCACTCGAGGTCCCGCTGGACGGCGCCGTGCGAAGCCTGGCCCGGCGCGGCTGCACCGTCACCGAACTGACGGTCGTCCGCCCGGCCGGCCGCGGCCCGCTGGTGCTGTCCACCGTCGGCAAGCACCCGGTGCTCATCGAGTTGTACGGCCCCAACCAACGCAGCGGCGGCGCGGTGCGCCAACTGTGGCGCAAGTTCCGGCTGCGCACCACCGAGACCGCACCACTGCACGCCTCACTGCATCGCGCCGTCGAGCATCGTGCACTGATGGCGATCGCCGTCGGCGAGACCGGGGTCGCCAACGCCGACATCGTCGCGCTGGCCTCCCTCGACCGGGGCTGGACGCTGTATGCGCACACCCTGCCGCGCGGCACCCCGCTGGCCGATTGCACCACTCAAACCCCGGTGGGCAAAGCCTGGGAGTCGTTGCGGCGGCTGCACGACCAACAGATCTCCCACGGCGACCTGCGCAGCAAGGAGATGACGGTCGAGCACGGCACCGTGCTGTTCGGCGGCTTCGGCAACGCCGAATACGGCGCCACCGACGCCCAGCTGCAATCCGATATCGCCCAGTTGCTGGTGACGACGTCGTCGCTGTACGACGCGGACAAAGCTGTGGCCGCCGCGATCGAGCACTTCGGCCGCACCGCGGTGCTGGCCGCCTCACGCCGCCTCACCAAATCGGCGGTCCCGGCTCGGCTCCGCAAGGCGGTGCCCGACGCCGGTGCGGTGATGGCCGCCGCCCGCGAAGAGGTCAAGCACCAGACCAACACTCAGGAGATCCAGACCAAGACCATCACCCGCCTGACCCGCAGCCAGCTGATCCAGCTGGTACTGCTGGTCGGGCTGGTCTACGTCGCCTATCCGTTCATCAGCCAGGTCCCGACGTTCTTCTCCCAACTGCGGAACGCGAACTGGTCGTGGGCACTCGTCGGGCTCATCGTGTCCTCGCTGACCTATGTCGGTGCGGCGGGTGCGCTGTGGGCCTGCACCAACGGCTCGGTCCGGTTCCGCAACCTGGCGATCATGCAGGTGGCCAACACGTTTGCCGCGACCACCACCCCGGCCGGGGTAGGCGGGCTGGCGTTGAGCACCCGATTTCTGGTCAAGGGCGGGCTGAGCACGCTGCGTGCCACCGCCGCGGTCGCGTTGCAGCAGTCGGTGCAGGTGATCGTGCACGTGATCCTGCTGGTCGTCTTCACCACCGCCGCGGGCGCCCGCGCCGACCTGTCGCACTTCGTGCCCAGCGCCACCATGCTGTATCTGATCGCCGGCGTGGCCCTGGGGCTGGCCGGCACCTTCCTACTGGTGCCCAACCTGCGCCGGTGGTTGACCACGGCGCTGCGCCCACGCCTCACCGAGGTCACCGGCGATCTGCTGGACCTGGCCCGCGAACCCAAGCGGCTGGCGTTGATCGTGCTGGGCGCCGCCGGCACCACTCTGGGGGCGGCACTGGCCTTGTGGGCCAGCGTGGAGGCGTTCGGCGGCAACACCTCGTTCGTCACCGTCACGGTGGTGACGATGGTCGGCGGCACCCTGGCCTCGGCCGCCCCGACACCCGGCGGGGTGGGTGCGGTCGAAGCAGCCCTGATCGGCGGGCTGGCCGCGTTCGGGGTGCCCGCCGCCCTGGCGGTGCCGTCGGTGCTGCTCTACCGGGTGCTGACCTGCTGGCTGCCGGTGTTCGTCGGCTGGCCGGTGATGCGATGGCTGACAGCCAACGAGATGATCTGAGCCGATGCGGATCGCGATCAGTGGTGCCGGAGTCGCCGGAACGGCGCTCGCGTACTGGCTGCACCGCACCGGGCACACCCCGACCGTGATCGAGCAGGCGCCGGCGTTTCGTTCCGGCGGCTACATGATCGACTTCTGGGGTGTCGGCTACACCGTCGCACAACGCATGGGCATCGAGGAGCAACTCCTCGACAAGGGCTATCAGATCGAGTCCGTGCGGTCCGTCGCCGCCGACGGCCGCACCGTGGCGGCGTTGGACGCCAGCGTGTTTCGCCATCTGATCGGCGAAGACTTCACCAGCCTGCCGCGCGGCGATCTGGCCGACACCATTCACGGTGCCCTCGCCGAGGACGTGGAGATGATCTACGGCGAAAGCATCACCGCCGTAGCCGAATACGACGACGGCGTCCGGGTGTCGTTCACCCACGCCGACCCGCGCGAGTTCGACCTGCTGATCGGCGCCGACGGGCTGCACTCCAATGTGCGCCGACTGGTCTTCGGCCCGAACGGCGACTTCGAGCACTACCTGGGCTGCAAGGTGGCCGCCGCCATCGTCGAGGGCTATCGGCCCCGTGACGAACTGGCGTACGTGAGCTACGCGGTGCCGGGCCGACAGGTGTCTCGGGTCGCGCTGCGCGACGATCAGACCCTGGTGCTGTTCGTGTTCCGGGACCCGTCGCCGGACCTGGCCCCGGATCCGAAATCGGTGCTGCGTCAACAGTTCGCCGATGCCGGCTGGGAGTGCCCGCAGCTGCTGGCCGCCGTAGACGATGTCGACGAGTTGTATTTCGACGTGGTCAGCCAGGTCCGGATGCCGGACTGGTCGCGGGGCCGGGTGTTGTTGGCCGGTGACGCCGCCGGCTGCATCTCGCTGCTCGGCGGCGAGGGCACCGGCCTGGCCATCACCGAGGCCTATGTGCTGGCCGGTGAGCTGCACCGGGCCGGCGGCGACCACCGGCGCGCCTTCACCGCCTACCAGAAGCGACTGCGGCCGTTCATCGACGCGAAACAGTCCGGCGCGCAACAGTTCCTGGGGTTCTTCGCCACCCGGACACGCTTCGGGCTGTGGTTCCGCAACCTGGCGATCCGGGCGATGAACCTGCGCTTGCTGACGAGGCTGTTCGCCGGCAGCGTGCGCGACGACTTCGACCTGCCCGACTACCCGATCTGATCCCGGTCAGCGCAGCGATGTGGTCATCAGGCCGGTTATCCCCTCGATGACCTCGAAGTCGGTGTCACGGTGCGCAACCCGGGCGTGATGACGCAGCGCGACCGCGGCGATAAGGCAGTCGTTGATGCTGCGAATCGTCTGCCCGGTGCTTCTGGCAGCACGGTAGATGTCAGCGGCCGAACGAAAGTCGGTTGCCGTCTCGACCTGCAGCGATGACAACCCGTTGACCAGCCGCTCAAGCTTTCGGTAGGTCTGCTCGTTGCTTGCTCCGGCCAAGATCTCCGTCGCGATCGGCTCGCAGGTCACTACTTGATCTGGTTCGTCGGAGAGCAGCCGCCGCACTTCCAGTGCTGCCGCCGACCCGGTTGCCCGGAAGTATTCGATCCATACCGAGGTGTCGACCAGAATCATCCGAGTTCGCCGGGTTGTTCGCTGCGCAACTCATCGAGGTCACCCGCCCACCCGATGCCCTCGAGGCCCAGCAGAAACTCACGGGTCAACGGCGCGCCGACGAGACGGCGTAACGCCAGGTCAACAGCCGCTTTCTTGGTGGTCACGCCGAACCGCCGCATCACCTCAGCGGTGAGCTCGTCATCGATCTCGATGTTGGTGCGTGCCATACACTAAAAATACACCTTCTCCGTTACCCGGCCCCGGCAGCGGCATAGACCCGGCTGAGTTCCGGCTCGACGTAGCCGGCGGCCAGCACCGCGGACCGCACCGCCTCGCCGACCTTCAGCGTGAGTTCGGCCGGCACCAGCGCGATCACGCAGCCACCGAACCCACCGCCGGTCATCCGGGCGCCCAGGGCTCCGGCGGCCAACGCGGCATCGGCGATCACGTCGAGGCGGCCGGTGGTGATCTCGAAGTCGTCGCGCATCGAGTCGTGCGATGCGGTCAACAACCTCCCGGCCGCGGCGAAGTCCAACTCCGCGCAGGCCGCAACAAAATCCAGCACCCGCTCGTTCTCGGTCAGCACATGGCGGGCCCGGCGCGCATCGACCGGGTCGATGACGCCGTCGAGCACCGACACACCCCGGTGCTGCACATCGCGCAGCGATGCCACCCCCAGCGCCGCGGCGGCCCGCTCGCAGGACGCCCGGCGGGCGGCGTACTCGCCGCCGACGTGGCCGTGGCGCTGACCGGAGTCGAACAGCAGCAGCGTCACTCCGGAGGCGTCCGGGTCGAAGGGCACCGGATGCACCGCGAGGTCACGGAAGTCGATGAGCACCGCGGTCGAGACCTCCCCGAACAATGACGACAGCTGGTCGAGCAATCCCGTTGGCGCGCCGACGTAGTCGTTCTCGGCGCGCTGGCCGATACGGGCCTGTTCGATCCGGTCGAGGCGCACCCCGGCCGCGGTGGTCAGCGCGCCGAGCACCGCGCACTCCAGCGCCGCCGACGACGACAGGCCCGAACCGATCGGCACGTCGCTGCTGATCGTCATGGTGCCGCCGGGCACCGCGACCCCGCGCTCACGCAGCGCCCAGATCACCCCGGCGACATAGGCGGCCCAGCCGGTGACCCCGCCGGGGACGGTGTCCAGCGGGATGCGCACCGAGGCGTCGGCGCGATCCGACAGCACGGTGAGCGTGTCGACCTCCGACGGGGTGAACGTGACGCTGGTGCGCTGCGGCAACGCGATCGGCAGCGCGAAACCGCCGTTGTAGTCGGTGTGTTCACCGATCAGGTTGACCCGGCCCGGCGCGGAGTAGCTGATCACAGCGCACGCAGCCTGGCGGCGACGGCTTCCGGGGTGACGTCGGCGATGAAGGCGTCCATCGCCGATTCGGATGCCGCCAGATACTTCAGCTTGGTGGCGCTGCGCCGGATCGACATCAGCTCGACATGGAAGTAGCCGTCGACCTGCGCACCCTCGGGGCGGTACTGGTGCAGCGCGGCCATATACGGCAGCGGGGCGTCGTAGATCCGGTCGAAGCGGCCCAACAGATCCCGGTAGATCACCGCGAAGTCGTCCAGCTCGGCCTCGGTCAGCTCGGTCAGGTTGTGCACGCACCGATTCGGGTACAGGTGCACCTCCACCGGCCAGCGGGCCGCGAACGGCACGAATGCGGTGAAGTGCTCGCTGCGCGCCACGATGCGGGCACCGTCGGCCAGCTCGGCGGCCAGCAGATCGGCGAACAGATTGCCGCCGTGGGTGATTCGATGCTCACGGGCCTGGGCCAGCATCGCGGCGGTGCGCGGGGTCAGATACGGGTAGCCGTAGATCTGGCCGTGCGGGTGACCTAGCGTCACGCCGATCTCCTCGCCGCGGTTCTCGAAGCAGAACACCTGCTCGACACCGGGCCGGTTCAGCAGGTCGGCGGTGCGGTGCCGCCAGGCCTGCACCACCAGCAAGGCGTGCGCCGCGGGCAGGTCGCCGAACGAGCCGGTGTGATCGGCCGAGAAACAGATCACCTCGCAGCGCCCGACACCCGGTGCGGCAACGAATCCGGCGCCCTCGGGCGGTGTGGCAACCACCGCCCCGGCCCCGGCCAGGCTGGGGAACCGGTTCTCGAAGACCACCACGTCGTAGTCGGCCGCGGGTACCTCGCTGGTCAGCCCGTTCGGTCCCGGGCACAGCGGGCACGCCTCGGCAGGCGGGTGATAGGTGCGGTCCTGGCGCTGCGCGGCGATGATCACCCACTGGCCGGTGGTGCGGTCGAACCGCAGTTGCGTGGGCTCGGGGTCGCGCGGCGGCAGCGGCCGGCGGTCGGGCACCGGAGCCGGGGTGTGGCCCGGCAGCGTGAAGAACAACAGGTCGCGGCCGTCGGCCAGCGTCCAACCGGTCGGGCCTCTCACGCGACCAACCGGGGAGACAACCGCTGCGGGGCGATCTCGACGCCGGCCGCCAGGTCGTCGGCGAGCCCGGCGGCGAAGCTGCGCAGCCCGGCGAGGTCGATCCCGTACGGCGCCGGTGCGGGCACGGTCGCCAGCCGGTCGGCGCCGCGCCGCAGCAGGCTCACCGCGCCGATGACATTGCCGCGTTGTACATGGGTGACACCGACCGCCAGCTGCGCCAAGCCCTGCCACAGATCGCGTTCGGCGTCGGGCCGGTGTTTCCAGGCGGCTTCGAGCACCTCGTGGGCGTTGAACGCCAGCCCGTCATCGAGCAACAGCTGCGCGTAGGCCAGGGTCTGCGCCGGCGGCAGGTCGAGATCGTCGGGCACACCCTCGACACCGCCCGTGCTGCCGCGCGGCAGCGGCCGTCCCAGCCGGTCTCGCGGGCGGGCGTTGCGGGGCCGGCCCGACTCGTCGCGGTCGCGGGTAGTCACCCGTCCATCATGGCAAGTGCGTTACGCGGCCGGTTTGGCGGCGATGACCTCGATGGCGGCCATGTTGTTGCGGTGGCGGCGGAACGTCGCGCGCATGTTGAGCACCCGGGCCCGCGCGTCGGAGTCGCGCAGCACGTTGAACACGAACCGCAGCGCCCCGAACAGGCCCTCGTCGGCGATCAGCCGGTGCGGCTCCAGCAGCGCCATCGGCGCGTAGGAGATCTTCTCCACCTCGAAGCCGGCCTCGGTGAGCAGCTCGGACCATTCGGCGGCGGTCAGCGGGCGGGCGTTGACCTTGATGGAGCGGGCCAGCGCGGTGCGGACCTCTTCCTTGACGGCCTCGGGCACGTCGGCGGGCTGCAGCATCATCTCGTGGATCGCGTAGCGGCCGCCGGGCCGCAGCACCCGGAACGCCTCGCGCATGATCTCGGCCTTGTGGCTGTTGGTCTGCATGGTCAGCATCGCCTCGCCGATCACCACGTCGGCGCTGCCGGCGTCCAGCCCGGTCTCGGAGGCTTGGCCGGTCACGACCCGGCCCTTGTCGCCCACCACCGTGCGGACCACACCGGCGGCGTGGTCGTCGGCCTCGACACCGGTGTAGGTGCCCGGGGAGTGCTCCAGGATGTCCCGCGCGGTGCGGCCCATGCCGGGAGCGAGTTCGACGACGTCGGCCCCGGACAGATTCGCGTCGGTCAGCATCCGGTGGGTCAATCCGAGGCCGCCGGGCCGCAGCACCCGTTTGCCGAGCCGGGCGAAGAGCCAGTGGCCGGGCAGGTCAGCGGTTTTACGGTCGGGCATCGGGAGAGTCATGCGACGAAGGTTAGCCTTACCACCGGTGGATCCGCTAGTAGACTTTAGACCCTAATTCTCCTTTATTTTTGGTGGCTCGGATCAGCGCGACGCTCGGTGTCGGTGCCCGACGATACGTTCACGCTGTGCTCACCGCAGGCTCGACGTTCGCCGGCTACCGCATCGTGCGGCAGCTCGGCTCGGGCGGCATGGGTGAGGTCTACCTGGCCGACCACCCGCGGCTGCCGCGCCGCGACGCGCTGAAGGTGCTGCCCGGCCAGGTCTCGGCCGACCCGAACTTCCGGGAGCGGTTCAACCGGGAAGCCGACCTGGCGGCATCACTGTGGCATCCGCACATCGTCGGCGTGCACGACCGCGGCGAATACGACGGCCAGCTGTGGATCGCGATGGACTACGTCGACGGATCCGACGCCGACGCGCTGCTGCAGCATCACCCGGGTGGGCTGCCGCGCAAGCAGGTGGTCGAGATCATCGCGGCCGTCGCGCAGGCCCTCGATTACGCCCATCAACGGGGTCTGCTGCACCGCGACGTCAAACCGGCGAACATCCTGCTGACCAAGCCGGGCGAGTCGAGCGACCGGATCATCCTGGCGGACTTCGGGATCGGGCTGCGCGTCGACGAGGTCAGCGGCCTGACCGCGACCAACATGGCGGTCGGCACGCTGCGCTACGCCGCGCCCGAACAGCTGCGCGGTGAGGCGATCGATCACCGCGCCGACCAGTACGCGCTGGCCGCCACCGCCTATCACCTGCTGACCGGTAAGCCGCCGGTGCACCCCGACCCGGCCCGCCTCGACGCGGCGCTGGCCCGGGCGCTGGCCGAGAATCCCGCCGAGCGGTACGCCAGCTGCGCCGAGTTCGCCGCCGCGCTGCAGACCACCGCGCCCGTGTCGCTGCCGTTCTCACTACCGACGCCCCGACGCCGGGTTTCCAAGGGGTGGGGGTTTTCGGCCGCGGCGTTGCTGGGGCTGTACCTGCTCGGCAACACCTCGCACCCGCAACCGCCGGCGCCGGCCGCTGCCCCGGCCCCGCCCACGACCACCACGTCGACGACGACGGTGACGGCGCCGCCTCCCCCGCAAGCCCTCCAGCCACCGGCCACCACGACACCGGCATCGACACCGACACCGACACGTCCCGGCCCCGACCGTGACGCGCGCGGCCCCAGTGCGCGACTCCGGGCAGGCCGCTACCGGCGGTACCCGGGTCGATACGGCGATCGTCGGGCAACTCGGCTGGACCGACTGCCTGGCGCGTTACCCGCGCGCCGACTGCGTGGCCGCAGCAGCCCGGATCGCCGGATCCCCCGACAGCACCGGGCCGGTGTTCCCTCCCGGCGCTTACACCATCCCCGACTACATGCCCTACGGCACCTACGGCGCCGGGGTCGGCCCGAACGGGTCGTGCACCTTCACCGTCGTCGACCGGTATGGCCGCGTCGTCGATAGAGGATCCCGGCTGATCACGCTGGGCACGCCCGAGGTCGAGATCGATCCGCGCGCCGAGGACGGCATGTTCGTCAGCTACGGGTGCACCCCGTGGGCGCGGACCGAACCGCTGCCCGGCGACTGGTGATCCGGCCGCCGCCGGAATAGCCCGGCGCTTGTGGTCGTTCGAGCCGGTATGCCCAGACCCTTCACCGAAACCGAACGTCAGCAATTCCTCGCCGACAAGCACATCGCGGTGCTGTCCGTCGCCGCCACCGACGGCCGGCCCCCGGCCAGCGTCCCGATCTGGTACGACTACTCCCCCGGCGGCAACATCGTGCTCGACACCGGCACCGGTACCCGCAAAGTACGGCTGATCGACCAGGCCGGCGCGGTGACGCTGGTGGTGCAGCGCGAAGAGCTGCCTTACCAGTACGTCGTCGTCGAAGGCACCGTCATCGACGCCACCACGCCGGCGCCGCTGGAGCCACGGGAAACCATCGCGATCCGCTACCTCGGCGAGGAAGCCGGGCGGGCGTTCGCCGCGAGCATGGACAGCGCTTCCAGCGTGCTGTACACCATCCGGCCCGACCGCTGGTTCAGCGCGGACTTCTCCGGGGATCTGTAGGGGGCCAGGCGCCTGCGAATCCCCGGCAGCAGCGTTCGAATGCGCGTCCGGTTGAGGTCTGTGTTCTTGAGCACCGCTGTGATGCCCAGCCGCTCAGGTGAATTGGCCATCTCATTCGGTGCGGGGCGAAGCCGCCGATCCGGGCCGAGTCCAGCGGCCTGACCACCCCGACACGTTGCGCCGGCTGCAGAACGCGATGTTCCACGAGATCGCCTGAGTCCATCGCTGAGCGAACTGGCCGGATTCGGGCCAACCGGCCGCGCACCTGCCCGAACCAATCAGGCCCCCTCGAAAAGAGGGGGCCTGACCTGGGTGGCAGGTGCAGGATTCGAACCTGCGTAGGCTTACGCCGACGGATTTACAGTCCGCTTCCATTGGCCGCTCGGACAACCTGCCGTATCGCGCCTAGCAGACTACAACGAGGATGGACCCGGGACACAAACGGGCAGCACAGCACCAAAGAGCAGCACAGCACCAAAGAGAGGAACAGGTTCGTGGCGGACTCATCGTTCGACATCGTCAGCAAGGTCGACCGGCAGGAGGTCGACAACGCGTTGAACCAGGCCGCCAAGGAGCTGGCCACCCGGTTCGACTTCCGCGGTACCGACACCACCATCGCGTGGAAGGGCGAGGAGACCATCGAGTTGGTCAGCTCCACCGAGGAGCGGGTCAAGGCCGCTGTCGACGTGTTCAAGGAGAAGCTGATCCGGCGGGACATCTCGATGAAGGCGTTCGATGCCGGCGACCCGCAGCCCTCGGGCAAGACCTACAAGGTCAGCGGGGGCCTCAAGCAGGGCATCAACGCCGAGCAGGCCAAGAAGATCAACAAGCTGGTGCGCGACGAGGGCCCCAAGGGCGTCAAGACCCAGACCCAGGGCGACGAAATCCGGGTGTCGTCGAAGAAGCGCGACGACCTGCAGGCCGTCATTTCGCTGCTCAAGGGCGCGGATTTGGACATCGCACTGCAGTTTGTCAACTATAGGTAGAAAGGCTCTGCCCACCGGCCCGCCGAGTGCCTAGGCTGGTGATCGTGGACACACAGGATGCCGTCGACGTCGTCATCATCGGTGCCGGGATCTCCGGTATTGGCGCGGCCTACCGCATCGCCGAGCGGAATCCGGACACCAGCTACGTCATCCTGGAGCGCCGCGAACGCATCGGCGGCACCTGGGACCTGTTCCGCTATCCCGGGGTGCGCTCGGACAGCAGCATCTTCACGCTGTGCCTGCCCTACGAGCCGTGGACCGGCCGGGAACGGGTGGCCGAGGGCGACGAGATCCGCGAATACCTGACCGACGCCGCGCGCAAGCACGGAATCGACTCCCACATCCGGTTCAACAGCCACGTGACCGCCGCGAACTGGGATTCCTCGACCGACACCTGGACGGTGACGGCGGAGGACGGCAGCACTGGGACATCCAAGACCTACCGCAGCCGGTTCGTGTTCTTCGGCTCCGGCTACTACAACTACGACGAGGGCTACACGCCGGACTTCCCGGGCATCGAGACCTTCACCGGCACGGTGGTCCACCCGCAACACTGGCCCGAGGACCTGGACTACACCGGCAAGAAGGTGGTGGTCATCGGCAGCGGCGCGACCGCCATGTCACTGGTGCCGGCGCTGACCCAGCGGGCCGCCAAAGTCACCCTGCTGCAGCGCACGCCGACATATCTGATCTCCGCATCCAAGTACAGCAAGTTCGTCGACGTGGTCGCAAAGCTGTTGCCCCGTAAGGTGGCCCACCCGATCATCCGGCTGACCATGGCACTGTTCGAGGGCTGGGTCTGGTTCCTGGCCCGCAAGACGCCGCCGATCCTGAAACGGATGCTGCGCCGCCAAGCCGTCCAGAACCTGCCGCCCGGCTACCCGGTCGACGTCCACTTCAAGCCGCCGTACCAACCGTGGGACCAGCGGCTCTGCCTGATCCTGGACGCCGACCTCTACGGCGAGATCAGCGCCGGACGGGTGGAGATGGTCACCGACCGGATCGATCACTTCGACGCGTCCGGTATCGCACTGCAGTCCCAGCAGCACCTCGACGCCGACGTCATCGTCACCGCCACCGGCCTGCAGCTGCAGGCGCTGGGCGGGGTCCGGATCAGCTTGGACGGCACCGAGATCAAGCCAGCCGACCGGTTCGTCTACAAGGCGCACATGCTCGACGGCGTGCCGAACCTGTTCTGGTGCGTGGGCTACACCAACGCCTCCTGGACGCTGCGCGCCGACATGACCGCCCGGTCCACCGCCAAGCTGATCGACCACATGAACTCCCGCGGCTACACCCACGCCTACCCGCACCTGGGCGATGAGCCGCTCACCGAGAAGCCCGCCTGGGACATTCAGGCCGGCTACGTGCTGCGCTCCCTGCACGCGCTGCCGAAGTCCGGCACCAAGCGGCCGTGGAACGTCCGGCAGAACTACTTCGTCGACGCCGTGGACCACCGCTTCGACCGGATCGACGAGTCGATGGTGTTCGGGCGGGCCGGCGAAAGCGAACCGCTAGCGGGGTGAGCCGGGGTAACTTCGCCGCATGGCAGCTGCTACCCGCACACCCAAGGTCGTCGTGCTCGGCGGCGGATCGTTCGGCACGACCGTGGCGTCCATCTGCTCGCGGCGCGCACCGACACTGCAGTGGGTGCGTTCCGATTCGACCGCCGACGACATCAACGACAACCGGCGCAACAGCCGCTACCTGGGCAACGAGGTGGTGCTCAGCGAGACCCTGCGCGCCACCACCGATTTCGCCGAGGCCGCCCACAGCGCCGACGTGGTCGTGATGGCCGTGCCCTCGCACGGCTTCCGGGACGTGCTCACCGAGCTCGCCAGCGAGCTGCGGCCGTGGGTGCCGGTGGTGTCACTGGTCAAGGGCCTCGAGCAGGGCACCAACATGCGGATGTCGCAGATCGTCGACGAGGTGCTGCCCGGCCATCCCGCCGGGATCCTGGCCGGCCCGAACATCGCCCGCGAGGTCGCCGAGGGTTATGCCGCCGCGGCGGTGCTGGCCATGCCCGACCCGCACCTGGCCGCTGAACTGGCGATGCTGTTCAGCACCAAACGGTTCCGCGTCTACACCACCGACGACGTGACCGGCGTCGAGATGGCCGGAGCGCTCAAGAACGTCTACGCGATCGCGGTCGGGATGGGCTACTCGCTGGGGATCGGCGAGAACACCCGCGCCATGGTGATGTCACGTTCGGTGCGGGAGATGTCCAAGCTGGGCGAGGCGATGGGCGGCGCCCGCGACACGTTCTCCGGTCTGGCCGGCATGGGCGATCTGATCGTCACCTGCACCAGCCAGCGCAGCCGCAACCGCTTCGTCGGCGAACAACTGGGCGCGGGCAAACCGATCGACGAGATCATCGCGTCGATGAACCAGGTCGCCGAGGGGGTGCGCGCGGCCAGCGTGATCATGGAGTTCGCCTCGCAGTACGGGCTGAACATGCCCATCGCGCGCGAAGTCGACGGCGTAATCAACCACGGCTCGACCGTCGAGCAGGCCTACCGCGGGCTGATCGCCGAAACACCCGGGCACGAGGTGGAGGGAACCGGGTTCTGACTGTGGGATCCCTGTGTGATTCACGCCGACTGTGTAACCGATGTTTACTTGCCCGACATGTCTAATTCCTGATTCGGAAATATGACATCAATAGTTTTCCTGCAGCTCAGAAACACCGACGAGGGCAGGGGAACCAACCACGATGCTGACCGCGCGTAAAGCCGGCACCGACGTCGACCGACGTCCAAGCCGATCACGCACGATCCTGCGTTATGACCTGCCGGCATCCCTGGTGGTGTTCCTGGTCGCGCTGCCGCTGTCGCTGGGCATCGCCATCGCCTCCGACGCCCCGGTGCTCGCCGGGTTGATCGCCGCCATCGTCGGCGGGATCGTCGTCGGCGCACTGGGCGGGTCGCCACTGCAGGTGAGCGGGCCGGCGGCCGGGCTGACCGTGGTCGTCGCCGATCTGGTGAGCCGCTTCGGCTGGAAGGTGACCTGCGCGATCACCGTCGGCGCGGGCGTGCTGCAGATCCTGCTGGGACTGAGCCGGGTGGCGCGGGCCGCGCTGGCGATCTCGCCGGTCGTAGTGCACGCCATGCTGGCCGGCATCGGCATCACGATCACCCTGCAACAACTTCACGTGCTGCTGGGCGGTCAGTCGGCGAGTTCGGCGTGGGAGAACCTGTCCGGCCTGCCCGACGGGCTGATCGAGGCCCAGGGCACCGAGCCGATCCTGGGCATCCTGGTCATCATCACCATGCTCGCCTGGCGATCGGTGCCCGGCGCGCTGGGCCGGGTTCCCGGGCCGCTGGTCGCGATCGTCGGGGCGACGGTGCTGACCCTGGTCTTCTCCCTCGACGTGCGCCGCATCAGGCTGGACGGGTCACTGCTGGACGCCGTGCAACTGCCCGCGCTGCCGCACGGCAACTGGACTGCCGCCTTCGTCGGCGTGGTCATCGTGGCGTTGATCGCCAGCGTGGAGAGTCTGCTCTCGGCGGTGTCGGTGGACCGGATGCACACCGGGGCGCGCACCGACTTCAACCGCGAACTGATCGGTCAGGGCGCCGCCAACGTCACCTCCGGGATGCTGGGCGGCCTGCCGATCACCGGGGTGATCGTGCGCAGCGCCACCAACGTCAATTCCGGCGCGAAGTCCCGGGCCTCGGCGTTCCTGCACGGCGTGTGGATCCTGCTGTTCGCGCTGCCGTTCGCCGCGCTGGTCCAACAGATCCCGAGTGCCGCGCTGGCCGGCCTGCTGATCACCGTCGGGTTTCAGCTGATCAAGACGGTCCACATCGAAGCCGCGTGGCGCAGCCGGGATCTCGCGGTCTACCTGGTAACGCTGCTGGGCGTGGTGTTCCTCAACCTGCTGCACGGTGTGCTGATCGGGCTGGCCCTGGCCATGGTGTTGACCGGCTGGCGGGTGATCCGGGTCAAGATCGTCGCCGAGCACATCGGCGACGAATGGCTGGTGAGTGTCTCGGGCGCGTGCACCTTCCTGGCGCTGCCCCGGCTGACGGGCGTGCTGGCGGCGATCCCAGCCGGCACCCACGTCACCCTCGACGTCTCGACCACCTACCTCGATCACGCGGCCGAGCAGGCTCTCGAAGACTGGCGGCGACAGCATCAGGCCACCGGCGGCACCATCTACACCCCCGGTGACACCGCGGCAGACACCAGCGAGGACGCGAACACACCGGCGAACCAGGACTGAGCTGAGCTCGGAAGCGCCCTACCCCCGGGCCATCTCCTCGAGCCGGCGGATCCGGTCGGCCATCGGCGGGTGGGTGGAGAACAGCTGGCCGACCTTCTCCCCGACCCGGAACGGGTTGGCGATCATCAGATGCGACTGGCTGGCCAGCTGCGGTTCGGGCGGCAGCGGTGCGGCTTGCACCCCGTCGGAGATCTTGCGCAGCGCCGACGCCAGCGCCAGCGGGTCACCGGTGAGCTCGGCACCGGACTGGTCGGCCTGGTACTCCCGCGACCGCGACACCGCCATCCGCACGATCGACGCCGCGATCGGTCCCACCAACGCGACCAGCAGCATCGCCAGCGGGTTACCGTCGCGGCGGTTGCCCATGAACATCGCCATGTTGGCCAGCCCGGTGACCACCGAGGCCAGCGCGCCGGCCACACACGAGATCAGGATGTCGCGGTTGTAGACGTGCGACAGTTCGTGGCCGAGCACCGCACGCAGCTCGCGCTCATTGAGCAGCCGCAGGATTCCGCTGGTGCAGCACACCGCGGCGTGCCGGGGGTTGCGTCCGGTGGCGAACGCGTTGGGGGCGTTGGTGTCGCTGACGTAGAGCCGCGGCATCGGCTGGTGCGCGGTGGTCGCCAGCTCGCGCACGATCCGGTACATGTCCGGTGCCTGCACCTCGGTGACCGGCTGGGCCCGCATCGCCCGCAGCGCCAGCTTGTCACTGTTGAAGTAGGTGTAGACGTTCATGCCCACGGCGAACAACACCGCCAGCCACATCATCTGCGGCCCGAATGCCCGGCCCACCAAGACGATCAGCCCCGACATGACGAGCAGCAGGAAGAACGTCTTCGCTGTGTTGTGATGCGGGTGCCAGGTCATCGACTTCCTCCTCGGAGAACCGCGGTCTTGCCCATTAAACGCCGCGGGCACTGCGCGGGTTCCGTCATTGCGATCAGCCGTGCCGGTTCACGGTGTAGTCGACCAGGCCGGCCAGCGCCGCACGGCCGACGCAATCGGGCAGCGAATCCAGCTCCGCGCGGGCCCGCGCGGCGTAATCGGCCACCGTCTGCTTCGCCCTGGTCATGCCCGCCGACGCCCGCAGCAGCCCCAGCGCCTCGGCCAGCACCGCGTCGTCGGTGACCGGCTCGGCCAGCAAGACCCGCAGCCGCTCGGCGTCCGGGCCGGTCTCGGCCAGCGCGTAGAGCACCGGCAGCGTGTGCACGCCCTCGCGCAGGTCGGTGCCGGGCAGCTTGCCGGACTCGTCGGGGTCGGAGTCGATGTCGATGATGTCGTCGGAGATCTGGAACGCGGTGCCGACGATGCCACCGAGGCGGGCCAGCCGCTCGATCTGGGCGTCGTCGGCGCCGGAGAACGTCGCGCCGAACCGGCCGGACGCCGAGATCAGGCAGGCCGTCTTCTCGTAGACCACCTTGAGGTAGTGCTCGATCGCGGCTGCGCCATCCGCCGCGCCCTGCGCTAAGCCGCGGGTCTCGCGCATCTGCCCGGTCACCAGTTGAGCGAAGGTCTCGGCGATGATCCGCACCGCCTCGGGTCCCAGCCGCGATACCAGCCGGGACGCCGTCGCGAACAGGTAGTCACCCGCCAGGATCGCGATGTTGTTGCCCCAGCGCGCGTTGGCACTCGGCGCCCCGCGGCGGATCTGCGCCTCGTCCATCACGTCGTCGTGATACAGCGTGGCCAGGTGCACCAGCTCGATCACCGCGCCGGCCACGGTTACCTGCCAGGCGTCGGGTTCCGGGCCGAGCTGGGCGGACAACACCGTGAACAACGGCCGGAAGCGCTTGCCGCCGGCGTCGAACAGATGGGTGACGGCCTCGGTCATCAGCGCGTCGCCGCCGCGCAACTCGGTGTCCATCAGCTCTTCGATGCGCGCCACCCCGTCGCGGACATTGCCCGCGAACGCCGGGTCACCCAGCCCGCCGAAATCCAGCCCCGCCACCACACTCGCCGGTGTCCTCACGGCTCCAACATACTTGTGAGTGTGAATTCCAGCGCTGAGACGGTAGCCGACGTGGTGATAGTCGGGGCGGGTCCGGCGGGGTCGGCGGCCGCCGCCTGGGCGGCGCGGGCTGGCCGGGACGTGCTGGTGGTCGATCGGGCCACCTTCCCCCGCGACAAACCCTGCGGCGACGGCCTGACCCCGAGGGCCGTCGAGCAGCTCGAACTGTTGGGCCTGGGCGACTGGCTCGACAGCCACATCCGGCACCGCGGGCTGCGGATGTCCGGGTTCGGCGGCGATGTGCAGGTGGACTGGCCCGGGCCCTCGTTCCCCTCGACCGGCAGCGCCGCGCCGCGCACCGAGCTCGACGACCGCATCCGCAAAGTGGCCGAGGAATCCGGTGCGCGGATGCTGTTGGGCGCCAAGGCCGTCGACGTCCGCCATGATGCGTCGGGGCGGGTACGTGCGGTGCTGCTGGCCGACGGCACCGAGGTGCGCTGCCGGGCGCTGATCGTCGCCGACGGCGCCCGCTCCACCCTGGGCCGGGTGCTGGGCCGCCAATGGCACCAGGAGACGGTCTACGGGGTGGCCGCGCGCGGATATCTGGCCTCGCCGCGCAGCGAGGAGCCGTGGCTGACCTCGCACCTGGAGCTGCGCTCCCCTGAGGGCGCGGTGCTGCCGGGCTACGGGTGGATCTTCCCGCTGGGCAACGGCGAGGTGAACATCGGCGTCGGCGCGCTGGCCACCGTCAAGCGGCCCGCCGACATCGCGCTGCGGCCGCTGATGTCCTACTACGCCGACCTGCGCCGCGACGAATGGGGCTTCGAGGGCCCGGTGCGCGCGCCGGCCAGCGCACTGTTGCCGATGGGCGGCGCGGTCTCGGGGGTGGCCGGGCCGAACTGGATGCTGATCGGCGACGCCGCCGCGTGCGTCAACCCGCTCAACGGCGAGGGCATCGACTACGGGATGGAGACCGGGCAGCTGGCGGCCGAGATGCTCGACTGCCCGGACCTGACCCATGCCTGGCCGGAGTTGCTGGCCGCCCGCTACGCCCGCGGGTTCTCGGTGGCCCGGCGGCTGGCGCTGTTGTTGACGTTCCCGCGGTTTCTGCCGGCCACCGGTCCGGTGGCGATGCGCTCGACGATGCTGATGCGGGTGGCGGTGCGGGTGATGGCCAACCTGGTGACCGACGACGATGCCGACCTGGTGGCGCGCGCCTGGCGCGGCGGGGGCCGGCTGTCTCGCCTGATCGACCGCCGCCGCCCGTTCGGGTGACTTTCCTTCCGCCGAGATGTCAGGGCCATTGACACATATCAGCTTCGTTGATATACCGGATTGATGAGCGAAGAACCATTGGACTTCCAGTTCGACGCCGCCTACCGCGGCGAGTCCGAGCAGATGGGGTTGGGCGCCAAACCACCGTGGAGCATCGGTGAGCCCCAGCCGGAGTTGGCCGCCCTGATCGAGCAGGGCAGGTTCCACGGCGACATCCTCGACGTCGGCTGCGGCGAGGCCGCCATCTCCATGCACATGGCCGAGCGGGGCCACACCACCGTGGGCCTGGACCTGTCGCCGACCGCCATCGAGTTGGCCCGCGCCGAGGCCGCCAAGCGCGGCCTGACCAACGCCACCTTCGAGGTCGCCGACATCAGCAACTTCAGCGGCTATGACGGCCGGTTCGGCACCATCGTCGACAGCACGCTGTTCCACTCCATCCCGGTGGAGGCACGCGACGGCTACCAGCGCTCCATCGTGCGGGCCGCCGCGCCCGGAGCGTCCTACTTCGTGCTGGTCTTCGACAAGGCCGCCATCCCGGAGGGCCCGCCGTTCGCGGTGACCGACGACGAACTGCGCGACATCGTGTCGAAGTACTGGGTGATCGACGAGATCAAACCGGCCCGGTTGCACGCGGTGTTCCCCGATGACTTCCCCGGCTTCGGCGGCGTTCCGCTGCGCGACGAGCCGAACGGCCGCAAGTCGGCTGCGGGTTGGCTGCTCTCGGCGCACCTGGGCTGACCCCCGAGCGCGGCCGTCTAACGCGCGAAGAAAACTACGCCTTGCGGGCCGAGTGCAGGGCCACGATGCCGCCGGTGAGGTTGCGCCAGCTGACATCCGACCAGCCTGCCTGCCCGATCCGCTCGGCCAGCGCCGCCTGATCCGGCCAGGCGCGAATCGACTCGGCCAGATAGACGTAGGCCTCCGGGTTGGACGACACCGCGCGGGCCACCGCCGGCAGCGCCCGCATCAGGTACTCCTTGTAGGCGGTGGCGAACACCGGCAGGGTCGGGGTGGAGAACTCGCAGACCACTAGCCGCCCACCGGCTTTGGTCACCCGGGCCATCTCGCGCAGGCCCGCGAGGTGGTCGACGACGTTGCGCAGCCCGAAGCTGATCGTCACCGCGTCGAACACCCCGTCGCCGAACGGCAGCTTGGTGGCATCGCCGGCCACCTTGGGTACGTCGCGCTTGTGGCCGGCGGCCAGCATGCCGACCGAGAAGTCCGCGGCCACACACCACGCGCCGGACTTGGCCAGTTCGACGGTCGAGACGGCGGTGCCGGCGGCCAGGTCCAGGACCTTCTCGCCGGGTCGCAGCCCGAGTGATTGGCGGGTGGCGCGCCGCCACGAGCGGTCGCGGCCCAGCGACATCACGGTGTTGGTCACGTCGTAGCGGCGCGCGACACCGTCGAACATCGATGCCACGGCGTGCGGGTCTTTGTCGAGGTGGGCGCGGCTCACCGCGACGACGCTACCGCAGCCGGGAATACCTCACCGCCGGCAACGTTGCCAACTGCCATGCGCGCAAAAGTGTGGCTGATCACCGGAACATCACGCGGGTTCGGCAGAGAGTGGACCATCGCCGCGTTGCGGCGCGGCGACCGGGTCGCCGCCACCGCCCGCGACACCGCCACCTTGGCCGACTTGGTCGACACCTACGGCGACGCGGTCTTGCCGCTCGCCTTGGACGTGACCGACCGCGAGGCGGGTTTCGCAGCGGTGAAGCACGCCCACGACCACTTCGGGCGGCTGGACATCGTGGTCAACAACGCCGGCTACGGCCAATTCGGCTTCGTCGAAGAACTGTCCGAGCAAGACGCTCGCGATCAGATCGAGACGAACGTCTTCGGCGCATTGTGGATCACCCAGGCGGCGTTGCCGTACCTGCGTGAACAGCGCAGCGGGCACCTGGTCCAGGTGTCGTCGATCGGCGGGGTTACCGCATTCGCCAACCTCGGCATCTACCACGCCTCCAAGTGGGCGTTGGAAGGCATGTCGCAGGCGCTGGCGCAGGAGGTCGCGCCGTTCGGTATTCACGTAACCCTGATCGAGCCGGGCGGCTTCGACACCGACTGGAGCGGAGCATCCGCCCGGCGCGCCGACGCGTTGCCGGCCTACGCCGCGGCGCACGCAGCGGCCGACGCGGCGCGCGCGCCACGAGCGGCGCACCAGGGCGACCCACAGGCGTCGGCGGCCGCACTGTTGAAGGTGGTCGACGCCGAAAAGCCGCCGCTGCGGGTGTTCTTCGGTGCGCTGCCGCTGCAGCTGGTCAAGGCAGACTACGAAAGCCGGCTCGCCACCTGGGAGGAGTGGCAGCCGGTCGCCGCCGCGGCGCAGGGATAGCCACCCGCATGGCTGCCCCGCTGTCAGCGGCCGCTGCCGATAGGGTTGTCCACGGGCGCACGCCTGCGACGAACACACGAGCAGAAGGGGGCCGGATGCGGTACCTAGTTGCCATCGCGCTGATGGCGCTGTGCTGGTGCGCCCCCGGTGTCGCCAGTGCCGAACCCGGCCCGCCCGGTACCGCACTGAGCGCCGACCACTTCGGGGTGCTGGCCGGAGCCCCCGACGCCCCGGTGCAGCTGGAACTGTTCTGCGACCCGCAATGCTCCGAATGCGCGAAGTTCGTCTCGGCCTCCGGTGACGACCTGAGCCGGCACCTGGACGCCGGTGATGTCGCGGTGACCTACCGGTGGATGACGTTTCTGGACGGCCGCCGGGGCAATGACGTCTCCGCGCGGGTCGGCAACGCGCTGATGGCAGCCGCCGACCCGGCCACCTCGGCGGCGACCTACCAGAGGTTCGTGAACGAGCTGTACCGCACGGGCGCGACCCCGAACCTCGAGGACATCGCGGCCACCGCTTCGGACAGCGGCCTGCCCGCCCACGTGGTGGACCGGATCGCCGAGGGTCAGCCGGCCGTCGAACCCACCTCGATGAACGCCTTCAACCGGGTGCAGCTGCTGGCGGCGAATCCGGAAAGCCCAGGCACCCCAACAGTTTACGATCTGAGCACCAGGACCGTCGTCGACACCGGCGAGCCCGGCTGGCTGGACCGGCTACCGCGCTAGACGCCGCTCGACGACGGCCAGCCCGGCCAGCGCGGCGGCGCCGATCAGCAAGGCGATCACCACGATCGAGCCGGCCGGGATGATCGCCAGCACCGCGGTGCGATGCTGCACCCGCACCAGGTCGGGGTCGCTCTTGTCGTATTCGACGTAAATGCGCATCCCGGTCGCCAATTCGGAGGGGTAGAGCACCCCGAGCTCCGGGCGGTAGGTGATTCGTTCCGGTGTGACGAACTCGATGGTGGAGCGCCGGAACCCCGCGTTGAGCACCTCGGCCTCGGCCACCCCCATGTCACGCTCGATGGCGATGTCGTTGCGCCAGGCCCCCGCCACCAACAGCACCGACTGCAGGACGACCAGGATCATCATGATCAGCACAGCCATCCGCGACCAGCGCAGTAGGCGTCCGGCCAGGCTATCCCGCGCCACGGTGCCCTCACCGTGAATCAGCCTGCCCAGCAGCGATTTCAACGACGCGCGGCGAGGCAATCTCACAGCGCTGCCTTGATCGCGGCGTGCAGCGCCCGCAGTGAAGACCGGTCGGCCTTGACCTCGAGCACCCGCAGCCCGCCGGCGGGTTCGGCCAGCGCGGGGGCCAGCTCGTCGACCTCGATCTGCCGGGACTCGACGTGATAGGCGCGGCACAGCGCGCCGACGTCGACGTCGTGCGGCGTGCCGAAGATCCGCGACGACACGTCGGCGAACCGGGGATCGCCCTGTTCCAGCAGCTCGAAGATGCCGCCGCCATTGTCGTTGGAGACCACGATGGTCAGCTGCCGCGGCGTCGGCTCGGTGGGCCCGATCAGCAGCCCGGAACTGTCGTGCACGAACGTCAGATCCCCGATCAGGGCGACGGTGCGGCCGGGATCCGCCCCGCGTTCAAAGGCCAGCGCCGCGCCGATCGCGGTCGACACCGTGCCGTCGATACCGGCGACCCCGCGATTGGACCGAACCAGCACGCCGTCGGCGGCGAATCCCACCAGCGCGGCGTCGCGCACCGGGTTGGAGGCGCCCAGCACCAGCTGGTCACCGGGCCGCAGCGCGTCGACGACGGCGGCGGCCACATGCAGGCCGGTAGTGAGCGGGTGGGCGGCCAACTGCTCGCGGACCGCGGCGTTGGCCTGGGCGTTCAGGTCCGCGCAGCGGCGCAGCCAGGCCGCATCCGGCTGGCCGGTGGTGACGGCCCGGGTGCCGGTGGCCTGGGAGTTTCCCGACACGTCCGGCCAGCGCGGCCCGGTGGTCAGCGCGAACACCGGCACCGAGGGATCAGCCAGCAGCGCCGACACCGGCCGGTGCAGGGTGGGCCGGCCGGCCATGATGACCTGCTGCGGGCGTAGCAGCGGCAGCGCCAGCGGGTGCAGCGGATTGCGCGGTGTGGGGGCCGTCGGTTCGGCGACGGTGGGCAGTGCTGCCAGATTCGGGTGCGCGCCAGCGCCGTGCCCGGCGATCACCACGGTGTCCGGGGTCAAGTCGATGTCCAGCGGCTGGTCGAAGCTGACCGGCGGGGTATAGGTCCACGGCCGGCCGTCCCGGCGGCCGGACGGACCCGT
The DNA here is from genome assembly GCF_002101885.1 of Mycolicibacter senuensis. Lineage (GTDB taxonomy): Bacteria > Actinomycetota > Actinomycetes > Mycobacteriales > Mycobacteriaceae > Mycobacterium > Mycobacterium senuense. The sequence goes on from NZ_LQPS01000036.1 coordinate 103,880, forward strand.
CCCGCCTGAACCAGCCTCGGGCACCAGCGGTTCACGCAGCGGGATGTCGAACTGCACCGGCCCGGCGTTGGCGGTGCGAGATCCATTGGCGGCAGCCAACACCCGGCACACCGCTGAGCGCCAGGTGGCATTGAGGGCGGCCATCCGCTCGGGGGCGTCCTCGGCCAGCCCCAGGCTGATCGTGGCGCGAACCTGGGTGCCGAAGTAACCGAGCTGCTCCATGGTCTGATTGGCGCCGGTGCCCAGCAGTTCGTAGGGCCGGTTGGCGCTGAGCACGATCAGCGGCACCCGCGCGTAGTTGGCCTCCACCACCGCGGGCCCCAGATTGGCCACCGCGGTGCCCGAGGTCATCGCCACACACACCGGTGCGCCCGCGCCCACCGCCAACCCGATCGCCAGATACCCGGCGGTGCGCTCATCGATGCGGACGTGCAACCGCAGCCGGCCGGCCCGGTCGGCGTCGTGCAGCGCAAACGCCAGCGGTGCGTTGCGCGACCCCGGGCACAGCACCACGTCGCGGACGCCGCCGCGGATCAGCTCGTCGACGACGATGCGGGCCTGTGCCGTCGAAGGGTTGGTCATTGCAATGAGGTTAGTCGTGTGCCGGGGGCGGCGGCGCCCAGCGGAACGGCTTGCCGTCGACCTCGGCCAGGAACTCCAGAGCGGCCTTGTTCACCTCGTCGGGTCTCTCGATGAACCCGAGGTGCCCGGCGTCGGGGATCTCGAGGTAGCGGGCGCCCGGGATGGCGTCGGCGACCTCGCGACTCAGGTGAGCCGGGGTGACGACGTCGTCGCCGAACCCGATCACCAGCACCGGCGCGGTGATGTTGGCGTAGGCCGGCAGCCGGTTGGTCAGTGGCGCCACATCCAGCTGGCAGCGCAGGCCCGGGGTGTTCTTGATCGGCCACATGGTGAACATCGCGATCCAGTCCTTGATCGCGGCGTCGTCACCGAGAGTCTTCGGCGAAAAGCTTTCCAGCATCCGCACTTTGGCCTCGTACTCGGCGGGCAGTGCAACCCCGGATTCGGCCAGTTTCACCTCGGCTTGATAGAAGAACTCCCGGGTGCGGTCGTGGCGGCCCCGGGTGGCCATCAGCACTGCGGATTTCACCAGTTCGGGGCGGGCCAGCATCAATTCCTGGGCGATGAAGGAGCCCATCGACACCGCGACGATCCGCACCGGGCCGACGCCGAGCGATTCGATCAGCTGCGCGGTATCGGCCACCATGGTCCCGGTGGTGAACCCCGAGGCGTTCTCGGTGGCGCCGATACCGCGGTTGTCGAAGGTGATCGGCCGGTAGCGGGCGAGTTGGAAGTCGCGGACCTGGTGCAGGTGCCAGCCGCGTCCCGCGCCGCCACGCCCGGCGATGAACAGCACCGGATCGCCATCCTGATTACGGTCGTCGTAAGCGAGGTTGGTCACGCGTGTGAAGGTACGCGACCGGCCGACGCCTTATGGTGTCAGGATCGCAACTGCGCAGCTGGGGAAGGGCATGCCGAAACACACCGCTGGGTTGGCATCGGTGCTGGCGCTGGCCTGCGCCGTGGTGGCCGGCTGCACCCAGGTGACCGGCGGCCAGGCGGTACCGGCCGATCACGACGGCCCCCGGCCGGTCCCAGCCTCGATGCTGCCGGAGGTGCTGCTGGACGCCACCACCGTCAGCGACATCATGGGCTCGCACGGCATGCGGGTCGAAGACTCCCGGTCGCGGATGTTCGACGTCGGCCACCAATTCCCTGACCAGGCCTGCATGGCCGCGTGGATGCCCGTGGAGCAATCGGTGTATGCCGACGCCGACTGGACCGCGACGGTTGTCCAGAGCCTGTCGGAGAGCTCGCTGGACCATTTCGTGGTCCAGGCGGCGACGGTGTTCGCCACCAGGGGCGATGCGCAGAGCTTCTTCGACGCCACCGCCCGGCGCTGGACACCATGCGGCGAGCAGACATTCGCGACCAGCAAGGACGGCTACCTGGACACCCAGTGGACGTTCGACGCGGTCGCCGACGTCGACTCCACCCTGTGGATGACCCAGCATCAGGACGACAGTGCGGGCTGGTCATGTCAGCGAGCCCTGCGGGTGAGCAACAACGTCGCCATCGACGTGCTGGCGTGCAAGCTCTACGTCAGCGACGAGGGCGTCACGATCGCGAACGGGATCGACGCGCGGCTGCCCAGCGTGTGAGCTCCGCACCTGGCGGTGGAGGTCACGGCGTCACAGCTGGCATGACGCACCTGCCGGCGGCAACTGGAGGTCGATCAGGTAATCGGCGGCTGTCTCGTTGACGCACTGGTTGGTTCCGGCCATGACGATGGTGTGTCCTTCCCCTTCCACGGTAAGCAAGGCACTGCCGAGCGTCGCTGCCAGCTTGACGCCGCCGGCATGCGGTGTGGTGGGATCACCGGTGATCGACACGACCAGCGTGGGCGGTAGTCCCACGATGTCGTCCGCGTACGGGATGCCAAGCGTCGGCTGCGTCGGCCACTGTTCGCAACCGTCGCGGGCGCCAGTAAGAGCGACTCCGGGGTCCATGAAGGGTGCAGCGTCGAATATGCGGGCACGCAACGCATTACCCTCGTTCTCGCTGAGCCGTTCTTCATCCATGCAATTGATCGCGTAGAGCGCCTCGGCGAAATTGGGCCAACGCCCCTCGGCGTCGCGCAGCGAGAAGTCATAGTTGAGCTGTAGCAGTTCGTCGCCACGCCCCTGTTGCAACTGCGTTATCCCAGTGATGATTCGGGGCCAAGCCGCTTGGCTGTAGAGACCGGAGATCACCCCGCCGATCGCTTCGTCGAACCCTAGATCGGAGTTCAACGCCGGCACCGTCCTACCGTAGAGCGGGCGCACGATCTGGTGAAACACCTCGGTAGCCCTGGCCGGGTCGTCGCCCAGGGGACAGTCGACCTGCGTGGCACAGAACGCGGCCATCTGCTCGAAAGAGCGCTGGAACCCGGCGTACGCACCGACCCGGCGCGCGACGGTGCCCTGATTCGGATCGATGGCGCCGTCGAGCAGCATCGCGCGCACGTTCTGGGGGAACTGCTCGGCGTAGACGGCGCCCAGTCGCGTCCCGTAACTCTGCCCCAGGAAGGTGAGCTGTTCATCGCCGAGCACGGCCCGCAGTACGTCTATGTCACGCGCCGCATTGTGGGTGCCGACACTGGTCAGTACGTCGACGCCACCCGAGCGCTCGGCGCACCGATCGAGAATGTCTTTCGTGTCCTGTTCTGTCCATTGCACAGTGGTGCCCTGCGTGCTCAACAGGAACTCGCCACGATCTGCCTCGGCATCGGTGAAGCACTCGATGGCAGGGTCCGAGCTACCCACGCCCCGCGGGTCGAAACCGACAAGGTCAAAACTTTCGGTCAGCCGAGCGTCCGGGAGCGACATCGCCATCGCCGCGGTGGCGAACAACCCGGAGCCGCCGGGTCCGCCGGGGTTTATCACCAGCGAGCCGACGGGCCGGCCTCGCGCGGGCACTCGCGCGACGGCGAGGCGGGCTGTGCTGCCGCCCGGATCCCGATAATCGAGTGGCACTTCCAAGCGTCCACACTCAATAGTCGGCGTCCGGGCAAAGACGGCACTCTCGATCGAGGTGTTGGCATAACGCTCGCAGGCCTCCCAGGCGATCTGCTGAGAGTAGAACCGATCCAGGCCGGATGATGAGGGCGTTGTTGCCGGGGCGTCTGAAGTGCAGGCCGCCAACGTCATGGCCAAGGTGAGAACCGTGAGGGCAGCGAGAGTACGTGAACCACTGTGTATCTTCACCCCGGTTTGATTCCTTGGAACGCAATCTCCAGAACAGCGTCGATGTATCTGGGTTCGATCGGCATTGCGTGAAACATCCGGTACTCGATGACCCCGTAAAGCACATCGCGCAGAGTTCCCACGTCAGCGTCGGCGCGTATCTCGCCACGCTCCTGAGCCAGGGCGGCCCGCGCGCCGAACGCCGTGACGTTGGGTTCGACGATCTGGTCGAAGACGGCACGCAACAGGCCAGGGTCGGACTGGCCGGCGGCGACCACGCCCCGATATGCCGCTCCGAAACCCGTGGTCGTGACGACCTCCAGGATCCCAGTCAGCTGAACCCGCAGGTCAGCCTTCAGGTCCCCGGTGTCTGGAAACGCGACTACGGGATCAAGACTCTGGGTGGCGGCTTCAAGCACCACCGCACCTTTGGAGGGCCACCAGCGGTAGATCGTCTGCTTGCCCACGCCGGCCCGCCTGGCAATCGCCTCGATCGAAACGTTGTCGTACCCTAGCTCGCCGATCAGGGAAATCGACGCCTCGAGGATGGCAAGACGCGAGTGTTCGTTGCGCCGGCTGGGGTCTCGGGGGCTTGCGCGCATGCCAGAACCCTAATGAGGTCCGACAAATACAACAAGACGGACCGGTCCGTCTTGACGCGAGACGGACCGGTCCGTATCGTCAGGATCCTTAGCCGGGTTGAAGCAGACGCACTTTTGATCAGTCAACTACTAGGAGCAGCCACGATCATGACGCCCGAGTCGACAACCGGCCTGCGAGTGGCATCGCTTTCAGACCTGGCTGAGGGCGAGCCATTCGCCGCGAAAGTGTCCGGCGTGGACCTTGTCCTGATCCTCCGCGGCAACGACGTCTCCGCGCTTTACGGGCGCTGCGCACATCGCGGGGCCCTCATGTCCGATGGGCATATCGACGGAAACGATCTGGTGTGCACGGTTCACGGCTGGCGCTACGCGGCTGACACCGGCGTCTCACCGGTCAACCCATCGGTCGCCCTGACGAAGTTCCCCGCCTGGGTATCCGATGATTCGGTATACGTCGACGAGTCCACGGTGACCGCCTTCGCCGACACCAATCCGCAGAACTATGACGACGACGGCTACCAGGGCACTTGGATCAAGCCGACGGACACCGCCGAGGAACCCTTCATCACCGCGATCCACGAGTTCGCCGCGCACGGACTGAGCAGGGTCGGCGACCACGGGCCGACGGCAGCGATGGGAGTTCCGCGCAACGAGCTGCCCTCGTGGGATTCGATCCAGCTTGTCACCGCGCAACTCGCACGACCGCCACTGCTTGACGACGAGCCGGTGAGCACCGAGACCGTGATCGGCCCGGGCGCCAAGCGGCCACTGACTCTCGACATCCCGATCTTCGTCAGTGACATGAGCTTCGGTGCCCTGTCCGAAGAGGCCAAGACAGCATTGGCGGCGGGAGCCGAGCTTGCCGGCACGGGAATCTGCTCGGGCGAGGGAGGCATGCTGCCCGAGGAGCAGCACCAGAATTCGAGGTACTTCTACGAATTGGCCTCCGGGCGCTTCGGATGGAGCTTTGACCACCTGCGCAAGGTGCAGGCCTTCCACTTCAAGGGCGGGCAAGGCGCAAAGACCGGCACCGGCGGCCACCTTCCCGGGGAGAAGGTCGTGGGGAAGATCGCCGAGGTGCGGAATTTGCCGGCCGGCACGGCGGCGATCTCTCCGGCACGGTTCCCGGAGTGGACATCGCTGGACCAGTTCAAAGACTTCGCAACGCAGGTTCGCGAGGCCTCCGGCGGTATCCCGATCGGATACAAGATGAGCGCACAACACATCGAACGCGATATCGACGCCGCACTCGAGATCGGCGTCGACTACATCATCCTCGACGGCCGTGGCGGCGGGACCGGTGCTGCCCCAACGATTTTCCGCGACAATATCTCCGTGCCGACCATCCCGGCGTTGGCGAGGGCGCGGCGGCACCTGGACCGGTCCCAGGCAAGCCTGGTCACCCTCGCTGTCACAGGGGGAATCCGTACCCCGGCGGACATGGTCAAAGCTCTGAGCCTGGGAGCCGACGCGATCGGGATTTCCAACGCCGCGCTACAGGCCATCGGCTGCGTCGGGATGCGCGCCTGCCACACCAATACCTGCCCGGTCGGCATCGCCACCCAAGACCCCCGACTGCGGGCCCGGCTGCCCGTGCAACGTGCCGCCGAACGATTGAACCGGTACCTGCGTTCGGTGGTGGAACTGATGGTGCTGCTCGCCCGGGCCTGCGGGCACCGGCGCCTCGCCGACTTCCAACTCGAAGACCTCGTGACATTCGACCGCGACTTCGCCTACCTCAGCGGGGTCCCCTACGCAGGAGTGAAACCACTGTGACTGTTGAGAAGAACCCGCCCGCTGAGACCGATGACCAGCGACGGGACGTGCACTGGCACAAGGTCGCCGATCCCGACGGGCTTGACGAGGGCGAAGTCACGTCCTGCCCGGCCGGGCGCAAGACCGTCGCCCTGACCAAGCTGCACGGCCGGTACGGTGCTATCGACAACCGCTGCCCGCATCAAGGCGGACCGCTCGGGCAAGGAACGGTGGAGAACGACCAAATCCGTTGTCCATGGCACGGTTTCGATTTCGACCCCTTCACCGGGAAGGCCGCAGGCGGACCTGATTTCGATGTCCCCACCTATCCGGTCGAAGCCCGCGACGATGGCGTCTACGTCGGGATTCCCGAACCCAGCCCACGCAATCGGACGATCAGCGACGTGCTGGTCGAGACGATGGCCAATTGGGGCGTGGACACGGTTTTCGGCATGGTCGGTCATTCGAACCTCGGCATTGCCGAGGCATTGCACCGTGCTGAAACCGCTGGGAAAATCCGGTATTTCGGCATCCGACATGAAGGGGCAGCGGCGTTCGCCGCCGCAGCCTATGGGAAACTCACCGGCCGGCCCGCGGCATGCTTCGGTATCGCCGGCCCGGGTTCGACAAACCTGTTGACCGGGCTCTACGACGCGAAATCCGACCGTGCCCCGGTGCTCGCGCTATCCGGAAACGTCGACTCGTCGGTGGCCGGCAAGGGCGCCTTTCAAGACATCGACCTGCTTGCGGCTTTCGCCGACGTTGCCGTCTATTCGACGATGGTGCGGGCCAACTCCGATCACGCGGAGTTGATGACGCTGGCGCTCAAACACGCGATCCTGCAGCGCGGTGTCGGCCACCTGGTCGTGCCGGACGAAGTGCAGGTGATCGAGGCCCCCAACGTTCGGTCCTCAGGGCCTCAGGGCCGGATGCCGGACCTTCGGGTGGCGCCCCCCGCGGTACCGCTCGTGCAGGCTCTTGACGCGATTGAAGCCGCGACCCGACCGGTGATCGTCGTCGGTGCCGGCGCGAAGTTCGACATGGTGGCCGTTGTCGCGCTCGCCGAACGTCTGAACGCGCCGGTGTTGACCACGTTCAAGGCCAAGGGGCAGATCTCCGACACACATCCCTTGGCCTGCGGTGTGCTGGGCCGTTCCGGCACACCTGTCGCCTCGTGGATGATGAACAAGGCCGATCTGCTGCTGGTGTTCGGCGCGTCCTTCTCCAATCACACCGGCATCTCCCCGTACAAGCCAACCGTCCAGGTCGATACCGACCCGCTGGCCCTTGGTCGATTCGTCCCCGTGACGGTTCCGGTGCTCGGCGACGTGGGGGTAACCGCCTCCGCTTTGTGGGAGCGAGTGCGCCCCCACCCGGCACTGGCCGATCAGCGTCCAGAAATCGCTCAACGATGGTCGGTGTGGCGGGCGGAAAAGACCCGTCGAGCCACGAAGGACCCCGATGCGGGGGTGGCTCCCGCGACGATCTTTCAAGAGCTCAACCGCCTTGTTCCGGCGAACGCCGTCCTCGCCGTTGACGTGGGCAACCATGCGTACTCGTTCGGTCGATATTTCGAGACCAAAGAGCAGGCTGTCCTGATGTCGGGATATCTGGGCTCAATCGGCTTCGGATACCCCGCCGCGATGGGCGCCTGGGCCGCCGCCCCCGACCGGCCGATTGTCGCCGTCACCGGCGACGGGGGGTTCGGACAATACCTCGCCGAGGTCACCACCGCGGTCAAGTACGGCATGAATATCACCCATATCCTGCTCAACAACGCCGAACTCGCCAAGATCAGCCAGGAGCAGCAGTCCTCCGAATACGAGGTCTGGCAGACATCGCTGCACAACCCCGACTTCGCCGCTTACGCGCGGAGCTGCGGCGCCTACGGCAGACGGGTCACCGATCCGGCGGAGTTGAATTCAGCCATCGCAGAAGCCCTCAACCACCCCGGGCCGGCAGTAGTCGAGATTCTGACCGATCCGAGTGCCCACTAGTGGACGCAACACCGACTGGAGGTTCGTATGTCGTTCTTGGCAGGTAGGACTGCACTGGTCACGGGAGCAACGTCGGGCATAGGCCTGGCCGGGGCGCGCGCTCTCGCGAAAGAGGGAGCCTACGTCTTCCTGGTGGGACGTCGCGAAGACGCCCTCGAAGAGGCAGTCGCCGCCATCGGCACCGGCCAGGCCAGCTACATTCCAGCCGACGTGACCAAGCCTGCTGATCTCGGCCGCGTCGCATCCACCATCGAGGCCACCGGACGCAAACTCGACATCGTCTTCGCCAATGCGGGTATCGCCGAGATCGCGGCCCTGGAAGACATCACCTGGGAGCACTACGCCAAGACGTTCAACACCAACGTCGGCGGGATCATCTTCACGGTGCAGTCTGTCCTTCCGCTGCTCAACCAAGGCGCATCGGTCATCCTGTGCGGTTCCGCCGGTGACGTGAAGGCGTCTCCCGGCACGAGCGTCTACGCCGCTTCCAAGACCGCAATCCGGTCCCTCGCCCGCAGTTGGGCCGCGGAACTCGTCGACCGGAAGATCCGCGTCAACGTCGTCGCTCCGGGGCTTACAGAGACACCTGGCCTGGCCGACCTCTTCGCCGGGTCCGACGACGCACTGGCGGCGGTGACCTCCACAGTGCCGATGAAGCGCCGTGCGCAGCCGGAGGAGATCGGCAGCGCGGTCACCTTCCTCGCCTCCGACGGCAGCTCCTTCATGACCGGCTCGGAGGTCTACGTCGATGGTGGCGCCAGCCAATTCTGATGCCCACCGACACGTCCGCTGCGGCGGGAGTACCGGGGACTCCCACCCTGGCGGAGGACCTGCTGCTCCTGCTGTTTCAACCCGACTCCGGAATGATCGCGGGCGAGACCACCATCTTCTCCGTGTTGGGCGCAGCCATGCTTCAGCCTTGGTTGAAGGCCAAAACGGGCGTCGATCCGGGCTCCTCAAGGATGTTCGCAACGTCCTCGTCGACTACACCGAGCCGACGCCCAGGGTCGCCGCCCTGGCGGCATTGGTCTGGGGCAGCGGCGCGCTCCCCGATTTCGACCCGGTGATCGGCGTGGAACCCGTCAGTTATCGCTCGCGCAAGGGAACTCGACCGCGGCAATTGGGGCGCCGCGGCTGCCGGCGAAGCGGTGACCCGCACGATGACCGCAATCATCGTCAACAGTGTGATCGTCACCGCCGCTGTGCACCCACCGCAGTGACGAATTCGGCCATCCGATTCGCAGACCATCACCGCCGGCCCACCCCGTGCGATGTCCCGCTCACGATCCAGTCCGACGGCTGTCACGATCGCGAACGGGATCGACGCGCGGCTGCCCAGCGTCTGACCTGTCAGAGCTTCTTGAGTCCCCGCACGATCCGGTAGAACGGCACGGTAGCGGCCAATCCGTTACGCAGACTGCGTTGCAGCCCACTGAAGTTCGCCAGCACCAGGTAGCGAACCCCGCAGTCGCGCCACTGCGCCACCTGATCGATGACCTCGCGAGGGGTACCGACCAGAGCCGTGCCTCGTAACAGTTCCGGGGAGATGCCCTTGATGTGGGACAGTGCGGTCTGCTCGTCCCAATCCTGCGGCAAAATATCCTGCCCGCCGGCGAAACCGACACCCAACGGGTGCTGCGCGCCGTGTTGGGCGAAGAACTCGTCGTTGGCGTTGAGCGCCCACGCCCTGACCATCTCCGATTCCAGTGCCTCGTCCACCTGGGCTGCGCTGCGACCGGTCACCACCCCTATCCACAGCGCCGGGACGATGGCGAGCGGATCGCGTCCGGCATCGGAGGCCGCGGCACGAACGACGTCCAGACGCTCGGCATACTCGTGGGGTTGGTGCGGCGAGGCCGGCAAGAAGCCGTCGGCGTAGCGGCCCACCGCACGCAGCATGCGCGGACCGTGCGCGGCAATCCAGATCGGCGGCCACTTACCGCGGTAGGGCGGCAGGTCGAACAGGGCGTTGCGCAACGGGAAGTAGGGGGAATCCCGGTTGACCAGTGCCCCATAGGAATCCCACAACGCCCTGATGGTGGCCATCGCCTCTTCGAACCGGGCGACCGGCTTGGACCAGTCCACCCCGTAGGGCTCATTGCCCTCCCGCTCGCCGGTGCCGATACCGAGGATGGCCCGGCCCCGGGTGAGCAGGTGCAGGGTTGCCGCGGCTTGGGCGGTGACTGCCGGATTGCGCCGGCCGGCGTCGGTCACCGAGGTGCCCAGCCGCAGCCGGGCCACGCGGTTGCGGGCGGCGATGTGCCCGAGCATGGTCCACGGCTCCAGGTAGGCGTCCACCGACGGCATGATCTTGGTCAGGCCGACGTATTTGGGCTGCCACAGCGCCCGCGGGAACAGCGCGTTGAGATGGTCGGGCACCCAGAGCGAGTCGACTTGGCCGGCCACCGCGCTCAGGTAGTTGACCCTGGTGATGGTGTCGACGGCCGGGCGCGCGGCCATGGCGGGATCTTGAACACCCACACCGAATCCGGCCATTGGCGCACTGTGCCCCGACGGCGCCGGCCTGCCAAGAGTAAGCGCCTACCCTAAATGCGGGTAGCAGGCCCGGATCCGCTCGATCCACCACTGCTGCCGCTGCGGTGAGGCGGCCAGGGCGTGCAGCCGGGCCGGGTCCGGGGTCACCGGCTGCACCGGCAGGTAACCGTCGGTCGGTGGCTGGGCGGGATCGGTCACATCCTCGACGAACAGCGACCCGGTGCCGAGCCCGCAGGCGTGCGGTAGCTCCGGCAGTGCCGCCGCGGCGTGCAGACCGGCGGCGATGCCGACCGCGGAGTCGATGGCGCTGGAGATCACCACCGGGATACCGATCTGGCCGGCGATCTGCAGCAGCGCCGAAATGCCGCCCAGCGGTGCGACTTTGAGCACGGCGATGTCGGCGGCGCCGGCTCTCGCGACGGCCAGCGGGTCGTCAGCTTTGCGGATGCTCTCATCGGCGGCCACCGGAATGTCGATGCGGCGCCGCAGTTCTGCGAGTTCGGCGATGGTGGCGCACGGTTGTTCGAGATATTCCAGCGGGCCGGTGGCGGTCAGTGCGCGCGCCGCCTGCACGGCCTGCTCGACGCTCCAGCCGCCGTTGGCGTCGACCCGCACGGTCGGAATCAGGGCGCGGACGGCCTCGACCCGGGCGAGGTCGTCGGCCAAGGTCTGGCTGGGTTCGGCGACCTTCACCTTGGCGGTGTCGGCGCCGGGAAACCGGGCCAGCACCTCGGGCACCCGCTCGGCGTCGACGGCGGGCACCGTGGCGTTGATCGGGATGCGGTCGCGGCTCGCCGGCGGCGGCGGCTGGTAGGCGCCCTCGATGGCAGCGGCCAGCCAGTGCGCCGCCTCGGGCGGCTGATACTCGGGGAAGGCGCCGAACTCGCCCCAGCCCGCCGGGCCGTGGATCAACGCAAGCTCGCGAACGGTGATGCCGCGAAACCGCACCCGCATCGGCAGGGCGACGACATGCACGCGGTCCAGCAGATCCTGCAGCGAAGGTTGCGGCATACCGGTAGGTTCTCAGATCATGCGGACGGGCGCGGAACCGTCGGTCGGCCTCGGTGTGGCCGCCGCCCTCGACGCGCTGGTCGCCGCCCCGATACCGCTGCTGTCATCGCTCGGTTCGCCGGAGCACTACGCGACGGCTTCGGCCGAACTCGATGCCGCCGCCGGCTACTACCGCGACGCCGGCTGGCTCGACGATCCGCGACGCCGGCACCGCAGCCCCACCGAGCCCGCCCACCTGCAGATCGCCCGCCTGCCAGGCCGGCAACAGGGGATCGAGGTCGCCTGGTTCGACAGCGGGTGGCGGCCCGAGACCGGCGAGCCCGGCGCCGGGCGCTGGCGCTCGCTGCGCGCCAACGAACGCGTACCGGTCCGGCTGCTGCGCCACCCCGGCGGCCCCCGGCCCTGGCTCATCGCGGTTCATGGGCAGAGTATGGGACGACCGAGCGACATCAAGATGCTGCGCGTGCGCCGGCTGCATCAGCAACTCGGCATCAACGTTGCGCTCCCGGTGCTCCCGCTGCATGGCTTGCGCGCCGACGGATTCTCCCCCGCACGGCAGTTCGCCTCCAACGTGTTCGCCACGAACAACGTGCTGGGGCTCACCCAGGCGGTGTGGGACATCCGCCGGCTGCTGGGATGGCTGCGCAACGTCCAACAGGCACCCGCGGTCGGCGTGCTCGGCGTGTCCCTGGGCGCCTACGTCAGCAGCCTGCTGTCGACGCTCGAGGGCGAGCTGGCCAGCCTGATCGCGGTCGTGCCGACGAGCGACCTGGCCGCCTCGATGCGCGAGGCGGCGCCGGTCACACCCGCGAAAAGACGGTGGCACCGCCGGATACATGACCATCGCTCAGCGCTGGTGCACCGGGTCGTCTCCCCGCTTGCGGCGCCCTGCCTCGTTCCCCACCAGCGGCGCCACATCGTGGCCGGCCAGGTCGACCGGATCGCCCCGCCGCGCGGTGCTGCCCAACTCTGGCGGCACTGGGACGAGCCCTCGATCGCATGGCGGCCGCGCGGTCACGTCACCGCATGGCGCGGGGCGGACTACGACGACCACATCGCCTCGGTCCTGGCCGCCGATGGGCTACGACACAGGCCGTGAGGAACCGGAGGAGAGACGTTGCGCCAACTGTCCAGCGCTGATTGGACGATGGTTTCACTCGACAGTGCGGCCGCCCACAACACCATCGGCATCGTCGGCATCTACGACCCTTCAACACGCAATGGGCCCCGCAAGGGGTCGCGTCGTGGGCCAGTCAGCTACGAAGAGGTGCTGGCCTACGTCGAGGCCCACCTGCACGTCGCCGAGAGCTTCCGGGAGCGGCTCGTCCATGTGCCGTTCGGCGCCGATCGGCCGTGGTGGATCCGGGACGGCGCGTTCGACCTCGAGTACCACGTACGGCACATCGCGCTGCCCCGGCCCGGAAGCTGGCGGCAGCTGTGCACCCAGATCGCCCGTATCCACGCCCGGCCGCTCGATCTGGCTCGGCCGCCCTGGGAGCTGTACCTGATCGACGGGCTGGACGGCGTCGGCCACGTGCCCAAGGGCGCCTTCGCGGTGTTCCTGCGGGTGCATCACGCCGCCATCGATGGTGTCGCCGGCGCCGAGATACTCACCGCGCTGCACACCCACGAGCCCGACGGGGAACCGCCGCCGGCACCCGAGGGCTACCACTGGGAACCCGACGCCGTCCCGTCCGACGTCGCACTGCTGAGCCGGGCCGCGCTGCACGGCGTCAGTTGGCCCTTCGGCGTGCTGGGGCAGGTCGGCAAGGTAGCGCGCCAGGTGCCGATGCTGCTGTCCGACAACCGCGACCCCGACCTCACCTCGCCCGCGTCGCTGCCGCAGGCGACCCGCTTCAACCAGGTGGTGTCACCCCATCGCGTGTTCGGCACCGCCTACACCACGCTCGACGTCCTCAAGGAGATCCGCACGGCCCTGCCGGACGCCAAGATCAACGACGTCGGCCTGGCCGTCGTCGGCGGAGCCATCCGCCGCTACCTGCTCGACAAGGACGAGTTGCCCGACGAGGCGATGGTGGCGATGATGCCGATCTCGATCCGGCCGACCAACACCCGCACCCACGGCGACGCCGCCGGGACCAGCGGCAACGAGTACTCGGTGGCGCCCATCACGATGGCCACCGACGAGACCGACCCGCTGCGGCGGCTGGCGCGCATCGTGACCTCGACCGCGCACGTCAAGGAAGCCGGCGCCCACCCCGTCCGCACGCTCATCGAGATGTCGGAGGAGGCGCTCGGCGGACTGATGGGCACGGTGCAGCGGGCGGCGGTGCGCGCGCTGAGCCGGCGCGGGCGCGCCGTGGCCGCCCACACCCTGGTGAGCAACGTCCCCGGACCGTTGACGCCGATGTACTTCTGCGGAGCGCAGATGGTCGACACCACCGGCCTCGGCCCGGTCCTCGACGGCATGGGCCTCAACAACGGGATCGGTAGCTACGGCAACCGCGTGACCTTCTGCTTCACCGCCGACCGCGCCGCCCTCCCCGACCCCGAGGTTTACGAACAGTGCCTGCGCGACGCCGTCGACGAGCTGCTCGCCGCGGCGCGCGCCCGCACCGGCAGTTGAGGCCCGGCGAGATCGGCGCGCCAGCGGTTGCGGTGGGCGCGGCCCGGACGATTTGCAACACGTTCTAGTCTGGCCAGATGGACGACCACCAACCGTTGCGCAACCCCGTTCACATGGGCCACCTGCTGGCCGGCGCGCTCAAACGCCACCGCGACACCCCGGTGCTGTTCCTCGGCGATACCACGCTGACCGGCGGCCAGTTGGCCGACAAGATCAGCCAGTACATCCAGGCCTTCGAGGCGCTGGGCGCCGGAACCGGCACTGCGGTCGGGTTGCTGTCGCTGAACCGCCCCGAGGTGTTGATGATCATCGGCGCCGGGCAGACCATGGGTTACCGGCGTACCGCCCTGCACCCGCTGGGTTCGCTGGACGACCACGCCTACGTGCTCGCCGACGCCGGGATCTCCACGCTGATCATCGACCCCAACCCGGCGTTCGTCGAACGCGCGGTGGGCCTGCTGGAGAAGGTCGAGTCGCTGACCCAGATCCTGACCATCGGACCGGTCCCCGACGCACTGGCCGACGTGGCCAGCGACCTGTCCGCCGAGGCGGCGAAGTACCCGGTGCGCCCGCTGGTGGCCGCCGATCTGGCCCCGGATCACATCGGCGGCCTGACCTACACCGGCGGGACGACCGGGAAGCCCAAGGGCGTGATCGGCACCGTGGAATCGATCACCACCATGACGCAGATTCAGCTCGCCGAATGGGAGTGGCCCGCCAATCCGAAGTTTCTGATGTGCACCCCGCTGTCGCACGCCGGGGCGGCGTTTTTCGCCCCGACGCTGATCAAGGGCGGCCAGATGGTGGTTGCAGCGAAGTTCGATCCCGCCGAGATCCTGAAAACCATTGAGGAACAGCGGATCACCGCGACGATGCTGGTTCCGTCGATGCTCTACGCGCTGATGGACCACCCGGATTCACGCACCCGGGACCTGTCGTCGTTGGAGACGGTGTACTACGGCGCGTCGGCGATCAACCCGGTGCGCCTCGCCGAGGCGATCGAGCGGTTCGGGCCGATCTTCGCCCAGTACTACGGACAGTCCGAAGCGCCGATGGTGATCACCTACCTGGCCAAGGGCGACCACGACGAGAAGCGGCTCACCTCCTGCGGACGCCCGACACTGTTCGCCCGCACCGCGCTGCTGGGCGCGGACGGCCAACCGGTGGCCCAGGGCGAGGTCGGCGAGATCTGCGTCGGCGGGCCCCTGCTGTCCGGCGGGTACTGGAACCTGCCCGAGGCGACCGCGGAGACGTTCCGGGACGGCTGGATGCACACCGGCGACATGGCCCGCGAGGACGAGGACGGGTTCTGGTTCATCGTCGACCGGGTCAAGGACATGATCGTCACCGGCGGCTTCAACGTGTTCCCCCGCGAAGTCGAAGACGTGGTGGCCGAGCACTCCTCGGTGGCGCAGGTGTGTGTGATCGGCGCCCCGGACGACAAGTGGGGTGAGGCGGTGACCGCGGTGGTGGTGTTGCGCGCCGAGGCGCCCCGCGACGACGACGCGATCGCGGCGATGACCGCCGAGATCCAGGACGCGGTCAAGGAACGCAAGGGCTCGGTGCAATCGCCCAAACGTGTGGTCGTGGTCGACGCCCTGCCGGTGACCGCGTTGGGCAAGCCGGACAAGAAGGCCGTCCGCGCCCAGTTCTGGCAGGGAACCGACCGCGCCATCGGGTAGCGGCTGATCCGGAGCGCCCCGGTACGGTCGCAGGCGTGAGCAGCAACCCTTTTGACGAGAGCATCTGGCGGCCCGTCTCGGAGTACGAACCCGGCTTCGCCGGCCTGACCGACATCACCTACCACCGGCACGTCACCGACGCCACGGTGCGGGTGGCGTTCGACCGCCCCGAGGTGCGCAACGCGTTTCGCCCGCACACCGTCGACGAGCTCTATCAGGTCCTCGATCACGCCCGGATGTCCCCGGATGTCGGGGTGGTGCTGCTGACCGGCAACGGCCCCTCACCCAAAGACGGCGGCTGGGCGTTCTGCTCCGGCGGCGATCAGCGCATCCGCGGCCGCAGCGGCTACCAGTACGCATCCGGGGAGACCGCGGACACCGTCGATGTGGCCCGAGCCGGACGACTGCACATCCTGGAGGTGCAGCGGCTGATCCGGTTCATGCCCAAGCCGGTGATCTGCCTGGTCAACGGCTGGGCCGCCGGCGGCGGGCACAGTCTGCACGTGGTGTGCGACCTGACCCTGGCCAGCCGCGAGCACGCGAAGTTCAAGCAGACCGACGCCGACGTCGGCAGCTTCGACGGCGGCTACGGCAGCGGATATCTGGCCCGCCAGGTCGGCCAGAAGTTCGCCCGGGAGATCTTCTTTCTGGGCCGGGCCTACACCGCCGAGCAGATGCACCACATGGGCGCGGTCAACGAGGTCGTCGACCACGCGGACCTGGAGGCCACCGGGGTGCAGTGGGCGCGCGAGATCAACGGCAAATCGCCTCAGGCGCAGCGCATGCTGAAGTTCGCGTTCAACCTGCTCGACGACGGCCTGGTGGGCCAGCAGCTGTTCGCCGGCGAGGCCACCCGGCTGGCCTACATGACCGACGAGGCCGTGGAGGGCCGGGATGCGTTCCTGGAGAAGCGCGACCCGGACTGGAGCGCCTTCCCGCGTTACTTCTGAGCTCCCGCGAGACTGTAGTTGGCGTGAAGAAGTGCGAGTGAGCGTCGCGGTAACTACAGGCTCGGGGCAAACAGTTCCCCGCATAGAGTGGCTATCCATGAGCAAAAGCCCGTTACGCCGCCTGACCGACCAGCTCACGCTCGCGACCATGCGTCCCCCGGTCGCCGCACAGCTGATGCACCGGCCCGGCGCCAAGCCGATCGACCTGAGCGGCAAACGGGTGCTCGTGACCGGCGCGTCGTCGGGAATCGGGGAAGCCGGCGCCGAACAGTTCGGGGCAGCGGGCGCCACCGTGATCGCGGTGGCTCGGCGCCAGGAGAACCTGGACGCGCTGGTCAAGCGGATCACCGACGCCGGTGGAACGGCCCACGCCATGGCCTGCGACCTGTCGGATCTGGACGCCGTCGACGCCCTGGTCAAAGACGTCGACGAGCGGTTCGACGGGGTGGACATCCTGGTCAACAACGCGGGGCGCTCCATCCGCCGGCCGCTGGCCGAATCCCTGGACCGCTGGCACGACGTGGAGCGGACCATGCAGCTCAACTACTACTCGCCGCTGCGGCTGATCCGCGGGCTCGCCCCGGCGATGCGGGTACGCGGCGACGGCCACATCATCAACGTCGCCACCTGGGGCGTCTTCACCGACTCCTCGCCACTGTTCGCGGTGTACAACGCCTCCAAGTCGGCGCTGAGCGCGGTGAGCCGGGTCATCGACAGCGAATGGTCCCGCGACGGCGTGCTGTCCACCACGCTGTACTACCCGCTGGTGAAGACCCCGATGATCGCGCCCACCGCGGCGTTCCAGGGCAAGCCGGGACTCACCGCTGAGGAAGCCGGCGCGTGGATGATCGACGCGGCCAGGTATCGCCCGATCCGCATCGCGCCGCGGCTGGCGCTGGCGTTTCGCGCCCTGGACAATCTCAACGCCGGTTGGGCCACCGCCATCGTCAAGCGGAACCGGATCGAGCCAGTAGAGGACTGACTGATGGAGATTTTGGCCAGCCGGGTGTTGCTCCGGCCCACCGACTATCAACGCTCACTGCGGTTCTACCGCGACGAGATCGGGCTGGCGATCGCCCGCGATTACGGCGCCGGGATGGTGTTCTACGCCGGACAGTCGCTGATCGAGCTGGCCGGCCACGGCGGCCCGGAACGTCCGGGGGCGTCGTTTCCCGGCGCGCTGTGGCTGCAGGTGCGCGACGTCGCCGCCACCCAGGCCGAACTGGAGGGCCGGGGCGTGCCGATCGCCCGCGAGGCACGCCGGGAGCCGTGGGGGCTGCATGAGATGCATGTCACCGACCCCGACGGCGTCACGCTGATTTTCGTGGAGGTGCCCGCGAATCACCCGCTGCGCCGCGACACCCGCCAGGACAAACGGACCCGATCCGAAGATTAACGGCAGGCAAACAATTCGAAACGTCTCGGAGTACACCCGCATTTCACCAGCGTGATCGTTAGACATCGACACCGGCGGCCGTCAGAATTGACATTGTGATTCTCTCGTGAGCCTTGATCTGTTCCTCCTGATCATCGTCGTGATCACGGCGCTCGGCTTCGACTTCACCAACGGGTTCCATGACACCGGCAACGCCATGGCGACGTCGATCGCCAGCGGTGCGCTCAAGCCCAAGGCCGCCGTCACCATGTCGGCCTGCCTGAACTTGATCGGCGCCTTCCTGTCGACCGCGGTCGCGGCGACCATCGCCAAGGGACTGGTGGACGCGCACCTGGTGACCCTGGAACTCGTTTTCGCCGGCCTGGTCGGCGGCATCGTGTGGAACCTGCTGACCTGGCTGCTGGGCATCCCGTCGAGTTCCTCGCATGCCCTGATCGGCGGCATCGTGGGCGCGATGATCGCCGCCGTCGGCACGCACGGGGTGATCTGGAGCGGCGTGGTATCCAAGGTGCTGGTTCCCGCCGTGGTGGCCACCGTGATCGCCACCTTGATCGCCTCCGTCGGCACCTGGCTGGTGTACCGCATCACCCGCAACGTGGACGAGACGAAATCCGAGAAGGTGTTCCAGCGCGGCCAGATCGGCTCGGCCGCGTTGGTGTCGTTGGCGCACGGCACCAACGACGCCCAGAAGACCATGGGCGTGATCTTCCTGGCCCTGATGTCCTACGGCGCGGTCAGCACGTCGGCGACGCTGCCGCCGCTGTGGGTGATCGTCAGCTGTGCGCTCGCGATGGCGGCCGGCACCTACACCGGGGGCTGGCGCATCATCCGCACCCTGGGCAAGGGCCTGGTCGAGATCAAGCCGCCGCAAGGCATGGCCGCCGAGTCGGCCGCCGCCTCGGTCATCTTGCTGTCCAGCCACTTCGGTTACTCGCTGTCCACCACTCAGGTCGCGACCGGGTCGGTGCTGGGCAGCGGCGTCGGTAAACCGGGCGCCGAGGTGCGCTGGAGTGTCGCCGGGCGGATGGTGTCGGCCTGGCTGGTGACGCTGCCGATGGCCGGCGGTGTGGGCGCCGGCGCGTACGGCATCGTGCACGGCATCGGCGGCTACCTCGGGATCGCCGTCGGCGTGACGCTGCTGATCACCGCGGTGCTGGCGATCTGGCTGCGGTCGCGCCGGGCACGCGTCGACCACCGCAACGTCAACGCCGAATGGGAGGGCAGCCTGACCGGCGGCCTGTCCGCGCCGGCCGCCCCCATACCGGCCGTCCAGCTACCGGACCCGGCGGATGGCCCGCTCGTCGAGCAGGCCCTGCGGTCGGCGTTCGAGACCGGCCCCGAGGCACCGCAGCTGACCATCGTTCCGACTGGCGAGGCCAGCACGCGCGAAACCGTGCGCTCATGAACGAGTGGTTCAACTACGCCGCCACCCTGAAAATCCTGGTCTTCGGGCTGCTGGTCGGCGCCGCGCTGCCCGCGCTGTTCGCGGTCGCGACCCGAATCAATGTCGCCGCCAACAACGGTGGTGTCGGCGGCGTCGGCGTCCGGCGCCCGCTGCTGATCGCGGTCAGCTGGACGATTTTCCTGTTGGTGCTGGTCGTGGCGGTCGTCGGGGTGCTGTTCGTCGCCCGCGACTTCCTGGGACATCACTTCGGCTGGTACTTGCTGGGAGCCGAGCCGAAGTAGTTCGGTTCGACTCGACGAGGCTGCGGCGGCCGACGTGCGCGCACCGGCGTTCCAGCTGAACACCCGTAATATCGGTGCCGACATGTCCGGGCGGCGACGCGGGAAGGTTGAGGCGGTATGACCAAGTTCCTCACCTCGATCGTCGCCTGGCTGCGCGCCGGATATCCCGACGGGGTCCCGCAGACCGACTACATCCCGCTGCTGGCACTTCTGTCACGGCGGCTGACCAACGACGAGGTCAAGACCGTCGCCGGCGAACTGATCGGCCGCGGCGAGTTCGACCACATCGACATCGGGGTGATGATCGCCCGGCTCACCAACGAACTGCCCGCCCAACAGGACGTGGACCGGGTGCGAGAGCGGTTGGCCGCCAAGGGCTGGCTGCTCGATGACGCCCCCAGCGGCGGAGGCACGCCATAGCCGTCCTGCGTGCGCTGGTCGTCCCCTCCGATGGCGCGGTGTCGATGCTGCTGCCCGCCCTGCAGGACGTTCTGGACGGGCACCGCGCCGCGCTGACGCCGGTCGCCGCCGACGGCGATCCCTCCGTCCTGGCCGCCCTGCGGGTGGGTGAGCCGGTCGACGACGATGTCGCATTGGTGGTGACGACGTCGGGGACCACCGGTGCGCCCAAAGGGGCACTGTTGACCGGCGCGGCGCTGCGAGCCAGCGCGGCAGCCACCGAGAACCGGTTGGGCGGCCCGGGCCGCTGGCTGCTGGCGTTACCGCCACACCACATCGCCGGAATCCAGGTCGTGGTGCGCAGCCTGCTGGCCGGTAGCACGCCGGTACAGATCGACGTCGCAACGGGTTTCGATGTCGAGCGGTTGCCGGCCGCGGTCGCCGAACTCGGGTCCGGCCGTCGCTACACCTCGCTGGTGGCCACCCAACTCGCCAAGGCGCTGGAGGCTCCCGCCGCGACGGCCGCGCTGGCCGAACTCGACGCGGTGCTGCTGGGCGGCGGCCCGGCGCCGCAACCGACTCTGGACGCCGCTGCGGCCGCAGGCGTGCAGGTGGTGCGCACCTACGGCATGAGCGAGACCGCCGGCGGCTGTGTCTATGACGGCGTGCCGCTGGACGGGGTGCGGGTGCGCATCGGCGACGACGGGCGGATCGCGCTCGGCGGACCGACGCTGGCCCGCGGTTACCGCAATCCCGCCGACCCGGACCCGTTCGCCGAGCCGGGCTGGTTCCACACCAATGACGTTGGGGTGCTGGATTCTTCGGGGTGCCTGAGTGTGCTCGGGCGCGCCGACGATGCGATCAGCACCGGGGGGCTGACCGTACTGCCCGGCCCGGTGGAGGCCGTGCTGTCGACCCACCCCGCCGTGGCCGACTGTGCGGTGTTCGGCATCCCCGACGATCGGCTGGGCCAGCGGGTGGTGGCCGCGGTGGTGGTGGCCGGCGCCGAGCCGCCGACACTGCCGGCGCTGCGCGCCCATATCGCGCAATCCCTGGACGCCACTGCGGCACCGCGGGAGTTGCACATCGTCGCCGCGTTGCCCCGACGCGGGATCGGAAAGCTGGACCGGAAATCGTTGGTGCAGCAGTACTCTCGTTGAGCTACGACTACGGAAGGTCAGTCACCGCCGCTTCCGCCGCCCGATCCACCACCGGACGAGCCGCCGCTCGAGCCACCGCCGGACGAACCACCGGAGGAGCCGCCGCTCGAGCCACCGGACGAGCCGCCGCTCGAGCCACCGGAGCTGCTGCCGGAGCCCCCGGAGCCACTACCACTCGACCCCGAGGAACCGGACCCGCCGCTGGAACTGCCTCCCGAACCACCAGAGCTGCTCCCCGAACCACCAGAGCTGCTCCCCGAACCACCAGAGCTGCTGCCGGAACCACCAGAGCTGCTGCCGGAACCACCGGAGCTGCTGCCGGAACTACCGGAGCCACTGGAGCTACCGCCCGAACCACTGGAACCACTACCCGAACCGCCCGGGGCGCTGCCGGAGCCACTGCTCCCCGAGCCACTGCCCGAACTGCCGGAACCACCCGAACTACTGCCGGAACCACCCGAACTACTGCCGGAGCCACCCGAACTACTGCCCGAGCCTTCACCACCGGACCCGGAACCACCAAGCCCGGAACCACCGGAACCGGTACCGCCCGAGTCAGTCCCGCCGGAGCCGCCGGAATCGCTGCCAGCTCCCCCCGTACCGGGCCCGCTTGATTCACCACCCGATCCGGTACCGCCCGATCCGGTACCGCCCGAACCGTTGCCATCCGACCCGCCAGAGCTGTCGCCAGAACCACCGGAATGTCCACCGGCTCCGCTGTCACCCGAGCCACCTGAGTCACTACCCGACCCGCCCGGGTTGCTGCCGGAGCCACCGTCGTCGCCCGTGCCGGTACCACCGGACTGGTCTCCACCGGAATCACTTCCGCCGGAACCACTGCCACCGGAATCACTGCCGTCGGAACCGGTGTCACCACCGGAGCCGGTCTTCCCGGACCCGCCATCTCCGCTGGAACCGGTACCCCCAGAACCGGTATCGCCACCGGAACCGGTCTCCCCGGACCCGCCATCTCCGCTGGAACCCGTGCCCCCGGAACCCGCATCCCCGCCGGAACCGGCACTCCCGCCGGAATCACCATTGCCGGTGTTAGCGCCACCGGACCCGATGCCTCCCCCGCCGGTGCCGCCGCCGTCGCGGCCCGAGCCACCCAGCCCGCCACGCCCACCATCAATGGGCCCGGGGATGATCGGAATCGGAATCGGGAACGGGATCAGCGCGGGACCTGACGGCGCGGGCACCACCGGGGGCGCGATCGGCGGCGGGATAACCGCAGCCGGCGGCACCGGATTCACGGGAGCAACAACAGGATTGGGAGCCGGAGCCCGCGGGGCCGGGATGGGCGGGGGCTTCGGGGCCGGCAGCGCGGGAATGAAGTTACCCGGCACCGGCTGCGGCTGCAGCGGCTGCGTCAGCACCGGAGGCTCCACCTGGGTGGCCGCGGCGGTCGGGCGGATACCGATGGTGACGGCCACCGCCAGCGCGGCGCACCCCGCCACCAGAATCCCGCCTACCGAACTGCCGATCAGCAGCGCCCGGCCGACCGGGGGCGGCAGCACCTCCGGCTCGTCGCCGCCACCGGATTCGTCGTATTCGGCGGCGTAGTCGTCGTAGTCGTCATAGTCGTCATAGCCCTCATCGTCGCCGTAGTCGTCCTGGTCGCTCTCGGCGTACTCCACCGGCAACAGTTCGGAGTCGTCATCGGTCATCGAGTACGCCAGCTGTTGTTCGGGCTCGGCGCCCGCCATCGCCGGTTCCGCCGTGGTGGCCGCCCCGCCCGCCGAGTCGATGTCGGCCACGGGGGCGGCCGTCGTCGGCGCACCCGCAGTCGCTGCCGGTGCGGCCATCGGCGCATCGCCGTCGGGCGCCGACAGCATCGTCGTTTCGCCGTCCTCGCCCGCCACATTGCGCGCCAACGCCACCGCCGACCGCGCCTGCGGTTGCTCGGAGACGTTCTCGACCCCGGCTTCGTCGAGCGCCCGGCGAAGCTGGGCCATCAACTCCGCATCCGACCAGCACAGCCGGGTGGCAGCCAGGCGATGACCTTCGTCGGCCAGCATGCGGTGCGTGCCGGTCACCGTATCTGCCAGCGTTGCGACCGGATCCTGTGTCAGGTCGAGCATCGACTCGTCGAGCACGGCATCGCCGTAGGCATCCGATTCCACCAGTGCCAAGCGGGCCAGCGCGCCGGTAACCGACACGCCCAGCGCGACATCCATCTGCGCGCCTCCTTCCGCCGCCGGCTTCAATCAGCCAGTTTAGCGGCGCGAGACGACAGTAAAGCGGTTCGATCCCCGCTGATCAGCGGTGCGCGGCCGGCGCGCGGTTAAGGTGAGCTGGTGATCGCCGAGTCGACCCGGCGCTGGAACATCGGCCGTGACGTGACCGCCGCGGTGCTGTTGTGCGTTGCGCCGGCGCTGCCGTGGAGTCTGTACTTCGGGGCCGGGATTCCCGCCAGCGATACCAGGTTGCTGGCCGTGCTCGCCGCGGTAACCGTGCTCGCGCTGGGGTCGGTGGCCGCGACCTATGCCGGCCCCTGGGGAATCCTGGGCGCGCACGCCGATCCCGCACTGGCCGGGCGGCTGCGCCGACTGCTCAGCGCGCCCTACCTGCTGCTGGTGTTGGGTGTGGTGGTCGCCGATGTGGTACAGACCGTCCAGTACGGCGGCACCTCCCGGCCGCCCGGCGGGGTTGGCCCGGGAGCCTGGCTGGGCGTCGCGGGTGCAGTGCTGGCCGGGCAGCCGGTGCTGGCCGGTCCCGTCCGGTACTGGCAGCGCGGCGCCCGCCTGCTGGGCGACGCCGCGATCGCCGGCGCCGCCTTGAGCGTGCTCTACAACCTGTACTGGCGGGTGCACTACGCCGTGCCCGATGTGCACTCGGCAAGCGACTTCGGCAGGCCGCACGCCGCCATCATCGCGACCGCCCTGGTGTACGGTGCGGTGGCCTGGATCACGGTGGCCATCGCATCACGGTGGATTCTGCGTCGCGACAAGGCATCACAACTCTGCGTCGTCCTGCTCGGGGGGGCCGCCCTGCTGGCCGGTGTACTGGTGTGGGTGTTGCCGGTGGGCCGTGTCATTGACGGCTTTCACGGCATCGCGCAGAATACCTCCACTGCGGGGGTGGGTTTCGAAGGTTACCTGGTGTGGGTGGCCGCGGCGGCGATCTTCGCGGTGGCGGCGGTGCGCGACGCATCGCCGGCAACCTGGCTGGGTGCGACACGTAATACGTTGCTGCTCATCGTCATCTGGTGTGTGGGGTCGGCGTTGATGCGTGTCAATGACCTCGTCGTCGCGGTAGCGTTGGATCTGCCGTATTCGCCGTATGACAGCGCGGCGATGGCGTCCTTCGACGTGGTGACCGCGGTGGTCGCGATCTGGTTGCGGATCAACCTGGCGAATCGGTCGATTCCGTCAGCCGCCCTGTGGTCGGTGGCCGCGGTGCTGTTCGGGTTCACGATCGCGCGCATCGTGGTCGGCGTCGGGCTGGCCCCGCGGCTGCCGGATTCGCAGCGGGCCGACGCCCTGGCACAGCCGGTGTACGGCAACGGCCTGGCCCAGCAGATCACCAGCACGTTCGATGTCATGCTGTGCGGGCTGGCGCTGTGTGCGCTGCTGGTCACGATCGTGGCGGGTCGATTCGCGCTGCCGGCCGATGACCGCCCCAAACCCGGGGAGCCCGGCACCCCGCGGATCTTCCGGTCTGCCGGATCCACGCGAAAGGTGCGCGCCGGCGGGCCGAAGATCTACCGGGGAGCTGACGATTCGGCCGGCGACGAGTCGGTTCAGGGCAGCTCGAACGGCAATTCAACGCCCTCGTAGGGCAGACAGTGCGTGCAGGTGCGCTCTTCGTCGACCTGTTCGATCCCCTGGTGCACCAGCTTTTTGAACGGCTCGATGTTCTTCTGGAACTCCGCGAAGACGTCGACCGCTTTCACGCCACTGCCGACGTCGATACCGGCGTCCAGATCGGTCACCAAAGCCACTGCGGCATAACACATCTCCAGCTCCCGAGCCAGCACGGCCTCGGGGTAGCCGGTCATGTTGATCAGCCGGAATCCCGCCGAGGCGAACCACTGACTCTCGGCGCGGGTGGAGAACCGGGGCCCCTGGATCACCACCATGGTGGCGCCGTCGACGACGTCGGGTAGGCCGGTCACCACCGAGCGCAGCGTCGGGCAGTACGGGTCGGCGAACTCGACGTGCACGCCGCCGTCGTCGAAATAGGTGTCGGCGCGGCCCCGGGTGCGGTCCACCAGCTGATCGGGCACCACCACCGATCCAGGGGGCAGCTCCGGGGTCAGACTGCCGACCGCGCAGGGCGCGAGGATCCGTCGCACCCCCAGCGTGCGCAGCGCCCACATGTTGGCGCGATACGGCACGGTGTGCGCCGAATACTCGTGCCGCCCGCCGTGCCGCGGCAGGAACGCGACCTCATGCCCGCCGACGGTGCCGATTGTGATCTCGGCGCTGGGCCTGCCGTAAGGCGTGTCGCACTGCACGCGGCGTGCGTCGTCACCGAAGAACGAATAGAACCCACTACCGCCGACCACGCCCAGCAAGTCAGCTCCTCCCGCGTGCAAGGATCGTGCCCATGTCTGAAAGGGCCAGCTTTGCACAGTGGATCGAAGGCGCCCGTCCCCGCACCCTGCCCAATGCGATCGCCCCGGTGGTCGCCGGAACCGGCGCGGCGGCCTGGCTGGGCGCCGCGGTGTGGTGGAAGGCGCTGCTGGCGCTGACGGTCGCGGTGGCGCTGATCATCGGGGTGAACTTCGCCAACGACTACTCCGACGGCGTGCGCGGCACCGACGATGACCGGACCGGCCCGCTGCGGCTGGTGGGCTCACGGTTGGCCACGCCGCGCGCGGTGCTGGCGGCGGCGATCACCGCGCTGTCGGTGGGCGCGCTGGCCGGGCTGGCTCTGGCGCTGGTCAGCGCGCCGTGGCTGCTGGCCGTCGGGGCGGCCTGTATCGCCGGGGCGTGGCTCTACACCGGCGGGGCACGGCCGTACGGCTATGCCGGGTTCGGCGAGATCGCGGTGTTCGTGTTCTTCGGCCTGGTCGCGGTGCTGGGCACCCAGTACACCCAGGCCATGCGGGTGGACTGGGTCGGGGTGGTGCTGGCGGTGGGTGTCGGCGCGCTGTCGTCGGCGGTGCTGGTGGCCAATAATCTGCGCGACATCGCCACCGACGAGCCCGCCGGCAAGATCACGCTGGCGGTACGCCTCGGCGATGCCCGCACCCGGGTGCTGTTTCAACTGCTGGTGGCGCTGGCCGGCGTGCTGACGTTCGCGCTGATGCGGGCCACGCCGTGGTGTGCGGCGGGCCTGATCGCCGCGCCGCTGGCGCTGCGGGCCATCGCCCCGGTGCGGTCCGGGCAGGGCGGCGTCGCGCTGATCCCGGTGCTGCGTGACACCGGGTTGGCGATGCTGGTGTGGGCGGTCGTGGAGGCGGTGGCGCTGTCCGTCCCCCATTGACCCCATTGACTGCGTGTAACAGGCAAAAGTGCGACCCATTACCAAGTGGTTAGTGCAACATCTGGGTCAGGGGGCAAGCTCACTCCCCGCGCAGCCGGGCCTGCAGTTCCGCACGGTCGCGCCGGCGCCGCTCGCCGGCCGCGGCCATGCTCTCGGTGGCGCGCCGGCGCAGCGGGGCGAAGATCCACATGCCCAACGGCAACGCGATGATCAGCGCCAACAGCATCGCCATGATCGGCGGGAAGTCGCTCACGCCGACCGCCCGCCCCAGCCCGTAGATCACCGCGCTCAGCGCCACCACCAGCGCCAACCGGGCAGCCGTGTACACCGCCACATCGATAACCGCACGGCCCATCCGGGCCCCACCCTCTGTCACGGTCACCAAGCCTACTGTCGGGTCAGCAAGGCTTCGGAGACGCTAACGGTATATTCGGCGCCAGGAGGTGTCACGAGTGCTCTACCTGCTCCTCATCCTGACCCTGGGGACACTGGTCTACCTCGGTCTGCGCGCCAGCCGTTCCCGGCCGAAGACGCGCGTCATCGGGCCGGACGACGACCCGGATTTCCTGTGGAAACTCAGCCAGGGCGATAACCAGCCGTAGCGCTCGCGCTACACGAAGTGCTGGTTGAACCGGTCGTCGCCCGGGAACGCCTCGGCGACCACGGCGGCCAGCTCGACCAGGGCTTCGCGCGTCTCGCGCTTGAGGCGCAGCATGTCGATCTCCGCGCCCTCCTCCAAGTGCGGGTCGAACGGCACCAACCGCACCGCGCGGCACCGCCGGGAGAAGTGGTCGACCACCTTCTGCATGTCGACCTTGCCTGACCGCGACCGCACGGCGTTGATGACCGCGATCGAGTTGCGCACCAGCTCCTCGTGACCGTGGGCGTCCAGCCAGTCCAGCGTCGCCGACGCACTGCGGGCGCCGTCGACCGAGCCGGAGCTGACCACGATCATGGTGTCGGCCTTGGACAGCACCGCCGACATGGCCGAGTGCATCAGGCCGGTGCCGCAGTCGGTGAGGACCAGGCTGTAAAACCGCTCCAGCACCTGCAGCGTGCGGGCGTAGTCCTCGGCGCTGAACGCCTCCGACACCGCCGGATCGGTCTCCGAGGCCAGCACCTCCAGCCGGCTGGGCCCCTGGTTGGTATAGCTGCGGACGTCGCTGTAGCGCTGGATGCCGTCGGCGTCGCGGAGCAGGTGGCGCACGGTGGCCGGGGTCTCCATCGGCACCTTCTGGCTCAGCGTGCCCCGGTCCGGATTGGCGTCCACGGCCACCACCCGATCGCCGCGGATGGAGGCGAAGGTGGCGCCCAGCGTCGCGGTGACCGTGGTCTTGCCGACGCCGCCCTTCAGCGACAGCACCGCGATCCGGTGACAGCCCTGCAGCGGCCGGTTGACCTGCACCACCAGGTCGTTGTAGCGAGCGGTCCGCGGGCTCTCCCCGACATTGATCAACTGTCCGGACAGCACATAGAGCAGCCGGCGCCAGCCCGACGTCGGCGGGGGCTTGACCTGCCGCAACAGTGAGGTGGTGGACAGATCCGAGAACGGCGCGATGGGCTCCGCCGGGCGATACGGGGCGCTTCCCGCACCGCCGGGACCACCGGGGCCGCCGGCCTGACCGCCGTAGTAGACCGGCGCCGGGTTCTCCATCGGCTGCGGCACCCAGGTCGCCGGGCCGGGGTTCCACTGTTGCTGGGCCTGGGTCTCGGTGGGCGCCGGCCACGGGTCAAGCGGCTCGGCGAACCGGCGTTCGGTGCGGAAGCCGCCGAAAGACCGGGTCTCGGACCCATCGGCGCCGGCGTCCCGGTGCTGCAACGATCCGGTGTCCGGATCACCGCCAGGGGCCTCGTCCGCCCCGGTGACCTGCTGATACGGCCGGAACTGGGTGGTCGGATGATCCGTCATCTCGTGGCCCTGGGTGGCGTCACCCGGTGCATGGTCGGACACTGATATCTCCCCCATCAGTTTGGGTCGCGTCGGTGGGCAGTAAGCGCAGGGTAGCGCAGGCGCCCTAACGCTTTCTGTCAGCAGCGTTAGCCGACTCCGGCATACGAGTGCAGTCCGACGGTCACCAGATTGACGAAGAACAGGTTGAAAATCATCGCCACGAAGCCGGCGACGTTGATCCAAGCCGCCTTGTAATCGCGCCACCCGGCCGTCGACCTGGCATGCAGGTAGGCGGCATAGATGATCCAGGCGACGAACGACACCGTCTCCTTGGGGTCCCAGCCCCAGTAGCGACCCCAGGCACCTTCGGCCCAGATTGCGCCGAAGATCACGCCGAAACCGAAGACCGGGAAGGCGAAGATCGTCGTCCGGTAGGCGATCCGGTCCAGGGTTTGCGCGTCCGGCAGCCGGCGCACCATCCGGGCCAGCGCACCGGGCGCGTCCGGGTCACTCAGCCGCGACGATCGCACCAGAAACAGCATGCTGGCCACCCCGGCCACCAGGAACACCCCGGAGCCGATGCTGACCACCGACACGTGGATCGGCAGCCAGTAGGACTGCAGCGCCGGCATCACCGGTGCGGCGGTGGCGTACAACCAGCGCCCGGAGATCGTCAGCAGGATCAGCACCGGCAGCAGCACGAACACCCACAGGCTGCGATATTGCGGCCGGCGCAACGCGACCGCGGCGGCCAGCAGACCGGCGAAGCAGGTCAGGTTGATGAACTCGTACATGTTGCCCCACGGCGGACGCAGCGTGGCGGCACCGCGGAACACGATGCAGGCCGCCAGCAGCACGATGCCCAGATAGACCAGGGCCAGCCCGGCCCGGCCCACCCGCTCGTCGAACGGCCGCCGCGGCGCGGCCAACACAACCCCGGGAGTGGCGCTGTCGGCGCTGACCTTGCCGGCCGACACCAGCTCGGCCCCGGCGGAGGTGCGGGCGCGGCTGTAGGCCAGTTCGACGGCCAGCAGCAGCAGCGCGATCACCAGCACGATCAGCGCCGAGGTGAACGCCCAGTCGGAGTAGCGCGCCAGCCCGGCATCGATATGAGTGCTATTCATCTAAACCTCCTTGCCGGTGTCCAACCCGGCCAGCAATCGAGTGGTCAACCGCTCGAACTCGTCACCCCAGCCGGAGTTGTCGGTGCGTGCCAGCCCGCCCAGCTCGACGTTTACCGTACCGACCTGCCCGCCGGGCGGCGGCGATGAGTGACCCGGGGGGGTCTGCTCCGGGGCGATCCGGATCCAGATCCGGCGGCGGCGCACCGCCAGTGAGACCACCAGGCCGGCCATCATCGTCATCGCGAACACCAGCACCCAGACATCGGCCGGGTCATGGGACACCTGGATGTTGACGAACGGCACCGCGCCGTCGAACCGCACCAGGGTGCCGTCGTCGAGGCGGATGGTTTCACCGGCCTTCAGGTTGGACCGGGCCACCTTGGTCATCCGGCCCTGGTGGATCAGCCGGGAGTCCAGCGTGAACAGTCCCTGCGGACGGCCGGTGTCCAGGCCGGTGTCACCGCGGTAGACGTCGATGGCCACCGCGGGATCGTGCAGCGCCGGGAACGCCGACGACAGCAGCTTGTTGTCGAGTTCCTCGGTCGGCGCGAACAGCCCCTGGATCCCGATCTGGTGTTTGCGCCGCTCGCCCGGATCGGGATAGGTCCCGGCGGGCGGGTCGAAGCGCATGGCGCCGGACGACAGCAGGGTCAGCGGGTTGTCGGGGCGGAACTGCACCGTCTGGGTGCGGGTCTGCCCGTCGGGGAAGGTCACGGTGAAAGTGGGCGCATAGCCGTGGCCCTGCAGGTAGGCGCGCACCCCGCCGACCCGCAGCGGGTGGTTGACCTCCAGCAGGTAGGGGCGCCAGTGGTCGGTGCTCAGATCGTCGCCGGCCTGGTAGTCGATGTGCGCGATATAGGCGGTGGCCAGCCCGGAATCCAGATAGTTGGCCTGGAAGTCGTGGACCCGGATGCAGATCGGGTGCAGTCCGGTGCCATCGACGGTGGTGCCCGCACGGAACGAATCGAACGCCGCGGGTGACGCCGAACAGAACCCGGGACCGCCGTCGGCGATGACCATCACGTTGCCCTCGTAGCCGAACAACCGGCCGGCCGCGACCGAGGCCAGCAGACCCAGCAGCGCGAAATGGAAGGCGAGATTGCCGAACTCGCGCAGATAGCCCTTCTCCGCGGAGATCTCGACGGTGCCGTCTTGCGACCGGGTGGTGCGCCGCCAGCCCCGCAACCGCCCGGCCAGCTCGGCGCCGAGCTCGTCGGGATCGCCGGCCAGCTGCGCCGCGGCGTGCTTGGGAAGCCGGGCCAGGTTGCGCGGCGCGGCGACCGGGGTGGCGCCTAGATTGCGAAGATGCTCAAGGGTCCGCGGGGTCAGGCAGCCGATCAACGAGATGCACAGCAGCACGTAGATGGCGGTGAACCAGAAACTGGCAAAGACGTCAAAGGCCTGGAGGCGATCCAACAACGGCCCCAGCACCGGGTGCAGCGCCAGATACTCGTCGACCTTGGCGGCGTTGAGGTTTCGTTGCGGCAGCAGCGCCCCGGGGATGGCGGCCAGCGCGAGGAGGAACAGCAGCACCAGCGCGGTGCCCATCGATGTGAGCGCCCGCCAGGTGTTGCGTATCAGCGCGAACAGACGCGAAAGCCCCTTGAACCGAGCCGTTTTGGGGGCTTCGGTGTCTGCTCGCGGGGGTGATGTGGTGGTTCCCGCCGGTGGGGGTGGAGTGGCCATCAGATCGGCAGCCTGACATCGGAGACCAGCCCGTCACGCACCGCGGCCACGAAGTGGCCCCAGGCGCCGGTGACCAACGCCAACCCGACCGCGATCAACAGCACCCCGCCCAGAATCTGGATGGTCCGGGTGTGCCGGCGCAGCCAGCCCAGTCCGGCCACCGCGCTGGCCGACCCGAAGGCCAGCGCCACGAACGGAATGCCCAACCCCAGGCAGTAGGCGATCACCAGCACCACCCCGCGGGCCACCCCCGAACCGTCGGTGGCCGAGGCGACCGCGATCACCCCGGTCAGGGTCGGCCCCAGACACGGTGTCCAGCCCAGCGCGAAGACCGCTCCCAGCAGCGGCGCGCCCAGCACCGTCGACAACTGCCGCGGGTTGAAGCGGACCTGGCGTTGCAGCGCCGGGACGAAGCCGACGAACACCAGTCCCATCGCAATCGTCACCACACCGCCGATCCGCTCCAGCAGCACCTGGTTGCTGATCAACGTGGTGGTCATGCCGAGCACCGCGATCGAGCCCAGCAGGAAGACCGCGGTGAACCCGGCGACGAACAGCGCCGCCGACCCCGCGACGCGCCACCTCGCCGCCGGTGGGGCTTTCAGCGTGCCCGCGTCGGATTGTTCTGCTCGCTCGTCGATGCCCACCACCGCCGCCAGGTAGGACAGATAGCCCGGCACCAGCGGCACCACGCACGGCGAGGCGAACGACACCAGCCCGGCCAGCGCCGACACCGCGACGGCCGCCAGCAGCGGACCGGAGGTGGCGAGCGCGGTGAGGCTGCTCACTGCGGCGCCTCGGCGGTTTCAACGCTTTCAACGCTTTCTGAGACCAGCCGCCGGATCACCGGCTGCAGATCCTCGGCGAGCACCTCACGCAGGAACACCGCCGCCACCCGGTGCTGCCGGTCGAGCACCATGGTCGCCGGGATCACCGACGACGGAAACCGGCCGCCGAACGCGATCATGGTGCGCATCGCCGGGTCGTAGATCGACGGATAGGTCACCTTGCGGTCGGTGATGAAATCCCGGGGCGCCTGCGGTTCCAGGTCGCGGACGTCGATACCCAGGAACGCCACCCCTTGCGAGCGGGTGTCGTCGTAAACCTTTTGCAGCTGGGAGATCTCGGTGCGACAAGGACCGCACCACTGCCCCCACACGTTGAGCACCACGACCTTGCCGGCGAAGTCGGCGACGCCGATGGTGCGCGACGGGTCCATTAGGTCGGGCCCGGAGATCGGGCCGGGCTTACCACGGTCCTCCGGCGGGTCGTAGAAGATGTCGGTCTTGCCGCCGGGCGAGACGAACTCGAAGGTGCCGCCGTGCGTCACCGCGTCGTCACCGGTCGAGCAGCCCGAGACCAGGGCGGCCGCCACCACCCCGGCGATCAGCACCGCCCGCATCGTCAGCCGCCGGACGGGACACGGTAGTCGACGTCGACCAGCCGATCACCGTCATAGATCAGCGTGGTCACCGAACCCACGTCGCACTGGCGCCGGCGCGGGTCGTGCCAGAGCCGGTTGCCGGTCAGGTACTGCCGCACCGTCCACACCGGCAGCTGGTGGCTGACGCACACCACCTCGTGACCGGCGGCGCGGGACCGGGCCTTGTCCACTGCGGTGGCCATCCGCGCGGCGATCTCGGCATACCGTTCGCCCCACGTCGGGGTGAGCGGGTTGCGCAGGTGCCACCAGTACCGCGGGTTGCGCCAGGCGCCGTCACCGGGTGAGACCCGCTTGCCCTCGAAGACGTTGGTCGACTCGATCAGGTCATCGTCGGTGTCGACCGGCAGATCGTGGCGGGCGGCGATCGGCGCCGCGGTCTCCTGGGCGCGCTGCAGCGGCGAGGCGATCACCGCGACGATGTCGCGATCCGCCAGCATGTCGGCGGCGGCGACGGCCTGGGCCCGGCCGGTGTCGGACAGCCGGAAACCCGGGATACGGCCGTAGAGGATGCGGTCGGGATTGTGGACCTCGCCGTGGCGGATCAGGTGTACGCGGGTCTGCATCAGGGATTCGGCTCCGGGGTGGCGGTGCGGGCGGCTTGCGCCGCCCCGGGTAGCGCGTCGGCGATCCGCTCGAACGCCTCATCGGTGAGCGCAGCCGAGACGAACCAGGCCTCGAAGGCACTGCAGGGCGGGTAGACGCCTGCATCGAGCAACGCGTGGAAGAACGGCGGGAACCGCCAGGTCTCGCTGGCCTTGGCCGCGGCGAAGTCGGTGATCGGCTGCTCGGCGAAGAACACGCTGAACATGTTGCCGGCCCGCGGAATCTGATGCGGCACACCGGCATCGGTCAACGCTTCCGACAGCATCGCGCTGAGCCGGTCGGCGTTCTCGTCGAGCGCGGCGTAGACGTCGGCGTCGGCGGCACGCAGCGTGGCCAGCCCGGCGGCGGTGGCCACCGGGTTCCCCGACAGCGTGCCGGCCTGGTAGACCGGCCCCAGCGGCGCCAGCTTGTCCATCACCTCGGCCCGGCCGCCGAACGCCGCGGCAGGCAGCCCGCCGCTGATCACCTTGCCGAAGGTGAACAGGTCGGCATCCACCGGATCGAGGCCACCTTCTCCACACCAGCCACTGGCGCTGACCCGGAAGCCGGTCATCACCTCGTCGACGATGAACAACGCCCCGTGTTCCCGCGCGATCGCCTGCAGTTCGGCGTTGAAGCCGGGCGCCGGCGGCACCACGCCCATGTTGCCGGGGCTGGCCTCGGTGATGACCGCGGCGAGCTGATCGCCGAACTCGGCGAAGGCTGCCCGGACCGCCGGGAGGTCGTTGTAGGGCAACACGATCGTGTCCGCCGCGGTGGCGCCGGTGACGCCCGGCGACGACGGCAGGCCCAGGGTGGCCACCCCGGAGCCGGCGTCGGCCAGCAGCGCGTCGACGTGGCCGTGGTAGCAGCCGGAGAACTTGATCACCTTGGCCCGGCCGGTGAAGCCGCGGGCCAGGCGCAACGCGCTCATGGTGGCCTCGGTGCCGGAATTGACCAGCCGGATCTTGCTCACCGCGGGCACCCGGGCGATGATCTCGGCGGCCAACTCGGTCTCGGTGCGCGTCGGCGCCCCGAACGACAGGCCGCCGGTGGCGGCCGCGCGGACCGCGTCGACGACCGCCGGGTGGGCATGGCCGAGGATCATCGGACCCCAGGAGCAGACCAGGTCGACGTAGCGGTTGCCGTCGACGTCGGTGAGCCAGCAGCCCTCGCCGCGCTCGATGAACCGCGGGGTGCCGCCGACGGCGGCGAAAGCGCGGACGGGTGAGTTCACCCCGCCCGGGGTGACCGCGCAGGCCTGCTCGAACAGCCGCGCGGATGCCGCCGTGACATGATCCGCACTAACCACGACGACCAGTGTCCCAGCTCGCGCGGCTCAACCGACTACAGGGTGTAGTTGACGGGGGTTGAGCTGATCCTGGGCTCGGGGTTGGATGGCTACATGCAACTACCGCAACGGCTGGCCCGGTTCAACCGGCATGTGACCAACCCGATCCAGCGGATGTGGGCCGGATGGGCGCCTTCATTCGGAATCCTCGAGCACGTCGGCAGACGCTCCGGCAAGCCCTACCGCACCCCGCTGAGCGTATTCAGCACGGATGACGGAGTGGCAATCCTGCTCACCTACGGCCCGGACCGGGACTGGTTGAAGAACATCACCGCCGTCGGGGGCGGCAAAATGCGGCGGCACGGCAAGACGTTCGCGGTCAGCGACCCGCGGGTGGTCACCAAAGCCGAGGCGGCGCAGCACGTGCGCGGCCGGGCCCAAGCGGTCTTCGCGCGGCTGCCGTTTGAACAGGCGGTGCTGCTGACCAGGCAGGACTGAGGATGCAGTTCTCCGAGCGTCGCGCCCGGTTCAACCGGGTGGTCACCAATCCGCTGCTGCGCCCGCTCTCCGGCTGGGTGCCGATGTGGTCGATCATCGAACACACCGGCCGTCGCTCCGGCACGACCTACCGCACCCCGGTTTCGATGTTCCACACCGCGGACGGCGTCGCCGTGCTGCTGCCGTACGGGACCGACCGGGACTGGGTGAAGAACCTGCGGACCACCAACGGCGGCCTGGCCAAGATGAGCGGCAAGACCTTTGCGGTCACCAACCCGCGGGTGGTGCCGACCACCGAAGCGGCCGGGCTGCTCAAGACGCCCTGGCGCCAGTTGCTCGGCCGGGCCGGGGTGGCCCACTCGCTGCTGCTGGATCGCGCCTGACGACATAGCCCCCGGGCGCGCCTACCCCGTCTCCGTGCCGGGTGCGCCCGGCTGCCCCGGGCTTCCGTCCGGGTTGCCGGCGCCACCCGCACCGGCGGCCCCCGCCGCCCCGGCCTCGACCCCGTCACCGCCGTCGCCGCCGTCACCGCCGCCCCCACCCGGGCCGACCGATCCGCCGGCAGCCGGCGCGCCACCGGCACCGCCGGTGCCCCCGGCGCCGCCGGCAGTCGCGGCGGCGCCGCTACCGGCATCACCGCCGTTTCCGCCGAGGCCCCCGGTACCGCCGTCGGGATGATCGGCCGTACCGGCACCGCCGACCCCACCGGTGCCACCCTTGCCGCCGGCGCCGCTCTCGCCGGCGTACGGGTGGCCGAGCATGCCGACGGCGCCGTCACCACCGTCGCCGCCGTTACCGGCGGTTGCGGACCATGAGCCGGCCGCACCGCCGTTTCCACCGGCGCCGGCCGCCCGACCGTGGCTGGGGACACCTCCGTAGCCGCCGGCGCCCCCGTCGCCACCATGGCCGCCGTTGCCGCCGTCACCGTCCGGCGAACCGGCCAGGCCCTCGCCGCCGGTACCACCCGGGGCGCTGAACCCGCCCGGCCCGGCGTTGCCCATGAACGTCAGGTCTCCGGCGTTGCCGGCCGCGCCGCCGTCCCCGCCGTTGCCGCCGCTGGGATGATCCTCGGTGCCGGCGCCGCCGTTGCCGCCGTATCCGCCGG
This sequence comes from Mycolicibacter senuensis, assembly GCF_002101885.1. Taxonomy (GTDB): domain Bacteria; phylum Actinomycetota; class Actinomycetes; order Mycobacteriales; family Mycobacteriaceae; genus Mycobacterium; species Mycobacterium senuense. The sequence continues at coordinate 140,401 of NZ_LQPS01000036.1, forward strand.
AACCGCCCGGGCCACCGAAGCCGGCCACCCCGTTGCCGCCGTCCCCGGCGTTGCCGCCGTTGCCGCCGTCACCGCCGCCGTTGCCCCAGCCACCGTCGCCGCCGTCCCCGCCACGACCACCCGCGCCGAACAGCGAGATGGCGTCCCCACCGAGCCCGCCGTCACCACCGTCACCGGCGGTGCCGGTGATGCTGTCCAAACCGTCACCGCCCCAGCCGCCTTCGCCGCCGTTGCCCAGCAGCCAGCCGCCGATGCCGCCGTCGCCACCGTCGCCGCCGGCGCCGCCGTCACCACCCCAGCCGCCGTTGCCGATCATCTTGGCGTCGCCGCCGTCGCCGCCGGTCACCCCCGCGGCGATGTTCTCGTCGGTGCCCGCGCCGTAGCCGTTGCCGCCGTCGCCGAACAGCCAGCCGCCGTCGCCGCCGTCGGGGTGGTCGACGGTTCCGTCGACGCCGTCGCAGATCAGTCCGCATGCCCCGTCAAAAGCGAAGAGCGGGTTGATGATCGGGTCGATCAGGGCGCCCGGGCCCATCATCCACAAGGTGCCCAGGTCGTGGATGGTGGCGTAAAGCTGGTTCTGGACCAGCCCGGCGAAAACGACCTCCACGACCGATGTCCAGGTATAGAGGTCGGTGCCCACCTGGCCGAGATCCAGTGCGTCCGCCCCAGCCGGACCCGGGTCGGCCGCGGCGACGGCGTCGGGGTCGCCGAAGAACTGGTCGAACGAGAACAGGTCATCGAAGTCGGCGCGTGCCGGCGCGGTGGTGACCGGGCCCAGCCCGAGCGTGAGGAATGTCGCCGCCGACGTTGCCGCGCCCAGGGCACGGACGGGGCGATGGTTGCGGTGCACAGTGTGGCGGCCGGACATCCACCGAACTTATCCAGCCGAATGTGTATTCCACAACTACGGATGTTGAACCTGGGAAACAACTGCATGTGCGGATCTTCGCGCAAATGGCATCCGCACCTGCCAATGGCAACCGAGCTGCCCGCCGGGGTGTATTTTGTGCCGATGTCGGACGGTGATGGCTCCCTCGATCTGGCGTCCGCACTCGCCTGGCTGCTCGCGCCGGTGCCGGTGCCGACGTTCCTCGACGAACTGTGGGGTGCGGCGCCGCACCACATCCGCCGGGACCGCCGCGACTACTTCGAGGCGCTGGCCGGGCCGTCCTGGGTCGGGCAATTGCTGGCGGCGCTGCGCACCGAACCGGCCGCGGTGCGGCTGGTACGCGGGGCCGATCATCTGGTCCCGGAGTGCTGCGCCGACGGCAGCCTGGACCTGGCCCGGGTCCAGGCCGCCCTGGACAGCGGCTACACGATCATCTGCAACAACATCGAGAAATACCTGCGCCCGATGTCGGCGCTGACCCACGGTGTCGAGGTCGAGCTGAACTTCCCGACCCACGTCAACGCCTACATCACGCCGCCGGACGCAACCGGATTCCTGCCGCACTACGACCACCACGACGTGCTGGTGCTGCAGATCCAGGGGGCCAAGACCTGGTACTTCTACGGCGACGAGCCGATAGCGCCGCAGCTGATGCAGCGACTGCACGAGGTGGACCCGGCCGGGCTGCCCGAGCCGACCAGCCTGCACCTGACCGCCGGTGACACCCTGTATCTGCCCCGGGGCCTGGTGCATTCGGCCGCGACGACCTCGGAGCCGTCGGTGCATCTGACGGTGGGCCTGCACGTGCCGACGGTGCTCACGCTGTTGACCCACACGCTGCACCTGTTGAGCCTGCGCGACGATGTCGTGCACACCCGGCTGCCCGCCCGGCATCTGGACGACCCGCGGGTGCAAGCCGGCCTGGGCCCGCTGATCCAGGACGCGCTCGCCGCCGTCGCAACCCCCGGCGCGCTGGCGGAGGGCCTCGGCGCCATGCAGGATTTCCTGCTGCGGCGCGCCCGCTGCCCGGTCGTCGGTCAGGTCAGCGACACCGCGGGGATCGACGCCGAAACACTGGTGCGCAAGCAGCAACCGCTGTATTCCCGGGTGACCACGTCGGGCGACGGGGTGGGCCTGCAGTTCGCCCAGCTGATCGTCAGCGCCCGCTCCGACCATGAAGCCGCGATGCGGTTCGTGTCGGCCCGCACCGAGCCGTTCCGAGTGGGCGAGCTACCGGGGCTGACCGCGGTTCAACAGGTCGAGTTGGCCCGCAGCCTGATCATGAGCGGGTTCCTGGTGCGGCCGACCGGCGATGATGCCGCCCCTTGAAATACGGGGATTATCCGCTGCTTGCTCCGCATTCACAGCAAGAATCCAGCCATCGATCTGGATTTGAGGATAGGATTCTGCCGTCCGGCACGGCGAAAGGCGGGCATGACGGAGCCGATCTGGATGGCGTCGCCACCGGAGGTGTACTCGGCGTTGCTGAACAGCGGTCCGGGCGCGGGCCCACTGCTGGCAGCCGCCGGCATGTGGACTGCGCTGAGCACCGAATACCGCGAGGTGGCCCACGAACTGTCCACGATGCTGTCCGCGGTGCAAGCCGGGTCCTGGCAAGGCCCCAGCGCGGAATCGTATGTGGCGGCGAATGTTCCGTATCTGGCGTGGCTGACACAGGCCAGCGCCGACAGCATGGCGCTGGCCGCCCGGCACCAGACCGCCGCCACCGCCTACACCTCGGCGCTGGCCACGATGCCCACGCTGGCCGAACTGGCCGCCAATCACACCATTCACGCGGTGCTGTTGGCGACGAACTTCTTCGGGGTCAACGCGATCCCGATCGCCGCCAACGAGGCCGACTACACCCGGATGTGGGTGCAGGCGGCCACCACGATGTCGACGTATCAGACGGTGGCCGGCGCGGCGGTGGCATCGTCCCCGGTGGCCGCGACGGCGCCGGCGGTGCTCAACCCCGATACCCCGGTGCACCGCGACCACCACCACCGCAACGACCAGGCGCCCACCCAGGACTTCGGCAACATCTACCAGGAGAGCTGGTGGACGACCCGGATCGCGGAGATCAACGAGGCCATTCAGTCCGACCTGGCCGGCAACAATCCGCTCGCCAGCCTCATCAGTGACCCGGTGCTGATGACGATCGCCCCGCATTACGCCGGCGAGATCGTGCTCGGGATGGCGCCGACCGTGACGGCGCTGACCGAGACCATGCTCGCACTGGTGGCACCCGCGTCACCGCTGGCCGGCCTCGCCGGGGTCGCCGGTCTGGTTGGATTGCCGGGCGCCCAGGTCTCCGCCGAACCGGCACCGCCTGCCCCGACACCACCGCTGCCGGCGGCGGCCGCCGCGCCGGCAGGTGTGGCCGTTCCGCCGGCCGCTGCCCCGGCGGCGCCCCCGGCCATGGCCCCACCCACCTCGGCGCCGGCCGCGTCCGCCGGTGGCGTCCCGGTGCTGCCGCCGCCGGTCACCGGAGCAGAAGCGGCGGCGCTGCCCTACCTGGTCGGCGGCGGACCGTCGCTCGGAGCTGCCACGAAGATGCGCGTCGCCGCACCCGCGGCGGCGCAACGGTCCGGTGCGCCCGCGGCCGCCGCGGCGAGCACCGCGGCGGCCGGCCAGGCGCGGCGGCGCCGGCAGCGCGAGGCGCTCACGGATCCGGGCAACCGGTACGAATACCTCGACCCGGCCGCCGGAACCGCGCAATCGGCCAGCGGCGCGGGCCGGGTCGGATTCGCGGGCACCCTCGAGCACGAGACAGGTTCTGCGGTAACGGGATTGACCACCCTGACCGACAGTACCGCGGGCCCGGCGGTGCCGATGCTGCCGCACACCTGGGAAGGACCCGGCGGCTGAACCGGTCAGCGGCCCAGCAGCCGCATCTTCTGCTCGTTGTACTCGTCGTTGGTGATCAACCCGCGGTCGCGTAGCTCGGCGAACTCGCGGATCTCGGCGGCAATACCCATCGCCGTCGGCCCGGGGCCGCTCTCGGCGTCACCGGAAGCAGCGGGCGTGGCACTGGCCGCGGGCTGCGGCATCTCGACTTTCGGCGCCGGATCCGCGCCGCCGCGCCCGCGACTGACCGAACCGGCCAGGGCGCTACCGCCCATGCCCGCGAGCGCCATCTGACTGAAGGCACTGCCGGCACCTGCGAGCGACCCGGCCGGTGCGGCGCCCACACCCGGGCCGGCCAGCGGCGTCGTGTAAGACAGTGTCTTGATCTCCGGGGCATTGGCGGCCCAGCTGATCGGCACCGACAGTTTCCCCGCCGAGATCGCCTCTCCCATGCTGGCCGACATCGCCGACGCCGTCGACGCCCCCGACGACAGGGCACCCCCGATGAAACCGCCCGGCCGCGACGGGGTCAACGGCGAGAACAGGTCGATGGCGTGCAGGATCTCGTATTCCACCTGCTCCAGCCGATCCTGCTCGTTGAGGATCTCCCGGGTGCTGGCGTCCGCCGAGGACCAGGCCCCGGCCGCCAGTGCCAGCGCGACCGCCGACACCGCGTTCAGCCCGAAGAGGTCGGTGATACTCGGGAACGAGATCAGGTCCTCGATGCCCTGGGCCGCCCCGGGCACGGTCGCCAGCCCCGCCTGCACCATGGAGCTGTCCGGCGAGGCGAAGATACCCGAGGCCAATTCCCCCAGCAGCGACTGGACATTCGACGACGCCGAGGTGGCTTCAGCCGAGCCGGTCGCCGCAGTCTGACTGAGCTGCCCAACCGGATTGCTGACCTGCGGTGGCTGCTGGAAGGGCGTCAGTCCAGTCGCGGCGGCCGACGCCGCGGCGTAGGAGTACATCGCGGCGGCGTCCTGCGCCCACATCTCGCCGTACGCAGCCTCGTTGGCGGCGATCGCCGCGGTGTTGGTGCCCAGCACATTGCTGGCGATCAGCACCAGCAGCTGCGCCCGGTTCGCGGCGACCACCGTGGGCGGCACCGTCGCACTGAACGCCGCTTCATAGGCCGCGGCCGCGGCGTTCGCCTGCGCCGTGGTGTGGTCGACCTGCGCGGCGGTGGCGGCCATCCAGCTCGCATACCGCGCCGCGGCCTGCGTCAGCGCCACCGACGCCGGGCCCCGCCAGAGCTGACCGGTCAGCTCGGCGATCACCGACTCATAGGATGTGACCGCCGCGTGCAGCTCCGCGGACAAGGCGCCCCAGGCGGCGGCCGCGGCCCGCATCGGTGTGGAGCCCGGACCGGTATAGATGCGCAGCGAGTTGACCTCCGGCGGCAGGGCAGCGTAATTCATCACTGACCCCCTCCCTGGGCACGTACCGACGTAAACCGGCGTGAGTGTATTTGTAGCCGAAAAGCTCCCGGCGGGCCGGGGATTGTGGATATGCGGAGGCAGGGCTGCGGCCACCTCGCCGCGATGCCGGTCACAGCCGCACGCTGCGATAACATGCGCGCGTGCGGATGCTGATCACTGCGTTGCGCGACCTGCAGTGGCGGCTGCGCCGATTCATCGTCGCCGCCGTCGGCACCGCGATGGTGTTCGCCCTGACCCTGGTGCTGGCCGGACTGACCCATGGTTTCCGGGTCGAGGCCGAACACGTCGTCGACTCGCTGGGCATCGACAGCTACCTGATCCAGACGGCCGCGGTCGGCCCGTTCATGGGCTCGTCGCGGTTCCCGCAACAGGAGGCCGGGGATGTCGCCGCGATCTCCGGTGTCGAGGCGGCGCTGCCGGTGGTCTACGGCAACACCATCCTGCAGGACGGGGAGGCGCCGCTGAACGTGAACGTCTACGGCGTGCCCAAGGCCGCGATGCCGCCAATCACCTCGGGACGCGCACCGACCGAGCCCAACGAGGTCGCGATGTCCGCCACGCTGAAACGCGCCGTCGGCGACGACATCGAACTGGGTGCGGGCAAGCTGCGGATCGTCGGGTTGGTGGGGAAATCGACGACGCTGGCCGGGCAGCCCAACGCCTTCCTGACCGTGGCGGGCGCACAGCGGCTGATGTACTCCGGGCAGCCGGTGGCCTCGGCGATCGGCCTGCGGGGCACTCCCGCGAAGGTGCCGGAGGGCTACCGGGTGGTGGACCGGGCCGCCGCCGTCGATGACATGGTGCGCCCGCTGGCCGGGGCGCAGATGGCGCTGTCGTACATGTCGGTGCTGCTGTGGGGTGTCGCCGCGCTGATCGTGGGCTCGCTGATCTATCTGTCGGCGCTGGAGCGCACCCGCGACTTCGCGGTGTTCAAGGCGCTGGGTGTGACCACCGCGATGGTGCTGGCCGGACTGGCGCTGCAGGCGGTGGCCGTCGCGGTGGCCGCGGCGGTGCTCGGCGGGGCGCTGGCGATGGCGATCGGTCCGCTGTTCCCGATGCTGGTGGCGGTGACCGCCTCGTCGTTCGCGCTGCTGATGCTGACCGCGGTGGGCATCGGGTTGCTGGCCAGCCTGGCCGGCCTGCGGCACGCGGTGGCCGTCGACCCCGTGCTGGCGTTCGGGGGGCCGTGAGCCATGGGAGACCTGCGGATCAGCGACCTGGTCATCGAATACGGCACCGGCAGCGGCGAACCGATCCGGCCGATCCACGGCCTGAGCTTGGAGATACCGGCCGGATCGCTGGTGGTCGTGCTGGGGCCCAGCGGCTGCGGCAAGACCACCCTGCTGTCGTGTCTGGGCGGCATCCTCAGCCCGACCAGCGGACAGATCCGGTTCGGCGCCACCGAGGTCACCGCGCTGAGCCGCCGGGAGATCACCTCCTACCGGCGCCGCACCGTGGGCATCGTGTTCCAGGCGTTCAACCTGGTGCCGAGCCTGACCGCGCTGGAGAACGTGATGGTGCCGATGTGGGCGGCGGGGTGGACGCAGTGGTCGGCCACCGAACGCGCCCGCGACCTGCTCACCCGTGTCGGCCTGGCCGACCGGACCCACCACCGGCCCGGCCAGCTCAGCGGCGGTCAGCAGCAGCGCGTGGCGGTGGCGCGCGCCCTGGCGCTGGACCCGCCGCTGATCCTGGCCGACGAACCCACCGCGCAACTGGACTTCGTCCGGGCCGGCGAGGTCGTGCAACTGCTGCGGGTGCTCGCCGCCGGTGACCGCGTGGTGGTGGTGGCCACCCACGACACCCGGATCGTGCCGCTGGCCGACATCGTCATCCAGTTGTCGCCCACCGCGACGCCGGCGCGCGCCCAGCAGGCCCCGGTCCGGCTGGGCCCCGGCGCAGTGCTGCTGGAACAGGGCACCGTGGAGGACCTGATCTACGTCGTCACCGAGGGCGAGGTGGAGATCGCCCCGGAGACCTCCGGGACCGGCGGCGGCCTGCTCAAGATCGGCAAACCGGACAACTACGCCGGCCAACTCGGGCCGATGGTCCGTATCCCCCGCTCAGCGACGGTCCGCGCGCCGCGCGAGGCGACCGTGGTGAGCTACACCGTCGAGGCGTTCCGCCAACAGTTCGGCCAGCCGCCGACGCCCGACGTTCCTAACGAACCCGTATCAACCTGATCGGTGGCGCGGCGTGCCTGACCAACCGCGACGCGGGCCAGGAAATAATGACCGTCATGGCTGATGTGACCCGCCGGGCTGCGTTGCGCCTTGGGGTCGGTGCCGCGGGGGCAGCGGGCTTGTTCGGCGTGGGTGTGGGGCGGTCGCCGGCCGCGTCGCGGGCCACCGGGAACGCCTACCCCACCCGCGAATCCGGGTCGTTCGTGTCGGCGGCCCGCGGCGGGGTGGAGACCAACTGGATCATCGCCCGCCCGCCCGGGCAGACCGCGCCGCTGCGCCCGGTGATCGCGCTGCACTGCAAGGACGAAGACGCCGCCTGGGTGATGGATCTCGGTGTCGAGGAAGAGCTGGCGAAGCTGACCGCATCGGGTCGGTCGCCGTTCGCCGTGGTGGCCGTGGACGGCGGCAACAGCTACTGGCGACCGCACGGCTCCGGCGAGGACCCCGGGGCGATGGTGTTGGGCGAGCTGATCCCGATGCTGGCCGACAAGGGCATCGACACCTCGCGGGTCGGGTTCATGGGCTGGTCGATGGGCGGCTACGGCGCGATGCTGCTGGCTACCCGCCTCGGCCCGGCGCGGACCGCCGGGATCTGCGCGATCAGCCCGGCCATCTACATGACCTACTTCGGCGCGCCGGCCGGGGCGTTCGACAGTGTCGACGACTGGCGGACGAACTCGGCCTTCGGCCTGGTGCCGCAGCTGGCCCACATTCCGCTGCGGGTCGACTGCGGCACGTCGGACAGCTTCTACTACGCGACCAGGAGCTTCGTCGGCCAGCTGAATCCGCCGCCGGCGGGCGGATTCTCACCGGGCGGGCATGACGTGTCCTACTGGCGGGCGCAACTGCCGGCCCAGTTGGCTTGGCTGGGCTCGTGACGGCCGGGACTACCGCGCGAAACGCCGCAACCGCAGGCTGTTCGTCACCACCAGCACCGACGATGCCGCCATCGCCGCACCGGCGATCATCGGGTTGAGCAACCCCGCCGCCGCCAGCGGAATCGCGGCGACGTTGTAACCGAACGCCCAGACCAGGTTCTGGCGGATGATGCGCAGCGTGCGCGCCGAGAGCCGCAGCGCGGTCGGGACGGTGGCCAGGTCACCGCGGACCAGGGTCAGATCCCCGGCCTCGATGGCGGCGTCGGTGCCGGTGCCCATCGCCATCCCGATATCCGCGGTGGCCAGCGCGACCGAGTCGTTGACGCCGTCGCCGATCATCGCCACCCGCCGGCCCTGCGCCTGCAGCTTCTTGACGGCGTCGGCCTTGTCGGTGGGCAGCACGTTCGCGATGACATCGGCCGGGTCGATCCCCACCTCACCGGCGACCTTGCGTGCTACGGCCGCGCCGTCGCCGGTGAGCAGCATCGGGGTGATGCCCATGGCCTTGAGCTCGTCCATCGCCGCGGCGCTGCTCGATCGCACGGTGTCGGTCAAGGTGATGGTCCCCCGGGTCCGGTCGTCCCAGCAGACCTCGACGGCGGTCCCGGTCTCGTGGGCGGCCGCCGATCGGGTGACCTCGACGCGCACCCCGTCGACCACCCCGCTCACCCCGTGCCCGGGCCGGCTGGCGAACTCGCTCACCCGGCCGATCGGCAGCCCGGCCGCTTTGGCCCCGGCCACGATCGCCGCGGCGATCGGATGCTCGGATCCGGACTCGACGGCGGCGGCGCGCGCCAGCACGACGTCGGGGTTCTCGCCGCGGTCGACCGCGAGGCCGCCGACGGTCATCACACCGGTGGTGACCGTTCCGGTCTTGTCGAATACCACGGTGTCGATGTCCTTGACGGCCTCGAGGACCTGCGGGTTTTTGATCAGGATGCCCAACTGCGCGCCGCGGCCGGTGCCGACCAGGATGGCGGTCGGGGTGGCCAGCCCGAGCGCGCACGGGCAGGCGATGATCAGCACCGCCACCGCCGCGGTGAACGCCGCCGCGCTCGCTTGCCCGGCCACCAGCCACCCGGCGAGGGTGAGCGCGGCGATCACCAGCACCACCGGCACGAACACCGCCGACACCCGGTCGGCCAGCCGCTGAATCGACGCCTTGCCGGCCTGGGCGTCGGTGACCAGCTTGGCCATCCGGGCCAGCTGGGTGTCGGCGCCCACCTTGGTGGCGCGCACCAGCACCAGCCCGGTGGTGTTGAGTGACCCGCCCAGTACCGGGTCGCCCTCGGCGACGTCGACCGGAAGTGACTCACCGGTCATCGCCGAGGTGTCCAGCGCGGTGGCGCCGTCGATGACGACGCCGTCGGTGGCGATGCGCTCGCCCGGCCGGACCACGACGACGTCACCCACCCGCAGCTCGGCGATCGGCACCCGGGTCTCCGTCAGGCCGGCGTCGGGACTGCGCCGCATCACCGCGGCGTCCTTGGCGCCGAGTTCCAGCAGTTCACGCAGGGCCGCGCCCGCCGAACGTTTGGCGTGCGACTCCGCGTAGCGGCCGGCCAGCAGGAAGACGGTCACCACCGCCGCCACCTCGAAATACAGGTGGCCGGCCCCGGTGATGACCGCGACCGCCGACCACAAGAAGGCCGCCACGGTGCCCAACGACACCAGGGTGTCCATGGTGGCGGCGCCATGGGCGGCGTTGCGCAGCGCGGCACGGTGGAACGGGTAGCCGCCCCACACCACGATCGGGGCCGTCAGTGCGAACACCACCCAGCCCCAGCCGCTGAACTGCCAGGCCGGCACCATCGACAGCGCCCCCACGGGGGCGGCCAGCAGCGCCGAACCGATCAGCCGGGGACGCAGTTGCCCGGCCAGCACGTCAGCGTGTTCGGCCGGGTGCTCGTGCGCCGCGCCGAGCACCGCGGCCTGGTAGCCGGCCGATTCCACGGCCCGCAGCAGGTCATCGGCGGAGACGGTGTCGGCATGCTCGACATGGGCGCGCTCAACCGCCAGGTTCACCGTGGCGTGCACCCCGTCGAGCGCGTTCAGGCCGCGCTCCACCCGCGCCGCGCACGACGCACAGGTCATTCCGCGCAGTTCCAGATCGGTGGTGGTGATCACCCCGCCGATGATACCCCCGCGGGGTATATGGGCCCCGATCGCCGGAGCGCCCGGCGCAGCCGCGCCGTACCGATCACCGCCAGCACGCCGGCCGCCGTCGCCAACACCAGCGCCAACAGCAACAGCCGCGGGTGGTAGGACACCGAGGTCGTGGCCGGTTCACCGTCGATCACCGGCGCGACCAGGACCAGGTAGCGCACGTGCAACCAGCTCACCGCGCAGCCCACCGCGGCGGCACCGGCCAGGGTGAGCTCGACGCACGCCCGGACGACCGGAGTCCTCACCATGAGGATTCTTCGGCATCGTCGTCGACGTCGGGCCCGATGTCGCGCTCCACGAGTTCGGGCGCCGGAATCGCCTCGGGGAGCAACTCGGTCAGCGCGGCCCGCAGCCTGCGGTGATCCCGTGCCCAGGCCTGAACCGTGCGCCGCCCGATCAGCCGCAGGCCGATGCCCGTCCGGCGGCGGGGCACCCCGCTCAACTCGCCCAGCGCCCGCGCCCCCTGCCACTTCTCCGGTTCGGCCTTGCCCCAGCCGGTCGGCCGCTTGGCCTCGGGGTAGATCATCACGATCTCGGCGATCCGCAGTATTTCGGTGCCCTGCCGCAGGCTGTCGCGGGTGAGTTCGACCGAGGTGTGGATCCGCGCCGCCTTCACCTGAATGGCGAGCATGCCCGAGACCAGCGCCATCATGACGGCCGGGATCAGCGGCTGGAACTCGCCGCCGCCGGAGTTCTGGATCAGCAGCAACAAGCCGCCGGCGACCGGCCCGAACAGCACCCAATACCAGCTGGCACCGCATTCGAAGAACAGCGGTGCGGACGGTGCCGTCGGCTCGGGTTCAGACATGTCGGGTCAGCCTAACGCGGCGCTGAGCCGCCCGGTACGCGACCAGAACTCTCACGCCGCCCAGGCCAGCAACTCCTCGACCGGCCAGCTGTTGACGATCCGCTCAATCGCAATCTCGGCGTCAAGCGCACGCTGGGCGCCGAAGCCGAGGAAGTCGAGCTGGCCGGGGGCATGTGCGTCGGTGTCGATGCTGAACAGACACCCCAACTCGTGCGCGAGATGCAGCAGTCGGGTTGGTGGGTCGCGTCGTTCCGGGCGGCAGTTGATCTCCACTGCGGTGTTGTGCTCGCGGCAGGCGGTGAACACCGCCTCGGCATCGAACTGCGACTCCGGCCGTCGGCCGCGCCCACCGGTCACCAGCCGCCCGGTGCAGTGCCCCAGCACGTTGACCCGCGGATTACAGACCGCGCGCACCATCCGCCGCGTCATCGCAGCCCGCTCCATCGCCAGCTTGGAGTGCACGCTGGCGACCACGATGTCGAGTCGCTCCAGTAACTCGGGCTCCTGATCCAGGCTGCCGTCGTCGAGGATGTCGACCTCGATGCCGGTCAGGATCCGCAGCGGCGCAAAGCGCTCCCGCAGCCCGTCGATCACCTCGAGTTGGTGGCGTAGCCGCTGCGGTGAGAGCCCGTTGGCGATGGTCAGCCGCGGCGAATGATCGGTCAGCGCGCAGTAGTCATGCCCCAGCGCCACCGCGGTGGTCATCATCTCCTCGATCGGCGCTGAGCCGTCCGACCAGTCCGAATGCAGATGCAGGTCCCCGCGCAACGCCGCACGCAACACCCCACCACCCAGATCCCCCGCCTCGTCGCGCAACCGCACCAGGGTGTCGGGCTGCCCACCCGCCCAGGCCTGCGCAATCACCGCGGCGGTCTTCGGTCCGATGCCCGGCAGGGACTGCCAACTCTCGGCCACACCATGACGGCGCCGCTCGTCGTCGCCCAGGGCCTCGATGACGTCGGCGGCGCGGCGGTAGGCCATCACCCGACGCGGGTCCTCGCGGGCCCGGTCCTTGTAGAACGCGATCTGGCGCAGTGCCTCCACCGGATCCATCACCCCAGTCTGCTACCGGGTCAGGTATTCCTGGGCGTCGGAGCGGTGCAGCAGGAAGGTTCCGGCGGCGATCAGCACCGATCCGACGATGCCGGTGACCGCGACGGTCACCGCGACCGCCGGCCTCGGATCGGGGTGTGACAGCCCGCTCAACGCGTACGCCACCGACGCGACCGCCCCGCCGGTCAACACGGTGCGGGCCCACCGGTACCCGGAGCGCATCAGCACCAGGAAGGTCGCCACCACCACGACCATCACCAGCGCGCTCAGCCCGATGATCGGGTAGGTCACCGGCAGCTCGGCGAGTTCCGGGGCAACCAGCAGGCTCACCACGTATCCGGTCGTCATCAACGGCAGGGCGGCCAGCCACAGCCAGAAGCCGGTGTCGACATCGGCCGGCCGGGCGGGCCGGGTCGCCGCCGGTGGCTGCGACCCGGCATCCCGGCCCGTCATGCCAGCCAGCCGGCCGCGTCGGCCGCCCAGTAGCTCAGCACGATGTCGGCGCCGGCGCGCCGGATGCCGATCAACGACTCGAGCGCGGCGGCCCGCCCGTCGATCCAGCCGTTGGCGCCGGCGGCGGCGATCATCGCGTACTCTCCGGACACCTGATAGGCGGCGACCGGGACCGGCGACAGATCCGCCGCAGCCGCGATCACGTCCAAATAGCTCATGGCGGGTTTGACCATGACGATGTCGGCGCCCTCGGCGAGGTCGAGGGCCACCTCGCGCAGTGCCTCCCGGGCATTGCCCGGCTCCTGCTGGTAGCTGCGGCGGTCGCCTTGCAGACCGGAGGCGACTGCGTCGCGGAACGGGCCGTAGAACGCCGACGCGAACTTCGCCGCGTAGGCCAGGATCACCACATCGCTGTGCCCGGCGGCGTCGAGTCCGTCGCGAATGGCGGCGACCTGGCCGTCCATCATCCCGCTGGGACTCACCACGTGCGCACCGGAATCCGCTTGTGCCACCGCCAGCTCCACGTAGCGATCCACGGTCGCGTCGTTGTCGACCCGGCCGCGGTCGTCGAGCACCCCGCAGTGGCCGTGATCGGTGAACTCGTCCAGGCAGGTGTCGGCCATCAGCACGGTGGCGTCCCCGAGATCAGCGGCCAGCTCCCGCAACGCGATGTTGAGGATCCCGTCGCGGTCGATGCCCGCAGCGCCGGTGCTGTCCTTGTCCGCCTCGACCGGAACGCCGAACAGCATCAGGCCGCCCACCCCGGCGGTCACCGCGTCGGCGGCCGCGGCGCGCAGCGAATCGCGGGTGTGCTGAAACACACCGGGCATAGAAGGGATGGGGCGAGCGTCCGTTATGCCGTCGGCGACGAACATCGGCAGCACCAGATGCCGCGGCTCCAAAGAGGTTTCGGCCACCAGGCGGCGCAGCGCCGGGGTGGACCGCAGCCGACGGGGACGTTGGCGAGGAAATGCCGTCATCGGGCCGCCGCGCTCGCCGTCACCGTTAGCGCCTGCGGCTCTTCTTACGCGGCGGCGGCAGGGCGCCCTCGGCACGCAACCGGGCGGCGTGTTCGGCCAGCGCGTCGACCAGCGGACCGACCGCGGCCGTCTCGGGCTGCACGTCGACCCGCAACCCGAATTCCGCTGCGGTCTCGGCGGTCTTGGGGCCGATGCAGGCCACGATCGTCCGGGTGTGCGGCTTGCCGGCGATGCCGACCAGGTTGCGCACCGTGGAACTCGACGTGAAGCACACCGCGTCGAATCCGCCGGTCTTGATCATCTCGCGGATGGTCGCCGGTGGCGGTGCGGCCCGCACCGTGCGGTAGGCGGTGACGTCCTCGATCTCCCAGCCCCGCTCGCGCAGCCCCTCGGCCAACGTCTCGGTGGCGATGTCGGCGCGCGGCAGCAGCACCCGGTTCACCGGATCGAAAACGTCGTCGTAGGGCGGGAATTCGTCGAGCAGGCCCAGCGAGGACTGCTCCCCGGCGGGAACCAGCTCGGGACTGATCCCGAACGCCCGGACCCGCTCGGCGGTCGCTTCGCCGACACAGGCGATCTTCACCCCGGAGAACGCCCGGGCGTCCAGGCCGAACTCACCGAACTTCTCCCACACCGCGCGCACCGCGTTGGTCGAGGTGAACACCACCCACTGGTAGCGGCCGTCGACCAAACCCTTGACGGCCCTTTCCATCTGGGCGGGGCTACGCGGCGGCTCCACGGCGATGGTGGGCACCTCGACCGGCGAGGCGCCGTGCCCGACCAGCTTGTCGCTCATCTCGCCGGCCTGATCCTTGGTGCGCGGCACCAGCACCGTCCATCCGTACAACGCGCGGCTCTCCCACCAGTTCAGCTTGGCGCGGTTGTTCACCGTCTTGCCGATGGTCACCACCAGCGGACCGGCCGGGGTCTCCTGACCGTTGGGCAGGATGACCGGGTCGATGCTGGCCAGCGCCGCCGGGTCGGTCAGCCCCTGCAGGCTGGCCTCCACCGAGCGCTGCGCGCAGGTGGTGCCCGAGGTGGTGACCACGCACGGGGTGCCGTCCGCGAGGCCGTATTCGATCAGGGTGCGGGCCGCCTCCGGCAGATGCGAGGTGGTGGCCTGCAGGATCAGCGGGCCCGGGGCCGCAGCCAGGGCCGCCCAGTCGACCTGCGGGTCGCGGACGTCGGCGACGGTGTGCGACGAGCCGAGCGGCAGCCCGGCGTAGGTGGGCACCGCGCTGGTGGCGGGCAGTCCCGGCACGATCTCGAACTGCACGGTGGTGCGGGCCACCGCGTTGACCTCGGTGATGACGGAGTCGACGGACAGCGGGTCGCCGGCCACCAGACGCACCACGTCGGCGCCGGAGCGCGCCTCGGCGGTCAGGATCTTGGCAACCTCGGCCGGTTCGCCCAGCGCGGGACGGATGTCGGGCCCGCCCGGGACGGTCGCGGCGCCCCCGTCGGCAGCGCCGGTGTCGTCGGCGCCGTCGGTGCCTTCCGGGGCCCCGCCGGTCTTGTCCGCCTTGGGGTCCGGCGGCACCGGCCCGGCCATCGGGGGCAGATCCGTGCCGACCAGCCCCAGTACCGCCTCGGGCACGTCGGGGTCGACGAACACCAGCGCAGCGTTCGTCAGCGCCGTCCGCGCCCGCGCCGTCAGCAGGCCCGGGTCGCCAGGACCCGAACCGACGAACACAATGCGGCCCGGCTTGGGCTTCTGCCCTCGCACGCTCACTTGGCGAGCCATTCCCTACTCCCAGTCACTTCAGCCCGAACGCGGCTGTCTTCACCGCGCGTCCGCCATGAGCTCGCGCGCACCCAGCTCGAACAGCTCCGCTGCGACCGACACACCCAATTCCCGGGCTCGGTCCGGACTGCCGATGCCGGACGCGCGGATCACGTCGGATCCGTCCAGCGCCGCCACGCAACTGCGCAGCGACAGCTCTTCGAAGACCCGGCCGTCCTCATCGATCGACTCGACCACCTCGGCGATCGCGCCAACCGGTGCGGAACAACCCGCCTCCAGTTCGGCGAGCAGGGTCCGCTCCGCGGTAACCGCCTGGCGGGTGTCGGTGTCATCCAACTCCGCCAGCACCGCCGCCAGCGCGGTATCGCCGGCGCGGCACTCCACTGCGAGTGCACCTTGGGCCGGAGCCGGCAACATCTGCACCGGTTCCAGCGTCTCGGTGATCGCATCGAGGCGTCCGATACGGGCCAAACCCGCCCGGGCTACCACGATGGCGTCGAGTTCTCCGCTGCTTACCCTGTTCAACCTGGTATCTAGGTTGCCTCGTAGGGGGCGAATTTCCAAACCGAGACCCAGTGCTCTAAGCTGTGCGGCCCGTCGCGGCGACGAAGTGCCCACCACGGCGCCCGCCGGCAACTCCCCCAACACCAATCCGTCGCGCGCCACCAGCGCGTCCCGGGCGTCCTCGCGTGCCGGAACCGCGGGCAGCAGAAACCGCGGGTCATCGGCGGTGGGCAGGTCCTTGTGCGAGTGCACCGCGGCGTCGACCCGGCCGTCGAGAATGGCCTCACGCAGGGCGGCGGTGAACACCCCCACCCCCAGATCGGCGATCGGTCCCGACGAGCGATCCCCGATGGTGCTGATCATGACCAGTTCCGCGGGGTGCCCGGCGGCCACCAGAGCGTCACGAACGGTCCCGGCCTGGGTGGTGGCCAGCAAGCTGGCCCGGGTACCGATACGGATGAGTTCTCCCAAAACGTCTACCCGGCCGACCCGGTTTCGGCGCCGACGTCGATTCCGTCTGACACCACTGGCAATTCGCCCGCCGTCGCCACGGCGTCCACGGCGGTCGGATCGAGCTCGAACAGCTCGCGCAGCGCCTCGGCGTAACTGTCGCCGCCGGGCGAGCTGGCCAGCTGCTTGACCCGCACGGTGGGGGCGTGCAGCAGCTTGTCGACGACGCGGTGCACGGTGCGCGCCACTTCCTCACGCTGGGCGGTGTCCAAGCCCGGCAGCCGGTGATCCAGCCGCAGCAACTCGGCGGTGACCACGTCGGCGGCCCGCTGCCGCAGCGCGGTCACCGTCGGGGTGACCTCGGCCATCCGCTGCCCGGCCAGGTAGGTGGCGACCTCACGGGCGACGATGCCGTGCGCGGCGTCGGTGTCGGTGGTGGCGACCTGCGCCGACGGCTCGCGCTGGATCCGGTCCATGTCGATGACCTGCACACCGGGCAGACCGGCGACCGTCGCGTCGACGTCGCGCGGCATGCCCAGATCGCAGATCACCAGCGGCTGGGTCGCCTCGTCGCGGTTGCCGCCGGCCAGCGCATGGTGCACGTCGGCCAGCGACACGACCGGGCTCACCGCGCCGGTGCAGCAGACCGCGACGTCGGCGTCGGTCAGCGTTGCGGCCATCCGTTCGAGGCCGACGGCGTCGGCCGCGGCGCCGCTCTCGCGGATCTTGCGGGCCAGATGCCGCGCGCGCGACAGCGAGCGGTTGACGACATGGATGCGCTCCACCCCGGCGCGCACCAGGTGGGCCGCGGACAGTGCGCCCATCGAGCCCGCCCCGATCACCACCGCGGTGCGGCCCTGTAAGGCGTTCTCGCCCAGCTGTTTCGCGGCGATACCCAGGGCGACCGACACCACCGACGCACCGGCGGCGTCGATTCCGGTTTCGGAGTGCACCCGTTTGCCCACCGACAGTGCCCGCTGCGCCAGTTCGTGCAGCACCCGGCCGACGGTGTTGTTGGCCTCGGCGGCGGCGTAGGCGCGGCGCACCTGGCCCAGTACCTGCTGCTCGCCGACGACCGCCGAGTCCAAGCCGCTGGCCACCGAGAACAGGTGCTCGACGGCGGCCTCGCTGTAGCGCACGTAGGCGTACTTGGTCAGGTCGGTCATCGACATGCCGGAGTGCTCGGAGAGCACCTGCCCGACCGCCGACAGCCCTGCGTGGAACGCATCGACGACCGCGTAGACCTCGACCCGGTTGCAGGTCGACAGAATCATCGCCTCGGTGACGAGCGGCGATTCGAGCACCTGCGCGACGATCTTGGCCTGATCGGGTTCGGCGGTGCTGAGCTGCTCGAGTACCGAGACCGGGGCGCTGCGATGCGAGACCCCGAAGAGCAGGACGCTCACGGCAGTATCACCTGGTCCGCTCCTTGCTGTCACCCGTGAACAAACTTCACTCCACGGTAGAGGCTAAAGCGCTGGGCCACCAAATTTGTTCGATTGTTCGCCTGGTGGACACCGCCGGGTGTGCGGTTTCGTGCCCGATTCGCGCGTTGGCGCGCCACCATCCGCACAGTCGGCGGGTCAGCGGCCGGCCAGGTCGGCGCGCAACCGGGCCTCGTCGACCTCCCAGTAGCTGTGTTCGCGCCCGTCGAGCAGCACCACCGGCAACCGGTCGCCGAATTCGGCCCGCAGCGCGGCGTCTCCGGCCCGGGCGGCCGCGTCGACGTCGGTGGTCTGCAGGTCGAATCCGAGCTCGGCGGCCAGTTGCGTCAGCTGCTCGTGCACCTTGACACAGATCGCGCAGCCGTCGCGGGTCAGCAACTGCACCTCTGGGCGGGTCATCGCCCCAGTCTGGCCCACGATGGCTATGTTTTCGATATGTCCGGCGGAAGTGCGGTGTCGATCACCAACCTGCTGTACCGCTACGCCGAGTCGATGGATGCCGGCGACTTGGATTCGGCCGCAGCGCTGTTCGGTCACGCCCGGCTCAAGGTTGGCCCCGACGCCGATGCCGTGCTCGACAGCGCCGGGATGCTGCGGCTGTGGCGCGGGCTGGTCAAGATCCACGCCGACGGCACACCGCGCACCAAGCACGTCATCACCAACCCGATCCTCGACATCGACGAGGAGGCCGGGACCGCGACCTGCCGGTCCTACTACACGGTGCTGCAGCAGACCGATGCCGTCGCCCTGCAGGTGGTCGCAGCGGGCCGCTATCACGACGAGTTCGAGCGGGTGGACGGCGTGTGGCGGTTCAGTTTCCGTGACTACTCGATGCTCGACCTCAAAGGTGATCTACGCGATCACCTGGGGGGATTCGGCAGTTAGGCCGGTTAGGGTTGGTGGCGGCCGCAGCAGCGGCCGGCAGTGCACAGCGGAAGGAGTCGGGTGATGGCTTTACCGGGCCCGGCCGACGGGGATTCCGCAGCAGGCGCCGACCCGGGCCCGGTGATCGGCGGGGATTTCGCGGCAAGCGCCGAGCGGGCGCTCGCGGACGTGGTCGACGCCGACACCCCGGCGCCGGTCGATCTGACCGCCGCGGCGTTCTTCGACGTCGACAACACCCTGGTGCAGGGCTCCTCGATGGTGCATTTCGGCCGTGGGCTGGCCGCCCGCCACTACTTCACCTACCGCGATGTCGTGGGCTTTCTCTACGCCCAGGCCAAGTTCCAGCTGACCGGCCGGGAGAACAGCGACGACGTCGCGGCCGGCCGCCGCAAGGCGCTGGCCTTCATCGAGGGGCGGCCGGTATCGGAGCTGGTGGAGCTGGGCGAGGAGATTTACGACGAGATCATCGCCGACAAGATCTGGCCGGGCACCCGCGAGCTGGCCCAGATGCACCTCGATGCCGGCCAGCAGGTCTGGCTGGTCACCGCCACCCCCTACGAGCTGGCCGAGACCATCGCCCGCCGGCTCGGGCTGACCGGTGCGCTGGGCACCGTCGCGGAGTCGGTCGACGGGGTGTTCACCGGCCGGCTGGTCGGCGAGATCCTGCACGGTCCGGGCAAGGCACACGCGGTGCGGTCACTGGCGATCCGGGAGGGGTTGAACCTGCGGCGCTGCACCGCCTACTCCGACAGCTTCAACGACGTGCCGATGCTGTCGCTGGTGGGCACCGCGGTGGCGATCAATCCCGATGCCGCGTTGCGCGAGATGGCGCGCAAGCGCGACTGGGAGATCCGCGACTTCCGCACCGCACGCCGGGCGGCGCGGATCGGGGTGCCGTCGGCGCTGGCGTTGGGGGCCGTCGGCGGGGCCCTGGCGGCAGCCGTGGCGCACCGGAACGAGCGCGCTTGAGCTGCTCGCTGATAGGCTTCCGCCGCCGAACACCACGGCGAGCGGAGGGGTAAACGGGCATGGCAGTACACACCGAATCGCAGGGGGTCATCGGTACCCATTACCGGTTCCCGGACCACTTCGAAGTCGGCCGGGAGAAGATCCGCGAGTTCGCCCGTTCGGTCAAAGACGAGCACCCGGCGCACTTCGACGAGGCCGCCGCGACTGACGCGGGGCACCCCGGACTGGTGGCGTCGCTGACGTTTCTAGCGGTCGCCGGCCGCCAGGTGCAGCTGGAGATCTTCGACAAGTTCGACATCCCGATCAATATCGCCCGGGTGCTGCACCGCGACCAGAAGTTCACCTTCCACCGGCCCATCGTGGCCGGTGACAAGCTGTTCTTCGACACCTACCTCGACTCGGTGATCGAGTCGCACGGCACGGTGGTCAGCGAGGTGCGCAGCGAGGTCACCGACGCCGACGGCAAGCCGGTGGTGACCAGCGTGGTCACCATGCTCGGCGAGTCGGTGAATCAGGACGCCGACACCGAGGCGGCGACGATCGCCGCCCTGGAGGCGATGCGCGACCGCGCGCTGGGCAAGAAGTAGACGTCGCCGTTCCGGCCAGCGTGCGCAGTCGAACGCGCGCACGCGCTGTGCTGCGGGCAAACCCGCTCGCTCACGACGGGGACGTCAGCCGAAGAACATGTTGCGGCGCCCGGCCAGCAGCCGGTACAGCGTCTGCTGAATGGTCTCGCGCACCTGGTCGGTCAGTTCGAAGGTGACCATCGGGTCGTCGGCGGCACCGGCCTCGTAGTCGGTGGTCTGGATCGGTTCCCCGAAGGTGATGTGCCACTTCGACGGCAGCGGCACCAGGCCCGCCGGCCCGGCCAGCGGGAACAGCGGGGTGATCGGGAAGTACGGCACGCCCAGCAGTCGGGCCAACAGCTTGACGTCGGCGATCATCGGATAGATCTCCTCGGAACCGACGATCGAGCACGGCACGATCGGCGCCTGGGTCTGCAGCGCGGCGGACACGAAACCGCCGCGGCCGAACCGCTGCAGCTTGTAGCGGTCCTTGAACCGCTTGCCCAGGCCCTTGTAGCCCTCCGGGAACACCGCCGTCAGCTCGCCGGCCGCCAGCAATCGATGGGCGTCGGCGGTGCAGGCCATGGTGTGGCCGGCCTTGCGGGCGGCCGGGCCGATCACCGGCAGGTCGAACACCAGATCCGCGCCGAGCATCCGCAGGTCGCGACGGCCCGGATGATGGTCGTGCACCGCCACCGACAGCATCAGCGCGTCCATCGGCAGCACCCCGGCGTGGTTGGCCACCACCAGCGCGGGCCCATCGGCCGGCAGGTTCTCGATGCCGCTGACTTCGACCCGGAACCAGTCGTTGAAGAGGAGCCGCAGCAGCGGCAGGGCGACGGCTTCGTTGAAGTGCGGGTCGAACCCGAACTCATCGACCTGGTAGTCACCGGTGATCCGCTGCCGCAGGAATGCGGCGAGGCCGGCCACCCGCCGGACGAACTCGTTCGGGGTGGCCTCGGGGTCACCGGACGCCCCCGCGGCGCCGCGGCGCCCGTCGATATCGCGGACGATGGCGCTGATCTGCTCAGCCGAGGCGCGTTCGCCGGGGCGGCTCAGCGTCGACGGGTGTCGACGCGCGGACCCCGAGTTCTTGTGCAGCGGAATGACTTTAGCCCTGGAATCACCAACCATGGCGTTACCCTCCCCGCGCCCTGTTGAAACCGATATCGCCCAGCCGTTGCACCGCGCTCACCGCGCGCCGTTCCGCCGAATGTACCCATTTGGGGTCGATGATCGGGTTGAGCCCTCGACCCCGCACGTAGTCATCGAATGCCTCGGCGGTGGTCCATTTGGTGCTGTACCCGAGGTCGGTTCGCATTCTAGTCGTATCCATCACCCGGCCAAAGCTGAGATAGTTCAGCTGCTCCCGGTTGATCTCGGTGTAGTTGTTGGCCCGCCGTAACGAGTCCAGCGCCCACAGCCCCAGCCCGAACACCGGCACCGGGATCCGGCCCGAGCGGCGGATCGCCTGCGACATCATGATGATGCCGTCGGCGCCGACGTTGAAGGTGCCGGCCTTTCCGGCCATGGTGGCCCGTTCCAGGGCCCCCAACGCGTCCTGCTCGTGCAGCAGCTGCAGGCGGGCGTCGCGGCCCAGCACCATCGGCACCAGTGGGCCGCCGAGGTAGCGCGACAGCGCGGTGTCCATGGCCGGGCCGATCATGTTGGCCATCCGCAGGATGGTGACCGCGATGTCGGGCCGGCGCCGGCCCAGCCCGCGGGCGTAGCCCTCGATGTCGATGCTGTCGCGGGGAAAACCCTGGGTGGGCGGCCGGTGACTGGTGCTGTCCTCGGTGAACAGCACCGGGTCACGTGAGCAGGACCCGTAGACCTCCGAGGTCGACTTGAGCACCACCCGGCGCACCGAGGGCGCCTTCTGGCAGGCGGCGAACAACTGCATGGCGCCCATCACGTTGAGCTCTTTCAGGGCCGCCCCGCCGCCGGAGCGCGGCACGTACGACGCCGCGGCGGCGTGCACTACGGTGTCGACCTCGCTATTTCGAATCACCTTGGCGATAAAGGGATTGCGGATGTCGGCGCGAACGAATTCGGCGCGTCCCATCCGCCGCAGCATGTCCTTGCTCGGCATCACCGCGTCCACCGCGATCACCCGGTTGATCAAGGGATTCTGCGTCAGCCGGGCGGTCAGATAGCCGCCCAGGAACCGGCATGCGCCGGTGACCAACACAACCTTGGGATAGTGCCGGACGTCGCTTCGCGTGCTGTCGCTCGGGGGTCCGGCCTCGTCCACCCCGCCAGCCTAACGGCCAGTCTGCGAAAGCAGTACCGGGGCGATCGACCGTCCCGGCCCGTGCCCCGGGCGAGGGCTCGGCGGAGTTACTTACCGAGTTTTCTGCGCTGCACCCGGGTACGGCGAAGCAGCTTGCGGTGCTTCTTCTTCGACATGCGCTTGCGCCGCTTCTTGATGACTGAACCCATGAACTCCGCTATCTGCTTCCGCCCGCGCCGCCACAGGGGCGCTGCTGAACTTGATCGACCCGGCCACTTTACCCGTAGGCAGGCGCCGAGCAGAAAACCGGCACCTGACCCGGCCCCGAACACAGCCGACCCCGGGCGTCGCCGTGCGGCGACGCCCGGGGGGCGCTTAGGCGTCGACCGGCGGTCAGCCCGCGTCGAAGAAGGAGGTCTCCAAGAGGTCGTGCACCGCCTTGGCGTGCACCCGGAAAGACCGTCCCACCCGCACCGCGGGCAGTTCGCCGTTGTGCACCAGGCGGTACACCGTCATCTTGCTGACCCGCATCAGCGCAGCCACCTCGGCCACGGTGAGAAATTGTGCCCGGCCCGTGTCGGCTGGGCCGGCATCCCGTGCCGCCCTGCCGCCAGTGGAGTCGCGTGCCGAAGGCCCGTTCGCAGACGTCATCGTTACCCATTTCAATCAGGCACGTGCAGTCCCAGCGGCTTCCCCTCCGCTGCGCCCACACGCACAGACATAGAGGAGAATAGCGGGACGAATGGGGTTCCTGCGACGGGTGAGAGGCAATATGTGAAAAATAAGTGAATCACTCTGATGTAATTCTTAGCTGCTCAGAGCGGGTTTTTGCCGCTTGGACCGCCCGATCGACCGAGGTCCGCAGGCCTCCGGCCTCCAGTTCCCGCAACGCGGCCGCGGTGGTCCCGCCCGGGGAGGTCACCATGGCTCTCAGCTGAGCCGGGGCGGTGTCGATGACCGAATTCGCGGTCCCCGCCGTCTCGCCGCGTTCCGCCAGCAGCATCTGCGCCGACCCGGCCATGGTCTGCACCGCCAGATCGGTGGCCCCCTGCCGACTCAGCCCGGCCGCAACCCCGGCATCCACCAATGCCTCCACCATCAAGAAGAAGTACGCGGGCCCCGAACCCGAGACGGCGGTGACGGAGTCCATCTGATCTTCCGGGACGATCACCACCGTGCCGACGCACTCGAACAGCTCGGCGACCTGCTCGACCTGCTCGTTACCGGGGAACCGGCCCTTGGCCAGCGCGCAGGCGCCGGCGCCGACCTTGACCGGGGTGTTCGGCATCACCCGGATCACCGCGGTGCCCGCGGGCAGCTTGGACTCCACGTACCCGGTGGTGACACCGGCCACGATGCTCACCAACACCTGCTCGGGACTGTTCTCCGAGGCGGCAGTGAGGTTCTTGGCGAACTCGGCGACGACGGATTCCACGTCCTGCGGTTTCACAGCGACGATCACGATGGACGCATTCTCAACCGCGTCGGCGACCGAGGTCACCAGCACCGAATACTTCTCGGAGAGCCGTCGGGCGCGGTCACCGAAGCGTTCGGCGACGACGAGGTCCTTGACCGGCCGGCCGGCCGCCAGCAAACCCGCCAGCAAGGCCTCACCCATGTTGCCGCCGCCGATGATCGCGATTCTCGCCATGGCGACAGCATGGCAGACCCGGGCGGTCGCCAGCGCGACGGAGCCGCGCGCGGCGGGTCGCCCGCACCGCACCAGCGATCGCCAGTGCGGCGGAGCCGCCCGCGGCGGGCTACTGGGCGGGAACCATGGCCAGCTGGCGGGTCTGCACCACGATGCGGCCTTCGCAGTCGACCACGGTGTGGTCTTCGTCGAACCAATCCTGGCCGATCTGCACGCAGCTGCAGATCACCCGCAGCCAGCCGTCGGCCGGCATGGCCCGTAGATAGGCGGTGAGCTGCACGGTGGGCGCCCAGCCCATCCGGTTGACCGCGTAGGTCACCGGCGCCGAGACGTCGCCGCACAGCAGCGCGAACAGCACGTCGGGAGCGGCGTCCTTGGGCCGCACCCACATCTCGATCACCGGCGGGCCGCCATCCGAGCGCGGGCCGAGCGTGGTCAGCGCCGGACGGATGTCGCAGCCGTGCGCCAGATGCACGATGTGCTCCATCGGATGGCCCGGACCGATCGGCTCCAGGCCGGGCGGCGGCTCCGGCGTCATCAACGGCACCACCGGGTTGAACGACAGCAGCGGCGGCGCCTGGTGCTCGGGCTCGCCGAGGGTGACCACGGTGCGCACCGCGGTGCGCTCGCCCTGGTTGAGTTCCACGTCGACCAGGCTGACCCGCCGGCCGCGCTTACGAATCCTGGCCACCAGCCGCATCGGACCGGGGTCGGGCGCCCACAGGTAGCTGGCGGACACCGCGACCGGTTGCACGTCGCCGCCGTGGGCGGTGCGGGCGGCGTTGGCGCACAACGCCAGCATCGCGCCGCCGTGCACCTTCGGGCCGATCGTCCAGTGCTCGTTGAGCGCGCCGGCGAACACCGCCACGTCGCCACCGTCATAGCCCTGGAAGCCATCGTCGTGGCCATCGAGGCGCACCAGGGCCATGGCATCGGTGAACAGCGTGGATGAGGTCACGCGGGCCTCCTTGTCTCAGCGATCAGCGCAGCAGATGCGTGCGGGCGAACTGTAGCGACTCGATCAACAGTGCCTCGCGCTCGTGCGGCGAGCGAGCATGGGAGGTGGTCACCTCCAGCACCACATGACCGGTGAAGTCGCCGGCGGCCAGCAGGTGACACACCTCGACGGTGGGCTGGTCGCCGTGCCCGGGCACCAGATGCTCGTCGGCCGGCAGTCCGGTGCCGTCGCACAGGTGCAGATGGGTGAGGCCCGAACCCATGCGGCGGGCCATGTCCAGCGCGTCGGTGCCGGCGGTCGCGGTGTGCGACAGGTCCAGGGTGTAGTGCGTGTGGTTGCCGTCGAGCGGGTCGTGGGACGGCGCGAACGCCGAAATCCCCGCTCCCGGACCCCCACCGCGCCGGCGCATCCGCTCTCGCGACTGATCAGCGCCGAAGAATCGGTCGGCGCGGAACGGGAACATGTTCTCCACCGCCACCGCCACGTTGCTGCGGGCCTCCAAGTCGGCGACCTGGTCGCTGAATCCCTCGGCGTAGCGGCGTTGCCAGCGAAACGGCGGATGCACCACGACGGTCTGGGCTTCGAGCCGTTCGGCGGCCCGGACACTGCGTTCCAGCTTGTGGATCGGGTTGGCGCCCCAGACCCGCTGCGAGATCAGCAGGCACGGTGCGTGCACCGACAGCACCGGCACCCGGTACTTGCGCGACAACCGCTGCACGGCGCCGACGTCCTGGCTGACCGACTCCCCCCACACCATCAGCTCGACACCGTCGTAGCCGAGTCGGGCCGCGTACTCGAAGGCGGCCTCGGCCCGCAGGGGGTAGACCGAAGCCGTCGACAAGCCGACCTTGATGGCGGGGCGCACGGACTAATAGTGAACGGCTAGTTGGCGTGCAACGCCAGCGGCCCCAGGGTGATCAACAGTCCGACCGCGACGGCGATCAAAGTGCTGCCGATGTCGACGGTCTTGCGGACGGCCTGAACGGCGGCGACCAGGCCGAGCGTGACCAGCACCGTGAGCACCAGTGCGACGATGCTGTTCCACCGCCACAACTGGTCGAAGGCGATGAACAGCCCGCCGCCGAACGCCACCGCCAGGATCGACTGCAGCACCACCAGCAACCCGCCGACCACTCCCGGCCGGCCCACGTACTCGTCATCGGCCGGCTCGGATGCGACGGCGTCGACGGCGTCGTGGTCGGCACGATCGGCGGCGGCGGCAAGATCGGTGTCGGCGTCGGCTGGGTCGACCGCGCCGAGATCCGGCCGGACCGGCCGCTCGGTACTGCCGGCCTTGCTCAGGACCGAGCGCACATAGGCGGAGTCCCCGACCGACAGGTCGGCCTCGCGCACGTCGGTGTCCATCACATCGAGTTCGACGTCGGTGTAGGTCTCGATCGGGTCGGGACGCATCCGTTCGGCGCCGGAGCCGGTGGACGGGGCGGCGGATGCCGGACGGCCGTTGCCCGCTGCGGGCACATCCGAGCGGCGCATCGGCCGCGGGTAGGGGCTCTGCTGGGGGCCGCCGGTGCGCGGCGGCTGCGGCGGGGATTTGGGCCAGCGCGGTTCGGGCGCCGACCGCTGGGTGGGTTCCGCCCGTTCCACCGGCCGCGGCCCGGTGGCGGGCCGGTCGTCCGGCTCCGCCCGGCGTGGCCCGGTGAGGGGCTTGTCGTCGTCGATGAATCCGGGTGCCGGGCCGAGGGACAGTGCGCCGCTCGCCGCGGTGTCGGAAGTCTCGCCGCCGTCCGGCGATTCGGCGGCGGCCACCGGCTCGGGGGGCCCGTCCTCGTCCCGGATGATCGGGATCTCACCGGTCAGTTCGGCGACGGTGACGGCGTCGGCGTTGCCGCGCCGACGGCGGCGGCGACCGGTCACCGGCGGCGAACCGATCGTGCCGTTCTTGGCGAGTAACTCGGCAACGGAGATCGGCCGCGTCTCGACGTCGCGGGGGTCGGGCTTGTGCTCGGTCATCGTGCGCCCCCTCCTTGCCGGGCCATGCCCACGGACGAGGATTGGAGCAGGATGGCGCTGTCGGCTTCACGGTCGAGCCGCCGCAGGATCAAGCCCTCCCGCAGCGCCCACGGGCAAATCTGAACCGTTTCGATCGACAGCGCTCGCATGCTCGCTTCCGCCACGAGGGCGCCCGCCACGATCTGCGGGGCCCGCTCGGCGCTCACCCCTTCCAATTCGGCACGATCTGCCGTGGTCATCCTAGAGATGAATGATATGAGCTGCCTAAGGCCCGCGGCGGTCAATGTGCGCCTCACCCGGGGTCCGGCAGCCGACGGCGCAGCGCCGGTGAGGCGCGCCAGCGAACGAAACGTCTTGGAACTCGCCACCGCGAGGTCGGGGGGGCCGGCGTCGAGAACCGTCGCGGCGGCCGGCGCCAACTCGGTGTCCAGCCAGTCCCGCAGCATCGACACCCGGCGACGCCCGGGCGGGTCTTCGGGCAGCCACTCCCGGGTGAGCCGGCCGGCTCCCAACGGCAGCGACAACGCCACCTCGGGCTCCTCGTCGAGGCCGCTGGACATCTCCAGCGACCCCCCACCGATATCGAGGTTGATGATCCGCCCGGCGCTCCAGCCGAACCAGCGCCGCACCGCCAGGAACGTCAGCCGGGACTCGTCCTCCCCCTCCAGCACCTGCAACTCGACGCCGGTCTCGGCGCGCACCCGCGCCAGCACGTCCTCGGAGTTGGAGGCGTCGCGCACCGCCGAGGTGGCGAACGCCATCAGCTCCGCGCAGCCCGAACTGCCTGCGATGGTGGCGAATTCGTCGATCGTGGACACCAGTTTGTCGGCACCGCGCCGGGTGATCTTTCCGGAGCTGTCGGTGGCCTCCGCCAACCGTAATGTGGCCTTGGTCGAACTCATCGGGGTCGGGTGACCGCCCCGGTAAGCATCGACCACCAGGAGATGGACGGTATTGCTGCCGACGTCAAGTACGCCTAATCGCACGCAACCAACTTAGTGGGGCGCGGAATCGACCAAGGCGAGACAACCCGAATTGGTGGTCTAGCGTGGAGTTTTGTGACCCCCGCGCAGCCCGGCCCCCCGCGGCGTGAAGTCGACTTGGACTTCCCCCGCGAATGGGTGGAGTTCTACGACCCGGACAACCCCGAACATCTGATCGCTGCCGATCTGACCTGGCTGCTGTCCCGTTGGACCTGCGTGTTCGGCACGGCGGCCTGCCGGGGCATCGTGGCCGGCCGCCCCGACGACGGGTGCTGTTCGCACGGCGCGTTCCTGTGCGACGACGACGACCGCGCCAAGCTCGACGACGCCGTCGCGCAGCTGACCGACGCCGACTGGCAGTACCGCGACAAGGGCTTGGGCAAGAAGGGCTACCTGGAATACGACGAGAACGACGGCGAGGAGCAACTGCGCACCCGCACCGTCAAGGGGGCCTGCATCTTTCTGAACCGGCCCGGCTTCGCCGGCGGCGCCGGTTGCGCGCTGCACATCAAGGCGGTCCGGTTGGGTGTGGAACCGCTCACCATGAAGCCCGACGTGTGCTGGCAGCTGCCGATCCGGCGCAGCCAGGAGTGGGTGACGCGCCCCGACGACACCGAGATCCTCAAGACCACGATCACCGAGTTCGACCGCCGGGGCTGGGGTTCCGGCGGCGCGGACCTGCACTGGTACTGCACCGGTGACCCGGCGGCCCACGTCGGCGCCCGGCAGGTCTGGCAGAGCCTGGGGCCCGAGCTCGCCGAACTGCTGGGCGAAAAGGCCTACGCCGAACTGGCGGCGATCTGCCGGCGGCGCAATGAGCTCGGGCTGGTGGCCGTGCATCCGGCCACCCGCGCCGCTGAGTGACCGGAGCGCGGTGCACTTCAATGGCCAGCAGTCCACGAACAAAAACCGCAGGTCAAGGATCACTTTTGCCGCGGAACCGCGTCGCCGGCGTCTCCCGCTGACTACGACAATCCCCGTCTACCAGGGCAGTCAATGGTGTCCGGTGTCACGGACGAATGATTTTCAGCAGGCGGCGTAGGTCGGTATGCTCGGAGATGGCATCGCCGGTAGCGCAGCATCATCGGAGTGCGCAATGAATTGAGAAACGCGCCCTACGCGGGCATGATCCTTTATCACACACGCCCGCTGGAGATTCATGATCAGGACCGACATCCACACCGTGGAGCTCGACCAAAACGGACACACGCCGCCGGTCGTTCTAAGGCCTCCCGTGGTCCTGGAAGCGCGCAAACTCAACAAGCAGTTCGGTCACGGCGATACCGCGACGCCGGTATTGCGCAACATCGATATCCAGATAACCCGCGGCGAATTCGTCGCCATGGTCGGGCCTTCCGGCTCGGGCAAGTCGACCCTGCTGAGCATCCTGGGCCTGCTGGACCTGCCGACCTCCGGAGATGTGTTCATCAACGGCCACAGCGTCTCGCAGCTGTCCCGGCGGCAGCTGGCCGCCGTCCGATGCCAGACCCTCGGCTACGTCTTCCAGGCGTTCAACCTTCTCGGCGGTCTGTCGGTCGTGGAGAACGTCATGCTGCCGGGCCTGCTGGCGGGCAAATCCGGCCGCTCCCAGCACGCCCACGCGATGAACCTGCTGGACCAGGTCGGGCTGGCCGCCAAATCCAAGCGCGTCCCGTCGGAGTTGTCCGGCGGTGAACAACAGCGAGTCGCCGTCGCGCGGGCACTTTTCATGAAACCCGACGTCATCCTCGCCGATGAACCGACCGGCAACCTGGACACCCTTAACGGGCAGCGGGTTATTGACGCCCTGTATAACTTGAATGCCGCCGGCCAGACAATTGTGCTGGTGACGCACGACCGGAAAATCGCCGACGACGCCCCCCGGCTCGTTTCGCTGCTCGACGGTGAAATCGAGACCGACAGCGGAATGGCTCACGCGCCCGACAATGTGACATGGCTCGCGGGACATTAGCCGCGACTTTCGGCCTGCTCCGGATCATCAATTTTCGGGCCGTTCGTAAACACGCATTCCGGGCAGCACTGGCCGCTTTCTCGCTGGGCGGTGGTGTCGCCGTCGTGGTGGCCGTGATGATCGAGGTCACCAGCGTGTCCAAAGCGGTCGAAGACGTCGGCTACCAGATCGCCGGGCCCGCACCGCTGCGCGTGGTCGGCGCCGCCACCCGCGGCGGCATCAGCCCGGCGGTCATCGAGGACACCCGGTCGGTCCCCGGGGTGGCGGCGGTGGTGCCGGTCATCCGCGGCGTGACGATGATCCGCAGCAATGGCGACAGTGGCGGCAAGGGCACCGAGAGCTACGGGCTGGGCCTCGGCGTGGACTGCTCGGCGCAGTGGATCGTCGACCCGAAGGTCTGTCAGGCCGGGCAGCAGGAACCGCCGCCGGCGATCTCGAAGTCACTGGGCGACTCGCTGAACTCCTCGGCGACCCTGGTCACCGACGCCGGGCAGCTGTCGGTGGAGAAGTTCCAGCGGGTGTCCGACCTCGACGAGGTCAACAACGGTCTGGTCGCGGTGCTGCCACTGAGCATGGCCAAGGTGCAGTTCGCCCGTGGCGACCGGGTGGACCTGCTGTATGTGACGCTGGCCAAGGACGCCGACTCGACGGAGGTCCAGCAACGGCTGAAGACCGCGCTGGGCCCCACCTACAGCGTGCAGCCCCGCAGCGAACCGGCGCGCGGCTACAACGTCAACGATGTGCTGTTGCCGCTGCTGGGCATCTTCGCGCTGATCTCGATCGGCGTCGGGGTCATCCTGATCACCCAGATCACCCGGCTCTCGGTCGAGGAGCGCCGCCGCGAGATCGCCATCGCCTCTGCGCTGGGAGCCTCCCCTGCCTCGATCATGACCGGGTTCCTCAGCGAGGCCGCGCTGCTGGGCGCGGCGGGATCGGCGATGGGCGTGCTGACCGGCATCGTGATCTCGGAGCCCATCGTGGCCAGCGCCAGTGAGCTCACCGAACGATTCATCGGCGTGACAGTGCCGGTGGTGCTCAATCCGGCGATCCTGGTGGTCGGCGTGCTGGCCGGACTGCTGCTGGCGGTGGGGGCCGCGGTCGGGCCCGCCCTGTCGGCGTCCAGAACCCCGATCGCAGCCGAGTTGTCCGGCCGGGCGGCCCAGGAGCAGACGACTCAGCGCAAGATCTGGTTCAGGGCGCTGCTGCTGCTGGCGATCGGGCTGAGCGGGGTGATCGCGGCACGGCTGGCGACCCTGTCCGGCGCCCTGGCGGCCTGGCAGGCCATCCTCGCCGACGTGGGCGCGGTGGTCGCGCTCATCGGGCTGCTGCTGGCCACCGCG
Organism: Mycolicibacter senuensis; assembly: GCF_002101885.1. GTDB lineage: Bacteria > Actinomycetota > Actinomycetes > Mycobacteriales > Mycobacteriaceae > Mycobacterium > Mycobacterium senuense. Next base: position 171,747 of record NZ_LQPS01000036.1, read on the forward strand.
TACCTCAGCGCCCAGGCCATCACCAGCGTGCGGACCAGGCCGGACAAGTCCCGGGGGGCGACGCTGACCATCGCCCTCAACGCGCTGCGCTCGGACCGGTCGCGCACCGCGGCGATCTCGGGCGCCATCGCGGTGCCGGTCGTGGTCGCCATCCTGCTCTCCGGGTTCCTCGTCGCGATCCACATCGGCGCCACCCGGGTCGCCGAATCACAGGCCGACGGGCGCATTGCCATCACCACGACGCAGTTCGCCGATTACGGCCCGGTGGACGCCCGATTCGCCCCGCAGACGGTCAACAAACTGAACTCGTTGGCCGGGGTGGAGAAGATCGAGCGGATGGCGGAAATCGAAATCAGCCTCAAAGACGGGTCACTGGCGCATATTCAGGCCCAGGACCGGCCGACATTTCCATTCGGATTACTTGCCGGCCAATCCCCGGAGGCGAGCCAGAAAGCCAACGAAGTCGTCATCGGCAGCGTCCTTGCCCGGGAGAAGAAACTCCACATCGGTGACACACTCGTATTTGGAAGTGGACTGGATGCGCAGGCGATGAGCATCGGCACCATTGTGGCCACCCCCGAATACGGCGGCCGGCGGATCTACATGCCGTACTCGATCGCCGAACAGATCTACGGCCCGCAGCCCGCCGGCCTGGTCTTCGCCACCCCGGCACCGGGATTCACCGCGGGCCAGGTCATCGAGAGCATTCGGGCCACCGAGTTCGACCAGCCGGTGACCGCAGTGGACACCGACGGCTACGCCTCGGAGATCGCGACGTCCATCGGCCAGTATCTGACGCCGTTGAACACCCTCAAGTACGGCCTACTCGGCATCGCCTTCATCTCGGTGCTCTCGACGCTGCTGCTGGTCGGGATCCGGCGCCGGCGCGAGGTGGCCCTGATCCAGGCACTGGGCGCCACCCGGGCGCGGGTGTTCTCCATCACCACCATCGAGGCCGTCGTCGCCGGAGCCGCCGGCGGCCTGTTCGGCGCGGTGCTGTCGATTGCCATATCCGAGGCGGTCCGACGGGCCGCCGTGGTCAACGTCGGCCTGATCACCCCGCTGGTGTTCCCGTGGTCGGACGCGGTGCTTTACGCCGTATTGGCCACCGTCGCCGCGGTTTTCGCGGCCATCATTCCCGCCTGGAAGAGCACACGGTCCACTCCGGCGACCGAGCTTCGCGACGAGTAAGAACTTCGCCGACCCCGAGGATGCCATGACAGCGACCGCCCCTGCCGTGCCGGGATTCTCCGGCGAAGTCATCGCCCCTAGCGACGCCCGCTACGACGAGGTCCGTCAGGTATTCAACGGCATGATCGACAAGCGGCCCCAGGTGGTGCTGCAGTGCCGCTCCCAGGACGACATCGTCGCCGCGGTGCGCTATGCCGTGGCGGCCGGTGCCGAGATCGCGGTGCGCAGCGGCGGACACAGCGTCGCCGGTCACTCGGCCACCGACGGCGGCATCGTCATCGACCTGACCCTGCTGCGCGGGGTGCGGGTCGACGCGCAAGCGCGGATCGCCTATGTCGACGCCGGCGCCACCTGGGGCGACGTCGACCCGGTGACCAGCAGACACGGGTTGGCCTGCCCGGGCGGCGTGGTGTCGACGACCGGCGTCGGCGGGTTCTCGCTCGGCGGTGGCATCGGCTGGCTCTCCCGCGCCCACGGCATGACCTGCGACAACCTGATCGGCGCGACACTGGTGACCGCATCCGGCGAGGTGTTGACCGTCAGTGAGACCGAGAACGCGGACGTGTTGTGGGGGCTGCGCGGCGGCGGCGGCAACTTCGGCGTCGTAGCGCAGTTCGTGCTGCGCCTGCACCCGGTGATCGCGGTGACCGCCGGCGTGCAGTCTTACCCCGACACCGACGCCGAGGCGGCCCTGAAGCATTTCCGCGCCCAGATGGACGACGCACCCGACCACCTGGCGTCGATCCTCGACTTCTCCACCGACTTCACCACGGGCAAGTCGCTGGTCAATGTGCTGGCCTGTTCGACGCGGACCGACGCGATCGGCAGCGACGATGTCGGCGCCCTGCTCAACGTCCGGGGCGTGGCGGCCAAGCCGGTGGTGGCGGTGCAGCACACGTTGGACTACTCGACCTGGCAGCAGGCCCTCGACTACACCGCCCCGTACGGCTGGCTGAACTACTGGAAATCGCTGTTCGTCACCGAACTCACCGACGAGGCGATCCGCCGCATCGCGCTGCTCGGCCGGTCACGGCCTTCGACGCAGACCCGGCTGCACCTGATCCGGCTCGGCGGGTACGCCAGCCGCGTTCCGCCGGAGTCCACGGCCGTCGTCGCCCGCGACCACCCGTACATCATCCATCTGATGACGACCTGGACCGACCCCGCCGACACCGCCCGGTGCACAGCGTGGGCCGGGCAGGCCTTCGAGATCCTGCGCCCGCTGGGCCCGGCGAGCGCCTACTTGAATTTCGTGGGCGACGAAGGGCAGGACCGCATCCGCGCGACCTTCGGCGATGCCGGCTACCAGCGGCTCGCCGAACTCAAGACGCGCCTGGACCCGGAGAACCGGTTCACTCTCAACCACAACATCGAGCCCGCCGGCTGACGTGCGCAGTTCTTAGTGTGTCGCCAACGCGGCCACACGTTTGCGCAGCGCACCGTGGGTATTGTGGTCCCCGGGGAAAGGACGCAACGATGTCTGCCGCGCACGATCATGAGCAGGATCATGAGCTGGCTTTTGCCGGTGTCGCGCACCTGGCACAGCTGGTGCGTGAGCGGGAAGTGTCCCCGCGCGAGTTGGTGGCCCTCTACCTGGATCGGATCGCCCGGCTCGACCCGGTTCTGAACGTGTTCCGCACAGTGCTCGGCGACCGGGCGATGGACGAGGCGGCGCACATCGAGCGGCGGTTGGCCGCCGGAGAAGTGCTGCCGTTGGCCGGCGTGCCGATCGCGGTCAAGGACGACACCGACGTGGCCGGCGTTTCGTCCATGTGCGGCACCGGAATCGACGTCGGCCCGGCGAGCACCGACAGCGCCGCGGTGCGGCGGCTGCGCGCCGCGGGTGCAGTGATCATCGGCAAGACCCACCTCTCGGAGTTCGGCGCCTACCCGGTGTGCGAATCGGCGACCTGGGGGGTGACCCGCAACCCGTGGGACCTGTATCGCACCCCGGGCGGCTCCAGCGGCGGTTCGGCCGCCGCGGTCGCCTCCGGGATGGTGCCCGGCGCCACCGGCAGCGACAGCGGCGGCTCGGTGCGCATCCCGGCCGCCTGCTGCGGGTTGGTCGGCCTCAAGGGGCAGCGCGGCCGGATCAGCACCAAGGAGTCGCCCGAACGGGCGTACCGCTTCCACGGCCTCAACCACATCGGGCCGCTGGCCCGCAGTGTCGTCGACACCGCACTGCTGCACGACGCGATGACCGGGCCCGAACCCGACGACGAGATTCCGTCGCCGCCGGCGGCGCCGCCGCTGATGGACGCGCTGCGGGTGCCGACACGGCCGTTGCGGATCGCGATGTCGTTCAAGCCGGTGGTCCCGGTGCAGGTCAGCGACGAGGTGCGCCGCCCGGTCCTGCAGACCGCGGAGTTGTTGCGTTCGCTGGGCCACGAGGTCGTCGAACGCGACCCGGTCTACCCGGTGACGGGGATCGCCGCGGTGCTCGCGCTGTTCATGAACGGCTTCGCCCACGAGATCGAGCAGCTCCCGAAAACCGACCTGCTGGAACGACGGATGCGGGCCGAGGCCCGAACCAGCCGCCTGGTCCCGGACTGGCTCGCCCGTCGCGCCCTCGCCGCCGAGCCCCGGATCACTGCCCGCTCACAGCACCCGATCGCCGACTTCGACGTGCTGATGACCCCGGTGCTGGCGATTCCGCCGGTGCAGCTGGGCTACTTCGAGGGATTCGGCCCGACCCGCGCCATGCTGCGGATGCTGAAGTTCATCCCGTTCACCTTCCCGCAGAACTACAGCGGCCAGCCGGCGATCTCGGTGCCCACCGGTATCGACGCCGCCGGGGTGCCCGAGGCGGTGCACCTGGTGGGGCGGGCCAATGACGAGGCCACCCTGATTTCGCTTGCCGCCCAGCTCGAATCGGTCCAGCCCTGGACTCAGCGCCGGCCGCCCACCGAAGCCTTGTTGAGCCAGGTCTGCTGAGCGACTGCAGGCCGACATTCAGGCCGGGGTAGGCCGAATTTCTCACAGTCTCCTTAGTCACTGGGTTCAGATCGGCCGGGTTCCTGTCGGACCCTCGAACTACTGTTCGGTTTATGGGTAGGGATGCGCTCGCCGATCGAGACACCGTCATGGGG
>NZ_LQPS01000037.1 GCF_002101885.1 Mycolicibacter senuensis
GGGCTGATGATGCCGACCCGCACGCGCACCAGAGCACAGGATCGGGCCTACCGGATCTGGCTGGAACGCAACCACAACCAGGCCCGCATCGCCACCCAAGCCACCCAAGCCGCCGAAGCCGCGAAACGACGCGCGCTCGCAGCCTGCAACGATCCACCGCCCTTCTAGCGCAGCGGACGGACCCGGCGGCGGTTAGGCATAGGGTGGTGTTCATGGCAAACGCAGCTCCGCTTCACGGCAAGACCATGTTCATCTCGGGTGCCAGCCGCGGCATCGGCCTGGCGATCGCCAAGCGGGCCGCGCGGGACGGCGCCAACATCGCGCTGATCGCCAAAACCGCCGCACCCCACCCGAAATTGTCGGGCACCGTCTACACCGCGGCCACCGAGATCGAGGAGGCCGGCGGGCAGGCGCTGCCGATCGTCGGCGACATCCGCGACGGTGACTCGGTGACCGGTGCGGTGGCGGCCACCGTCGAGCGGTTCGGCGGCATCGACATCTGCGTCAACAACGCCTCGGCGATCAACCTCGGGTCGATCCTCGAGGTTCCGCTGAAGCGCTTCGACCTGATGAACGGCATCGAGGTACGCGGCACCTACGCGGTGTCGCAGGCCTGCATCCCGCACATGATCGGCCGGGACAACCCGCACATCCTCACGCTGTCGCCGCCGATTCGCCTGGAACCGAAATGGCTCAAGCCCACCGCCTACATGATGGCGAAGTTCGGGATGACGCTGTGCGCGCTGGGTATCGCCGAGGAGTTGCGCTCGCACGGCATCGCGTCGAACACCCTGTGGCCGCGCACCCTGATCGCCACTGCCGCGGTGCAGAACCTGCTCGGCGGCGACGAGGCGATGGCCCGGGCCCGCACCCCCGAGGTCTACGCCGACGCCGCCTACGCGATCTTGACCAAACCGGCGACCGAATACACCGGCAACACGGTGCTGTGCGAGGACGTGCTGGTCGAATCGGGCGTCGCCGATCTCTCGGTCTATGACTGCGTGCCGGGCAGCGACCTGGGTGTGGACCTGTGGGTGGACACCGTCAACCCGCCCGGGTATGTGCAGCCGTAGCGCACGTCCGGTCAGAACGACGCGGCAGTTCCCACCGACGGCGAATCCCCCACCGGGGCGACGCCGGGCATGAAGCGCTCCACCAGCGAGGTGGCGATGGCGGCGACGTCGTCGCCGAGCGGGTACATGTGCCGATACTGCAGCACCTGTTTGCCGATCAGCCCGAGCCGTTCGCCGAACGTCGGCAGCCGACCCGGGTCGAGCAACGGCGTGTTGAACGCCGGCGAGTCGGCGCGCTGAAATTCGAACGCCGCGCTGATCCGCGGGGCTTCGCCCAGGCGGCTGCCCCGCCCGCCCCAGTGCAGCACCGCCTGGTTCCAGGCCATCAGGGTGCCGGCGGTGGCCGGCACGGCGCGGATGTCCTGCAGGTTGGAGACCAGGGTGTTGTCGGTGCCGTCCCAACGCCGCTGCCGGAACCGATCATCGAGATGGGCGGGCAGGAAGTACATGCACCCGTTGAGCGGGGTGGCGTCGCTGAACGGCAGCCACACCGTCAGGGTGTGCGGCGAGTTGTCGGCATCGAGCGTCGGCATCACCCGGTCGCGGTGCGGACCCCAGCCCGCCGCGCTCTCGTCAGGCTTGACGTGCCAGACCCAGAAGTCGGGCAACGCCCGATAACCGTCGCCGAGCACCGCCGTCAGGAACTCCGAAATCCCCTGGAACGCCAGCCATAACTGGTCGTAGACGAACACGAACGGCAACGGAATGCCGAGCTCGAACAGCGTCGCCACCGCGTCGCGCATCGGCGCGACCACCGTTTCCGGCAGTGCGCCGGGCACCCGGATGTAGCCCTCGCGCTTGAGGGTCACCAGCAACGGGTCGGTCTCACCGACCGCCGCGGGTACCGCAACGGCATCGCCGTCGATCGACAGCTGGGGGCACAGTGCGCTCCAGAAGTCCCGCCGTTGCGCGTCGGGGGCGGTCAACGTGGCGCTCATCGCGACATCGTAGCCTCGTCGGCTCCGGCAGGCTTGCGATAAACCAGCCAGCGCATCTCGATCGGGCAGGCGTTCGGTTTGACATCGAACACGTCCTGACCGCGGGTCCACTCGGCGTACCAACCGGTGGGCGGCCAGGCGCCCTCGGGCAGATGGGTCTTCTCGTAGTCGTGAACCGAGTCATCGGCGACCAGCTGCAGGCCCAACCCGTCGACCGCTGCGTGCATCTGGTCCCAGGTGAAGAGCATGTTGTAGCACTGCTGGCTCAGTTCGACGGCGGCCGCGTCGGGCAGATAGCCGTCCCGGGCCAAGAACACGTTGAACACCAGGCTCCCGCCCGGGGCCAACCGCCGGGCGGCCAGTTCGAACATGTCGCGCAGCTGCCGGGTGGTTCGGAAGTCCGGCGTGACCTCCGAGAGCACGATCAACCGGTAGTCACTGCCCAGTTCGTCGCCGGCGGTGAAGACGTCCCGTTGAATCACCCGGACGCCGAGTCCGTCGCGCTGCGCGTCCGCACGAATGTTGTCGGCGAACAGCGGCGTCATCTCGACCGCGTCCACCGGGTGCCCGCGCCGGGCCAGCGCCAGGCTGTTGCGTCCGGTACCGGCACCGATGTCGAGTACCCGGCAGTTTTGCGGATCGGCGGTCTCGCCGGCCAGCGCCCAGACGCGGGCATCGGGTTCGGTGCCGAACAAGGGCGGCTGGCGAAGCGCGACCCAGCTCTCGTACCCCGCTTCGATCGACTGCCATTCGGCCCGGACCCAGTAGTTCAGGACGTTGCCGATCGGCGCCTCATAGCTGATGACGATGTGCGACCGCGGCGAAGCCGCAAACGCCGCTTCCAACTCGGTCCGCAGCGCCTTCTGCAGGTGATCCCGTTGCTGGGCGTCCAGCGCGGTGCCCAGCGCTGCGAACATCGTCTCGCACATCCGGACGTACTCATCGAGCATGCCCGGAACCGCCGGCAGCTTGATGCGCCCGGTGGCCTCGGACCTGCGATACAGCCGCCGGGCCATGGCCTCGTGCAACATCGGCGAGCGATTCCACATCGGTGGCGAACTGTCCATCGCACCGTTGTACCCAATCTGCCAGGCATCTGCCAGCTATCGGCCGGAAACGGCCCGCAACGGCAGGGATAGCCGGAAACAGGCGCCACCTTCCTGCGGAACACAGCTCAGCCGGCCGCCGTGGGCGTCGGCCAGTGCCCGCGCGATCGGCAGACCCAGACCGGCGCCTCCGTGATCCCGGCCGCGAGCGCTGTCCAGGCGCACCAGTCGGTCGAAGATCCGCTCGGCGTCCTCGCTGCGCACCCCGATCCCGGTGTCGGTGACAGTCACCTCAACGCGCTCGCCGAGGCGCTCCACGTCGACGGTGATGCTCCCGCCGGGTGGGGTGTAGCGGCGGGAGTTGTCCAGCAGATTGGACAGGATCTGGGCCAGTCGGGTCGGATCGGCCCGGACGGACACGGCGTCCATCCCGGTGCGGCCCAGGTGCAGTTGCGGCGCCAGCAACGCCGCCCGCTCCAACTGGGTCTCGACGATGCCGACCAGATCGACGTCTTTGAGTTCCAGGGGCAGCCCGGCGTCGATATAGCTCAGGTCGAGCATGTCGGTGACCAGTCGGGTGGCGCGGCGGGCCTCGGTGAGCAGCATGGTGGCGCGGCGGTGCTGGCGCAGCACTTCGGGCTCGACGGTGTCCAGCCCGACATCCTGCCCGACATCCTGGCCGACATTGCCGGCGATCTGCTCGGCGGCGGCCTGCATGCCGGCGATCGGGGTGCGCAGCTCGTGGGCGGCATCGGCGAGGAATCGCCGGACCGCGGCCTCGGCGCGCCGGGCAGCCTCGGCGGCTCGCTGGGCGCGCTTCTCGGAATCCTCCAGCTCGTCGAGCATGTCGTCGAAAGCACTTGCCGCGCGGCCGAGTTCGGTTCTCGGACGGTCGGGACGCAGCCGTCTTCCGCGGTCGCCGGTGGTGATGTCACGGGCCAGATCGGTGAGCCGATCCAGCGGTGCGAGCATGGCCCGGCTCACCCCGGCCAACAGGATCGACGCGATGAGCAGGATCGCCAGTCCGGCGCCGACCATCAGGCGCCGCAACCGGCTCAGCGTCTCGGCGGCCTCGGTGGTGTCGGCGACCAGAATCACCCGTCCGCCGTCGCCCAGCGGATGCACCAGGACCGTCGAGGTGTCGTCGGGCTCCAGCGGCGGGGGCGGCAATCTCGACCCGGTGGTCGCGTCCGGCTCGATCGCAGGGTCGCCGTAGCTGGACCCGTCCACGGCGACCACGAGTGCACTGACGATGCCGCCGTTGAGTTGATCGGCCAGTTGTTCTGGCGAAATACCGAGTGCGACGAGGGAATCCGCGCGCTGGGTGGCAACCGCCAGCCGCTCGTGCAGGCTGCGATTCTCCAGCGCGGTGAGCGTGGCGTTGATCACCAGCCCCATGGTCAGCATCAACACGGCCAGCAGCGCGACCACCATCACCGTCAAACGCCGGCGCAATGACGGTGTGGCGGTCATGATGCCGACAGCTGCAGCCGGTAACCGATCCCGCGCACGGTGTGCAGGATCCGCGGCCCGTGCGTTTCCAGCTTCTGCCGCAACCCGCTGATGTGGACCTGTACCAGGTTGGGATCGTAGGCCTCATATCCCCACACCGCATTGAGGATCTGTGCGCTGCTGACGATGCGGCCACGTTGTTCCACCAGGTAGACGAGCACCCGCAGCTCGGTCGCGGTCAACCCAAGCGGGGCCCCCGAGCGGGAAGCCACCCCGGCGTCGACGTCGACCATCAGATCGCCGAACTGCACGGCCGACGGCAGCCGGCCCCGCCGGCGCAGCACCGCACCGACCCGCGACACCAGTTCGGCCAGCTCGAACGGCTTGACCACGTAGTCGTCGGCGCCGCTGTCGAGGCCGTGCAGCCGGTCGGGCAGTCCGTCACGCGCGGTGAGCAGCACCACCCCCACCTCACCCCAGCGCAGGATCACCTCCATCAGGTCGAACCCGTCGCGGCCCGGCAACATCACATCGAGCACCACCAGATCCGGCCGGAAGCCGTCCAGCACCTCCTCGAGCCCGCTGCCGTCGGGCTGGGCTTCGGTCAGATAGCCGGCGTCGGCCAGCGCCTCGCTGACCATCTCGCGGATCGTCTCGGAATCCTCCACCACCAGCACCCGCGGCGTCCCCACGCTGAAGGTCTCGGCGCCGCGCGCCGAGGGATTACCGCCTCGCCGATCGGCGGACCGCGAATCGGCCATGGTCCATTGATAACACCGCCGCGCCCGGATTGGGGAGCTTCCGCAGGCCGGTTCTCGTCGACCGGCGGCATCTTCAGGTTCACTTCAAGTTCACCATCTAGCGTCGCCGTTACTCGGTCAGTGCTGCGTCCGCGCGGCGGCCGGAGCGACCCCGAAGATTCAGGAGGCATCATGACGCCTGTCACTAACGGGTCTGGCTAGCAATGGATTTCGCAACACTTCCACCAGAGATCAACTCAGCCCGGATGTACACCGGGGCCGGTGCCGGGCCGCTGCTGGCCGCCGCCACCGCCTGGAGTGCCCTGGCCGCCGAACTGAACACCGCCGGCGTGGCCTATGAATCGATGATCGACGAGCTGTCCGGCGGCTGGGCCGGACCCAGCGCCACCGCGATGGCCACCGCCGCCATGCCCTACGCGCAGTGGATGCACGCCACCGCGGCACAGGCCGAACACGCTGCGTCACAGGCCAGAACGGCAGCCGCCGCTTACGAATCCGCGTTCGCCATGACGGTCCCTCCCCCGCTCGTCACCGCCAACCGCGCCCAGCTGATGACCCTGCTGGCCACCAACTATCTGGGCCAGAACACCGCCGCGATCGCAGCCACCGAAGCCCACTACGCCCAGATGTGGGCCCAGGACGCGACCGCGATGTACGGCTACGCAACGACCTCCGCGGCGGCCTCCCGGCTCACCCCGTTCACGCAGGCACCGCCCACCACCAGCCCCGCCGGCGCCGCCAACCAGGCCGGCGCGGTCGGGCAGGCGACCGCCACCGCCGCCGGAAACCAGGCCAACACCGTGGCCGCTGCGGTCACCCAGACCTTGCAGGGCCTCGCCGCCCCGGGCTCGGCCGCGGCCGGTACGAACGCGTCGCTGATGAGTTCCATCGGTTCGGCGGCGGCGCTCGAGCCGGGTCTGGCGGCGTCCTACGCGGCGCTGGCAGCCAGCCTGTTCGGTACGTTCGTCATCGACTCCGCCGGCACGTTCGGCGTCGACGCGGCCGGTTCCTTCGGCATCGACCTGATCGGCATCGGCGAGATCGAGAGCGAACTGCTCCCGGAGATGGCGCTGGCCAGCGCGGTGACCCCGGTCAGCGCCGAACTGGGCGAGGCCGCCACGCTCAGCGGGCTGTCGGTACCGCAGACCTGGGCCACCACCGCCCCGACCACCACGGTGATTCAGCAGGTGGGCGGGGCCTTGCCGACGGCCGCCGAAGAAGCCGTGCCGGCCGCGGCCGGGTCCACCGCGCTGCCGTTGGCCGCGATGGCCGCCGCCGGGCTGGCCGGCCGGGCCACCGCCGGCGCCGGGCGGGGCCGCGGCGGCGCCGCGACCGCCAGGGCGAGCACGAAGGCAACCGCCACGCGGCCGGCCCGCCCGGTCGTCAAGCAACGCGCCCCGGTCGGGAAGCCGGAGTCGCCACCGGCACGACCGTTGAACGGGCCGATCACCCGGATCTCCGGCGAACTGCGGGAGTTGGCCGAGCTGCGCGACGCCGGCATCCTCACCGAAGACGAGTTCGCCGAAGAGAAACGGCGCCTACTCGGCCGGTAACACCCATGGATTTCGCGTTCTTACCGCCGGAGATCAACTCGGGCCGGATGTATGCCGGCGCGGGTGCCGGTCCGCTGCTGGCGGCGGCATCGTCGTGGGATGCCCTCGCCGCCGAATTGAACACCGCGGGCCTTGCCTACGAATCGGTGCTGACCGAACTGTCGTCCGGCTGGGCCGGGCCCAGCGCCGCCGCCATGGCCGCGGCCGCCGCGCCGTATGTCCATTGGATGCGTAGCGCCGCGATCCAGGCCGAAGAGACCGCCATCCAGGCCAGGGCCGCCACCGCCGCGTACGAGGCCGCGTTCGCCATGACGGTGCCGCCACCGGTCATCGCCGCCAACCGCAGCCTGTTGATGACCCTGGTCGCGACCAATTTCCTGGGGCAGAACAGCGCCGCGATCGCGGCCACCGAAGCGCACTACGCCCAGATGTGGGCCCAGGACACCACCGCCATGTCCGGCTACGCCGCCGGAGCCGCAGCAGCAACCCGGCTCGATCCGTTCGGCCAGCCGCCGCCCACCACCAACCCCGCCGCGGGCGCCGCCCAGGCCGCCGGAATGGGTAAAGCCGTGGGTCACGCCACCGGAATCGGCAAGACCCTGGGTCACGCCACCGGCGTCAAATCCGTGGGTCACGCCACCGGACTGGGTAAAGCCGTGGGGCAGGCCGCCGCCACCGCCGCCGAGGGCCAGGGTGAGGGCCTTCTCGCCGGGGTCACCCCGGCCCTGCCGAATTCCACCCTGCCGACCGCCGTCGGTTCGTCGACGGGCGCTTCGGCGCTGGCCGGCGTCATCGGGCCGCTCACCGCCGCGGCAGCGTCCAGCGCACACACCATCGAGCTCGTCGACGCCGGTCTCGAGGTCGTCGTCGACTCGATAGGCACCTTCGGCATCGACGCCCTCGGTTCGTTCCTGATCGATCCGCTCGGCGTCTTCGGGGTGACCGAGGAACTGTTCCGGGCCGCGATGTCCGGTGCGTTGCCGATAACGGCCAGCATGGCCTCGGCGGCCTCGATCAGCGGCCTGTCAGTGCCGCTGGCCTGGGCATCGGCGGTGCCATCGGTGATCGGGCAGGTCGGAGTCTCGCTGGCCTCGGCCGGTAGCTCCGCCGCCCCGGCCATCGCCGGTGAGACGGTGGTCCCCGCCGCGGGGATGGCCGCGGCCGGCTTGGCGGGCCGGGCCAGCGCGGGTGCCACCCGCGGCCACCGCGTCCCGACCACCGGCTCCACCACGCCGCGGCCCCGCGAACAGCAGCCGAACGAGCTGCCGGAGCTGACGCCGGAATCGGCGTTCGGTCTGCTGATGGGGGCCGACATCGAACTGCGTGAGCTTGCCGAGTTGCGCAACGCCGGCGTGCTCACCGATGAGGAATACGCCGCCGAGAAGCGGGCCCTGGTCGGTCACTGACGGCACCGCCGGTGCGCGGCTACAGCAGGTAGCCCTGCTCGGGCTGCGGCGCGGCGGCCGCGATCAGCTCCGGTCCGTTGTTGCGCACGCTGTTGACCAGCGTCGAAACCTCACGCAACACGATGCCCGACACGTCCGGTGGGCGGGTCAGCAGCTCGGTGTCGACCGGTGCGTCCGGGTCCAGCCAAGTGTCCCAACTATTCTCGGGCAACAGCAGTGGCATCCGATCGTGAATGCCGGCGATCTCTCCGACCGCTCCGGTGGTGATGATCGTGACACTGAGCAGCGGGTCCGACCGAGGGCCGCCTCGCCAGACCGACCACAGGCCGGCCGCGAACAGCAGCTCGCCATCACCGTGGATGAAAAACGGTGTCTTGCGCGCCTTCTTCGCGCCGGATCCGGCGGGTTCGGCGCGCCACTCGTAGAAGCCGTCCATCGGAACCAGGCAGCGCCGGCGTTCGGCGGCGGAGCGGTAGGCCGGCGAGGTGGTCAGCTTGTCGGCGCGGGCGTTGATCAGTAGCGGGCCACCGCTCACCGGGGCGCCGTCGGGGCCGGCTTTGGTCCACGGCGGCACCAGGCCCCACCGCATCGACCGGACCCGGCGGGTCGGCTCATCGTCGGGATCGGTGTGGCGGCTGACCACGGCCGCGACGGCGTCGGTCGGTGCCACGTTGTAGTCCGGTCCCCGATCAGCGTCCGCCGGAACCTCGTTGATCGCCCCGATCCGCTCGGCCAGCAGCGCCGGATCGGTGGTTACCGCGAAGCGCCCGCACATGTCTTCATGGTGGCAGCTAGTCGAGGCGGGTGGCGGTCACGGCCCAAAACGGCATGTGCACCACGTTGTCCTCGAGCAGCGGTTGCAGGTAGGCGAACCGCTCGGCCAGCGCGCGAACGCCGTCCAGCAGATCTTCACGGCCGAGCGCCTCCATCACCGTGATCATCTCGGTGAAGGAGTTGGGGTCGAAGGTGCCCTGATAGGTGGTGGGGCCGATGTGGTCGATCCGCCAGCCGGCCTCGGCGAGCAACGGCCCGAAACGCTCGGGCGACAGCCCGTCCAGTTGCCAGCCGTTGACGTTGTGGCGTCCGGCCTCGAACATGTACAGCCGCGCTTGCGGTTTGGTGGCCCGGTGCAGGCTGCGGGCATACCGCAGCTGGGTCTGCTCGTCGTCCTGGAACACGTGGTAGAACGCGCTGTCGACGACCGTGTCGAAACGGCCGTCGAACCCGGCGAGGTCGACCGCGTCGGCCACCTGGAAGTTCACCGTCACCCCGGCCGCCGCGGCGTTGCGCTGCGCCAGCGCAATGGCGGCCGGTGACAGGTCGATCCCGGTCGTCGGATAGCCCTGCGACGCATAGTGGATCGCATGGTGTCCCGGCCCGGTGCCGGGATCGAGCACCTCACCGCGCAGCGCGCCGTAGGCCACCAGTTGCTGCACCACCGGCTGCGGGCGGCCGATGTCCCAGGGCTCGGGCGGGCCCGCGGCCGGTTCGCCGGCGAACTCGGCGTCGCTGCTCATCGGCCCACTGTGCGTGACCGAAGTTAACGAAACCGGAACGCCGGGTTACCGGCGTCGGTCCCCGAGCCGGGAATGGCAAGATCGCCGATGTGCGTCTCTCAGTCCTCGACCTAGCGCCGGTACGGACCGACCAGTCCAGTCCTGATGCGCTGGCGGCGACCATTCGGCTCGCGAAGCTGGCCGACAGCCTGGACTACACCCGGTACTGGGCCGCCGAGCACCACAACCTCCCCTCCGTCGCGGCGACCAACCCGGCGGTGCTGGTCGCGATGCTCGCGGCCGCAACCTCACGACTGCAGGTGGGCGCAGGCGGGGTGATGCTGCCCAACCACGCGCCACTGGCGGTGGCCGAACAGTTCGCGCTGCTGGAGGCCGCCCACCCCGGCCGCATCGACCTGGGCATCGGGCGCGCCCCAGGCGCCGACCCGGTTGCGTCGACGGTGCTGCGCAGCGGCCGCGACGACAGCGTCGTCGACCAGTTCCCCGATCACCTCGATGACGTGATCGCCCTGCTGGGACCCGCCGGGGTGTCGGTGCAGCTGACCGATCGCAACTATGTGCTCAAGTCGACACCGCGCGCACTGACCACGCCGCGGGTCTTCGTGCTGGGCTCGTCGGTGCACTCGGCCGGGGTCGCCGCGGCCAAGGGGCTGCCCTATGTGTTCGGCCACCACCTGTTCGGCGAGCAGACCGCCGAGGCACTGGCGTACTACCGGTCGGAGTTCGTGCCGAGCGAGCTGGCCACCGAGCCGACGGTGTTCCTGACCGTCAACACCGTTGTCGCCGAAACACACCAGGAGGCAACGGCTTTGATACTTCCGTACCTGCACATGCAGGCGCGGACCTCCACCGGCCATCCACCGGCGCCCGTGCCGCTCGTCGAGGAGGCCCAGCAAACCCCGCTCACCCCGGAGCAGCACCGGATCGCCCAAGCCGAACTGGCGCGTGCGGTGGTCGGAACACCCGCGGAGGCGCTGGCGCAGCTGCGTGAGCTCGCCGCCCGGTTCGGCGTGGACGAACTGATGCTCAACCCGGTCGCCTCGGCCCGGCAGGGTGCCGATCCCGCCGCCTCGCCCGGCCGTGAATCGACCCTGGAATTGGTGGCCGGCGCCCTGCCGCACAAGGTGAACGAAAAGTGACGGCAAGGCAACATCGGCGGGCCGCTGGGTGAATGATTCGGGTGCCGTTCCGAACGGTCGATGAACAACTGCTGACACTCTCCGAAAAGCCCGCCTCCCGACTGGGTTTCAGGGTTCAGGTCGCTTAGCGTCGGAGCTGCGCCCAACCGCGCACGCGATTCGCAACCTGGCGATCGCGGATCACGATGAACTTCGATGAGGAGCGTTCATGTCGTTCGTCACCACGCAGCCCGAGGCACTACTGGCTGCGGTCGCCAACCTGCGGGCCATCGGTTCGTCGCTGGCCGCCCACAGTGCCGCAGCCGCCAGCCCCACCACTGGTGTGGCGCCGGCGGCCGCTGACGAGGTTTCCGCGCTGACGGCAGTTCAGTTCGCCAATCACGGGCAGTCCTACCAGGCGGTGAGCGCCCAGGCCGTGGCCGTCCACGAACTGTTCGTCCAGGCACTGAGCAACGGCGCCAACGCCTACGCCGCGACCGAGGCTGCCAACGCAGCCGCGGCCGGTTAGGCGACGGCCATGAATTATCTTTCCCTGCCGCCGGAGGTCACCTCCACGTTGATCTACTCCGGGCCCGGCTCGCAGCCGATGGTGGTGGCGTCCTCAGCCTGGAGTTCGCTGGCCGCGGAGCTGAAATCGATTGCTGCCCAGTACCGGGCGGTCATCGGTCAGCTGACCTCGGAGGAATGGCTCGGGCCGGCCTCGGCGACGATGGTCACCGCGGTCACGCCCTACGTGAACTGGATGGAGCTCACCGCCGCGCAGGCCGAGCAGGCCGCCACCCAGGGTCGCGCCGCCGCCGCCGCCTACGAGTCGGCACACGCTCAGACGGTGCCGCCGGTGGCCGTCTACGCGAACCGCGAGCTGCTCGACGAATTGGTCACCACCAACATCCTCGGGCAGAACACCCCGTCGATCGCGGCCACCGAGGCCGAGCACGGCGAGATGTGGGCGCAGGACACCATGGCGATGTCCGGCTATCACGCCCAGTCCAGCGCGGCCACCCAGCTCAACGAGTTCGCCCCGCCGCCGAACCCGACCAACCCGGGCGGCGAGACCGCCACCGGGAACGCGGCGACGGGGCAGGCGGCGAGGGCGTCCAGCGCCTTGCAGAACCTGTTCCGCCCGATGTCGGCCGAGAGCACGGGCAGCCCCGCGGGGGACATCCTCGACGACCCGAACTACCAGTTGGGCGACGAGGCCATAAGCATGGCCACCGGTCAGATCACCATGCACTCGAACAACCTCTGTGCGGTCTGGCGTGGTATGAGCGGTCTCACCGGGCTGCAGAAGATGTTCGCCGATGGGGCGAAGGACGCTGCCAAGGCCGCCTCCGGCGCCGCCGACGCCGCCAAGGGCGCCGCTTCGGGTGCCGCCGGAGCCGCCTCCGGCGCCGCCTCAGGTGCCGCCAGCGCCGCCTCGGGTGCTGCTGGTTCGATCGGCAACCTGTCGGTTCCCCCCGCTTGGGCGCCGCCGACAGCGCCGTTGAGCGCGCTGGGGCCGGTATCGGGCGGCACGTGGCAGCCGATCGGCGGCGCTGCCGGGAGCGGAATCCTCGGCAACACACCGATGGCGCCCCCGATGGGGATGGCCGGCATGCCGGCGGGTGCCGCGGGTGCGGCCGGAGCCGGCTTCAAGGGGTTCGGCGCACCGCGCTACGGAACTCCGTTGACAGTCATGCCGCGTCGTCCGTTCGGCGGATAGACCGAGGAGCTCAGTGATCGACTACGGGGCGCTGCCGCCGGAGGTCAATTCCGCACGCATGTACGTCGGAGCCGGCTCCGGTCCGCTGTTGGCAGCTGCGGGGGCCTGGGATGTCCTGGCCCAGGAGTTGAGCATCACCGCCGCTGCGGTGCACATGACCATCACCGACCTGACCAGTGGTCCGTGGCGGGGGCCGTCGGCAACCGCCATGGCGGCCGCCGCGCTGCCCTACACCACCTGGTTCCAGACCACCGCCGCGCAAGCCGAGCAGGCGGCCCTGCAGGCCAAGGCCGCGGCGGCCGCCTACGAAGCCGCGTTCGCCATGACCGTGCCGCCGCCGGCGGTGCTGGCCAACCGGGTCCAGCTGATGACGTTGGTCGCCACCAACTTCTTCGGTCAGAACACCCCGGCGATTGCGGCGAATGAAGCCCAGTACGCGGCGATGTGGGCGCAGGACGCCGCGGCGATGTACACCTACGCCGGTGGTTCGGCGGCAGCCACGCAGCTGTCGGAGTTCACCTCGCCGCCGCAGCTCACCAATCCGGCCGGGTCCGCCGAACAGGCGGCCGCGACCGGCAACGCTGCGGGGAACTCGGCGGCGACGCAGGCGTTGCACCAGTCGCTCGCCCAGGCCGGCACCGCCAGCGGGACGCCCACCACCCCGGGCACCCCGGTGCCACCGGGCACCGCGCCGCCCGGAGAACCGGTGTCGCCGCTGACCGCGTTCCTGCAGAGGTTCGTCGATGCGATGAAGCCACTCGACGGCATGCGGGGCAACCCCCTGCTGCCGACGCGGTACATGCATCCGGCCGGTGAGGTTTTCAAAGGCTGGCAGCACGCGGGCTCCGGCCCTGCCGGTGTGCGCACGTTCCTGGCCGACTCGGCGAAGGCCGCCGAGGAAGCGGCCAAGAGCGCCGGCTCCGCCGCCACCCGCACGTCGGGTTTCACTCCCGCGGCGCCGTCCGCCGCGGTGGGCCGGGGTATCCAGCTCGGCGCGTTGTCCGTGCCGCAGAGCTGGCCCGTCGCCCCGAGTGGGGCCAATCAAGCTGCGGCGACGCTGGTGTCCCGGATGGCCGCGTCCAGCGGCGCCGCGGCTTCGGAGGCCGGAGCGATGCCCCGCGGCGCCGGTATGGGCAGTATGGCGGGCCTGGCGGCTCTGCCCGCGGCCGCCGCCGGTGCCGGTGGCGGTGGCGGGGTCAGCGGTTTCCGCTTCGTTCCGCGCTACGGCTACCGCCACCGCGTCATGAACCGCCCGCCCAGCGCCGGGTAAGCGCCACCGCTACCCGACCGCCGGGCCGCGCACGACAAGCGGCAGCAGGACCTGACGGCAGCGGCGGAAAGCTCAGGCCGGTTTGGCGGGTTTGACGGGTGCGCCGGTGTCGACGGCGCCGACGACCTCCTTCGGCGCATCGCCGAATCGACTGGCCACCACCGGAACCCAGATCTGGGCGCCGCGCTGGGAGCATTCGTTGGTGTCGACGGTGGCGACCATCGCACCGTGCATCACGCCCGGGATGGTCGGTGACAGCGTCAGCACCTGCGTGGTGGTGTGGGTGCCCACCCGCCCGTCGGGGGCCATGCACGGCCCCTCCAGCTGCTGCGGCTCGGACCGCCAGGTCTCGTTGGCGTATTCGAGCATCATCCGGGTGCCGCCGTCGGGCAGCGTCGCCGCTTTCCGGTGATCCTTCTGGTCGAGCATCGTCGCCGAGGCGGTGCACGCCTTCTCGTCGCAGGACGTGCGGACCGCCCACCAGGTACTCACGTTGGGCGGGTGCGGGTTGGGGACGCCGTTGTACTTCTCCCCCGCCCGGTTGGCGTCCACCCGGTAGGTCCCGTCGAACTCCGGCGCCTTGACCGGCGGCACCACCGCGGCGGCCGGCTCGCCACCGGCGGCGGCGGTCGTCTCGGCCTGCTCGTCGCCCAGCATGCGCGGGACGACGGTCGCCACCGAGCCGACCAGCACCAGCGCCAGCGGCACGACGACGGCAGGCCGGGCCAGTGTCGCCAGCCGGCTCCGCGGCGCCGAGCGCGGCACCGCTCGCGGAATACCCCGGACGACGGTGCTGGCGACGTCGGGAGCGTCCATCGCGTCCGGATCGCCCAGCCGCTCGGCCAGCGCCGCGACGAAATCCGAACAGGTGCGGAACCGCTCGGCGGGATCTTTGGCCAGCGCCGCGGCCAGCACGTCGTCGAGTTCTTCCAACTCGGGGCGCTGCGCGCTCAGCGGCGGCGGCGGGGTGTTCAGGTGGTGGCTGATGACGGTCACCGGGTTGTCGTGCTGGAACGGCGGCGTACCGGTGAGCATCTGGAAGGCGGTGGCGGCCAGCGCGTACTGATCGGCGTACTGCAGCGCCTCGGCGCCCATCAGTTGCTCCGGCGCGGCGTAGGCGACGGTGCCGATCGCCAGATTGCTCGCGGTCAACCCGGTGGGGCCGCTCAGCTGCCGGGCGATGCCGAAGTCGGCCAGCACGGCGGTCAGTTCGCCGGTGTCCGATTCGGTCACCAGGATGTTGCTGGGTTTCACGTCGCGGTGCACCACGCCTTGCCGGTGCGCGTAATCGAGCGCGTCGGCGATGGTCGCGACGATCGGGAGGACGGCCTCAGGGGGCATACCGGCCGGGAACCTGCGGGTGATCAGCTCCGCGAGACTCTCGCCGTCGACGTACTCCATGGCGATCCACAATCGTCCCCGGTACTCACCGCGATCGTGCACCCGCACGATGTTCGGGTGATCCAGCACCGCGGCGGCTTCGGCTTCCCGACGGAAGCGCTCCTCGTACTCGTCGTCAGCGCTCAGCGACCGGCGGAGAACCTTCAGCGCATCACGGCGCGGGAGCCGGGGGTGCTGAGCGAGGTAGACCTTGCCCATCCCGCCGGCACCCAACAGTTTGAGGATGGTGTACTCAGCAAAAATTGAGCCCGCTGCCAGAGCCATGCCGCGATGGTAACGATCCCGGGTGAACGGCTGGGTGCTGCAAAGCGGCCAAACGGCAAAGAACGCGCCCAGCACACCGCGGCACGCCGGGTTTATGCGGCGCTCCCAGCTTCGCCTCTCCTCCGTCGAGCCTCGCTGAACCACCGTTTCATGCGGCGCTCCCAGCTTCGCCTCTCCTCCGTCGAGCCTCGCTGAACCACCGAATACCAGCGCCGGAGCCAAACGCTGGCAGGATGAAACCGTGACGACTTGGCCGGCACCGACCACCACCACCCCTGTCGACGCCACGGTCACCGTGCCGGGGTCGAAATCCCAGACCAACCGGGCGCTGGTGCTGGCGGCGCTGGCGGCCGCGCGCGGCGGCGGGGTCTCCACCCTCGCCGGGGCGCTGCGCAGCCGCGACACCGACCTGATGCTCGACGCGCTGCGAGCCTTGGGCCTGCGGGTCGAGGCGGTGGCCCACCAGGTGACCGTCAGCGGCGAGATCGACCCCGAGCCGGACACCTGGCTGAACTGCGGCCTGGCCGGCACCGTGCTGCGATTCGTACCGCCGCTGGCCGCGCTGGGCACCGCCACCGTGACCGTCGACGGCGACGAGCAGGCCCGGGCTCGGCCCATCGCTCCGCTGCTGGATGCGATGCGCGGCCTGGGCATCGCGGTCGACGGTGACACCCTGCCGTTCACGATCAAGGGCACCGGGTCCGTCGCCGGCGGCACCGTGGAGATCGACGCCTCGGCGTCCTCACAATTCGTTTCCGGCCTGCTGCTGGCCGCGGCGGCATTCGACGACGGTCTGACCGTGGTGCACACCGGCGCGTCGCTACCGTCGGCGCCGCATATCGCGATGACCGTCACGATGCTGCGCCAGGCCGGGATCGACATCGACGACACCACCGGCAACCGCTGGCGGGTGTCGCCGGCCACCGTGGCGGCCCGGCACTGGGAGATCGAGCCGGACCTGTCCAACGCCACCCCATTTATGGCCGCGGCCGTGGTCACCGGCGGCGAGGTGCGCATCACCGACTGGCCCACCGCCGGCGTTCAGCCTTCCGGCACCGTCATCGACATCTTCGGCAGGACCGGCGCGACGATCCGCCAGACCGATTCACAGCTGCAGGTACAGGGGCCACCCAGCTATGCCGGATTCGACGTCGACCTGCGAACGGTCGGCGAACTCACCCCGACCGTGGCCGCGCTGGCCGCACTGGCGGCACCGGGATCGGTGTCGCGACTGAGCGGTATCGCGCACCTGCGCGGGCACGAGACCGACCGGCTGGCGGCGTTGACCACCGAGATCAACCGGCTGGGCGGCGACGCCGTCGAAACGCCCGACGGCCTGATCATCACCGCGGCGCCACTACACGGCGGAACCTGGTGCTCCTATGCCGATCACCGGATGGCCACCGCAGGCGCGATCATCGGCCTGCGGGTGGCCGACGTCGACGTGGAGGACATCGAGACCACCGCCAAGACCCTGCCCGCGTTCCCCCGGATGTGGGCGGACATGCTGGCCGATTCGGGTTCGAGCGCTTGAAGCCCGGCGACTACGACGAATCCGACGTCAAGGTCCGTTCCGGCCGCGGCTCCCGGCCGCGCACCAAGATCCGCCCCGAACACGCCGACGCCCGGTCGGCCATGGTGATCAGCGTCGACCGCGGCCGCTGGGGGTGCGTGCTGGACGGCGAGCCGGACCGCCAGATCACCGCGATGCGCGCCCGGGAACTGGGCCGCACGCCGATCGTCGTCGGCGATGACGTCGACGTCGTCGGCGACCTGTCCGGCCGGCCCGACACGCTGGCCCGCATCGTCCGGCGCGGCCCCCGGCGAACGGTGTTGCGCCGCACCGCTGATGACACCGACCCGACAGAACGGGTGGTGGTCGCCAACGCCGACCAGTTGCTGATCGTGGTGGCCCTGGCCGACCCGCCGCCGCGCACCGGCCTGGTCGAGCGGACGCTGATCGCCGCCTACGCCGGCGGGCTGGTGCCGATTCTGTGCCTGACCAAGACGGACTTGGCCGATCCGGAGCCGTTCGCCGGCCAGTTCGCCGACCTGGATCTCACCGTGGTCACCGCAGGGCGTGACGATCCGCTGGACGCGGTGGCGCCGCTATTGCAGTCCCACGTCACGGTGCTGCTGGGTCACTCCGGGGTGGGCAAATCGACGTTGGTGAATCGCCTTGTCCCGCAAGCCGGCCGAGCGGTCGGGCAGGTCACCGACATCGGCCGGGGGCGGCACACCTCCACCCAGTCGGTGGCGCTGCGGCTGGCCGGATCCGGCTGGGTGATCGACACCCCCGGCATCCGTTCGTTCGGCCTGGCCCACATCGCGCCCGACGATGTACTCATGGCGTTCTCCGACCTCGCCGAGGCGATCACCGAATGTCCGCGCGGCTGTGGGCATCTGGGGCCGCCGGCCGACCCGGAGTGCGTCCTGGATGCGCTCTCCGGACCCGCTGCACGGCGGGTCACCGCCGCGCGACACCTACTGTCCACGCTCCGCGAGGGTTAGCGCGCCACAACCGGAGGTCAGGCGGCCAGGCCGGCCTGCTTGTCGCGCCGCCAACTCCGCACGGTCGAGATCGCGGTCTTGAGCCCGCGACGCCGGCCGGTCACCGGGTCGGCTCCGGTCGACCCCGGGCCCAGCTCGGCGAACATCCGCTCGCTGCGAGTCTCCGGGGCGTCATCGGCGGTGTCACGCAGGAATCGGTCCGGCAGCGACAGTTTGGCGATGGTGCGCCAGGTCTTGCCGTACTGCACCAGGAAGGGGCCCGAGGTGTAGGGCAGGTCGTAGCGCTCGCAGATCTCGCGCACCCGCACCGCGATCTCGGGGTAGCGGTTGCTGGGCAGGTCCGGGTACAGGTGGTGTTCGATCTGATGGGACAGACTGCCGCTGAAGAACCGCATCGGCTGCCCGGCGTCGATGTTGGCACTGCCCAACAACTGCCGCAGATACCAATGGCCGCGCGTCTCCCCGTCCATGTCGGTCTTGGTGAATTTCTCTGCGCCGTCCGGGAAGTGACCGCAGAAGATGATCGCGTTGGACCACACGTTGCGGATCACGTTGGCGATCGCATTGGCCTTCAGCGTCGAACCGAACGTCGCGCCGGGCGACAGCGCGGTCAGCGCCGGGAACGCGACGTAGTCCTTGAACAACTGCCGACCGGCTTTGGCGGCGAACTCCCGCAGCCGCACCAGCGTCGCCGCACGATCGCTTCGGCCCATGAAGATCTTGCCGACCTCCAGGTGCTGCAAGGCGACTCCCCACTCGAACCCGACCGCCAGCATCGTGTTGTAGAACAGGTTGAACAGGTTGAAGCGCTTCCAGGGCGCGTCACGAGTGACCCGCAGCAGGCCGTAGCCGACGTCGTCGTCCATCCCGAGGATGTTGGTGTACTTGTGATGCTGGAAGTTGTGGGTGAAGCGCCAGTGCTTGGACAACCCCGCCATGTCCCACTCCCAGCCGCTGGAGTGGATCTCCGGGTCGTTCATCCAGTCCCACTGGCCGTGCATGACGTTGTGGCCGATCTCCATGTTCTCGATGATCTTGGCGACGCCCAGCGTCGCGGTGCCGGCCCAGCGGACCGAGCGTCGCGAGCCGGCGGCCAGCATCACCCGGCCGGTCACCTCGAGCACCCGCTGCGCGGCGATGGTGCGACGGATATAGCGGGCGTCACGCTCACCGCGGGATGCCTCGATGTCACGGCGGATCTCGTCGAGCTCAGCGGCGAGATTCTCCACATCGGCGTCGCTGAGATGCGCGAACACCTCGACGTCGGTTACCGCCATCGAACCGCCTTTCGGGCACGTGATACCAAAACTTTAGACCTACGCTATCGTAACCTACGTTGACGTAGGTTACCAGCGGGTAACCCTCAGACGTCCAGCTCGCAGTCGCCCGCCGCCGTCGAGATGCACGTCTGGATGCGGGTGCCCGGCTCATGATCGGCACCGGTGCGCAGATCGCGGACCTGGCCGGCGGTCAACTCCACCACACAGGACTGGCAGATGCCCATCCGGCAGCCGAACGGCATCTGCACCCCGACGCTCTCACCGGCCTCGAGCAGCGTCGTCGCCGCATCCGTGACCACGCTCTTGCCGCTGGCGGCGAAGCTAACCGTGCCGCCCCCGTCGGACACGGCGGTACGCGCGAGGGTGAATCGCTCGATATGCAGCCGGTCGGCGATCCCGGCGGCCGCCCAGATGCGCTCGGCGTCGGCCAGCAGCGCCGCCGGCCCGCACGCCCAGGCCTGCCGGCCGCGCCAGTCGGGCACCTCCACGTCCAGCGGGCCGGGGCCCGACAGATCCAGCCGGCCTTCGGTGCGCGTGGCGCGCAACAGCAGCCGGTAGCCGGGGTGCGCACGCGCCAGGTCCGCCAACTCGTCGGCGAACAGCACGTCGGCGGCGGTGGGCGCCGAGTGCAGGTGCACCACGTCGGTGATGCCGTCCCGGCGGGCCAGAGTCCGCAGCATCGACATCACCGGGGTGATGCCGGACCCCGCGGTCAGGAACAACACCGTGGCCGGCGGCGGATCGGGCAGCACGAACTCGCCCTGCGGGGCGGCCAGCCGCACCACGGTGCCCGGGGCGACGCCGTCCACCAGATGGCTGGACAGGAAGCCCTCGGGCATCGCCTTGACGGTGATCGCGACGGTGCGTGCCCCGGTCACCGGGCTGGAGGTCAGCGAGTAGGACCGCCAGCGCCAGCGGCCGTCGACCAGCAGGCCGATGCCGATGTACTGACCGGCCCGGTAGTCGAAGTGAAAACCCCAGCCCGGTTTGATGACCAGCGTCGCCGAATCGGACGTCTCACGCCGCACCTCCAGCACCCGTCCGCGCAGCTCACGGGCCGACCACAGCGGGTTGGCCAACCGCAGGTAGTCATCCGGCAGCAGCGGCGTGGTGATCCGCGTGGCGATGCGGCGCAACGCGTTCCAACCCGGATGCCGGTCGGCGCCGGCGACGGTCGGCCGTTTGGTGTCGCCGATGTTCGCGGTGACCGCGGAATGTTTCTTGCTCACGATAAACCTACGGTAGCGTAACCCGGCCCGGCCGACATCAGAGCAGGTCGAGCAGGAACGGCAGTTCCTGGGTGGCATACCAGGCCAGGTCGTGGTCCTGGGCATCGCCGACGGTCAGTTCGGCGTCCTCGTCGCCGAGGTCGGCGTCATCGATCGCCGCCACCGCCGCGCGCACCGCCGCTTCGGCGGCCGCGTTGTCCACGTAGGCCGCAACCACGTCGCCGATCTCAACCGGCCCGGCCAACCGCACCACGGCGGTATCGAGATCGGGGCGCACAGCGGCTCCGTCGACCTCGGCGACCAGCACCGCCCGGCGGGTGGGCGGCGACTCGTCGTCCGGACCCGCGCCGGCGGCACCGAGCAACCGCAGCGAGGCCAGCGCCGCCTCGCCGAGTGCCACCTCGGCCAGTTCCTCGTCGTCGCCGTGGGCATAGGACTCCCGCAGCGCCGGTGTCACGGCGAACGCGGTCCCGCTGACCGCCCGCAGTGACCCGTCGGCGACCAGTTGGCCGAGCATGGCCAGCGTTGCCGGGATGTAGACCCGCATGAGCGAAGACCCTAGCCGCGATCGCGAGCGCGGCGAAGCCGGGCGACTGGGGGCACGTCCCACTTGCGGGGGAGGGTCGCGGCCATCAAGCACCGCCGGTCGTCGCGGCCGGCAGCGTCGCCGCGTAGTCCTCGACGTAGCGGTAGTTTCCGCGGTCGGGGCGCTGGTAACCATCGCCGGCCACCGGCTGATCCGGCAGTTCCACCTGCGGAAGCGCCACCTCGCGGTAGGGAATCGTCGACAGCAGGTGCGCCATCATGTTCAGCCGCGCGTGCTTCTTGATCTCGGACTCGACGACGTACCAGGGGCTCGACGCGACGTCGGTGTGCGCCATCATCTCGTCTCGGGCCCGCGAGTAGTCGTCCCAGCGATTCACCGACTCGAGGTCCATCGGGGACAGCTTCCACTGCTTGAGTCGATCGTTGCGCCGCTTGCGAAACCGACGTAGCTGTTCGTCCTGGGATACCGAGAACCAGTACTTGCGCAACAGGATTCCGTCGTCGATCAGCAGTTGCTCGAAGACCGGGGCCTGCTCGAGGAAGCGCGCATGCTCGTCGGCCGTGCAGAACCCCATCACCTTCTCCACGCCGGCACGGTTGTACCAGGACCGGTCGAAGAGGGTGATCTCGCCACGCGCCGGCAGCGCGGCGACGTAACGCTGGAAGTACCACTGCCCGCGTTCGCGTTCGGTGGGCGCCGGGAGGGCCGCCACGTGGACCACCCGCGGGTTGAGGCTCTCGGTGATCCGCTTGATCACACCGCCTTTGCCGGCCGCGTCGCGGCCTTCGAAGATCACCACGACTCGGGCGCCGGAGCCCCGCACCCACTCCTGGAGTTTGACGAATTCGGTCTGCAGGCGCAGCAACTCGGCCTCGTACACATCGTCGGCGATCGGGGTCTGCGCACCGCTCACGTGGCTGCCTCCAACAGTTCGGCCAGCGCCTCGTCCAACAGCGCCGAGACCAGCCCGACGTCGCTCATCGACTTGCGGTCGGCGTGGACCCCGTAGTACAGCGTGCCGTTGTAGGACGTGACCCCGATGGTGAACGCCTTGTTGGGCAGCAGCGGGGGCACACTGTAGGTCTCGAGCAGTTTGGCGCCGCAGACGTACAGCTGCCGCTGCGCCCCGGGCGCATTGGTGATCAACAGGTTGAACACCCGCCCGGAGAAGCCGGCGAACGCGGTGGCCACCCGAACGCCCATCGCATGCAGCGTCGGCGGCGCGAAGCCCGACACGGTCAAGATGGTGCGAGCATCCACCAGGCCGGTCGACGTCGGGTGCGATTCGGTGGCGTAGGCGATCTGGGACAGCCGCACCACCGGATTGGGTTCTCCGACCGGCAGATCCACCAGGAACGGGGTGACCGCGCCGATCGGCTGGCCCGCGGTGTCGTACTCGTGGTCGGGGTACACCGACAGCGGCGCCATCGCCCGCACCGTCCGCGTCGAGGACACCGGCTCGCCCCGGGACAGCAGCCAGTTGCGCAGTGCCCCGGTGATCACGGCGAGCACGACGTCGTTGATCGCGCAGTCGTAGCGGGCGCGAACCGTGCGATAGTCCTCCAGCGCACCGTGCGCCACCGTGAACAGGCGGTTCTGCGACACCTGGGTGTTGAGCGGGGTATGCGGTGCGGTGCCGCGCATCATCGCCCGGGCGGTGTCGAATGCCTTGCGGCCCACCCAGGTCAGCGGGTCGCTGAACGTCGATCCCACCGCCTGCAGCTGGGTTCGAGGTGCGGCCACCCAGTCCCCGACCGCCCCGAGGACCAGTTCGACGGCGCCGGGCTCGCGCCGCGGAACCCAGATGTCCTCGTCGAACGGCGGGGGGCGCTGGGTCCGGTCGACCAGGACGTGCCCGAGCGCCGGCGCCGCCATTCCGTTGACCAGCGCCTGATGCGACTTGATGTAGAGCGCGATGCGGTTGTCGGCCAGCCCCTCGATCAGGTACAGCTCCCACAGCGGCCGGTGCCGATCCAGCGGCTGCTGCCCGAGATGGGCGATCAGCTCGTGCAGCTGGCGGTCGCTGCCCGGCGAGGGCACCGCCAGATGGCGCACGTGATAGGTGATGTCGAACTCGTGGTCGTCGACCCACACCGGCCGGGCCAGGCTCATCGTGACTTCGCGGATCTTCTGCCGGTAATTCGGGATCTGCGGCAGCCGCTGCTCGACGGTGCCCAGCAGCTGCTCATAGCCCAACCCGCCGCGCGGCCGGCGCAGGATGAACAGCGATTGCACGTACATCGGCGTGGTCGTGTTCTCCAGCCGGTAGAAGGCCGCATCCGTCGCCGACAGCCGGTTCACCATCGCCGCCCGCCCTCCCTGCTGACTCGATTCGGCCTGGCGCGCGACACCCACCGGAACCAGAACCGGAGAAACACTGCCGCTCACGGTAGCCCGCCGCCGGAGCGCCGCGCACCCGGATACGGCCGCGCCGTGATTGTGCGATGATCGCCACACATCCTGCCACTCTCCAGCAGGGTCATCCGTCGGATCGATCGTGGAGAGCTGCTGTGACCGTGGACCCATCCCCGCCCGTACACCCGACCGTCGCCCCGGTGATCGACTACGAGCCACCGGCCCGTACGGCGGCGCAGCGCCGGCCGGCGCACCATTGGCCACCGGCCGGGCCCCGGCCCCGGCGCGGACATCCCCCCGGAGTTCGGCCGGACCGGCCCCCGCGTCACCGGCTGCCGCCACCGTTGCAGTCGGCCGTCGTGTTCGCCGACGCCGCGCTGCGCCGGGTTCTGGAGGTCATCGATGGTCGCCGTTCAGCGGCGCATATGTATCCGCTACTCGCCGCGGGACTGGCCGAGTCGGTGCTGCCGGTGCGCGCCGGCGCGGCCGCCCGCAGCGGGCCGGCGACACTGCAGCGGGTGCGCGTGCAACCGACCGGATCAGCCGAGCCGGCCACCGCCGTCGAGGCTTTCGGCACCTACCGGCGCGGCCGGCGTACCCACGCGCTGGCCTGTCGTATCGAGCAGGTGGCCGCGAACGGACCGGGCATGGCCTGGCAGATCGTCGCCCTGCACATCGGCTGAGGGCGGGTCTCAGCCCTTCGGCGGGGTCTTCGGCTGCCGGGGCCCGCGGCCCTCGCGGCGGGCCGCTTCCCGGCGTTCACGGCGCGAGGAGGCGCCCGCCGGCTGCAGATCCCGACTGCGCCGTACCTGCGCGGAGCCGTCCTCATCCGGCCCGGAGTAGGTCAGGCCCGGGGTGCCGTCGGCGCCGTCGGCGCCATTGGCGCCGTCGACTCCCTTGGCGCGCAACCCGAACTGCGCCAACCCCTCCGGGGCGGCCACCGGCGCCACCTGCGGCTGGGCGGGCGCGGCCTCGACGGCGACGTTGAACAGGAAGCCGACCGACTCCTCCTTGAGGCCCTCGAGCATGCCGGTGAACATGTCGTAGCCCTCGCGCTGGTACTCCACCAGCGGGTCGCGCTGGGCCATCGCCCGCAGGCCGATGCCCTCCTTGAGGTAGTCCATCTCGTAGAGGTGTTCGCGCCACTTGCGGTCCAGGACGGACAGCAGCACACCGCGTTCCAGCTCCCGCATGGCCCCGGCACCCGCTTTGCCGTCGACCTCGGCCTCACGCCCGGCGTAGGCGTTCTCGGCGTCGGCGAGCAGCGCCTCCAGCAGTTCCTCGCGGGACAGGTCGTCGGCCTCGCCGACATCGGCGGCGTGCAGCAGTTCGTGATAGTCGATGCCCACCGGGTACAGCGTCTTCAACGCGGTCCACAACTGCTCCAGGTCCCAGTCCTCGGCGTAGCCCTCGGAGGTGGCGCCGTCGAGGTAGGCGGTGATCACGTCGACGAGCATGTCGTGGGCCTGCTCGGCGAGGTTCTCGCCGTCGAGGATGCGCCGGCGCTCGGCGTAGATCACCTTGCGCTGCTGGTTCATCACCTCGTCGTACTTCAGCACGTTCTTGCGGATCTCGAAGTTCTGCTGCTCGACCTGGGTCTGGGCGCTCTTGATCGCCCGGTTGACCATCTTGGCCTCGATCGGCACGTCGTCGGGCAGGTTCAGCCGGGTCAGCAGCGACTCCAGTGCGGCGCCGTTGAACCGTCGCATCAGCTCGTCGCCCAGCGACAGGTAGAACCGCGACTCCCCCGGGTCACCCTGCCGGCCGGACCGGCCGCGCAGCTGGTTGTCGATACGCCGCGACTCGTGCCGCTCGGTGCCCAGCACGTACAGTCCGCCGGCCTCGATGACTTCCTTGGCCTCGGCGGCCGCCTCCGCCTTGATCGCGGTCAGCGTCTCGTCCCAGGCGGCCTCGTACTCGTCGGGGGTCTCGACCGGGTCCAGACCCCGGCTGCGCAGCTTCTGATCGGCCAGGAAGTCCGGGTTGCCGCCGAGCACGATGTCGGTGCCGCGGCCGGCCATGTTGGTGGCCACCGTGATCGCGCCGCGCCGGCCGGCCTCGGCGATGATGTGCGCCTCGCGCTCGTGCTGCTTGGCGTTGAGCACGTTGTGCGGGATGCGCCGCTTGGTCAGCTGTTTGGACAGGTACTCCGAGCGTTCCACGCTGGTGGTACCGATCAGCACCGGCTGGCCCTTCTCGTACCGCTCGACAAGGTCGTCGACGACCGCGGCGAACTTCGCCTCCTCGGTCTTGTAGATGAGGTCGATCTGGTCGGTGCGCGCCATCGGCTTGTTGGTCGGGATCGGCACCACGCCCAGCTTGTAGATCTCGTGCAGCTCGGCGGCCTCGGTCTCGGCGGTACCGGTCATCCCGGCGAGCTTGTCGTAGAGCCGGAAGTAGTTCTGCAGGGTGATGGTGGCCAGCGTCTGGTTCTCGGCCTTGATCTCCACCTGCTCCTTGGCCTCGATGGCCTGGTGCATGCCCTCGTTGTAGCGCCGTCCCACCAGCACCCGGCCGGTGAACTCGTCGACGATGAAGACTTCGCCGTTGCGGACGATGTAGTCCTTGTCGCGGTTGAACAGCTCCTTGGCCTTCAGGGCGTTATTGAGGTAGCTGACCAGCGGCGAGTTGGCCGCCTCATAGAGGTTGTCGATCCCGAGCTGGTCCTCGACGAACTCCACCCCGAGCTCGTGCACCCCGATGGTGCGCTTGCGCAGGTCGACTTCGTAGTGGACGTCCTTCTCCATCAACGGCACGATCCGGGCGAACTCGGTGTACCAGTTGGAGCTGCCGTCGGCCGGCCCGGAGATGATCAGCGGGGTGCGGGCCTCGTCGATCAGGATGGAGTCGACCTCGTCGACGATGGCGAAGTTGTGCGGGCGCTGCACCAGCTGGTCCAGCGAATGCGCCATGTTGTCACGCAGGTAGTCGAAGCCGAACTCGTTGTTGGTGCCGTAGGTGACGTCGGCGTTGTAGGCGACCCGCCGCTCGTCCGGGGTCATCGCCGACAGGATCACCCCGACCTCCAGGCCCAGGAACCGGTGCACCCGGCCCATCCACTCGCTGTCGCGCTTGGCCAGGTAGTCGTTGACGGTGACGACGTGCACGCCCTTGCCGGCGATCGCGTTGAGGTAGGCCGGCAGCACACAGGTCAGGGTCTTGCCCTCACCGGTCTTCATCTCGGCGACGTTGCCGTAGTGCAGCGCCGCGCCGCCCATCAGCTGCACGTGGAAGGGCCGCTGGCTCAGCACCCGCCAGGCCGCCTCGCGGGCCACCGCGAACGTCTCCGGCAGCAGGTCATCGAGGGATTCGCCGGCTTGGTGCCGCTCCCGGAACTCGTCGGTCTTGGCCCGCAGTTCGGCGTCGGTGAGGGCCTCGGCATCATCGGCCAGCGTGTCGATGTAGTCGGCGACCTTCCTGAGCCGTTTGACCATCCGGCCTTCACCAAAACGCAGCAACTTGGACAGCACGGCTGGTCCCCTACTCAGTCTTCGTCTATTACGAGCGTCACCCATGGTAGGTGACGCTGCTGCGCAGCCCGGTTTTGCCGCGGCCGAGCAGTGTCAGGACGGCTTTCCCGCAGCGTCGGTTCGGGCGGCGTCAGACCAATCGGATCAGTCCGTAGTCGTAGGCGTGGCGGCGGTACACCACCGACGGCTGGTCGCTCTCCTTGTCGTGGAACAGGAAGAAGTCGTGGCCGACCAACTCCATCTCGTAGAGCGCGTCATCGACCGACATCGGCGTGGCGGTGTGCTCCTTGGTGCGCACTATCCGGCCCGGCTCGTGATCGTGACCGTGCCCATCAAAGGGATGGCCGTGCGCGGACCCGTCGCGGTCCGGCTCGGCGGTGCCGTCCCGGTTGAACGCCGCGGCGAGGAACTCCGGGTCCAGCGTCGTCGCACCGGTCGCCTCGGCCACCGACAACGGCGTCTTGTCGCCGTAGGAGACGTTGCGGCGGCCCTTGTGGCGCCGCAACCGGCCCTCCAGCCGGTCGATCGCGGCCTCGAACGCGGCGTAGAAGCTGTTGGCGCGGGCCTCGCCGCGGATCACCGGCCCGCGACCGTGCGCGGTGATGTCGATCTGCTGGCAGGATTTTCGCTGCCGGCGGTTGTTGGCGTGTTTGAGCTCGACGTCGAACAGCCGGATGGAGCGGTCCAGCCGCTCCAGCCGGGCCAGCTTCTGGGCGACATAGACCCGGAAGTGGTCCGGGATCTCGACGTTGCGGCCCTTGACCACGATCTCCGCTCCGGTCGGCTGCTCCGGGCTGTCGTCGGCGTCGACCTGCGTACGACTGGTTTCCACGAATTGACTTGCCATGCTCGACACTCTTTTCTCGTCGTCTCGACCACGTACTGCTGCGCCTTTACGGTCCAGCGAACCTCTTGATGACGACCGTAGCCATGCCGCCGGATACGTGCCACCGGTTTGACGGACCCGTTGCCGGTTGGTTGCCGTGACGGCATCAGGCGGCCGCGATCACCAGCGCGGCGATCACCCGAACGCCGCCGGCCCGCAGTACCCGCACCGACTCGGCCAGGGTGGCGCCGGTGGTGACGACGTCGTCGACGATCACGACATCGCCGCCGGCGGCGGGCAGCCTGCGGCGGCACAACAGCACCCGGCCGGCGATGTTGCGTTCCCGGGCACCGCTGCCCAGCCCGACCGAGTCGCGGGTCAGCGCGCGCATCCGCAGCGCGGGCACCACGGTCATACCGGGCCGGCGCGCCGTCGCGGCGGCCGCTATCCGCCCGATCGGGTCACCGCCGCGCTGGCGGGCCGCGCTGCGCCGGGTGGGCGCGGGAATCAGCGTCAGCGGCAGGTCGACCATCCGCCAGCACAGCAGCCGGTGCAGCGCCTCAGCCAGCGCCGACGCCAGCGGGGTGATCAGGTCGGTGCGCCCGTGCTCTTTCACCGCGACGATCGCCGCCCGGCGGGCTCCGGCGTAGCGGCCCAGCGCGAACACCGGCACCTGCGGGTCCAGCCGCGGACTCACCAGCCGCGGCTCGTCGGGCCCGATGGCCAGCTGCGCCGCGCAGCCGGGACACCACCGGGTCGCCGGGGCGCCGCAGCCACCACACTGCCGGGGAAGCACGAGGTCGAGCACAACGGCGAAACTGCCATCGCCCACCGACAATCGGCGCCTACTACGCGATGTCGTATTTCGGTGTCAAGGGGCCTTGGTCAGCAACAATGCTAACGCCGGACCCCAAAACCGTGAGCTCACTAACAGATTCACGAATTTTTGCCGCCGCTGCTGTTAGCGTCCCCGTCCATGACCACCGAAGCGACAGAGATGGGCACCCCGAGCAGCGATTCCGGGCGCGCCGAAGCATTGGTCGGCAAGGGCTGGGCCCAGGGCGTGGCCCTGGTGATGATCTTCGGGTTCCTGGTGATGGGGATCCTGGCCTACCGCACCTACACCGCATCCATGCCGATGCCGGACAAGGTCGTGACCGAGACCGGCGAGCAGTTGTTCACCGGCGACGAAATCACCCGCGGCCAGACGCTGTTCCAGGCCCGCGGTCTGATGCAGTACGGCTCGATCCTCGGCCACGGCGCCTACCTCGGCCCGGACTACACCGCCGAATACCTGCGGTTGGCCACCGACAACGTGACCGCCCAGTTCGAAGCAGAGGGCGTGGTCAACCCGCACGAGGAAGTGGTCGCCGAGTTCCGGACCAACCGCTACAACGCCGACACGTCAACGCTGGTCTTCACCGACAAGCAGGCCCGCGCGTTCGACGACATCACGCGCCACTACGCCGAGTACTTCGGTGAGGCCACCACCAAATACGGTCTGCTGCCCAACATGATCACCGACCCGGGTGAGATCCACGACCTGACCGCGTTCTTCGCCTGGACCGCCTGGGCCGCGGCGGCCGACCGACCCGGCCACAACTACAGCTACACCAACAACTGGCCGTCGGAGCCCCGCGTCGACAACGGTCCCACCGGATCGGTCGTGGTGTGGTCGGTGCTGTCGCTGATCGCGCTGCTCGGCGGGATCGGGATCATGTTCACCATCTACGGCCGGTGGAGCCAGAACATCGGCTGGCACGGCGCCGAGACGACCAAGCTCAAGTTTCGCCAGCCCGGCGAGGTGCCGCTGACCCGCTCGCAGCGTGCCGCGATCTGGATCTTCGCCGTGGTCGCGGTGCTGTTCTTGATCCAAACGCTGCTGGGCGGCGCCGTCGAGCACTACCGCGCGGACCTGGCGGAGTTCTACGGCATCGACCTGGCCAAGCTGCTGCCCTACAACCTGGCCCGCACCTGGCACCTGCAGCTGTCGCTGTTCTGGACGGCGGCGGCGTTCCTGGCCGGCGGGATCTTCCTGGTGCCGTTCATCACCCGCCGCGAACCCACCAAGCAGTCGTGGCTGGTCTACGGGCTGCTCGGCGCGCTCGCGGTGGTGGTCTTCGGATCCATGGCATTCGAGGCGCTGTCGATCTTCGGGATGATCGAGCCGGGCACCGCCCTCTCCCAGCAGTGGGAGTTCCTGGACCTGCCACGGGTGTTCCAGGTGCTGCTGATCATCGGCCTGTTCCTGTGGATCTTCATCATCTGGCGCGGCATGCGCGCCAAGCTGGCGTCCACCTCGAAGCTGAATCTGCCCTGGGTGTTCTTCTTCACCGGCCTGACCATCCCGGCCTTCTACGCGGTCAGCCTGCTCGCCGGCAGCGAAACACACTTCTCGGTCGCCGACTTCTGGCGGTTCTGGATGGTGCACCTGTGGGTGGAGGACTTCCTGGAGCTGTTCACCACGGCGATGGTGGCGTACCTCTTCGTGCAGCTCGGGGTGGTACGTGAGCGCGTCGCGCTGCTGGTGATCTTCCTCGACATCATCTTGTACTCCGCCGGCGGCGTGATCGGCACCATGCACCACCTGTACTTCTCCGGCACCCCGGTGGAGCACATGGCCCTGGGCGCGTTCTTCTCCGCCGCCGAGGTCATCCCGCTGACCTTCCTGACCGTGGAGGCGTGGGCGTTCCTGCAGCTGGGTGCTCGCCAGGAAGCCGGCGGCGAGCACAACTTCCCGGCCCGCTGGGCGGTGATGTTCCTGGTCGCGGTCGGGTTCTGGAACTTCCTGGGGGCGGGCATCTTCGGCTTCCTGATCAACCTCCCGGTGGTGTCCTACTACGAGATCGGCACCGCGCTGACCGCCAACCACGCGCACGCGGCGATGTTCGGGGTCTACGGCATGCTCGCGGTGGCGCTGGCGATGTTCGCGTTCCGCTATGTGATCCCGGCGGACAAATGGCCGAACAAGCTGGCCCGACTCTCGTTCTGGAGCATGAACATCGGACTGGCCTGGATGGTGTTCGTCACGCTGCTGCCGCTGGGTGTGCTGCAGCTGTTCCACTCGGTCAACGCCGGCTACTTCGAGGCACGGTCGCTGGGCTACATCACCAAGCCGGGCAACGCCCTGCTGGAGTGGATGCGGTTGCCGGGCGACTTGATCGTCATCGTCGGCGGCGTGCTGCCCTTCTGCTGGATCGCCTGGATCGCGTTGCGCAACTTCCGTTCCGGTGAGACGGTCGACGAGTTGCCGGAGCACCCGCTCTACGCCACGGTGACGGTCGGCGCGGATGCTGACGCTTCCGAAACGGAGAGCTGACGACGATGACGATGCCGGGAGCGTGGGTGTGGCTGATGTCCGGCTACGCCCTGCTCCTGCTCGTCTTCGCATGGGGCTTCGACGCCATGGCCAGGCGGACCTCCGGCCGCGCCGCCCAGTGGCGCACCGGCAAGTTCGCCTACCACGAGGATCACGACGCCTGGAAATGCCCGGAGGACCAGTGGCTCTGGCCGACGTCGTTCGACCCGGACAACCGGGTGATGCGCTACCGCGCCACGCCGTCGATCTGCAACGCCTGCCCGGTCAAGGACACCTGCACCACGTCGAATCACGGCCGGGAGATCAGCCGTCCGGTGGACCCGTGGCCGCATTCGGAGGCGGGCCGGTTCCACCGGGGCATCGCCTGTGCGGTAGCCGGATTCGGGGTGGTCATGCCGCTGGCGACGCTGATCGCCAACCACCGGTCCGGCGACGTCCTGGTGCTGGGTGCGACGATCCTGATCGTGCTGGCCGGCGGTTCCCCACTGGTGCGGCATCTGTGGAACACTCCGTCGAACGCCCCCACCGAGACGCCGGGCCCGGCCGGCGGGCAAGCGCAGGTCGAGCAGGTCGAAGCGGCCATCGACCGGTACTCCACCCGGTGGGGCGGTTTCTCGGAGAGTTCGTCGACGGCCGGGACCAGGAAGGCAGCACGCAAATGAGTGAAGGGCTCATCACCGTGGTGGTGCTCGTGATCGCGGCGCTGGCTGTGCTGGCCTACTTCTCTATTCGGGTGCTGCCGCAATACGAACGGGGCGTCGTCTTCCGGGTGGGCCATGCCCGTCCGCTCTACCAGCCCGGTTTGCGGTTCCTGATTCCGCTGGTGGACAAGATGATCCGCGTCGACGAACGGGTCGTGACGCTCACCATCCCGCCGCAGGAGGTGATCACCCGCGACAACGTTCCCGCCCGGGTGAACGCGGTGGTGATGTTCCAGGTGGTCGATCCGCTCAAAGCGATTCTGGCCGTCGAGAACTACGCGGTCGCCACCTCCCAGATCGCCCAGACCACCCTGCGCTCACTGCTGGGCCGGGCCGACCTGGACACCTTGCTGGCCCACCGTGACGACCTCAACGCCGACCTGCGCACCATCATCGACAAGCAGACCGAGCCGTGGGGCGTGCAGGTCCGGGTGGTCGAGATCAAGGACGTCGAGATCCCCGAATCGATGCAGCGGGCGATGGCCCGCGAGGCCGAGGCCGAGCGTGAACGCCGGGCGAAGGTCATCAACGCCCGTGGTGAACTGCAGGCCTCCGAGGAACTGAGCCAGGCCGCCGAGACACTGTCGCGTAATCCGGCGTCGCTGCAACTGCGTTATCTGCAAACCCTTTTGGAACTCGGCGCCGACCAGAACTCGACGGTGGTGTTCCCGCTGCCGGTAGACATCATCACGCCGTTCCTGGGCGGCGCGGCCCAGGCGCTGCGTGCCACCGAGCGGGATACCACAGCCGACTGAGGCGGTCAGCGGGCCACCATCCCGCCGTCGGCGTGCAGGGTCTGCCCGGTGATGAAGCTGCCCGCGTCGGAGACCAGTAGCAGCGCCGGGCCGACCATCTCCTCGGGGTCGGCGATGCGCCGCTGCAAAGTGGCAGCCCGCAATGATTCGATGAACTCCGGCGGGTTGTTGCGCACCATGTCGGTATCGACCGGTCCCGGGGCGAGCGCATTGACGCGGATCCGCGATGAGGCGAACTCCGCGGCCATGGATCGGGTGAAGGAAACCAGTGCCGCCTTCGCCGCCGAGTACATCGACGTCGCCGGCGAATAGACGAAGGCTCCGGCCGACACCATGTTCAGGACCGCGGCCCGGCCGCTGGCGCGCAGGTGCGGTAGCGCCGCTTGAACCAGCAGCACCGGCCCCTGAAGATTCACCGCGAACGACTTGCTCAATGCCTCGGGGGTGATCTCGCCCAACGGCTGGGCGAGCGCATTGGCCGCATTGTTGATGACGATGTCGATGCCGCCGAACCGCTCGACCGC
Source organism: Mycolicibacter senuensis (assembly GCF_002101885.1). GTDB lineage: Bacteria > Actinomycetota > Actinomycetes > Mycobacteriales > Mycobacteriaceae > Mycobacterium > Mycobacterium senuense. The sequence goes on from NZ_LQPS01000037.1 coordinate 33,040, forward strand.
GGTGTCGACCAGCTGCTGGATCGCGTCGACGTCGCCGAGATGCGTCGGCACTCCGATGGCGTCGGCGCCGGCCGCGGAGAGTTGTCGGGCGGCGCGCTCGCACGCATCGCTCTTGCGGCTGGCCACGACGACCTTCGCGCCGGCGGCGGCCAGGCCGTGCGCCACCGACAATCCGATGCCGCGAGTACCTCCGGTCACGATGGCGGTGCGGCCGGTCAGGTCGAACAACGCGTTGAGGGCGGACCGGTCCACTGCGACCTCCTTGTCGGGGATTGCCGATACTACTTCCGGGCAGCGGATCGGGGCTTTTTACCCTGTGAATCCGCGGGCTGCGCCGCTACGGTGGTCAGTGCCGTCAGCGGAGAGGACGCAATGTGGTCACAGTCTTTCTGGTCGACGACCACGAGGTGGTGCGCCGCGGCCTGATCGACCTGCTCGGCGCCGATCCGGAGCTCGACGTGGTCGGCGAGGCCGGTTCGGTCGCCGAAGCGCTGGCGCGCATCCCGGCGCTGCGCCCCGACGTGGCGGTGCTCGACGTACGGCTGCCGGACGGCAACGGCATCGAACTCTGCCGTGAGCTGCTGTCCCGCATGCCCGAGCTGCGGTGTTTGATCCTGACCTCGTTCACCTCCGATGAGGCCATGCTCGACGCCATCCTGGCCGGCGCCAGCGGCTACATCGTCAAGGACATCAAGGGCATGGAGCTGGCCCGTGCCGTCAAGGACGTCGGCGCCGGACGCTCGCTGCTGGACAACCGCGCCGCGGCGGCGCTGATGGCCAAGCTGCGCGGTGCCACCGCCAAGCCCGATCCGCTGTCCGGGCTCTCGGAACAGGAGCGCACCCTGCTGAGCCTGCTCGCCGAGGGCCTGACCAACAAGCAGATCGCCGACCGGATGTTCCTGGCCGAGAAGACCGTCAAGAACTACGTGTCGCGGCTGCTGGCCAAGCTGGGAATGGAACGGCGAACCCAGGCCGCGGTGTTCGCCACCAAGCTCGAGCGCTCCCGGAATGACTGACGACGGACCCGCGGACGGCCCGAACCCGCTGCGCGACAAGTTATCTCAATTACAGCTACGCGAACTGCTGGTCGGCGTCCAAGACCGGGTGGAACAGATCGTAGAGGGACGCGATCGCCTCGACGGCCTGCTGGCCGCGATGCTGGTGGTCACCTCCGGGCTGGAACTCGACGCCACACTGCGCTCCATCGTGCAGACCGCCACCAACCTGGTCGATGCCAAATACGGTGCGCTGGAAGTACACGACAATGACCGCCGGATGCTGGAGTTCGTCCACGAGGGCATCGACGACGACACGTTCGCGCGGATCGGACGTCTGCCCGAGGGGCTGGGTGTGGTGGGCCTGCTGATCGAGGACCCCAAACCGCTGCGGCTCGATGATCTGACCAAACATCCCTCGGCGGTGGGATTTCCGTCCGGGCACCCGACCATGCGCACGTTCCTCGGGGTGCCGGTCGGCGTGCGCGGCGAGGTCTTCGGCAATCTGTATCTCACCGAGAAGGCCAACGGACTGCCGTTCAGCGAGGACGACGAGGTGCTGGTGCAGGCACTGGCCGCCGCCGCCGGGATCGCCATTGCCAACGCCCGGTTGTACGCCCAGGCCAAGGCGCGGCAGTCCTGGATCGAGTCCACCCGCGACATCGCCACCGAACTGCTGTCCGGAACCGATCCGAGCACCGTGTTCCGGATGATCGCCGAGGAAGCCCGCAAGCTCACCGGATCCGAGTCGGCGCTGGTCGCCATCCCGCTCGATGACGACGCCCCCGAAGCCGAGATCAACGAGCTGCTCGTGGTCGAAACCATCGGCGCGGCAATGGCGCCCATCGACGGCGACACCCTCCCGGTCCTCGGCACCCCGGTCGGCGAGGCGTTCTCCCAGCGCAAGCCGCGGCAGGTTCCCCGGCTTGCGCTGCCCGGGATCGACGCGACCGGTCCGGCACTGATCCTGCCGTTGCGCGCCGCCGAAGCGGTGGCCGGCGTGGTGGTGGTGATGCGCCACGGCACCATCCCGTTCGGCGTCGAACAACTCGACATGATGGCCGCGTTCGCCGACCAGGCCGCGCTGGCCTGGCAGCTGGCCTCCTCGCAGCGCCGGATACATGAACTCGACGTGCTCACCGACCGCGACCGGATCGCTCGCGACCTGCACGACCACGTCATCCAGCGACTGTTCGCGGTCGGGTTGTCGCTGCAGGGCACCATTCCGCGGGCCCGCGACGCCGTGGTACGGCGCCGGCTGACCGACGCGGTCGACGACATGCAGGAGATCATCGGCGAGATCCGCACCACCATCTTCGACCTGCACGGCACCTCGTCGACGGTGACCCGGCTGCGGCAACGCCTCGACAACGCCGTCGCCCAATTCTCCGGTTCGGGCCTGCACACCACCGTTGCGTTCATCGGCCCGCTGTCGGTGGTCGAACCGGTGCTGGCCGACCACGCCGAGGCGGTGGTCTCCGAGGCGGTCAGCAATGCGGTCCGGCACTCCGGCGCCACCGAGGTGACGGTGCAGATCAAGGTCGAAGACGACCTGGCCATCGAGGTGGCCGACAACGGCCGCGGGATGCCGGAGGTGATCACCCCCAGCGGTCTGGCCAATCTGCAGCAGCGTGCCGAGCAGGCGGGCGGGACGTTCGGCATCGAAGCGGCACCGGGCGGTGGCACGCTGGTGCGCTGGTCCGCGCCGCTGACGCTATAGCCCTCGGCGGCACCCTCAGACACACACCGCGAGGTTCCCGGCTTCAGCCGGGTTGGCCGGCCGATCACCGGCGGTCAGCCATTCCACGGTGTCGTTGAGGAAACGCCGCGGGGTCGCCGGCAGCGGGTCGGCGTTGATCGGGGCCCAGCCCACCCGCAGCAGCATCTGCGGATAGCCGCTGGTGCCGAAGACGTCGCGGCGTACCGCGGCACGGGTTTCGGCGATCTCGAGCGGCTCGGTGACCGGGCAGCTGGCCAGCCCCAGCGCCGTCGCGGTCAGCAACACCACGCTGGTGGCCTCACCGGCACGCAGTTGCGACAGCCGGTCGTCGTGCTCGGTGCCCAACGCCAGCATCACCGCGCGGTCCTCGGCCGGGTTGGCTCCGGGCGGCTGGGCCAGCAGCGGGTCGGCGAACAGCCGCCCCGGAATCGGCGCGCCGGTACTCGGCGTCGGAACACTGCGTGCCGGGACGCCGGCCACCGACCCGTACCGACCACTCCAGGTGGTCAGCTCGGCGAGGTAGTCGTAGTCGGTCCGGTGGGCGAAAACAGCTTGAGCCACCACGGTATTCAGCTGGTCGAGCGCGTCGATTCGGCGCAGCATCACCCCGGTGCGGGCGGCGCGGGCGCCCATCAGCGCGATGTCGGCCGCCGCCACCGGCCAGCCGCTGAAGCACCGGCGGTCGGTGCGCCGGCGCGGGATCGCCGCGGCCAGTGCGACGTCCACCTGATCGGGGGCGTGTTCGGGCTGCTGTCCGGGATCGGTGTCGCACAGCTCGATGGTGGCCAGATGGTAGGGGTCGGCCGGATCGGGCAGCCGGTGCACCTTGCACCGCCGGCCCAGCGCGGCCAGTGCGACCACGCAATGGTGTAGCGCCGCACCGCAACTCAAGATCAGACCGCGGCCGTCGGGATCCACGCTGCGCAGGTGCAGATCGGGGTTGGCGAACAGCTCCAGTACAGGCTGCTGTGTCGCCAGCTGCACCTTCCAGCGCCACGGCTGGGAGTTGTGCACCGACGGTGCGCGGGCTGCCAGCTGCAGCGCAGTGCGAACGGTCTCCCGAACGGCCGCGGTGGCTTGGTAGCCAGCAGGCTGTTCATCCACGGTCCGGGCCCCCTTTCTGCGGTCATGGGCCCCGGGCTGAATTCGGCGAGCCTGCCAGAGCCCGTGACCCTTTGAGCATCGTCTTTCCACCGTGCACCCGGACAGGGGAGGAAGGCCCGCGCCGCCACGCCGTTGGGCCTTGCGCACTCGGGACTTGTGGCCCTGCCGGTTCGCCCGGCTCGCGCGGATCATAAGACCTGGACCAGTGCAGGAGGTCAGCATCGTGGAGCAATTGACGACACTGGACGCAGGTTTCTTGGAGGCCGAGGACTCCGACCGCCACATCAGTCTGGCGATCGGCGGGTTGATCGTCTTGGAGGGCCCGCCACCGGATTACGCCACGCTGATCTCCACCCTGGGTGCCCGGATCAGCGGCTGCCGGCGGTTCGGCCAGAAGCTGCAGCTGCATCCGCTCGACCTGGTGCCGCCCCGGTGGGTGGACGACCCCGGCTTCGACATGGCGCACCATGTGCGTCGAGTCGCCCTGCCGCGCCCCGGCGACGACGCCGAACTGTTCCGCTTCGTCGCCGACCAGATGGCCCGCCGGATGGACCGGGATCGACCGCTGTGGCACATCTGGGTGATCGAGGGGCTGACCGATGACCGGTGGGCCATGCTGATCCAGGTCCATCACTGCGTGGGCGACGGGATCGCGACGTCGCACCTGTTCACCGGGCTCTGCGATGAAAGCGGCGACCTGGGCGACCGGGTGGCGAGTTTCGCCGGCCACCTTCCTAGCTCGCACGAATCACATTCGGGCGAATGGCATTTCGGACTTCCCACCGTGAACAGCAGCCCTGCGGCCTGGGCCGCCGAGCTGTGGAATGTGTCGACCGCGATCAGCGCAGCGGCGGTGCGGGCGGCCCGCGGCACCGTCGAGCTGACCGCCGGGCTGCTACGCTCCGGCACCCCCACCGCGTTGAACGGACCGATGAGCGCCATGCGCCGGTACAGCTCGGCGAAGGTATCGCTCGCCGACATCAGTCAGATCTGTCAGGCGTTCGACGTGACCCTCAACGATGTCGCGCTGGCCGGCTTGACCGAGGCCTACCGCGGCATGCTGAACCGCCGCGGCGAACGCCCGCTGCCCGAAACGCTGCGCACCCTGGTCCCGGTGTCCACGCGCGGCGGCGATGCCGTCGGCGCGACCGACAATCGGGTGTCGGTGATGCTGCCCTGCCTGCCGGTGGAGGAGGACAACCCGGTGCGGCGGCTGAAGCTGGTGCACGCGCGGCTGAGCCGAACCAAGCGCACCGGGCAGCGCCAAGCCGGCAGCGTGTTCGTCTCGGCGGCCAACCACATTCCGTTCCCGCTGACCGCGTGGGCGGTGCGGCTGTTGACGCGGCTGCCTCAGCAGGGTGTCACCACGCTGGCGACCAATGTGCCGGGGCCGTCGGAGACCCTGCACATCATGGGCCGCCCCGTGCTCGAGGTGCTTCCGGTGCCGCCGATCGCGCTGCAGTTGCGGTCCGGGGTGGCGATGCTGAGCTACGCCGAGAGCCTGTTCTTCGGAGTCCTGGCCGACTACGACACCATGCCCGACGTCGACGAATTCGCCCGCAGCATCGAGACGGCGGTGGCCCGCCTGCTGTCCAGTGCCAAGCGACGGAAGACGCTGCGGGAGCAAGCCAAGCGCCGGCACCTTTCGCTGGCAGCCGGCACCGCCTGAATCAACGCCGCGGCTCGCGGTCAGAAGGAACCAGCGAACTCCGGCACCAGGTCGTTCCCCAGGGCGGACCACAGGTCGGCTGCTGCGCCCGAGGCGAAGTCCGTGGCATCGGCTGCGCCGGCGGCCGGTGCGCCCAGCAACTCGGCGATCTGTTGCGGCAGGTCGTTGAAGAGCAGCGGCATCAGCCCGCCGAACCACCCACCGTCGAGGGTGAAGGCGTCGAAGTCGCTCAGGCCCAAGCCGTCCAGCAGTCCGCCCAAGTTCAGGTTGCCTGCCAGGTCACCCAGCAGGTCGCCCAGCCCGAGGTCCCAGGTGCCCAGCCCACCGAGCAGACCGCCCAGTGTCATGTCGCCCAGCCCGACGCCGCTCAGCAGGTCGGGCAGCGTCATCTCCCCCAGCCCGACATCGCCGAGCAGGGCGGGCAGGTTCAGGTCGCCCAGCCCGAGGCCGTCGAACAGCCCATCGAGGGTCAGGTCGTCCATGCCCAGATCAGCCAGTAACCCGGGCAGCGTGACGTCGGCCAGTTCCAGCGCATCCAGCAGCCCCGGCAGGGTGAAGGCACCGGTACCCAGGTTGGCCAACAGCTCACCGAGCGTCAGATCGCCCACACCCAGGCCGCCCAGCAGACCGGGCAGAGTCAGATCGCCCAGGCCCAGATCGGTCAACAGGGCGGGCACGAACACCCCACCGATGCCCAGACCGCTCAGCAGGCCCGACAGCGTCGCGTCACCGAGCCCCAGATCGGTCAGCAGCGACGGCAGCGTCGCGCCACCCAGCCCCAGATCGGTCAGCAACCCCGACAGCGTGAAGTCACCGGTGCCCAAGTCACCGAGCACCTCGCTCAGAGTCAGATCGCCCACACCCAGGTTGCCGACCACCCCCGCGAGCGTGACGTCGCCCAGGCCCAGGTTCTCCAGCAGACCGGGCAGGAAGAAGCCGCCGATGCCGAGGTTGCCCAACAGGCCCGCGAGCGTCGCGTCACCCAGGCCCAGATCGCTCAGCAGCGACGGCAGCGTCGCGTCACCCAGCCCCAGATCGGTCAGCAACCCCGACAGCGTGAAGTTGCCGGTGCCCAGATCACTCAGCAGCCCGCCCAGGGTGAGGTCCTGCAGGCCCAGCCCTTCCAACAGCCCGGGCAACGTCAGGCCACCCATGTTCAGCCCGCCCAGCAGAGACCCCAGGCCGAGATCACTCAGCTGCAGGTTGTCCAGCAACCCGCCCAGCGTCAGGTCGCTCAGGTTCAGGTTGCCCAGCAGGGCGCCCAGGGTGAGGTCGCCCGTCGCCAGGTTGCCCACCAGCGCACCCAGCGTCATGTCGCCGAGCCCCAGGTTGTTGACCAGGCCCGGCAGCGTGAGGTTGCCGACCAGGCTTTGCAGCAAGTTGGCCAGGTTCACGTCGTCGATACCCAGGGCGCCCAGCAGACCGTCGAGGTTCATCGCCCCCAACGTCAGGCTGCCGACCACATCGTTCAGTGACATGGATCCGATGCCCAGGTTGTCGAGCAGTTGCGGCAGGCTCACGCCCAGACCCAGGTTGTTCAGTAGGCCGACCAGGTTGTCGTCGCCGAGGCCCACCGCGTTCAGCAGGCCGTTGAGGCTCATGTGTTCTAGCCCCAAGACCTGCAGCAGGCCGTTGTGTCCGATCCAGCCCAGACGGAAATTGCCCAAGCCCAGGTTCAACATGATCAGCGGCAATGTCATGTCGTAGAGCCCCAGGCCGTGCAACACGCCGCTGAGGCTCACTCCGGCGCCCTGCTCGGCGATGTTGCCCAGCAGCGCGTCCAGGGTCACGTTGAGGCCGAAGAAGTCCAGCAGACCGCCGACGGTGATACCGGTCGCATCGATGGCGCCGTTGAGGTTGACGGCATCCAGGGCGTCGTTGATCAACCCGAGGTCGATCCCCAAGGCACTGAACAGCGAGCCCACACCCAGGGTCACATCGAAATCGTGCAGCAGCCCGCCCAGGCCCTGCTGCCCGACGCCGACCGTGTTCAACACATCCACGAGGGTCAAATTGCCCATACCGAGGTTGTTGACCAGGCTGTGCAGGCCCATGGTGCCCAACCCCATGTTGGTGATCATGGTGCCGATGCTGATGTCGCCCAGCCCGAGGTTGTTCAGCATGTCTTTGACGACCAGGCCGTTCATGTCCAGGTTGTAGAGCAGGGTGTGCAGGCTCATCCCGCCCAGACCCAGGTCGCCCAGCAGGCCGCCCAGGCTCTGGCCGCCCAGCCCGAGGCTGGTGAGCACGCCGGGCAGCGTCGTGGTTCCCAGCAGGGCGCCGACCACACCGGACAGCGTCATGTCGCCCATGTCCAGGTCGCCCAACAGCTCGGGCAGCGTGGTGCCGCCGGCGCCGATGCCGCCGACCAGCCCACCCAGGGTCATATCGCTCAGCCCGAGGTCACCGATCAGGCCGGGCAGCGTCGTGGCGCCCAAGCCGATGCCGGTCAGCAGTCCACTGAGATCCAGGTTGTCCAGGCCGACCGCACCGACCAGGTTGCCCACGCTCAGGTCGGTCAGGTTCAAGGTGCCCACCAGACCACCCAGCGTCACGTCTGCGGTGCCCAGCCCTGCGAGCAGGCTGCCCAGGGTCAGATCGCTCATTCCCAGGTCGTCGACCAGTTCGGGCAGCGTGGTCCCACCCAATCCGATGTCAGCCAGCAACGCGCTGACGTTCAGGTTGCCCAGTCCGACGCCGTCGAGGAACCCGACCAGCGTGGTGTCACCCAACCCGACGCCGTCGAGCAATCCGGGCAGCGTCATATGACCCAGCCCGGCGCCGGTGAGCAGCCCGGGCAGCGTCATGTCGCCGAGCCCGATACCGTCCAACAGCCCGGTCAGTGTGGTGTCGCCCAGTCCTAGGTCCTCGATCAGGTCGGGCAGCGTGGTCCCGCCCAACCCGACCGCGCCCAGCAGCGCGCTGACGTTCAGGCCGCCCAAGCCCACACCATCTAGCAATCCGACCAGGGTGGTGGTGCCCAACCCGACGCCGTCCAGCAGGCCGGGCAGCGTCATATGCCCCAGCCCGGCGCCGCCGAGCAGGGCGGGCAGCGTCAGGTCACCCAACCCGACGCCGTCCAACAGTCCGACCAAGGACAGATCACTTAGTCCCAGGTCCTCCATCAGGCCGGCCAGCCCGGCGCCGCCCAGCCCCACATCGGCCAGCAGCTCCGACAGTGCCGTGTCGCCCACACCGACATCGCTCAAGAGTTCCGCCAGCGTGGTGTCGCCCAGGCCCACGCCGCCCAGCAGCCCGGTCAACGTCATATCGCCCATGCCCACATCCGCCAGCAGGTCACCCAGCATCACGCCGTTCAGGCCCACGCCGCCGAGCAGCCCGCCCAGCGTCAAGCCGCCCAACCCCAGGTCACCCAGCACGTCGGGCAGCGTCACCTCACCCAACCCGATAGTCTCCAGCAGCTGGTCGAGACCCAGGCCGCCCATCCCGACGCCGTCGAGCAGCCCGCCCAGCGTCAAGCCGCCCAGCCCCAGGTCACCCAGCAGTCCGGGCAGCGGCGTGGTCAGCACATGATCGAGCAGTCCGCCCAGATCGATATCGTCGCCGCCCACGGCGTTGAGCACCGTGCCCAAGCCGCCGAGCAAGCCGTCCAGCTGGGTCAGCAGGTCTCCGACGGACAGTTGGGTGTCAAGTATCTGTGGGGCAACCAGCAGGCCGTTGAAGGCGGGGATGCTCACCCCCAACACATCGAGGCTGTCCGAGCCATTGAGGTAGGCGTTCAGCAGCAGGGCTGGCGCGGTCAGCAGCGCGGTGAGCGCAGTGTCGGGGTCGGTGGCCGTCTGGACGGCTCCGATGATTCCGTTGAGCTCGTTGAGGGTGGTCACCGTCGGTCCCAGACCAGCGATCAACATGGCCAGCGGCGTCGAGAGTTCTACCGAGATCGGCGCCGGGAGAGGAAGGACCTGGGCGCCGATCACCGGGAACAGGGCTGCTAGCAGGCTGCTCACTTGCTGCAGGTTGTTGGAGATGTTCTCCACGACGGCGCCGATCGACTGCGGGTCGGCGCTGAGCTGCTCCAAATAGCCCGTCCAGTTGGTGGCCATCTGTTGCAGCACCGGAAACGGCTGGGTAAGCCATTGCTGGTTCATGGCTTGCAGGTTTGCCAGGGTCTCGGCGTAAAGCTCCTGGTAGGGCCCGATGACGTCCGCGGCGTCGCCGGTCAGCGTCACGGCCCGCATCTGCATGTCGGCGGGCAGCGGCTTGACCGGTGCGACGGCGATGACGGCGGCCCCGAAAAGTACGACGCCGGTCGTGATGTACGGACGAAGTGCCTGTTGCATGATCCGCTCCTGACGGTGGGGCCGGTCAGCGAAAGATCGGCGATTCGGGCAGCGTATGGCACAGGCGTTTCTTAGGTTAATGTCGAATTCGACATCGTTATGTCACCGTGATTGATTCGTCATCGTTTTGTTATATTCTTCTGGTCACGGTGTACAGGCCCTTTACATCGGGGGCCGAGTCGGTCAAAGAATGGGCAAATTGTCAATTTGATGGATTATCCAGGTTTTTCCGAACAGTCCCGCCTTTCGACAACTTGCCGGCCTCCGGCTGGCTTACCACGCTGCTTCCAGCGCATACGCCCGGCGGAACCGGTGCAGCACGGGAGCCGATAAATTTGCCAACGCGACAATTCCAAATAGTTTGGCTATGAATGCTGCCAGGTCTGATACTCGGCCAGAATGGATGGTGCGCAAGTTCTTCTTGTGCTTATTCCAGCCTGGGCAGCGAGATCGGAGCAGGTCACATCCGAGATGATCCGCCGGGTTTTCGCCGGCGGTTTCGGGCCACTGCAAGCCTCGTCACGAGATGGTTTACACGGTGTTTACATATGTAATTCACATGTAATCGACGGTCCCGCTTTGGTGCGATCAGCCCGGCAGCACGGGCAGCGCGCCGCCGACCATGAACGGCCCCAGCGGCGACCAGTTCTGCTCGTCTTCGGCCCTCGATGACGACAGTGCCAACACCCCGCGCGGATCGGCCACATAGACCGTGGAGGGGTCCGCGACGATCGTCGACACCGGCAACTGCAGATTGCCGCTGGGCGCATCGGAGTTCACCCCGTCGATGTTGACGTAGGACACCGGATGCTGGGGATCGGATCGGCTCACCACGATGTCGTCGCCGGTGCGCCAGCTCAGTGACACCACCGAGGTGCCGAGCCCGAAGCCCAACCGGCGGGGATAGTTCAGCACGAACTGGCCGGCGGTGGTCTGCTCGACACCGGCCAGGATCACCTGCCCTTCGATCACCATGGCGGCCCGGGTGCCATCGCGCGACAGCTGCAGCTCGCTGATCGGTCCCGGGAACCGCGCGTTGATCGCCCCGGAGTCCACCGGGATCCGGGCCGGCCGGCCCGAGGCGACCTCTTGGATCGCCCGCAGCACGTAGTTGCCGTCGACCACCACCCACACCGCTTCGTCCAGCGACCAGCTGGGCCGCGACAGGGTGTGCCCCTCGGCGGCCTGCACCGCCTCACCGCCGAGGTCGCCGATCCACAGCGTGGCCTCCGGATCGCCGGGGTGCACCACCACCGACGCCACCTGACGACCGTTGCGGGACAACGCGGCCGACTGCTGGTCGGGTTCGCGGCCGAACGCCCCGGGCACCCGGTTGGCGTGCTGGCCGTCCAGCACCAGCAGCGACCCACCCACCAGGGCGTGGATTCCGGCGCCGGCGCCATCGGAGGCGCCCGGGTCGGTGGTGGCCACATCCGAGGTCGTCCAGCCGTCGGGGAACCGGTCGTCGAGCGCCGCGCCGTCGGCGGTGATCACATACGGCCCCTTGATGTCCGCCCGGGCCAGCGTCCAGATCAGTTGGGCGGCAAGCAGTTGCCTGCTGTTCGGGTCGGTGGTCGACAAGCTGTCCAGATCGATCTTCGCCCCGGCGTAGCCGCGGCCCACGCCGCTCTTGCCGCCGTCGGCGCGGGTCACCGGCCCGCGCAGCCGCAACGGCGCCGCCAGCAGGTTGCGCACCCCGGCCATCTCCGGGCGGGGGCCGGCGATCAGTTTGGACACCAATTCGGTCGCCAGCTGATCCGGGTCGGACACCGCCACGTAACGCGGATCGGGAACCACCGTCTTGCCGGTCGGGTCCACGAAATACAGCGTGTTGCGCTTGTAGGTGGCCTGGAACTGCTGCCAGTCCAGGAAGACTCCGTTGGGCAGCCGGTCGATGCGCCAGCCGTCGGGCGTCTTGAGCAGTTCGATCGGCTCCGGGGTCGGCAGCGGCCCCGCGGCCGTCTCGAAGACCCCCATATCCGACAGCGAACCCAACATGTCGGCGCGCATGGTGACCGCGACCCGGTTGGCGCTACGGGTTTCGACGAACACCACGTTGTCGATCAGCAGCGCGCTGCCGGCGTCGTCCCAGGCGTCCGACGCCGACTGGGTGAGGAACTGCCGCGCCGCGCGGTGCCGGTTGGCCGGATCGGCTGTCGCCTTGAGGAATTCGCGCAACAGCACATCGGGGTCCATGCCCGGGGTGGGTTTGGGCAGCACCGAGGGCGGCGGCGCCTGCACGGTGCCGATCGCCTGCGGGGCCGAGTTGCTGGGCACCCCGGCGCAGCCGGCCAGCACGAGCACCGCACTCAACAGGGCGACCAGCACCGCCACCGGAGTCCGCCGGCGGTTCAGCGAGGCTCGACGGAGGAGAGGCGAAGCTGGGACCGCCGCATGAACCCGGCGGTTCAGCGAGGCTCGACGGAGGAGAGGCGAAGCTGGGACCGCCGCATGAACCCGGCGCATCACCCGCTCCTCTCGGCGTGCTCACGCGCGCGCTGCCGGCGCTCCCGGCGCTCGGCGGCGCTCACCGGTTTCATCGGCAGCGGGCTGGTGGTGACCTTGTGGCCGCGGACCAGCGGCAGCGTGAGCCGGAAGCAGGCGCCCTTGCCGGGTTCGCCCCACGCCTCCAGCCGGCCCTGGTGCAGCCGGGCGTCCTCGACGCTGATCGCCAGTCCCAGCCCGGTGCCCCCGGAGCGCCGCACCCGCGACGGGTCGGCGCGCCAGAACCGGCTGAACACCAGCTTCTCCTCCCCCGGCCGTAGCCCGACCCCGTGATCCCGGACGGTGACCGCAACGGTGTCCTCGTCGGCGCCCATCCGGATCACCACCGGCTTGTGCTCGGCGTGGTCGATGGCGTTGGCGATCAGGTTGCGCAGAATCCGCTCCACCCGGCGCGGGTCGACTTCGGCGATCACCGGGTCGCCGGGCACATTGACCCTGAGTTCGACGCCGGCTTCGGCGGCCAGATGACCGACGTTGTCCAGCGCGCTGTTGACCGTCGAGCGCAGGTCCACCGACTCAGGAGACAGTTCGGCCACGCCGGCGTCGTGGCGGGAGATCTCCAGCAGGTCGTTGAGCAGCGACTCGAACCGGTCGAGCTCACTGACCAGCAACTCGGTGGAGCGCCGCAGCGAGGGCTCCAGGTCTTCGCTGTGATCGTGGATCAGATCGGCGGCCATCCGCACCGTGGTCAGCGGGGTCCGCAGCTCGTGGCTGACATCGGAGGTGAACCGGCGCTGCAGGTTGCCGAACTCCTCGAGCTGGGTGATCTGACGCGACAGGCTCTCGGCCATGTCGTTGAACGACACCGCCAGCCGGGCCATGTCGTCTTCGCCGCGCACCGGCATCCGTTCGGACAGGTGTCCCTCGGCGAACCGTTCGGCGATCCGCGAGGCCGACCGCACCGGCAACACCACCTGGCGCGACACCAGCAGGGCGATCCCGGCCAGCAGCACCAGCAACACCAGGCCCCCGGTGGCGATGGTGCCGCGCACCATGGAGATGGTGTTGCGCTCGGAGCCCAGCGGATAGATCAGGTAGAGCTCCAGGTTGGTGATCCGCGACGCCGCCGGCGTTCCGATCAGCAGCGCCGGGCCGGAGAACCCCTCGACGTGCACAGTGGCGTACTGATAGCTGACCTGACCGGCCTTGACGAATTCGCGCAGCCCGGCCGGCACCTGGTCGACCGGCCCGGCGGTGGTCGCGGCGCGCGGGCCCTCGCCGAGCACCACCAGCACCGCGTCGAACACGCCCGCGGTTCCGCTGCCAGCAGCCGGGTCGGTCTTGCTCATCAGCGTGTTGCGGGCCAACTGCAGGCTCGAGGTCAGCGACCGGGCCTCCTCACCGCCGACGATGCCGCCGACCGCGACGCGGGCCCGCTCGATCTGTTCGGTGGCCGCCCGAACCTTGACGTCGAGCACCCGGTCGGTGATCTGGCTGGTCAGCACGAAGCCGAGCGCCAGGATGACCGCGGCCGACAAACCCATCGTCAGCACCACGACCCGCAGCTGCAGCGACCGGCGCCAGGCGATCTGCACCGCGCGGCGCAGCGTGTTGACGCCGAGCAGCAGCGGACCTGATCGCCGCGGGCGCCGTCTGGAGCTGAAGATCACCTGCGCCCCGCCGCAGGGATCACGGAGGTCCGGCCTTGTAACCCACTCCTCGAACGGTCAGCACCACGGTCGGGTTCTCCGGGTCTTGCTCCACTTTGGCCCGCAGGCGCTGGACGTGCACGTTCACCAGCCGGGTGTCGGCCGGATGCCGGTATCCCCAGACCTGTTCGAGAAGCACTTCACGAGTAAACACCTGGCGGGGTTTGCGTGCCAGCGCCACCAACAGGTCGAACTCCAGCGGGGTCAGGGAGATCTGCTCGCCGCCGCGGCTGACCTTGTGTGCCGGCACGTCGATGTCGATGTCGGCGATCGAGAGCATCTCGGCCGGCTCGTCGTCGTTGCGGCGCAACCGTGCACGCACCCGGGCCACCAGCTCCTTGGGTTTGAACGGCTTCATGATGTAGTCGTCGGCACCCGACTCCAGCCCGAGCACCACGTCGACGGTGTCGGTCTTGGCGGTCAGCATCACGATCGGGACCCCGGAGTCCTTGCGCAGCACCCGGCACACGTCGATGCCGTTCATGCCGGGCAGCATCAGGTCCAGCAGCACCAGATCGGGCCGTAACTCGTGCACCGCGGTGAGCGCCTGGGTGCCGTCGCCGACGACCGCGGTGTCGAAACCCTCCCCGCGCAGCACGATGGTGAGCATCTCGGCCAGCGAAGCGTCGTCATCGACGACGAGAATCCTTTGCCTCATGGCGTACATGGTGTCACCAGATCGAGATAAAACGCTGCTACCACACCCGCGTTTCGCAGGTTAACCGCGTAGAGCGCCGGCGAGCTCGGCCGCGGTGACCGCCGGACCGGCCTGCTGCCAGCGTCCGGCGAAGCCGGCGCGGGCCAACCCGCGGTACACCTCGCCGGTGCGGCGCTGCAGGCCGTCGTCGCGTTCGTAGCTGTCGCGGGCCCGGGCGGTATCGTGCGCCTCACGGTCCCGGGCACGCTGGGCGGCCAGTTCGGCGGGGACATCCAGCAGCACCTGCCAGTCCGGCGCGGGCAGCCCGAGCCGGTCGAACTCCAGCTCGCGCACCCAGGCCACCACCTCGCCGCCGGCGTCCTGGCGCAGCCGGGCGGCGCTGTAGGCCGCACTGGAGGCCACATACCGGTCCAGGATCACCACGTCGTGGCTCGCGCACAGACCCTCGATCTGGTCTTTGGCGCCGGCGCGGTCCAACGCGAACAGCATCGCCATCGCATACACCGAGTCCGCCAGGTCGCCGTGCTCGCCGCGCAGTGCCTCCGCGGCGACATCGGCGGTCACCGACACGCCGTAGCGCGGGAAGGCCAGGCTGGTCACCGACATCCCGGCGGCTTCGAACGCCGCGCGCAGCCCGTTGGTGAGGGTGTTCTTGCCGGCGCCGTCGACGCCTTCGATCGCGATCAGCACGCGCCGAGCCTAATCCGGCGAGAGAAAAGATCAGTACCGGTAGTGGTCCGGCTTGTAGGGACCCTCGACGTCGACGCCGATGTACTCGGCCTGGTCCTTGGTCAGCTTGGTCAGCGTGCCACCCAGGGCCTCGACGTGGATGCGGGCCACCTTCTCATCGAGGTGCTTGGGCAGCCGGTAGACCTCGTTGTCGTACTCGTCGCCCTTGGTCCACAGCTCGATCTGGGCGATGACCTGGTTGGAGAAGCTGTTGCTCATCACGAACGACGGGTGGCCGGTGGCGTTGCCCAGGTTGAGCAGCCGGCCCTCGCTCAGCACGATGATCGACTTGCCGGTGTCACCGAACGTCCAGACGTCGACCTGCGGCTTGACGGTGTCGCGGGTGGCGCCGGAGGACTCCAGGGCGGCCATGTCGATCTCGTTGTCGAAGTGGCCGATGTTGCCCAGGATGGCCTGGTTCTTCATCGCCTTCATGTGCTCGAGGGTGATGATGTCCTTGTTCCCGGTGGTGGTGATGACGATGTCGGCGTCGCCGATCGCCTGCTCGACGGTCGCGACGTCGTAGCCCTCCATCAGCGCCTGCAGCGCGTTGATCGGGTCGATCTCGGTGACGGTCACCCGGGCGCCCTGGCCCTTGAGGGACTCCGCGCTGCCCTTGCCGACGTCACCGAAGCCGCAGACCAGGGCCTTCTTGCCGCCGATCAGCGCGTCGGTGCCGCGGTTGATGCCGTCGATCAGCGAGTGCCGGCAACCGTACTTGTTGTCGAACTTGCTCTTGGTGACCGAGTCGTTGACGTTGATCGCCGGAAACACCAGCTCGCCGGCGGCGGCCAGCTGGTACAGCCGCAGCACGCCGGTGGTGGTCTCCTCGGTGACACCCTTGACCGCCGCGGCGATCTTGGTCCACTTGGTGTTGTCGGTCTCGAAACGCTCGCGCAGCGTGTTCAGGAAGACCTTCCACTCGGCCGAGTCGCCGTCTTCGGCGGGCGGGACCACGCCGGCCTTCTCGTACTGGGCGCCGCGCAGCACCATCATGGTGGCGTCGCCGCCGTCGTCGAGGATCATGTTGGCCGGCTCGCCCTGCCAGGTCAGCGCCTGCTCGGCGCACCACCAGTACTCCTCCAGGGTTTCGCCCTTCCAGGCGAAGACCGGGGTGCCCTTGGGCTCCTCGACGGTGCCGTGCGCGCCGACGACGACCGCGGCGGCGGCGTGGTCCTGGGTGGAGAAGATGTTGCAGGACGCCCATCGGACTTCAGCACCGAGGTCCACCAGGGTCTCGATGAGCACCGCGGTCTGGATCGTCATGTGCAGCGAACCGGTGATGCGGGCGCCCTTGAGCGGGTTGACGCCGTGGTACTCGTCGCGCAGCGCCATCAGTCCGGGCATCTCGTGCTCGGCCAGCCGGATCTCCTTGCGGCCGTATTCGGCCAGCGACAGGTCGGCGACCTTGTAATCGATGCCGTTGCGGCTGTCCGCGGTCAAACTCATCAGTGCGCCCCCGTAGGTTCGGTGAAATCAGCTCCGCTACAAGCTACCGGCGGGAGGCCGAGTCTGCTCGCGCGGGTCAATCGACGTCAGTCAGATTTCCAGGACCCCATAGGTCTCGGCCGCCGGGGTGAACAATCGGGCCAGGTCAGCGGCCACATCATGGTCGGCTTCCGGCGGCATCGAGACATAGCTCATGGCCAGCCGGACGATGGCCCGGGCCAGGATTCCGGCGTCTTCCTCGCTGGCCTTGACCCAGCTGTGCATGAACGACGAGGTGAGCCGGGCCGAGCAGCGGGTGATGATCGGGCCGCTGTCGGTGGTGATGATCTGTAGCAGGTCGGGCTTGGCGGCACCGGTCAGCAGCGAGATCACCAGCGGGTCGGCGGCCGAGGAGGAGAAGAAGGACCGGAATCCCTCCAGGAACGCGGCGTGGACGTCACCGACGTTGTCGTAGATGGCGCGTTCGACGGCGTCGACGAGCCGGTCGGCCAGCCTGATCGCGTAGCCCTGCGCCAAGCCCTGCCGCGAGCCGAACTCGTTGTAGATGGTCTGGCGGCTGACACCGGCCGCCTCGGCCACCGCGGCGAGCGTGATCGACGACCAGTCCCGGCTGGTCAGCAACTCCCGCATCGCATCGAGGACCGAGTCGCGCAGCAGCGCCCGGGATGCCTCGGCGTAGGGGACGCGTTTCACCACCGCGAGATTAGCGGGTATCACGCGCGGACCGGTTCGAAGTCCACCTTCTCGCGCACCGCGCAGTCCGGGCAGCACCAGTCGTCGGGCACCTGTGCCCACCGGGTGCCGGCCGGAAATCCCTCGCGGGGTGCGCCGAGCGCCTCGTCGTAGACGTAGTCGCAGCCCGGGCAGCGGTAGCTCGCCATCACGCGGCCGCCCGTTCGCCCCGGGGCGCGCCGTAGCGGGCCAGGATCTTCGCCCGCCGGCGCGGTGAGATGTTGACCCGGGTGATGTCGCCGTCGTAGTGCGCCAGCACCCGGTGGTCCATCAGGGCCCGCCACAACGGCGGGAGGTAGGTCAGCCCGATCAGCGAGGCGTACCCGCTGGGCAGGTTCGGCGCCTCGTCCATGCTGCGCAGGGTCTGGTAGCGGCGCGTCGGGTTGGCGTGGTGGTCGCTGTGCCGCTGCAGGTGGTAGAGGAACAGGTTGGTCACCAGGTGGTCGGAGTTCCAGCTGTGCTCGGGTGTGCAGCGCTCGTAGCGACCGTTCGCCTTGGTCTGGCGCAGCAGGCCGTAGTGCTCGATGTAGTTCACCGACTCCAGCAGCGAGAAGCCGTAGACGGCCTGGATGATCACGAACGGGATCAGTGCCGGACCGAACGCCGCGATCAGCACGCCCCACAGCAGCACCGACATCAGCCAGGCGTTGACCACGTCGTTGGACAGCCACGTTCGCGGATCGGCCGGGTTCTTGTCGAGCCGGCGCAGCCGTGCGGCCTCCAGCTGCCAGGCCGAGCGCAGCCCGCCGAACACGCTGCGCGGCAAGAACTCCCAGAATGTCTCGCCGAACCGGCCCGACGCGGGGTCTTCCGGAGTGGCCACCCGCACGTGGTGGCCGCGGTTGTGCTCGATGTAGAAATGGCCGTAGCAGACCTGCGCCAGGGTGATCTTGGCCAGCCAGCGCTCCAGCCGATCCTTCTTGTGCCCCAGCTCGTGTGCGGTGTTGATGCCGACGCCGCCGAGGGTTCCCACCGACAATGCGAGCCCGATCTTGGCGAACCAGCTGAGCGACCCCTCGGCGCCCAGCCAGCTCAGATCGGTTGCGGTGAACAGGTAGGCACCCATGACGACACTGGCGTACTGGCACGGGATGTAGGCGTAGGTGCAGTAGCGGTAGTACCGGTCGCTCTCCAGCTGCGCCATCAGCTCGTCGGGCGGATTCTGGCCGTCGGCGCCGAACCGCAGATCCAGCGCAGGCAACAGGAGGTAGACCAGGATCGGGCCGATCCAGAACGGCACCTGGGCGGCGGCGTGCCAGCCGAGCCGGTTCAGCAACCAGATCATCGGCAGCATGGTGAACAGCAGCGTGGGGGCGATCAGGCCCATCAGCCACAGATAGCGCTTCTTGTCTCGCCAGACCTCCGCTGCGGCCTCGGTGCTCAATTCATGCCCTCCTTGTGAGCTCAACCACCGTTGCGGATGGACATTACCTTGCGTTCCGTCCGCTGTCTAGACATTTGATATCCATTTGTACACCGAGGTTCGGTGCAACTGCATCCACACGGCCGTATAACTTTGAGTGCACAACCCACTCACGGATGGGCACCACCGCGATGACGACTGCAGGGCCGGGGGCGGATTCGCGGCCGCCCACAGCGCTGCGGCTCGGCATCCACTACGCGGCCGGGCTGGCCTTCGCACAATTGCTCACCAGCACCGAGGCGATCGCGGTGGTGATGTCGCTGAGCGGCGAAACCCACCGCGGCACCACCATCTGGAACACCGAGACCGTGGTGCTGACCGGGGTGTTGGTCATCGTCAGCACCGTCGTGGTGGCCGTCGCGGGCACCGCCGGCATCGCCTCGTCGCTGCGCTGGTACACCGCCGGACAGCAGCCCGACGCCGAGCAACGCCGCGCCGCTCTGCACATCGTGCGCCGCCAGTCGGCGGTCGTGTTGGGCACCTGGGTGGCCGCCGGAGCGATCGGCCTGGCCGCCATGCGCTCGAGTGACGCCGGGATGATCCTGTTGCAGAGCCTGGTCATCGTCTTCGGCGGCACCGCCACCGTGAGCACCAGCATGCTGTTCACCCATCGCACCTTCCGGCCGATCGTGGCGGCGGCCTGGCGCGAGACCGAGATCCGCGAGAACGCCCCGGGGGTACTGTCCCGGCTGGTCAGCATGTGGTTCATCACCTGCGCGCTGCCCGCCGCGGCGATCGTCATACTCATCGTCTGCCGGCGGATGGGATGGGTCATCGACCGAACCGCCTCGGTGGAGACCCCGGCGCTGGTGCTGTGTCTGGTGGCGGTGCTGCTCGGGATGCGCGCCATGATCCTGGTGGCCCGGTCGATCTCCGATCCGGTCGGCGAGGTCGTACGGGCGATGGCCCGGGTTCAGCACGGCGAGCGGGACGTCGTCGTCGGCGTCTACGAGCACTCCGAGATCGGCCGGTTGCAAACCGGGTTCAACCGCATGGTGGCCGGCCTGCGCGAACGCGACCGGCTGCGGGACCTGTTCGGCCGGCACGTCGGACCGGACGTGGCCCGGCTGGCGGTGGAGCGGGATGTCGCGCTGTCGGGCCAGGTGCAGGATGCGGCGATCCTGTTCATCGACCTGGCGGGTTCGACCGAACTGGCGGCCACCCACCCGCCCGACGAGGTCGCCGCGGTGCTCAACGACTTCTTCCGCATCGTGGTAGCCGCCGTCGACGCGCGCCACGGCTCGATCAACAAGTTCCAGGGCGACGCGGCGCTGGCGGTGTTCGGCGCGCCGGTCGCCTCCGAGGGTGCGGCGGCGGCGGCGCTGGCCACCGCCCGGACCCTGCTCACCCAGCTGCGCCGGCTGCCGTTGGTGGACTTCGGGATCGGCGTCTCGGCCGGGCCGGTGTTCGCCGGCAACATCGGCAGCGAGAACCGCTACGAGTACACCGTGGTCGGCGACGCCGTCAACGAGGCCGCGCGGCTGGCCGATCGCGCCAAGACCGTCAGCGCCCGCGCGCTGTGCTCCCAGACGGCACTGGAACGCGCCGACGACGACGAGCGCGCGCGGTGGGCACAACACGACACGGCGGTGCTGCGCGGGCGCGCCGAACCCACCGTGATGTCCATGCCGACCGGCGAGCCGATCCCGGTGCCGGCCACCGGGATGTGACCCAGCTCCCACGGCCATGCCACACTCTGGGCATGGTTTACGCGATCGCCCGACCTCAGATCGAGGGCAACATCGCCGTCGGCGAAGACCGTCAGCTCGGCTTCGCCGAGTTCGGCGCCCCGCAGGGCCGAGCGATGTTCTGGCTGCACGGCACCCCCGGCGCGCGGCGGCAGATCCCGGTCGAGGCGCGGGTCGTCGCCAAGGAGGCCGGCATCCGGCTGATCGGGGTGGACCGGCCCGGTATCGGTTCCTCGACGCCGTACCAGTACCAGACGGTGTCGCAGTTCGCCGACGATCTGCGCACCGTGGCCGACACCCTCGGCATCGACAAGATGGCGGTCATCGGACTGTCCGGCGGCGGCCCGTACACCCTGGCGTGTGCCGCGGCGATGCCCGAGCGGGTGGTGGCCGCCGGGATCCTGGGCGGTGTCGCCCCGGCCGTGGGCCCCGATGCCATCGACAGCGGCCTGATGAGGCTGGCCCGGATCGCCGAGCCGGTGCTGCATCGCGCCGGGCGCCCGATCGGCATCCTGGCCACCGGCCTGATCCGGATGATCAGGCCGGTCGCCGAGCCGGCGCTGGAGCTCTACGCGCTGGTCTCCCCGGAGGGCGACCGCCGGATGCTGGCCCGGCCGGAGTTCAAGGCGATGTTCCTCGACGACCTGCTCAACGGCTCCCGCAAGCAGCTTGCCGCGCCCATCGCCGACGCGGTGCTGTTCGCCCGGTACTGGGGATTCCGGCTCGACGAGGTGAAGGTGCCGGTGCACTGGTGGCACGGGGACGCCGACCACATCGTCCCGTTCTCCCACGGCGAGCACGCGGTCTCGCTGCTGCCCGACGCGCAGCTCTATGCGCTGCCCGGCGAGAGTCATCTGGGCGGACTGGGTCGCGCCGAGGAGATTCTGCGCACCATGTCGCAGGTCTGGGACGGCGCCCAGGCGCGCTGACCGAGTCATGACCGCACCCCAGTCCATCAGGGAACTGTTCGCCCAACTCGGCTTGCAGGAGGTGCCCTCGGCCGACGGCACCCTGGCCATGGAGATGCCGGTCGACGAGCGGGTGGTCAACACCGCCGGCGGGCTGCAGGGCGGGCTGATCGCCACCATGGCCGACGTGGCGGCCGGGCAGCTCGCCTCCCGCAGCACCGCGTTCGGCAATGCGATCGCCACCACCGACCTGTTCATCCGGTATCTGCGGCCGATCAAGGTCGGGCCGGCCCGTGCCGTGGCGGCCATCCTGCGCACCGGCCGGCGCTCGGTGGTCGTTCAGGTCGACATCTACCGCGGCAACGACGAACAGCTCGCCGCGACCGCGACGGTGAACTTCGCCGCCGTCGACCCGCCGGCCTGACCGGCGGCGCGACGCGCTGATTGCGTCACTTAGCTAAGCAACCTAATATCTGGACACATGTCCAGACAGCCAGCCGGTGATGTCGAGCGTCTGCGGATCGCGCTGCTGTCTTATCGCAGCAAGGAGCACTGCGGCGGTCAGGGCGTCTACGTGCGGCACCTGAGCCGGGGGCTCGCCGAGCTCGGCCACCACGTCGAGGTGTTCTCCGGGCAGCCCTACCCCGAGCGGCTCGACCCGGCGGTGCTGTTGCGTGAGGTGCCCAGCCTGGACCTGTACCGCGAACCGGACCCGTTCCGGGTGCCGCGGCCCAGCGAGATCCGCAGTGGCATCGACCTGCTGGAGCTGACCACCATGTGGACCGCCGGGTTCCCTGAGCCGCGCACCTTCAGCCTGCGTGCCGCCCGGCTGCTGGCCGCCCGCCGCGACGACTTCGACGTCGTCCACGACAACCAGTGCCTCGGCACCGGCCTGCTGCGGATCGCCGCGACCGGGTTGCCGGTGGTGGCCACCGTGCACCACCCGATCACCCGCGACCGGCGGCTGGACCTGGCCGCCGCGCCCTGGTGGCGCAAACCGGCGGTGCACCGCTGGTACGGCTTCGCCGAGATGCAGAAGCGGGTTGCCCGCCGGCTCCCCGAGCTGCTGACCGTCTCGAGCACCTCGGCCGCCGACATCGCCGACGACTTCGAGCTGGATCCGGCTCGGCTCAAGGTGGTGCCGCTGGGGGTGGACACCGAGGTGTTCCGGCCTCGCGAGCAACCGCGGGTCTCCGGGCGCATCGTGGCGATCTCCAGCGCCGACGTGCCGCTCAAGGGGGTGGCCCATCTGCTGGCGGCGGTGGCGAAGCTGCGCACCGAGCGTGACGTGGAGCTGCAACTGGTGGCCAAGCTGGAGCGGGGCGGGCTGACCGAGAAGCTCATCGCCGAACTCGGCATCGCCGACATCGTGACGGTCTCCAGCGGCCTGACCGACGCGCAACTGGCGGAGGTGTTGGCCTCTGCCGAACTGGTCTGCATCCCCTCGCTCTACGAGGGGTTCTCGCTGCCGGCGGTCGAGGCGATGGCCAGCGGCACCCCGGTGGTGGCCAGCCGGGCCGGCGCCCTGCCCGAGGTGCTCGGCGACGACGGGGTCTGCGCGCAGCTGGTGCCGCCCGGCGACGCGGCGGCGCTGACGCGCGCACTGGGCGCGCTGCTCGACGATCCCGACCGGCGCCACCGGCTCGGTGCGGCGGGCCGCCGTCGAGCCCTGGATGTCTACAGCTGGCCGGCCGTCGCCGCGGCGACCGTCGCGGTCTACCGCGACGCCATCGAACGGAGCGCGGCAACGTGCTGACCGTGGACTTCGACCGGCTGGGGATCGGTCCCGGGACGACGGTGATCGACGTGGGCTGCGGCGCCGGACGGCACTCGTTCGAGGCCTACCGCCGTGGCGCCGACATCATCGCGTTCGACCAGGATGCCGACGAGATCGACGGTGTGGCAACCATGTTCACCGCAATGGCCGAGGCCGGAGAGGCCCCGGCGAGCGCGACGGCCCGCGCAGTGGTCGGCGACGCCCTGGCACTGCCCTACCCCGACGGCGCCTTCGATGTCGTGATCGCCTCGGAGATCCTCGAGCACATCCCGGCCGACGGTGCGGCGATCGCCGAGCTGATCCGGGTGCTCGCCGACCGCGGCACGCTGGCGGTGAGCGTGCCCCGCTGGCTGCCCGAACAGGTCTGCTGGCTGCTCTCCGAGGAGTACCACAGCAACGAGGGCGGTCACATCCGGATCTACCGGGCATCGGCGTTGCGCGACAAGATCACCGGGGCCGGGCTGCGGTTCACCGGATCGCATCACGCGCACGGGCTGCACGCACCGTTCTGGTGGCTCAAATGCGCTGTGGGGGTCGATAAACCGGATCATCCGCTGGTGTCGGCCTACCACAAACTGCTGGTCTGGGACATGGTGTCGCGGCCGTCGGCCACCCGGGTCGCCGAGGCGGTGCTCAATCCGGTGGTCGGCAAAAGCGTCGCGTTATATTTCACCAAGGCCGACTTCACCGACCCGGCGAGAACCCGTGCGCTCCGCTGAGACCGGCGCGCCGGGCGTTCCCGGTGTGCTCACCCCGCAGCAGTGCCGCCAGACCGCGGCCTCGATCGCCGCGGTGCAGGAGTCCTCCGGGGCGATCCCGTGGTCGGCCACCGGTCACACCGACCCGTGGGATCACGTCGAATGCGCGATGGCGCTCACCGCGGCCGGACTGATCGAGCCGGCCCGCGCGGCGTTCGACTGGTCCCGGGATTCCCAGCGCGCCGACGGGTCGTGGCCGATTCAGTTGCGCGCCGGTGAGATCGAGGACGCCAACAGCGACAGCAACTTCTGCGCCTACATCGCCACCGGGGTCTGGCACCACGTGCTGGTCACCGGAGATCGGCCGTTCGCCGCGGCGATGTGGCCCACGGTGGCGGCCGCGATCGACTTCGTGCTGGGACTGCAGCGGGGTTCCGGGGAGATCTGCTGGGCGGCGTCACCGGCCGGTCCGGTCCCCGAGGCGTTGCTGACCGGATGCGCCAGCATCTACCACAGCATCCGCTGCGCACTCGCCCTCGCCGACTATCTCGGTGCGCCGCAACCCGAGTGGGAGGTGGCGCTGGGCCGGCTCGGGCACGCGATCACCGCGCACCCCGGCGCGTTCACCGAGAAGCCGCATCACGCGATGGACTGGTACTACCCGGTGCTCACCGGGGCACTGCGCGGCCCGGCGGCCGATGAACGGATCGCCGCGCGCTGGGACGCCTTCGTCGTCGACGGCCTGGGTATCCGGTGCGTCGACGATCGGCCGTGGGTCACCGGCGCCGAAACATGTGAACTGGTCCTGGCTTTGGACACGATGGGCCGGGCCGATGCGGCCCGCACCCAGCTCGCCGCGATGCAGCACCTGCGTGAGGCGGACGGATCCTATTGGACCGGACTGGTTTTCACCGACGGGAAACGCTGGCCGGTGGAGCGCACCACCTGGACCGGGGCCGCGGTGATCCTGGCCGCCGACGCGCTGTCGGACACCACGGCCGGCGCCGGCATCTTCCGCGGCGCCGACCTGCCCCGCGGACTGGAAGGCGACTACGACTGCGCCTGCGCCGGACTGCCGCGCTAGACGCCGTCGCCGGCAGCACCGGACGCACGCCGCAGCACCCGCAGCGACCCCGACTCCGCCACCTGTTCAAACTGCCGGCTTTCGATTGCCCGGCAATAGATCTGGTAGGGGGCCCGCCCGCCGTCGGCCGGATCGGGGAAGACGTCGTGGATCACCAGCACGCCGCCGCGGTCAACCCAGCGCGCCCAGCCGTCGAAGTCCTGGTGCGCGGCCGCCTCGCTGTGGCCGCCGTCGATGAACAGCAGCTGCAGCGGAGTGCGCCAGCCCCGGGCCACCACACTGGACTTGCCCACCACCGCCACCACGGTGTCGTCCAGGCCGGCCTGATCGAGGGTGCGCCGGAACGCCGGCAGCGTGTCGAACCGGCCGCTGTGCGGGTCGACCATGGTGACGTCGTGGTACTCCCAGCCCGGTTGGTGCTCCTCGGATCCGTGATGGTGGTCGACGGTGTAGAGCACACTGTCGCGCTGCTGCGCCGCAGCGCCGAGCAGCACGGTGGATTTGCCGCAGTAGGTGCCGATCTCCACCGCCACACCGCCGTCGAGCGCATCGACCGCGGCCCGGTGCAGCGCCCGGCCCTCGTCCTCGGGCATGAAGCCGGTCACCTGCTCGGCCAGGGCGAACAGTCGCTGGGTCTCATCAGATGCCATGCAGGCAAACTACGCTAGCGTCGCCCACGCTGTTGTAGTAGCGTCCGGACATGTGTCCAGTCCGGTGGCTCGGGAGTCGACGCGTCGTCGGCTGACGGCCAAACAGGCGGACACCGTCGAGCGGCTGAGTCGCGCCGCGATGACGGTGCTGGGCCGGGAGGGATTCTCCGGCCTGACGATTCGCATGGTGGCCGCCGAGGCCGGGATCGGCGCCGCAACCGCTTACACGTACTTCTCGTCAAAAGAGCACCTGGTCGCCGAGATCTTCTGGCGCCGGCTGGCCCTGGCACCAGCCCCGACGGTCGATTCCCCCGACCGCACGGTCCGGGTCGTCACCGTGCTGCGCCACATCGCGCTGCTGGTCGCCGACGAGGCCGAGTTGGCCGGTGCGGTCACCGCTGCGCTGCTCGGCAGCGACCCCGACGTCGAGCATCTGCGCCGCCGGATCGGTACCGAGATCCACGACCGGCTGGCCACCGCGATCGGCCCCCGCGACGAACCGGACCTGGTCGATTCCCTGGAACTGCTCTACTCGGGAGCGCTGGTGCGGGCCGGCATGGGGTACGGCTCCTACCAGCAGATCGCCGACCGGTTGGAGAAGTCGGCCCGGCTGCTGCTCAGCGCCGCGGGCTGAGCCGCCGCTCGGCGATGAAGTGCGGCAGCCGGAACCGGCGCGGCTCGTGCGCGTCCGGCGCTTCCTGGGCCACTCCCCCGTTCTGAGCCGCGGCGTAGGCCCCGGCGTTGCCGGTGACGCGCAAAACCTGGCCGCGCCAGGTGATGTCGGCCTCCCGGTAGGCCTCGATGAGCGCGCGCTCCAGCAGTTCGTCGGCCTGCTCGATCGACAGCGCGGCCAACTCGACGAATTCGCCGTCGCGGGCGTCGAGACTCAGCGTCGTGGGGCCGGTCTCGACCAGATCGCAGTTGGCCCGGATGCTCAACTCGGCATTCGAGCGCGCCAAACCGGCCAGCGCGTAGGCGGCCAGCAGCGCCCGACCGGCCTCGTCCCCGGCGATCCCGCAGTCGAAGCGCAGTTGCCGCAGCGCGGCGAAGCTCAGCACCTGGGTGCGAATGATGCGGCTGCAGCAGACACCGGAATCGGCCGCGGCGCGCGCATCCGCCGGCGCGCCGTCGACGAGCACGCCGATGATCTCGCCGGACAACACGCCGCGGAAGCGGCTCTGGCCGGTGCCGCGGGCGGCGTCGATCGCACCGAAAACCAGGCTGCCCGGGCTCAACTCGGCCACCGCGCGAGCATTCTCGGGAGTGCTCTCGCGCGCGGCCCGGTAGGCCGGGTGGGCGATCGCCGGCTTGCCGCCGATCGAGCCGGTCAAGAAGTGGCCGTCGAAAATCCGTTGCGGCAGCTCAAGATCGGTGTAGACCGTCCGGCCGCCTTCGTAGGACACCTCCAGCCGCGGCACCCGGCCCAGTACCGGATGCTGATCGCGGATGCCCTGCAGGATCGCGGCCTCCACCCGCTGGATCTGGCTCTGGTTGTCGTCGACGATCACCGACGTGGTCGGAGCGCCGTCGATCAGCCGGGTCTCGTGGGCGAGGGCCGCCGGGCCACGTCCGGCGCGGTGGGCCGGGCTGATCGCGACGTGCGGCCCGCCGGCGGGGGCCAGTTCGGTGTTCACGCTCAGCGTGCTGGCACCGCCGGCCTGGCAGGCCGCGGTGAGCTGCCGGTAGGAGAAGCTGGACAAAGCGATCAACCTTTCTGCTGCCGCGAGTCTGGCACAGCGCTGCGGTCCAGGTCGGGTTCGAGGTAGATCAGCCGGGCTGCCGGTACCGCCCTGCGGACGTTGGCTTCGGCATCGTCGATGGTGTCGGCGACGGCGGCCAGATCCAGCTGCGGATGCAGTGCGATCTTGGCGCCCACCAGCATCTCGTCGGGCCCCAGGTACAGGGTGCGGATGTGGATCAGCCGGGTCACGTTCCGGGTCTGCTCCAGCGCCGCGCGGATGGCCCGGTCCTCGGCGACCGTGGCGCCCTCCCCGATCAGCAGGCTGTGCATCTCGACCATCAAGAACACCGCGACGACGCCCAGCAGCACGCCGATGCCCAAGGTGGCCACGCCGTCCCACACCGGGTTGCCGGTGACCACACTCAAGCCCACGCCCATCAGCGCCAGCACCAGGCCGATCAACGCGGCGGTGTCCTCCAGCAGCACCACCGGAAGTTCCGGGGTGCGCGAGGTGCGCAGGAACCGCAGCCAGCTGGCCTCGCCCTTGAACGGCCGGGACTCGACCACCGCGGTGCGGAAACTGAACGTCTCCATGCCGATCGCCACCACCAGGATCACGATCGCCACCACCGGCGAACTCAACTCGACCGGGTGGTGGACCTTCTTGTAGCCCTCGTACAGCGCGAACATCGAGCCCAGGCTGAACAGCACCAGCGCCACCACGAACGACCAGAAGTAGCGGCTGCGGCCGTACCCGAACGGATGCAGCTCGTCGGGGGCCCTGGCGGCGGCCCGCTGGCCGAACAGCAGCAGCGCCTGGTTGGAGGTGTCGGCCACCGAGTGCACCGCCTCGGCGAGCATGGCGGCGCTGCCGGTGATCACGTACCCGGTGAACTTCGCGACCGCGATCCCGGCGTTGGCCAGCAGCGCCGCCAGGATCGCCCGGGTGCTACCGGAGGTGGACACTCACAGACCTATCGTCGACCGGAACAGCACGGCCTGCTGCTCGGCCCGCAGTCGGATCGGCCCGTCGTCGCTGGGCACCCAGGCCGACTCGCCGCGGCGCAGGGTCAGGCTCCCCGACTTGGCGTGCACGGTGACCGAGCCCTCGGTGCACAGCAGGATCTGCGGGCCGTCGTGGTGGGCCGGGGCGTCCAGCTCATGACCGAGGTGGGCGCCGTCGAGCGTCAACCGTGACACCGCGAACTCCTCGGCCGGGGTCTGGTAGACCACCTCGGGCCCGTCGCAGTGGATCGCCGGCCGCAGCGCCTCCTCGGTGGTCGGGGTGAAGTCCAGCACCCGCAACAGTTCGGGCACGTCGACGTGCTTGGGGGTCAGGCCGCCCCGCAGCACGTTGTCGGAGTTGGCCATCACCTCCAGCCCGACACCCTGCAGGTAGGTGTGCAGGTTGCCGGCGGCCAGGAAGATGGCCTCGCCGGGCGCCAGACTGATCCGGTTGAGCAGCAGCGCGGCCAGCACGCCGGCGTCGCCCGGGTAGCGCTCACCGAGTTCGAGCACGGTCTTGGCCTCGGCGGCGAACTCGCCGGCTTCCGAATGCAGGTATTGGATGGCCCCCTCGAGCACCGCGGGCACCAGGACGTCGAGATCGGGCTGGGGCGCGGTGATCCAGGTGGTGAACAGTGCCCGCAGCCCGTCGGCGTCGGACTGGGCGACTTCTGTAGGGGCACCGTCGGGAGAGCCGCCGAGCAGGTCGATGAACGGATCGAGGTCCGATACCGCCAGCGCGCGCAACAACTCGATGGTGCGGGCCGCGGGGCGGAAGCCGGCCAGCGCCTCGAACGGCTGCAGCGCCACCAGCAGTTCGGGTTTGTGGCTGGTGTCGCGGTAGTTGCGGATCGGTGAGGACACCGGCACCCCGAGCCGCTCTTCGCGCTCGTAGCCCTCGATCGCCTGCATGGCGCTGGGGTGGGCCTGCAGGGACAACGGCTCGTCGGCGGCGAGCACCTTGACCAGGAACGGCAGCCGGTCACCGAAGCGGGTGTGGGCCACCGGACCGAGCTGGCCCTTCCAGTCGGCGGTCAAGACCTCCAGCAGCGACACCTCGCCGGTGGCGGTGTCCAGCCAGGCCGGGTCGCCGGGGTGGGCGCCCAGCCACAGCTCGGCCTCCGGATGCGCCGCCGGGACCGGCCGCCCGGTGAACTCGGCGATGGCGGTCCTCGATCCCCAGGCGTAGGTCCGTATCGCGCCGCGTAGTGGTTCCACTGTTCCCGTCAACCTCGTAAAAGTCGCACATAGGCGGCGGCCATCTCCAACCGCACGGCCAGTACCGCAAGCTGTTGTTCGGCCCGGCCCGCCCCGGCCGGCGCCGGCACAGCCGCCGGCGCCGACGTCTCCTCCGCTGCCCCCGGTGTCAGCGGCACATCCCCCGCGCCGACGAGGTCGACATCGTGGAGCCCACTGATCCGGGCCGCCACCACCGTCCGCTCGGACGACAGTGCCAAGGCCAGCACCCGCAGCCGCTCGGCAGCCGGCCCGTCGATCTGCTCGTCATGAAAAATATCAGCGGATCCACCGGCGCCGGCCGCGTCCCGGGCGCGCAGCGCGCTCACCGCGTCGGCCAGCCCGGTGGCGGCCACCGCGGTCCCCCCGATCCGCAGCATCATCGCCGAACCGTGCCGGGCCAGCGCCAGCGACGCCGCGCAGTCACCGGCCAGGGCGACGGCGCGGCCGACGATCCGGTCCGCCAGGATCTTGGCCGGGTTGGTGAACAGCTCGCGTCCGGCGCTGTTGCGCAGGGCCTCGGCATCCAGTTCGTCGGCCAGTACACCGAGGTCGATCTGCGCGGCCGGATTCCCCGGCTCCACGGCCTCCAGCACGGCGAGCCCGGCGGCCAGGTAGCGGGGCAGCCCGAACTCGTCCGGGACCCCGACCCGCGGCTCGAGCACCGCGACACGGCCGGCGGTGGCATCGCGCAGCGGGCCCTGGTAGGGAGCGGCCACCACCACCCGTGCGCCGCGCCGCACCCCGGCGGCGGCCGCGGCGACCAGCGCGGGATCTCCGGGGTCGTCACCGGCGACGACCAGCACGTCCAGCGCCCCCATCCAGGCCGGCGCCTCGCCGGCCTGCACCAGCGGTTCGCGAGCCGAATCCCCGCGGGCCGCGGCCAGCAGGCTTCCCGCCGTCGCCGCCGCGCCGCGGGTCGACACCCAGATCACGGTGCGCGCCGGATAGTCCCGGATGTCGCTGCGCACCGTGTCCAGGGCGCCCTCGGCGACCGCGGCGGCGGTGGCGCGCACCTGCGCCCCGGCCATCGACGCAGCCCACAGCGCCCCGTCGTGGTCAGCGGCCAGCAACGCCTCGGCGTCGTCGAGATCGACGGTGGAGGAGAAGGATCCGGAGAACGCGTTCACGACCGTGACTTCTCGGCGGCGGTGACGGCCTCCACCTGTTCGCCGACCCGGGCCACCACCGCCTCGACGGCGGCCGAATCGGGGCCCTCCACGTTGAGCCGCAGCAGCGGTTCGGTGTTGGAGCTGCGCAGGTTGAACCAGCTGCCTCCGCCCAGGTCGACGGTCACCCCGTCGAGATGGTCGACGGACGCCTGCTCCCCGAACGACGCCACCACCGCGTCCGCGTAGGCCTGCGCGTCGACGCCTTCGGCCAGGGTGTAGTTGATCTCGCCGGAGGCCGCGTACCGCTGGTAGTCGGCGGTCAGCTCGGAGAGCGGCCGCTGCTGCTCGCCGAGCGCGGCCAGCACATGCAGCGCTGCCAGCATCCCCGAGTCGGCCCCCCAGAAGTCCCGGAAGTAGTAGTGCGCCGAGTGTTCCCCGCCGAAGATGGCGCCGGTCTCGGCCATCACGGCCTTGATATAGGAGTGCCCGACCCGCGACCGCAGCGGCGTGCCGCCGCGCTCGGCCACCAGTTCGGCGACCGCGCGGGAGGTGATCAGGTTGTGGATCACCGTCGCGCCGGGTTCGCGAGCCAACTCGCGGGCCGCGACCAGGCCGGTCACCGCCGACGGAGCGACCGGCTCGCCGCGCTCGTCGACCACGAAGCACCGGTCGGCGTCACCGTCGAAGGCCAGCCCGATGTCAGCACCGTTGTCGCGGACGAAGGCCTGCAGGTCGGTGAGGTTGGCCGGGTCCAGCGGGTTGGCCTCGTGGTTGGGGAAGTTCCCGTCGAGCTCGAAATACAGCGGCAGCAACGTGATCGCCTGCACCGAACCGAACACCGCCGGCGCGGTGTGGCCGGCCATGCCGTTGCCGGCGTCCACGGCCACCCGCAGCGGGCGCCCGCCGGAGATGTCGACCAGGGAGTGCAGGAACGCCGCATAGTCGGCCAGCACGTCGCGATCGGAGACGGTCCCGCGGGCTCCGGCCCGGCCCGCGTCGGGCGCCACCCCGGCGATCAGCTCATCACGGATCCGGTCCAGGCCGGAGTTGGCGCCGACCGGCTTGGCGCCCGCCCGGCACAGCTTGATGCCGTTGTAGGCGGCCGGATTGTGGCTGGCGGTGAACATCGCTCCCGGGCAGTCCAGCGACCCGGAGGCGAAGTAGAGCTGGTCGGTGGAGGCCAGCCCGATCCGGATCACGTCGAGGCCCTGGGCGATCACCCCCTCGGCGAACGCCGCCGACAACGGAGGCGAACTGTCCCGCATGTCATGGCCGATCACCACCTGCCGGGCGCCCTCGTCGGTCATCAGCCGGGCGAACGCAGCGCCGACCTCGGCGACCAGGGATTCATCGATCTCCGAACCGACCAGGCCACGTACGTCGTACGCCTTGATCACACGGTGGACAGCCGCAGCGGGCCGAGACATGGACAGGGCTCCTGACGAAGTGGACGCTTGACGCTCAAGCCTAGCCCGGAACCTGCGATCAGTCCGACGGGTCCGGCAACACGCGCAGGTGGCCGCGGCGCCTGCCGTTGCTCTTGCCGGGCGGTCCGGGCGGCGCCAGCACGCCGCCGCCGGGAGTGCCCGTGGACGCGCCCCGGGAACCGGAATCCGCCGGGCCGGTCTGCGGATACCATCCCTTCGCCGGTCCGGCCGGTCCGGACTGGCCCTCCCGCACCGCTTCGGCGAGCGCGATCAGATCGTCCTCCTCGGGGGACACCCACGGGCCGGGGTGACGGACCAGCTCCCAGCCCCGCGGGGCGGTGATCCGGCCGGCGTGGCTGAAACACAGGTCCCACGAATGGGGCTCGGCGGCGGTCGCCAGGGGGCCGACCACGGCGGTGGAGTCCGAGTAGACGAACGTCAGCGTCGCCACCGCATAGTGCGGACACCCTGGCCGACAGCAGCGGCGGGGAACGTTCACGCTCGTGAGGCTATCGTGGCCGCGCAGCCCGGCGGCGCCGGACACGCGCAACGGGTGGGCACCCTATGCGCAACCGTTACCATCTTCTTCCGTGATCGCCACGCGTCGCCTATGGCGCGGCCGCGAACCCCGCGGGCCGCTGCTGCCGCCGACCGTGCCCGGCTGGCGCACCCGGGCCGAACGGTTCGACATGGCGGTGCTGGAGGCCTATGAGCCCATCGAGCAACGCTGGAAGCAACGACTGTCGGCGCTCGACGTCGCGGTCGACGAGATTCCCCGGATCGCCGCCAAAGATCCCGACAGTGTGCAGTGGCCCCCGGAGGTGGTCGCCGACGGGCCGATTCCGCTGGCCCGCTTGATACCTGCCGGGGTCGATGTCCGGGGTAACCCGACGCGGGCGCGAATATTGTTGTTCCGCAAGCCGATAGAACAACGCGCCAATGACAGCGTCGAGCTCGGCGATTTATTGCATGAAATCCTGGTGGCTCAGGTCGCCACGTACTTGGATGTCGAACCCACCGTCATCGACCCGACGATCGAGGACTAGCGGGCGTGTTCGACGCGCTCAGATGATGCCGCGCTTGAGGCGACGGCGCTCACGCTCGGACAGGCCGCCCCAGATGCCGAAACGCTCGTCGTGCGCCAGCGCGTATTCCAGGCACTCGCTGCGCACCGAGCACCGCTGGCAGATCTTCTTGGCCTCGCGGGTGGACCCGCCCTTCTCCGGGAAGAAGGCCTCGGGGTCGGTCTGCGCGCACAGCGCGCGGTCCTGCCACTGCTCATTGGTGGCCGAAGCGGGGTCGAACGGGTCGAACTCGTCGTAGTCGTCGAGCTCGGGGACAAGGCTCAGGTGTGGCCGGCTGGGCGCCGGTTCGACCTCTGCTGGTGTCGTAAATCCGGTATTGGCATGCGGTGTCGCTCCCATTACGCCCCAAAGGTGCTCATAGGACATGCTCCGCCTCCTCACCTGGTTGCGCGATTCTGATGTGTCGCCCGTATTGCGATGTTCACCATCCCAATTCGAACATGTGATCGAATCTCGGTCTGCGACACCGGAATCGGCTGGCCAACCGGGAAATGACACTGATGTGATTAGACACGGGTTGACTGGTCCGGTCAAGCCGAATGGCGAAATTCCTTACCATCTCGTGACCGATTTCGGACGTGTCCGAGACCGGCGAGTCCGTGTCATCTACCCCACACCCCCGTTTCGGCGTGTCTTACCGGGGCGGTTGCGCGGCCGCTGGGGCGGTCCGGCACACCGGTCGCATCCACGCCAACGGTACTGTCGTGCGCTGTGAAGGTCACGGTTCTCGTCGGCGGGGTCGGCGGCGCGAAGTTCCTGCTCGGCGTCCAGAAATTGCTGGGCCTGGGCCGGTTCGGCGACGCCGACGCGGCGGCGCATGAGCTTACCGCGGTCGTCAACGTCGGCGACGACGCCTGGATGCACGGCGTGCGCATCTGCCCGGACCTGGACACCTGCATGTACACCCTGGGCGGCGGGGTGGACCCCGAGCGCGGTTGGGGTCACCGCGACGAGACCTGGCACGCGATGGAGGAGTTGGCCCGCTACGGCATGCAACCGGACTGGTTCGGTCTCGGCGACCGCGACCTCGCCACCCATCTGGTGCGCACCCAGGCGTTGCGTGGCGGCTACCCGCTGACGGAGGTGACCGCGGCGCTCTGCGACCGCTGGCAGCCCGGCGCGAGGCTGCTGCCGGTCACCGACGACAGCTGCGAAACCCATGTCGTGATTACCGATCCCGCCGACGACACCCAGCGTGCGATCCACTTCCAGGAGTGGTGGGTGCGCTACCGCGCCGAGGTCCCCACGCACGGGTTCGGCTTCGTGGGCGCCGAGAAGGCCAACGCCACACCGCAAGTCCTCGAGGCCGTCGCCGACGCCGACATCGTGCTCTTGGCGCCGTCGAATCCGGTGGTGAGCATCGGCGCCATCCTGGCCGTTCCCGGCATCCGGGCAGCGCTGCGGTCCACCCCGGCACCGGTGGTCGGCTACTCGCCGATCATCGCCGGAAAGCCGTTGCGCGGCATGGCCGACACCTGCCTGAGTGTGATCGGCCTGGAGTCCAGCGCGCACGCCGTGGGTCACCACTACGGGGCGCGCAGCGGGACCGGGATCCTCGACTACTGGCTGGTGCACGAGGGCGAGCAGACCACCGACGAGCTTGCCGGCGTCACGGTGCGCAGCGCTCCGCTGCTGATGACCGACCCGGCGGCGACGGGCGAGATGGTGCGCGCCGGGCTGGATCTCGCGGGCGTGGCATGACCGAGCACGGCAGTGCCGCCAAGGTGGAGATCCTGCCGGTCACCGGCATGGGCGAGTTCCGGCCGGGTGACGATCTGGCGGCCGCGCTGGCGCAGGCCGCACCGTGGCTGGCCGACGGCGACATCGTGGTCGTCACCAGCAAGGTGGTCTCCAAGTGCGAGGGCCGTATCGTTCCGGCGCCCCACGACCCCGAAGCGCGTGACGCGCTGCGCCGCCAACTGGTCGAGGCCGAGGCGGTGCGCGTGCTGGCCCGCAAGGGCCGCACCTGGATCACCGAGAATCGGCTCGGCCTGGTGCAGGCCGCCGCCGGCGTGGACGGCTCCAACGTCGGCTCCGACGAACTGGCGCTGCTGCCGGTGGATCCCGACGGCAGCGCTGCCAAGTTGCGCGCCCGGTTGGCCGAGCGGCTCGGTGTCGAGGTCGCGGTGCTGATCACCGACACCATGGGCCGCGCCTGGCGCCACGGGCAGATCGACGTCGCGATCGGGGCAGCGGGCCTGACCGTGCTCAACGGCTACGCCGGCGCGGTCGACCGGCACGGCAATGCTCTGGTGGTCACCGAGGTGGCCGTCGCCGACGAACTGGCGGCGGCCGCCGATCTGGTCAAGGGCAAGCTCACCGATGTCCCGGTGGCGGTGGTGCGCGGTGTCGTCAGCCCCGACAACGGATCCACCGCGGCCGCGCTGGTGCGCTCCGGTCCCGAGGACCTGTTCTGGCTCGGCACCGCCGAGGCCATCGAGGCCGGGCGCCGGCAAGCCCAGCTGTTGCGCCGCTCGGTGCGCGCGTTCTCCCCCGAACCGGTGCCGGCCGAGACGATCAGCGATGCCATCGCCGAAGCGCTGACCGCCCCGGCGCCACACCACACCCGGCCGGCGCGGTTCGTCTGGCTGCAGAGCCCGGGCGTGCGCACCCGGCTGCTCGACGCCATGGCCGACAAGTGGCGCGCCGACCTGACCGGCGACGGCAAGTCCCCCGAGGCCGTCGAGGCCCGGGTCGCCCGCGGCCGGATCCTCTACGACGCGCCCGAGGTCGTGATCCCGGTGATGGTGCCCGACGGCGCCCACCACTATCCCGACGCGGTCCGCACCGCCGCCGAGCAGACCATGTTCACCGTCGCGGTCGGCGCCGCCGTCCAGGCACTGCTGGTGGCGCTGGCGGTGCGCGACGTGGGCAGTTGCTGGATCGGCTCCACCATCTTCACACCGGAATTGGTACGGGCCGAGCTGGATCTGCCGGCGGATTGGGAACCGTTGGGCGCCATCGCCATCGGATACGCCACCGAGCCGCCCGAGCCGCGCCCGCCGGCCGCCGTCGATGACCTGCTGGTACGTCGGTGAGCACGCACGACTCCGCCGTCGAGGCGCTGACGGGCTGGGCCGCACCGGATTCGGGGCAGGACGCGCTGCGCCACGCGGTGCTGGCGTTCCTGGCCGCCCGGCCCGATGCGTGTGCGCGTGAATGCGTGCCCGGCCACATCACCGCCTCGGCGCTGGTGCTCGACCACACCGGTGAGCGGGCGCTGCTGACGCTGCACCCGCGGGTCGGCCGCTGGCTGCAACTGGGCGGGCACTGCGAGGTCTCCGACGCCGACATCGTCGCCGCCGCCTTGCGGGAGGCCACCGAGGAGTCCGGTATCGCCGGGCTGCGGCTCGACCCGCGGCTGGCGGCCGTGCACGTGCATCCGGTGACCTGCTCGCTGGGGATTCCCACCCGGCATCTGGACCTGCAGTTCGTGGCGCACGCACCGGCCGGCGCGCAGATCGGCATCAGTGCCGAATCGGTCGACCTGCGCTGGTGGCCGGTCGACGCGCTGCCGCCGGATGCCGACGACGCGCTGCGGTATCTGGTGGGGCGGGCGGTCGCGGATAGCCGCGCCCGTTGACACTGCGCGTATGGCGGAAAAGTTCGAGAAGGGTGCGCCCTGAGCGCAGTGTCAGCGGGAGAACTGGGTTCAGATGTCGCTGGAGTAGCGGATCCCGCAGTCCGGAATCGACACCCCCGGCCACACCCGCGCCCCGCGCAGTAGTTCGCAGCGCGCCCCGATGTCGGCGCCGTCGCCGATCACCCCGTCGCGGATCAGTGCCCGCGGCCCGATCCGGGCCCCGAACCCGATGATCGAGCGTTCGATCACGCTGCCCGCCTCGACCTTCACGCCGTCGAAGATCACCGCTCCGTCCAGCCGCGCGCCGGGGCCGATCTCGGCGCCCCGACCGACGACCGTGCCGCCGATCAGCACCGTGCCCGGCGCCACCGCGGCACCGTCGTGCACCAGCGACTCGCCGCGCCGGCCGCCCAGCGCCGGTGACGGCGCGATGCCGCGCACCAAATCCGCCGAGCCGCGCACGAAGTCCTCCGGGGTGCCCATGTCGCGCCAGTAGCTGGTGTCGACGTAGCCGTAGACGCTGAAGTCCCCGTCCGACAACAGCGCCGGGAACACCTCGCGCTCCACCGAGACCGCCCGGCCGCGCGGAATGCGGTCGATGACGTTGCGGGACAACACGTAGCAGCCGGCGTTGATCTGGTCGGTGGGCGGGTCCTCGGTCTTCTCCAGGAATGCGGTGACCCGGCCGT
The DNA here is from genome assembly GCF_002101885.1 of Mycolicibacter senuensis. Taxonomy (GTDB): domain Bacteria; phylum Actinomycetota; class Actinomycetes; order Mycobacteriales; family Mycobacteriaceae; genus Mycobacterium; species Mycobacterium senuense. Next base: position 70,597 of record NZ_LQPS01000037.1, read on the forward strand.
CGTCGGTGGGCACACACCCGAATGCGCGCGGGTCGCCCACCCGTACCAGATGCAGGGTGGCCTGCGCCTGATGCTCACGGTGGTAGGCGTACAGCTCGGCCAGGTCCGCCCCGGAGAGCACGTCGCCGTTGAACACCATCGCGGTGTCGTGGCGCAGCTTGGGCGCGACGTTGGCGATGCCGCCGCCGGTGCCCAGCGGCTCGTCCTCGGTCACGTAGTCGATCTGCAGGCCCAGCGCGGACCCGTCGCCGAATTCTTGCGCGAACACCGCCGGCTTGTAGGAGGTGCTGAGGATGACGTGCTCGATGCCGGCCGCAGCGATCCGCGACAGCAGGTGCGTCACGAAGGGCAGGCCGGCGGTCGGCAGCATCGGCTTGGGCGCCGACAGCGTCAGCGGCCGCAGCCGGGTGCCTTTGCCGCCGACCAGGACGACGGCGTCGACTTGGCTGAGTGTCACGGGCGTCCCCTCGTCAGTTTGCGGCGAGCGTTTCGCACCGCCAGGTGTGAGCGCACCGCCAGCGCCCCCCGCATGGCCGCGCGCAGCGGCGCTCGCCACCATCCGGTGTGCCGGTCGGCCAGATAGGTGTAGGTGCTGCGGTGGTGCGCCGCCAGGTTGGCCGCCGGGTCCTTGCCGGTGGCGTGACCCTTCTGGTGCAGCACTTCGGCCCCCGGAACGTAGACGTTGAGCCAGCCGGCCCGGCCCAGCCGGTCTCCCAGATCCACGTCTTCCATGTAGAGGAAGTAGCGCTCGTCAAAGCCGCCGATCGCGTCGAAGGCGGCCCGGCGCACCAGTAGGCAGGCACCCGACAGCCACCCCACCGGGCGTTCGCTGGGTTCCAGACGTTCCTGCCGGTAACCGCGCGACCACGGGTTGTTCCGCCACAGCGGGCCGATGACGGCGTGCATGCCGCCGCGGACGAGGCTCGGCAGCTGCCGCGCCGAGGGGTACACCGAGCCGTCGGGATCGCGGATCAGCGGGCCCAGCGTGGCCGCGTCCGGCCAGCGGGCGGCCGCCTCCAGCAGCGCGTCGATGCTGCCCGGCCCCCACTGCACGTCGGGATTGGCCACGATAAGGAATTCACCGCATTCGTCGTTGCCGGCGAGCTTGGACACCGCCCGGTTGACCGCTCCCCCATAACCCAGGTTCGCCCCGGTGACCAGCAGTTCGACATTGGGATAGCGCTGTACGGCTTCCTGCGGCGCACCGTCGGTCGAGCCGTTGTCAGCCATCACCACCTGCACCGGGCGGTCGGTGGCCAAGGACAAAGATGCCAGGAAGCGGTCCAGATGCCATCCCGGCGAATAGGTCACCGTCACCACCGGCAGGGCCTCACTCACGGCGTAGAGGCTATCTGGCCACTGCGGCGGCCAACGCATCGCGCCATGGGCGCAGCGGCGTCAGGCCGGCCCGCGCCGAGTCGACCCCCGACAACGCGGAGTAGGCCGGCCGGGCCGCCGGGCGCGGGTTGGCGGCGCTGCTGACCGGACGCACCCGGCCGGGATCGGCGCCGAGCGCGGTGAACACCGCGCAGGCCTGTTCGTAGCGGCTCGCCGCGCCGGCGTTGGCGGCGTGCAGCAGTCGCGCGGCCGGCCACGCCTCGGCCAGCCGCAGCAGCGCGTCGGCCAGGTCCCCGACGTAGGTCGGTGAGCCGATCTGGTCGTCGACCATGTCGACTGTCGCATCGGTCTCGGCGCGGGCCCGCATCACCGCGACGAAGTCCGACCCGCCCGCGGCGCCGGTGTAGACCCAGGCGGTGCGCACCACCAGGGAGTCCGGTGACCCCGCCAGCACCGCCTGCTCGCCGGCCAGTTTGGTTTCGCCGTAGACACTGAGCGGCCGGGTCGGGTCCCCCGGCTCGTACGGCCGCGGCGGGGCGCCGCCGAAGTCACCGTCGAAGACATAGTCGGTGGAGATGTGGATCAACCGGGCGCCGGCCCGCGCGCAGGCGGCGGCCAGGTGGCCCGGCCCGGCGGCGTTGACGGCGTGGGCGCGGTCGGTGTCGGTCTCGGCGGCGTCGACCTGGGTATAGGCAGCACAGTTGACCAGCACGTCCCCGGCGCGCAGGTCGACGGCGTCGACGGCGTCGGGATCGGTGATGTCGCACTGCGCCGAGGACAGCGCCAGCACGTCTCGGCCCGCCTCGGCGGCGCGGCCGGTCAGGAAACGGCCGACCTGGCCGCGGGCTCCGGTGATGACGATCCGGGTCACTGTCACTTAACCGCCACTCCTCCACATCGCTTCGGCCCTGCGCCGTCGCCGGCGGCCCAAGTCTGGCACGCCGACCGCGGCTACCGCCGATACGGCAGTGACGCAAGTAGCCTGTTGTGATGCCTGCGCAACGTGTGATTCGTGTGATCGCGACCGTGGCAGCCGTCGTCATCGTGCTGGGGACCGGGGTGGCCTGGAGCCAGGTCCGGTCCTTCGAAGACGGCATCTTCCACGTCGCGTCACTGGCCCTGGGCCAAGGCGGATCCGACGGCGCGGTCGACATCCTGCTGGTCGGGATGGACAGCCGCACCGACGCGCACGGCAACCCACTGACACCGGAGGAGCTGGCGGCGTTGCGGGTCGGCGACGACGACGCCACCAACACCGACACCATCATCCTGGTCCGCATCCCCAACAACGGGAAGTCGGCCACCGCGATCTCGATCCCCCGCGACTCCTACGTGGCGGCGCCCGGACTGGACAAGACCAAGATCAACGGCGTCTACGGCGCCACCCGGCTGGAGACCGCCGACGCGTTCGTCGAAACCGGGATGGACCCGATCCAGGCCCAGGCCCGCGGCACCCAGGCCGGCCGGGAGGCGCTGATCCAGACGGTGGCCGAACTGACCGGGGTCACCGTCGACCATTACGCCGAGATCGGTCTGCTGGGCTTCTCGCTGATCACCGACGCGCTCGGCGGCGTCGACGTCTGCCTGCGGGAGCCGGTGTACGAAGAGCTCTCCGGCGCAAATTTCCCGGCCGGCTGGCAGCGGCTCGGCGGCGCGGAGGCGTTGAGCTTCGTGCGGCAGCGCCACGAGCTGCCACACGGCGACCTGGACCGGGTGCGCCGCCAGCAGGCGGTGATGGCGTCGCTGGCCCACAAGGTCATCTCCGGAAAGACGCTGTCGAGCCCGGCCACCCTGTCGCGGCTGCAGGCGGCGGTGCAGCGGTCGGTGGTGCTGTCGGAGGGCTGGGACGTGCTGGATTTCATCACCCAGCTGCAGGATCTGGCGGGCGGCAAAGTCGCGTTCGCCACCATCCCGGTGCTCGAGGAGTCCGGCTGGAGCGACGACGGCATGCAGAGTGTGGTCCGGGTCGATCCGGGCCAGGTGGCCGACTGGGTGGCCGGGCTGCTGCATGACCAGGACGAGGGCAAGACCGAGCAGCTGGCCTACGAACCGGAGCACACCACCGCCAGCGTCTACAACGACACCGACATCAACGGCTTGGCCGCGGCGGTCTCGGGGGTGCTGCGGGCCAAGGGCTTCGGCACCGGCTCGGTCGGCAACAACGAGGCTGCCCGGGTGGCCGCCAGCCAGGTGCAGGCCGCCAGCACCGATGACCCCGGCGCGCAGGCGGTGGCCAAGGATCTCGGCGGACTGCCGGTGGTGTCCAACGAGTCGGTGCCCGCCGGTGCGGTGCGCGTGGTGCTGGCCGACGACTACACCGGGCCGGGTTCGGGTCTGGGCGGCGGGGGCTACACCACGATGGCCGGCATCTCCGGCATCGAAGACGCCGGACTGCCCGAAATCGCGCCTCCACCACCGGTTCTGACCGCGGGTTCCGGCGACCCGCAATGCGTGAACTAACGTCGGTGAGGTGACCAACCTCAGCTCGGCGATCCTTGATCCGATCGTGCGCGCCGATCCGGTGGGACCACGGATCACCTACTACGACGACGCCACCGGCGAACGCATCGAGTTGTCGGCGGCGACCCTGGCGAACTGGGCCGCCAAGACCGGCAACCTGCTGCGTGATGAACTCGGCGCCGGTCCGGGCACCCGGGTGGCGGTATTGCTGCCGGCGCACTGGCAGACCGCGGCGGTGATGTTCGGGGTGTGGTGGATCGGCGCCGAGGTGCTGCTGAGTTCACGCAGCGGTCCCAGCTTCGCCTCTCCTGCGTCGGGGCTCGCTGAACCGCTGGAATCCGGCGGGGACGCCGATATCGCCCTGTGCACCGCGGAGCGACTCGACGAGGCCGATGCGGCGGTGGCCGGCACCGGCGGTGAAGTCGTGGTGGCGTCGCTGGATCCGTTCGGCCGGCCGGCCGCGGACCTGCCGGTGGGCGTCACCGACTATGCGACGGCGGTCCGGGTGCACGGCGACCACCTCGACGCCGAGCGCTCCCCCGGCGCCGCCCTGGCCGGCTCGTCCGCCGACGAGGTGCTGGCATTGTGCGAGAAAGCGGCGGCCGCAACGGGTTTGACGGCATCGGATCGGGTGTGGTCGGCCAACGGCTGGCGCACCCCCGCCGAGCTGATCGACAACATGCTGGCGGTCTTCGCCGTGGGCGCCTCCCTGGTGCAGGTCGGCAATCCGGACCCGGACGTCCAGGACCGTCGCCGCGAAACCGAAAAGGTGACCCGCACCCTGGGCTGAAACGCCTTATCCGTCGAGTGCGCGGTTTGGTACGCATCCACCCGGCGTGTCGCGTACTGAACCGCACACTCGCCGCATTTTCACCGCCGTACCACCCCTGGCATTCATGCATAGATGCTTATATGCTGATACCCTCGCTGACTAAGACGGACCCACGGAGGGGATGACTCATGGCGGTACAGGGACTGCTGGCGAAGGCGGCCGGAACGGTGTTCACCGGGCTGGTCGGGGTCAGTGCCTACGAGCTGGCACGCAAGGCGCTGGAGAAGGCTCCGCTGCACGAAGCCGCGGTGACCGCCACCGAGTGGAGCCTGCGCGGCACCCGGCGAGCCGAAGAGGTCGCCGAGTCGGCGCGCCTCAAGGTGGCCGACGTCGTCGCCGAGGCACGCGAACGCATCGGCGAGGAGACCACCCCGCCGGCGGTGGCCGTCGCGCACGACCATGACCATTGATGACCACTGATCGCGGCGACGTGAGCGCCGCCAACAGCGCAGAGCTGATCGTCGTCTCCGACGCCGCCGGCCGGATGCGGGTGCACACCCCCTGGGTCCGCGGCGACTCGCGGCGCGCGGTGGCGGTGGAGGAGACGGCCGGGCGGGTCAACGGGGTGCGCACCGTGCACGCCTACCCGCGCACCGGCTCGGTGGTGGTCTGGTACTCCCCCAACCGGTGCGACACCGACGAGGTCCTGGCGGCCATCCGGGCGGCGGCCGACGTCGCGGCCGACCTGATTCCGGCCCGCACGCCGCGCTCGGCGGACATCCGCAACACCGATGTGCTGCGCATGGTGATCGGCGGCGCCGCGCTGGCGATGCTGGGCCTGCGCCGCTACGTGTTCGCCCGGCCGCCGCTGCTCGGGCCCAGCGGCCAACTGGTCGCCACCGGCGCCACGGTCTTCATGGGCTACCCGTTCCTGCGCGGCGCGCTGCGCTCGATCCGATCCGGGCGGGCCGGCACCGATGCGCTGGTGACGGCGGCGACCATCGCCAGCCTGGTCCTGCGGGAGAACGTGGTCGCGCTCACCGTGCTGTGGCTGCTCAACATCGGCGAGTACCTGCAGGACCTGACGCTGCGGCGCACCCGGCGCGCGATCTCGGATCTACTGCGCGGCAGTCAGGACACCGCCTGGGTGCGACTGGCCGACGGCCCCATGGCGGGAACTGAAGTGCAGGTGCCGATCGACACGGTGCAGATCGGCGACGAGGTCATCGTCCACGACCACGTCGCGATCCCGGTCGACGGCCTGGTCATCGACGGGGAGGCCATCGTCGACCAGTCGGCGATCACCGGCGAGACCCTGCCGGTCAGCGTGGTCGACGGCACGACGGTGCACGCCGGGTCGGTGGTGGTGCGCGGCCGGGTGGTGGTGCGCGCCACCGCGGTCGGCAGCCAGACCGTGATCGGCAGGATCATCAGCCGCGTCGAGGAGGCCCAGCACGACCGCGCCCCGATCCAGACCGTCGGGGAGAACTTCTCCCGCCGTTTCGTGCCGGCGTCGTTCATCCTGTCGGCGTTCACCCTGCTGGTGACCGGCGACGTCCGCCGCGCGATGACGATGCTGCTGATCGCCTGCCCGTGCGCGGTGGGGCTGGCCACGCCGACGGCGATCAGCGCGGCGATCGGCAACGGCGCCCGGCGCGGGATCCTGATCAAGGGCGGCTCGCATCTCGAGCAGGCCGGCCGGGTCGACGCCATCGTGTTCGACAAGACCGGCACACTCACGGTGGGCCGGCCTGTGGTGACGAATATCGTTGCCGTCCACAAAGATTGGGAGCCCGAACAGGTGCTCGCCTACGCCGCCACCTCGGAGCTGCACTCGCGGCATCCGCTGGCCGAGGCGGTGATCCGCTCCACCGAGGAGCGGCACATCGTGATCCCGCCGCACGAGGAGTGCGAAGTCCTGGTGGGTTTGGGCATCCGAACCTGGGCCGACGGTCGCACCCTGCTGCTGGGCAGCCCGAATCTGCTGCGCGCCGAGAAGGTCCGCATCTCGAAGAAGGCGGCGGGCTGGGTCACCAAGTTGCGCGCCCAGGCCGAGACCCCGTTGCTGCTGGCCGTCGACGGCACCCTGGTCGGGTTGATCAGCCTGCGCGACGAGGTGCGCCCGGAGGCGCACGAGGTGCTCGAGCAGTTGCGTGCCAAGGGTATTCGCCGCGTCGTGATGCTCACCGGCGACCACCCCGAGACCGCCGCGGCGGTGGCCGCCGAGCTCGGCATCGCCGAATGGCGCGCCGAGGTGCTGCCCGAAGACAAACTGCAGGTGGTTCGCGAGCTGCAGGACGAAGGCTATGTCGTCGGCATGGTCGGTGACGGTGTCAATGACGCGCCGGCACTGGCCGCCGCCGACATCGGCATCGCGATGGGGCTGGCCGGCACCGACGTGGCGGTGGAGACCGCCGACGTGGCATTGGCCAACGACGATCTGCGGCGGTTGCTGGACGTCCGCGACCTGGGCAGCCGGGCGGTCGAGGTGATCCGGCAGAACTACGGCATGTCGATCGCGGTCAACGCCGCCGGTCTGCTGATCGGCGCCGGCGGAGCACTGTCACCGGTGCTGGCCGCGATCCTGCACAACGCCTCGTCGGTGGCGGTGGTCGCCAACAGTTCGCGGCTGATCCGCTACAAGCTGGATCGCGAACCGCTGACATCCGGCCCCGCGGAGGCGTAATCTGTCTCCGTCCCGACTGTTCCTGTCGAGCAACACCACCAGCTCCAGGACAGTCGGGACTTTGCTCAGCAGCCGCAGCCCTCGCCGCGCCAGGACCGGAAACCCTGCCACACCGACACCGCCGCGACCGCCAGCCCGATCAGCGGGTCCAGCCACCATCCGCCCGTCCACTGCGCGGTCAGCGTCAGCCCGACCAGCACCGCGGCGGCCTGGATCGCGCAGAGATAGTTCTGTACGCCTTCGCCGACGGTGGCCGCCGAGCCCAGCCGGTTGCCGAGCCGTCGCTGCGCGCGGCCCAGTACCGGCATCACCAGCACCGCCACCGAGGTGAGCGCGATCCCGATGACGCTGCTCTCGGCGCGGTGGTCGCCGAACAGGTGGCGGACCGACTCCGCGGCGATGTAGGGGGCGTTGATCCAGAACGACACCGCCACCCCGATCTGGGCGCGCCGCTCGGCGGTCTCGGACAGCGTGCGGGCACCGGTGAACCGCCAGATGACGATGGCCCCGGCCAGCGCCTCGGGAATGGCGCCCAGCGCCCAGCCGGTCAACGCGATCGAGCCGGCCGCCAGGCCGCCCCAGATGCCGACCACGCCTTCCACCCCGACGACCAGCAGGCTGACCCAGGCCAGCCGCCGGGCCCACAGCGCGGCGCGATACCAGCCCGCGTCGAACACCGGGCGGATGACGGTGCGATGTCCGGCGTGATCGTGATCGTGATCGTGGCCGGCGCCCACCGGGCTCACCGAACCGCTCACGGCCGCATCGGGGCCCACGACGCGACTGTCCACGACAAAAATGCTACCGCCCATTTCGGGCCCGGGCCGCCCGCCGGGCCGCTCAGCTGCAGGATCCGGCGTGAAACGGCTCTCAGCGGTCGGCGTCGACCTTGACCACCCGATCATTGCCGCGGTCGGCGACGTAGACGTTGCCGTGCTTGTCCACCGCGACATCCAACGGGGCGTTGAGGCCGGTGAACGGCAACACCACCGGGACCGCGGCCCCGGCCGCCAGCTTCACCACCTTGTTGCGGTTGTGCTCGGTGACATACACGTTGCCGCCGTCGTCGACCGCGATGCCCCGCGGCGAGACGATCCCGGCGAACGGCAACACCACCTGCTCGTTGGAGACCGCCAGCAGCTTGAGCACCCGATTGTTGCCGGTATCGGTGACGTAGACATTGCCGGCCGAGTCCACCGCCACCCCGTCGGGTTTGTTGAGCCCGACGAACGGCAGCGCGGTCTGGGTGTTCGTGCCGGATTCGAGCCGCAGCACCAGGTCGCTGCCGCGGTCGGCGACGTAGACGTTGCCGTCGGAGTCCACCGCCACCCCGTCGGGATCGTCCAGGCCCGCGAACGGCAGCACGGCGTGGGAGTCGTCGCCGGCGGCCAGCTTGACGACCCGGGCGGCGTCGGAGAAGTAGACGTTGCCGATGTCGTCGACCACCAGGCCGCGCGGCTGGTACTGGTCGCTGAACGGCAGCACCGTCGAGGAGTCCGAGCCGGCGGCCAGCTTGACCACCCGCCCGTGTATGCCCTCGCTGCTGACATAGACGTTGCCCTCGGCGTCCAGCGCCACCCCGCCGGGCGAGAGCCGATAGTCCAGGTCGGTGAACGGCAGCACGTCCTGCGGGGGCGCCGCCACCGGTGTCGCCGACGACGGCCGGCTCACCAGCTGCCCTACCGCGGCGATGACGGCGACCGCGGCCAGCACAGCGCCCGCCACCAGCACGGGTTTGCGTGGCAGCCGGCGGCGACGCGCCGCGGTGGGCATCGGCTCGGCCTCGGTGACCGGGTCGGACTGCAGCAGCGGGGTGACCGGGAACGGGCCGCCCAACCGCGCGCCGGGGTCCGCACCAGACAGCAGCCATCCCGGGCCGGCCGGCGCCGGCTGGTCCGCGGTATCGGCCCAGCCGCCGGTCCCGGTGTCGGGGCGGGGGTCAGGCCCGGTCTCGGGTTCCAGACCGCCGGGCAGGTGCAGGGCGGGCTCGCCTCGCCGCAGGATCCTGGTCACCTGGTGGCGTTCGGGCTCGGTCAGCGCCTGGTAGGCGGCCGCGGCCAGCTCGCCGGCGCTGCTGTAGCGATCCTCGGGTTTGCGGGCCATGCCCCGGGCCAGCACCTCGTCGATGGCGACCGGAACGCGTCCCGGGCGCAGCTTGCCGGGACGCGGGGGCGGGGCCGTCCGGCGTTCCTGCAGCGCGGCCTCGACGGTGTCGGCGGTGAAGGCGGGCACCCCGCTGAGGCACTCGGCCAGCACGGCCGCCAGGGCGTAGATATCGGCGAGGTGGGTGGCCTGCTCACCGGTCAGCCGCTCGGGCGCCAGGTAGGCCACCGGGCCGGTCGCCGGGTCGGCGGGCGTCGCGGGGTCGGCGATCGCCGCGGCCACGCCGAAGTCCATCAGGTAGGCCAGGTCATCGCCGGTGACCAGGATGTTGGCGGGTTTGACGTCGCGGTGCACGACGTCGGCGTTGTGGGCGGCATCCAGGGCCGCGGCGATCTGCCGCACGATGGCCACCGCCCGCGGCGGGCTCAGCGGGCCGCCGTCGGCCAACACGGTGGCCAGGTCGGTGCCTTCGACCAGATCGGTCTCCAGGTACAGCAGATCGTCGATCTCGCCGTAGGCCCGGATCGACACCACATGCGGTTCGGTCAACTGACCGGCGGCTTCGGCCTCGTCTTCCAGCCGGCTGCGGAACGCCTCACTGCCGGAGAGCGCTTCGGAGATCAGCTTCAGCGCCACCACCTCGTCGTTGCGGGTGTCCTCGGCCCGGTAGACCTCACCCACGACGCCGTGGCCCAGCAGGTCGCCGAGCTGGTAGGGGCCGAACCGCGACCCGACCCGCGAACCCGGCTCGGTGTTGTTCACCGACGACGCTCCCTTCGACCGCTGCGCACCACCGTGCCGCGAAGCCGCGGCGAAAGACCGGCTATCAGCCTAACCGGCGGCGGCCCCGCATCCGGTCACGAGACGGCGTTCACCGCGGCCAGCACCTTGGATGCGAAGGCTTCCGGCAGCGGGATCGATCCGTACTGTTCCAGGCCGTCCTGTCCGGGACCGACCGCGGCCTGCAGGAATGCCCTGACGGCCGTTGCGGTGGCGGCGTCGACGTACTTCGAGCAGACGATCTGGTAGGTCGCCGACACGATCGGGTAGGCGCCCGGCGCGCTCGGCTTGTACAGCGACGCCATGTCCAGCACCATGTCGTTGCCGTTCCCGGAGCCCGCGGCGAATTTCGCACCGGCGATCGTCTTGCCGACCGAGTCGGCGGAGATGGACACCGGGCGGTCGTCGGCCGCGGCGATGATCCGGGCCGTCGGCAGCTGTTTGCCCGCCGCGACCGACCACTCGCTGTAGCTGATGGCGCCGTCGGTGTTCTGCAGCACCGCCGAGGTGCCGTTGTTGCCGGCGGCGCCTTCGCCGACGCCGCCGTTGAACATCTCGCCGTCCGCGGCGTACCAGGCGCCCTCCGAGGCGCTCTCGAGATACCTCTGGAAGTTGGCCGTGAGCCCTGATCTGTCACTGCGGTACACCACCCGGATGGGTGTCGACGGCAGCGCAATGCCGGCATTGAGCGCCTTGATGGCGGGGTTGTCCCAGGCGCCGATCGTGCCGTTGAAGATCTTCGCCACCGTCGGGCCGTCCAGGTTCAGATCGGTGACTCCGCTGATATGAAAGGTGACCGCGATCGGGGCGAACACCGTCGGCAGGTGCCACGCCGGTGACCCGCACCGCTCCGCGGCCCGTTCCGGCTGCCCTTTGGCGGGGTCCAGCGCCACGTCGGTGCCGGCGAAGTCGGTCTCGGCGGCCAGGAAGTCGTCGACCCCGGCAGCCGAGCCGTTGGCGGTGTAGTTCAGCGTCTGCCCCGGGCAGGCCCGGCCGTAGGCGTAGCCGAACTGTGCGATCGCGTTCTGCTGCGCCACCGATCCGGCGGCATGCAGGTCCTGCTTACCCCCGCAATCGACCGTCGACTCCGGCCCGGCCGGCGAGGCCGCCTCGTCGGTCGAGCCACCGCACGCCGAAACGGCAAGTGCGCCAACAACGAGCAGGGTCGGCAACACAGACCATCGGCCGGATTTCACAGCACCGAACCTTACCGTTGACTCCCGTCGAGCGGGCGGGGCATCGGCCCACGCCCGGGATCGGGGCACTGTGCCTATCGTGTTCATGGTGTTGCTCATCATCGCCGGACGGCGGTTCGCCGGGCCGTCCGGCCCGCATCGGAGAGGGCTGGGCAGATGACCGACGATTCGGGCCCGAAACCACTGGACGGATTCCGGGTGCTGGACTTCACCCAGAACGTGGCCGGGCCGCTGGCCGGGCAGGTGCTGGCCGACCTGGGCGCCGAGGTCATCAAGGTGGAGGCGCCGGGCGGCGAGGCCAGCCGGCAGATCACCTCGGTGCTGCCGGGCCGCCCGCCGCTGGCCGTCTACTTTCTGCCCAACAACCGCGGCAAGAAATCGGTGACCGCCGATCTGGGTGCCGACGGACCCAGACAGCAGATCCTGTCCTTGGTCGACACCGCCGACGTGGTGCTGGAGGCGTTCCGGCCCGGCGTGATGGAACGGCTGGGGCTGGGGCCGGACGAGCTGCGTGCCCGAAACCCCAAGCTGGTCTACGCGCGGTTGTCGGCCTACGGCGGCAACGGCCCCAACGGCGACCGGCCGGGGGTCGATCTGATGGTGGCGGCCGAAGCCGGGATGACCTCGGGCATGCGCACCCCGGACGGCAAACCGCAGATCATCCCGTTCCAGCTGGTCGACAACGCCAGCGGGCATGTGCTGGCGCAGGCGGTGCTGGCCGCGTTGCTCAACCGCGAGCGGCACGGGATCGCCGACGTCGTCGAAGTGGCGATGTACGACGTTGCGGTGGCGCTGCAGGCCAATCAGCTCGCCGTGCACCTGAACCGGCCGGCGGCCTCGGCCGCCGGACCGCCGGCCGGTCAGCCGGCCAAGCGGCGCAAGGGCGTCGGCTTCGCCACCCAGCCGTCGGACGCCTTCCGCACCGCCGACGGCCACGTCGTCATCAGCGCCTACACCCCCAAACACTGGGACATCCTGTGTCGCACCATCGGCCGGCCGGACCTGACCGAGGATCCGCGGTTCGCCGATCAGCGCTCCCGGTCGATCAACTACGCCGAGCTCACCGACGAGCTGGAGACCACGCTGGCCTCGGCGACCTCGGCGGACTGGGTGGACCGGTTGCAGCGCAACGGCCTGATGGCCTGTCTGGCCAACACCTGGAAGCAGGTGGTCGACACCGCGCTGTTCGCCGAGAACCGGCTGGCGCTGCGCATCGGCGGCGACGACGACGGGATCACCGTGGTGCGCACCCCGGCCCGCTACCGCTCGTTCGAGGCGGTCGCCACCGGCGCTCCGCCGTCACCGGGGCAGCACAACGCGGATCTGCTGGGCGAAGAACCGCCGGGCTGAGCCACCAGCAGGCCGGCGTCCACCGGGACGGTCACACGAACTGCCAGGCCGCCCGGGCGATCGCCAACTCCTCGTTGGTGGGAACCACCAGCACGGTGCTGCGCGAGTGCTCGGCGGAGATGATCCGGGCGCCGGAGCCGGCGCGATTGCGCTGCGGGTCGATGACGATGCCCAGGCCGTCCAGGCCGGCCAGCGCGTCCTCGCGGACCGCGGCGACGTTCTCCCCCACTCCGGCGGTGAAGGCGATCGCGTCGACGCGGCCCAGCACCGCCAGGTAGGCGCCGATGTATTTGCGCAGCCGGTGGATGTAGACGTCGTAGGCCAGCTTCGCCGGCGCCGAGCCGTCCGCGACGCGTTCCAACAACTCCCGGAAGTCGTTGCTGCCGCACAGTCCCTTCAGCCCGGAGCGCCGGTTGAGCAGATCGTCGAGCTGTTCGACCCCCATGCCCGCGGTGCGCCGCAGGTGCATCAGCACCCCGGGATCGATGTCGCCGCAACGGGTTCCCATCACCAGGCCCTCCAGCGGGGTGAGTCCCATCGAGGTCTCGACCGCCACTCCGCCGCGGACCGCCGACGCCGACGCCCCGTTGCCCAGGTGCAGCACGATGGTGTTGATCTCGGTGAGGTCGGCGCCCAGCAGCACCGCCACCTCGCGCGAGACGTACTCATGGGAGGTGCCGTGGAACCCGTAGCGGCGGATGCCGTATTCGATGGCCACGTCCCGGTCGATCGCGTAGCTGGCGGCGTCCTCGGGCAGCCAGTGGAAGAAGCCGGTGTCGAAGACCGCCACGTGCGGCACGTCCGGGAAGTCGGCGCGCGCCACCTCGATGCCTATCGCGTTGGGCGGGTTGTGCAGCGGCGCCAATTCGGCGAGCCGTTCGATCTCTGCCAGCACCGCGTTGGTGATCAGCGTCGGCGAGTGAAACATCATGCCGCCGTGCACCACCCGGTGACCGACCGCCCGGACCGCGGCGAGATCGACGTGCGAGTCGGCGAGGCGCTGGTGGATCCGGCGCAGGCCGGCGGCATGGTCGGGGATCGCCCCTCCGGGTTCGCCGATCTGCTCCACCAGCCCGGAGATCACCGCGGTGCCGGCCACCGGGTCGACCAGCTGGAACTTGATCGACGACGAGCCGGAGTTGAGCACCAGCACCAGCCCGGCCGGCACCGTGTTCACCGGGCCACCTCCTGCGCCTGGATCGCGGTGATCGCCACGGTGTAGACGATGTCGTCGACCAGCGCGCCGCGGGACAGGTCGTTGACCGGTTTCGCCAGGCCTTGCAGCACCGGACCGATCGCCACCGCGCCGGCGCTGCGCTGCACCGCCTTGTAGGTGTTGTTGCCGGTGTTGAGATCCGGGAAGACCAGCACGGTGGCCCGCCCGGCCACCACCGAGTCCGGCAGCTTGGCCGCCGCCACCCCCTCGTCGACCGCGGCGTCGTACTGGATCGGCCCGTCGGCGAGCAGATCGGGGCGTCGCTGGTGCACCAGTTGCGTTGCGGCACGTACCTTGTCGACGCCGGCCCCGGCCCCGGATTCGCCGGTGGAATACGACAGCAGCGCCACCCGGGGTTCGATACCGAACGCCGCGGCGGTGGCCGCCGACGAGATGGCGATGTCGGCGAGTTGCTCGACGGTCGGATCGGGCACCACCGCACAGTCGCCGTAGGCCAGCACCCGGTCCGACAGGCACATCAGGAACACGCTGGAGACCGTCGACACTCCCGGCGCGGTCCGGATGATCTCGAACGCGGGCCGGATGGTGTGGGCGGTGGTGTGAGCGGCACCGGACACCATGCCGTCGGCGATGCCGAGTTGCACCATCATGGTGCCGAAATAGGAGATGTCGCGCATGATCTCGCGGGCGCGGTCCTCGGTCATCCCCTTGTGGGCGCGCAGCCGGGTGTATTCCGCACCGAACGAGTCCAGCAGGCCGCTGCTGGCCGGATCGACCACCTGCGCCGCAGCCAGGTCGACGCCGAGTTCGGCGCCGCGCCGGCGCACCGCATCCTCCACCCCGAGCAGCGTCAGGTCCACGATGCCGCGGGACAGCAACCGGCCGGCCGCCAGCAGGATCCGGTCATCGGTGGCCTCCGGCAGCACGATGTGGCGACGGTCGGCCCGGGCCCGTTCCAGCAGCCGGTAGGTGAACATCTGCGGGGTCACCACCGTCGAGTCCGGCACCCGGATCCGTTCGGCCAGTACGGCACCGTCGACGTGGTCGGCCATCACCTGCAGCGCGGTGTCGATCTTGCGCAGCGAATCGACGGTGATCCGGGACCCGGTGTGCGACACCTGCTCGGCGGTGTCATAGGTGCGGTGGCCGGTGGCGATCAGCGGCAGGGTGGGGCGCAGCCCCTTGACCAGTTTGTCGATCGCCGGGTGCGGCAGCAGCCCGCCGTTGAGAATGATCCCGGCCAGGGACGGAAACCCCTGCGCGTCATGGGCGTTCACCAATGCCAGTAGCACGTCGGAGCGGTCGGCCGGCACGATCACCACCTGGCCGTCGGTGAGCCGCTCCAGGATGTTCTCGGCGGTCATGCCGCCAACCATGACGCTCAGCGCCTCGCGGCGCAGCAGCTCCGGGTCACCGCTGTAGACGGTGCCGTCCAACGCCGCGCAGAGTTCGGCCATCGTCGGCGCGGACAGCAGCGCCACCTCCGGAACGGCGAACGCCGGGATGTCGGCGGCGGCCGGCTGCGCCGAGATCGCCTGGGTGATCTCCGTCAACCGGTCGGGGTCGCAGCGGTTGGCGATCACCGCCGCCGGGCGCGCGTGGACGCCCGCCGCCTCGGCCAGGCAGCGCGCGGTGATCTCACCGATGTCCGCCGCGTCGCGGTGGTGACCGTTGATGGCCAGCACCAGCGGCGCACCGAGGTTCACCGCGATGCGGGCGTTGAAGGTCAACTCGCTCGGGTTGACCACGTCGCTGTAGTCGCTGCCGACCACCAACACCGTGTCGCATCGGCGCGCGACATCGTGGAACCGGGTGACGATCTCGCCCAGCGCGGCTTCCCGGTCGGCATAGACCTGCTGGTAGGTGACCCCGCGACAGCTGCCGTCGTCGTCGATCGTGGCGGTGGCGTGCGCCAGTAGCAGCTCGAGTTGCTCGTCGGGCCCGTCGAGCGAGCGGACGATCGGGCGGAACACCCCGACCCGTGCCGACGAGGCGGCCAACAGATCCAGCAGCCCCAGGGCGATGACGGCCTTACCGGTGCCGCCCTCGGCGGCGGCCAGGTAGATGCTCGACGCGTGGGCCGGATCGGCTTCGGTCATGCCGCGCTCAGCTGATCCGGTCGATCGCGGAGCAGAGGCGCGCCACCGTCCCCTCGATGTCGGCCAGCTTGTCCAGACCGAACAACCCGACCCGGAAGGTGCTGAACGTCGCCGGTTCGCCACACTGCAGCGGCACCCCGGCGGCCGTCTGCAGCCCCTGGCCCAGAAACTTTCTGCCGGTGCGGATGTCGGGGTCGGTGGTGTAGCTGACCACCACCCCGGGGGCCTCGAAGCCCGGTGCGGCCACGCTGGGAAAGCCGCGTTCGGCCAGCAGCGCTCGCACCTTGCGCCCCAGGGCGAACTGCTGGTCCTGGACGTCACCGAAGCCGCGGTCGCGGGTCTCGGCCATGGCGTCGCGCAACCGGCCGATGACCCCGGTCGGCATGGTCGCGTGATAGGCGTGGCCACCGTTCTCGTAGGTCGCCATGATCTCGCGCCATTTCTTGAGATCCAGGGCGAAGCTGGTGCTCCGGGTGCGCTCCAGGGCATCGAGCGCCCGGCCGGACAGCCCGATCATCGCGCAGCCGGGTTCGGCACTCCAGCCTTTCTGCGGCGCGGTGACCAACACGTCGACCCCGAGGGCGGTCATGTCGGCCCAGACCGCACCCGAGGCGATGCAATCCAGTACGAACAGGCCGCCCACCGCCGTCGTCGCCGCCCCGACGCGCGCCAGGTAGTCGTCGGGCAGCAGGATTCCGCTGGCGGTCTCGACGTGCGGGACGAACACCACCGCCGGCCGGGTGCGCGCGATCGCCTCCTCGACCTCCTCGACGGGGGCGGGCGTCCAGGGGGCCTGGTCGCCGTCGCCCGCCGGGCGCGCGTTGAGCACCGTGACGCCGTCGGTGATGCGGGTGGTCTCCAGGATCTGACTCCACCGGTAGCTGAAGAACCCGTTGCGCACGACCAGCACGTCGGCGCCGTTGGCGAACTGCCGCGCGACCGCCTCCATGCCGCAGGTTCCGTTGCCGGGCACCAGGATTGCCGCATCCGCGCGGTACACCTCGCGCAGCATGGCCGAGATGTCGGTCATGACGTCGCGGAAACGCGCCGACATGTGGTTGAGCGCCCGGTCGGTGTAGACGACCGAATACTCCAGCAACCCGTCGGGGTCGACGTCGGGCAGCAGTCCTGGCATGGTGCTCTCCTAAGCGGGGCGAACGGAGCCGATCTCGACGTCGGGTATGTCTCTGCCGCCCAGCCACAGCCCCAGCGCCTCGGCGGTGCCGCGGACCACGGTGCCGCGGCCCCGGGGACGGCCGATCCCGTTGGTGGGCTCCACCCGATACCGCAGCAACGTCGGCTGCAGCTTCTGGGCGGTCAGGCTCACGCCCTCGGTGAGGATCGCGGCCTCTTCGGCCGGCGGGATGTCCCGGGACCGCCCCAGCCCGCGCAGCACGTCCTGGTGGTGCATGGCCACGTCGCCCAGCAAGAACCCGGCCATGGCCCGGTCGGGAACCTGCGCCCAGCGCCGGCCGGCGGCGATGATCTCGTCGCGGTCGCGAAGCCGTCCGGCCGCCACGATCTCGGCGTTGATCGTGTGCAACCGCCACGGCGCCCGCAGGTACCGGCCGACCTCGGCGGTGCCGATCAGGTGCGCCAGCACGTCGCGCGGCGACCAGCCCGCGCACAAGGTGGCGCCGTGGTCGAACTCCGCGTCGGTGAGCCCGTCGACCGTGTCGATGAACGCCTGGCGCGCCGCGCGGGCGATATCGATCCGGGATGTCATCGAGCCAATTTAACGCAGCAGGTGCCGGCTCATCACGACACGCTGAATCTGGTTGGTGCCCTCGTAGATCTGGGTGATCTTGGCGTCCCGCATCATTCGCTCGACGGGGAAGTCGGTGGTGTAGCCGGCTCCGCCGAACAGCTGCACGGCGTCGGTGGTGACCTCCATGGCGACGTCGGAGGCGAAGCACTTGGATGCCGCCGAGATGAAGCCCAGCTCGGTCTCGCCGCGCTCGGCGCGGGCCGCGGCGGAGTAGACCATCAGCCGGGCCGCCTCGATCTTCATCGCCATGTCGGCGAGCATGAACTGCACCCCCTGGAAGGAGCTGATGTTCTTGCCGAACTGCTTACGGTCCTTGGTGTAGTCGATCGCCGCGTCCAGGGCGCCCTGCGCGATGCCGACGGCCTGGGCACCGATGGTCGGGCGGGTGTGGTCCAGGGTGCGCAGTGCGGTCTTGAACCCGGTGCCGGGCTCGCCGATGATCCGGTCGCCGGGGATGCGGCAGTTCTCGAAGTACAGCTCGGTGGTCGGCGAGCCCTTGATGCCGAGCTTGTGCTCTTTGGGCCCGATGGAAAAACCCTCGTCGTCGAGGTGGACCATGAATGCCGAGATGCCGTTGGCGTCCAGGTCGGGGTCGGTCACCGCCATCACGGTGTACCAGGTGGACTTGCCGCCGTTGGTGATCCAGCATTTCGAGCCGTTGAGGATCCAGTCGTCGCCGTCGGCCTTGGCGCGGGTGCGCATCGCCGCGGCGTCACTGCCGGCTTCGCGCTCCGACAGCGCATAGGAGGCCATCACCTCGCCGGAGGCCAGGCCCGGCAGCACCTGCTGCTTCAACTCGTCGGAGCCCGACAGGATCAGCCCCATGGTGCCCAGCTTGTTGACCGCCGGGATGAGCGACGACGATGCACAGACCCGGGCGACTTCCTCGATCACGATGCAGGCCGCCACCGAGTCCGCGCCCTGCCCGCCGTACTCCTCGGGCACGTGCACGGCGTTGAACCCGGAGGCGTTCAGTGCCGCCAGGGCCTCTTCCGGGAAGCGGGCCGCCTCGTCGACATCCTTGGCGTGCGGAGCGATCTCCTTCTCGGCCAAGGCGCGGATCGCGGCCCGCAGCTCGTCATGCTCCTCGGGAAGTTTGAACACGTCGAACGAGGGATTCCCGGCCCACCCAGCCATCACAGCCTCCTAAGCTACTCGCCGGTAACTTTACCTTGAAGTGCGGCGTCCTTCGCAAGCACGGTGTCGGCCAACTGCTGTTGGAAGGTCTCCATCCGGGCCCGCAGGGCCGGATCGGCGGAGGCCAGGATGCGCACCGCCAGCAAACCCGCGTTGCGTGCGCCGCCGATGGAAACGGTGGCCACCGGCACCCCGGCCGGCATCTGCACGATCGACAGCAACGAATCCATCCCGTCGAGCCGGGCCAGCGGAACCGGGACGCCGATCACCGGCAGCGGTGTGGCCGAGGCCACCATCCCGGGCAGGTGCGCAGCCCCGCCCGCCCCGGCGACGATCACCTCGATACCGCGGCCGGCGGCGTCGCGGGCGTAGTCGAACATCCGTTGCGGGGTGCGGTGCGCCGAGACCACCCCGACCTCGAACGGGATGTCGAACTCGGCCAGTGCCATGGCAGCGTCCTGCATCACCGGCCAGTCGCTGTCGCTGCCCATGATCACACCGACCCGGGGACCGGGCTTGTGTTCACTCATGCGGGTCCCATCCATCGCTCCATTCCGCGTGCGACAACCAGTGTGCCGCGTTTTCGGCCCGTTCACGCAGCTCCGCGCAACCTGCCGCATCGTCACCGAGCAGGTTGATGTGCCCGATCTTGCGGCCCGGCCGCTCGTCCTTGCCGTAGAGGTGCACCCGCGCGTCGGGATAGCGGGCGAACAGGTGGTGCAATCGCTCGTCCATCGTCATCGCCGGCTGTTGCGGGGCGCCGAGCACGTTGGCCATCACGGTCACCGCGGCCACCGGGGCGGTGGCGCCGAGCGGATAGTCCAGGACGGCGCGCAGGTGCTGCTCGAACTGGCTGGTGGCCGCGCCGTCCATGGTCCAGTGCCCGGAGTTGTGCGGCCGCATCGCCAGCTCGTTGACCAGCAACTCGCCGTCCATCGTCTCGAACAGTTCGACGGCGAGCACCCCGACCACGCCCAGCTCGTCGGCCAGCCGCAGCGCCAGTCGCTGTGCGGCGGCCGCCGACTCCGCGGACAGCTCGGGGGCCGGCGCGATCACCGTCACACAGATCCCGTCTTGCTGCACCGTCTGGACCACCGGCCACGCCGCGCCCTGGCCGAACGGCGAACGGGCGACCAGCGCGGAGAGCTCCCGGCGCATCGCGACCCGCTCCTCGACCAGCACCGGCACCCCGGAGGCCAGGTAGTCGGCGGCCGCGGCCCGCGCCCGGACGACGTCGTCGACGATCGAGACCCCCCGGCCGTCGTAGCCACCCCGGGCCGCCTTCACCACCATCGGGCCACCGGTCAGCGCCGCGAACTCCTCGAGGGCCGCCATGTCAGCAGCGGTCTCGATCGCGGCGAACCGGGGCACCGGCGCCTCCAGCGCCGCCAGCTTACGTCGCATCACCAGCTTGTCCTGGGCATGGCGCAACGCGGCCGGCGGCGGCGCCACGGTGACGCCCTCGGCGACCAGCTTGTCCAGCAGCTCGCCGGGGACGTGCTCGTGATCGAAGGTCAATACGGTGACCCCCGACGCGACCCGGCGCAGGTCGTCGAGGTCGGTGTGCGAACCGATCACCACATCGGGGGTGACCTGAGCCGCCGGTTCGTCGGCCGCGGCGGCCAGCACCCGCAGCCGCTGGCCGAGCGCGATCGCGGCCTGGTGGGTCATCCGGGCCAACTGGCCGCCGCCGACCATGGCGACCTGGGGACACCGCCCGCTTGCGGGCGCCGGCGTGGCAGCCAGGGGCGTGGAGGGCACGGGCACGGGCAATATCGTGTCACGCCGCCTCGGCTACGGCGTTATCCAGTCATTAGGCAGGGATCCGGCAAAGTCCGTACACTGGCAACTTGTGTCTTTTACCGACGCCACGATCGCCCGGTTGCCGAGTGTGATCCGGCCGCTGGCCGAGCGCCACCACGAGTTGATCAAGTTCGCCATTGTCGGCGCGACCACATTCGTCATCGACTCGGCGCTGTTCTACACGCTCAAGCTGACCATCCTGTCGCCCAAGCCGGTCACGGCCAAGGTCATCTCCGGGATCGTCGCGGTGATCGCCTCCTACATCCTCAACCGGGAGTGGAGTTTCAAGGACCGGGGCGGCCGGGAGCGCCACCACGAGGCGCTGCTGTTCTTCGGGGTCAGCGGTGTCGGCGTAGCGCTGTCGATGGCGCCGTTGTGGTTCTCCAGCTATGTGCTGCAACTGCGGGCGCCGATGGTGTCGCTGACCATCGAGAACATCGCCGACTTCATCTCGGCCTACATCATCGGCAACCTGCTGCAGATGGCGTTCCGGTTCTGGGCGTTCCGCCGCTGGGTCTTCCCCGACGAGTTCGCGCGCACCGAGGACGCCGCGTTGAGCGCCTCCATCGAGGGCGGCGCACTCGTCGAGGCCCTCGAGGACACCCTGGAAGACTTGGAAGACTTGGAAGACACCGCCGGGTCCTCAGACGACGGCCACGCCGGCGTGGTGACCCTGTTCCGGCGCCCGGACCGGCATCAACGCGCAGCGGACGGGTTGTCGAAGACTTCGTGATAGAGCAGCGCGTGCACCTGTTCCACGCGCGGGATGTCGTAGAACTCCAGCGGTTCTTGTGACGCCGACTCGATGATCAGTGTCCCGGTGCGCAGCATCCGGTCGATGAGCCCGTGGACGAATTCCACGCTGTTGATCCGCGCCAGCGCGATGTCGATGCCGCTGCGGGTCAGCAACCCGTGCCGATACATCACCCGCCGGTCGGTGACGACGAAATGTGTGGTCAGCCAGCTCAGGAAGGGCCAGAGCACCAGCCAGCCGACCACCACCAGCCAGATCACCCAGATCACCGCGAACACCACGTTCTTGGCGTTGGGGTCCCAGGCCCTCGGGTTGACGAACCCGGATGCGAAGCCGGCGCAGGCGGTGGTCAGCAGCAGCGCCAGCACCGGGCCGATCAGGCGTTTGACGTGCGGGTGCCGGTGCAGCACCACCTGCTCGTCGTCGGCCAGCACGCTCTCGGGGTAACCCATGGCCGGTCCTAGCTGTCCGGCCGCAGCCGGGTGACGTCGCCGGCCGACACCGTGACCGTGTCACCGCCGGTGTCGATGACCAGCCGGCCGGTGTCGTCGATGGAGCGGGCGAGGCCCTCGACCCGCCGGCCGCCGGGCATCTCGGCGCGCACCCGGGCGCCCAGCGTGCAGCTGTGCCGTCGGTAGTCCGCCACCAGCGCCCGGTCCGCCCCGCCGGCCGCACGCCAGGCCGCGATCCGGGCCGCCAGGTTCCGGAGAATCTTGTCGGCCCAGACGTTTCGGTCGATCACCGCGGCGTCCAGCATGGCCAATGAGACCGCCCGCGGATCCGGCGCCTGCTGTGCGGTCATGGTGACGTTCAGGCCGAGTCCGACCACGACGAGCGGTTTGGGGGCGGCCACCTCGGCCAGGATCCCGGCCAGTTTGCCTTGCTGGTCTGCGCCCGCGATGACGTCGTTGGGCCACTTCAGACCGACCTGCAGGCCCGAGACCTCGGTGAGCGCGTCGGCCACCGCGACGCCGGTCGCCAGCGTCAGCCAGCCCCAGCCCGATGCCGGCACCCGGTCGGCGGCGACCCCCACCGACAGGGCCAATTGGCTGCCGGCCGGCGCCACCCAGCTCCGGCCGTGCCGCCCACGCCCGGCCGTCTGGTGTTCGGCCAGCAGCACCGCACCGTCGATGTCCTCAGCGGCGGCCGAGCGGGCCAACAGATCGGCGTTGGTGGAACCGGTCTCGGCGACCACGTCCAGCGCGCGCCACGGCCGGCCGGACCCGGTGAGCCCGTCGCGCAGCGCGGTTGCGTCGAGCGGCGAAACATTCATTTCGCAAGCCTAGAGCCGGCGCCACCGCGCCGCCGGTTGAAACGCCCGACCGCGGGGTATCCGGCCCGTTGGAGGGGTGATCGAGGTGGTCACCGGGGGGTTGACGCGACGAATTCACCGTCGTCACAGCGCACAATCGGTTGCGGTGTCGCTGGCCAGCAGGCTCGTCGTCAAGAATGTGGTGCGGGCATGGGCGATTCGGCCCGACATGCCGTGGCAGCTGGCCTCGGTGGACCGGTTCGCCGGCTGGGTGCCCTACCGGCCGGCCGTGACGGTCGAACGCTTCCGCCTGGGTTCTTGTGTCGCCGAACGTGTTCAGGCCAAGCAGACCTCAGCGCAGCGGGCGATCCTCTACCTGCACGGCGGTGCGTTCCTGACCTGTGGACTCAACACCCACCGTGCGCTGGTGGTCCGGCTGTCGCGGGCGGCCGGGGCCTGTGTGCTCAACATCGACTACCGAATGTTGCCCTCGCACCGGATATCCGATGCGATCGAGGACGGGTTGAGCGGCTTGCGATGGCTGCTCCGGCGCGGCTACGACCCGGAACGCATCGTGGTTGCCGGCGACTCGGCCGGCGGTTATCTGGCCTTTATGACCGCCCTGGCCGCGGCGCAATCCGATCTGCCGAAACCTGCTGGCATTGGCGTGGTTTCACCGTTCACCGACGCCGATCCGACGGCGAAGATGCAGCACCGCAACGCACACCGGTGCGCGATGTTCCCGTGCGGGGCGCTACCGGCGTTCACCGGCTATCTCCGCCGCGCCCAAGTCGTGTCCCCGGTGGATGCCGACCTGTCGGCACTGCCACCGGTCACCATCCACGCCAGCTCCGACGAACTGCTGCTGCCCGATGCCGAGGTCATGGCGGAGCGGCTGGGCACCGCCGGCGTGCCGTGCGAGCTGCACCTGTGGGACGGCCAGATTCACGATTTCCCGCTGGCCGCCGATGTGCTGCCGGAGGGCCGGCGGGCGATCCGTTACATCGGCGACTTCGTCAAGCAGGTCACCGACGTCACCGAACCGCCCGAACCCGGTACGGCGGTGGCCTGAGGCCTCGCCGGCTACTCAGGGCCGTGCTACTCAGGGCCGTGCTACTCAGGGCCGTGCTACTCAGGCGCCGAGCTTGGCCAACCGATTCCGCAGCGGAGCCAGCGAACACGACTGGCGGTACATGTCGGCCCACGGATCGCCCGGATCGCCGCGTTCGCACATCCGCTTGGGCACGTCACGCAGGGTCCATCCGTCCGGGCGCATCCCGGGGACGTCGAGCTCGTCCCAATCCAACGGGACCGCCACCGGCGCACCGGCGCGAGCCCGCACCGCGTACGGCGCAACGCCGGTCTGGCCGTAGGCGTTTCGCATCACGTCCACATACACCCTGCCGCCGCGGCCGGCCTTGCGGACTTCGCGGGTGCGGTGCAGCGGGTCGTCGTCGACGACGAGGCCGGCGATGGTGCGGGCGAACTCACGGGCGGTGTCGAAATCGGCGTCGCCGCGCAGCGGTGCCACGATGTGCAGGCCCCGCGAACCCGTGGTCTGCACGTAGGCCGTCATTCCGAGGTCCTGCAGGACGTCGGCGACCGCCCGGGCGGTGGCCCGGACCACCGCGAAGTCATCGTCGGCGGGATCCAGGTCGAACACCAGCCGATCGGGGTTCTCCAGTTGCGGATGCCGGGAAAGCCAGGAGTGCAGCGTGATGCAGTCCTGGTTGGCCGCCCACACCAGCGCCTCCCTCCGCGACACCACCGGATGCACGACGGTTCCCTCGCCGGACGTCCGGGCGACCTCGACCCGGTCCATCCAGTCCGGCAACGAGGCGGCGAAATTCTGCTGGATGAACCCTTCCTCGTCGATGCCGCCGGGGAACCGGGTCAGCGTGAGCGGGCGGCCGTCCAGATGCGGCACCATCACCGGCGCGAGTTCGGCGTAGTAGTCGATGAGGTTGCCCTTGGTGATCGCCTCGTGGGTGGCGGACGCCGGGAAGAGCACCCGGTCTGGGTGAGTGATCGCGACGTTGGGCTTCATAGCTGGCCGCGTACCCGTTGACACCGAACCGGTAAACCGGCCCGGCGGCCGCCCGCGCCCCACTCTGCGGTGGCGTTACCGGGTCCGCGCGGGTGATCCGATAGCTCGCGATTAAGATCATTTCTTATGACCAGTGTTTCTGAGCACTCCGGGGAGTCCGCCGTAGAAGCCCAAGGCGAGCACGTCGTCGACATCCACACCACCGCCGGCAAGCTCGCCGACCTCAAGCGTCGCGCCGAGCAGACGCTGCATCCGGTCGGTGAGGCCGCGGTGGAGAAGGTGCACGCCAAGGGCAAGCTGACCGCCCGCGAGCGCATCCTCGCCCTGCTCGACGAGGGGTCGTTCATCGAGCTCGACGCGCTGGCCAAGCACCGCAGCACCAACTTCGGCCTGGCCGGGAAGCGCCCGCTCGGCGACGGTGTGGTCACCGGCTACGGCACCGTCGACGGCCGCGAGGTCTGCATCTTCTCCCAGGACGCCACCGTCTTCGGCGGCAGCCTCGGTGAGGTCTACGGCGAGAAGATCGTCAAGGTCCAGGAGCTGGCCATGAAGACCGGCCGGCCGCTGATCGGTATCAACGACGGCGCCGGCGCCCGCATCCAGGAGGGCGTGGTCTCGCTGGGCCTGTACAGCAAGATCTTCCACAACAACATCCGGGCCTCCGGGGTGATCCCGCAGATCTCGCTGATCATGGGCGCCGCCGCCGGCGGCCACGTGTACTCCCCCGCCCTGACCGACTTCATCGTGATGGTCGACCAGACCAGCCAGATGTTCATCACCGGCCCCGACGTGATCAAGACCGTCACCGGCGAGGATGTCACCCAGGAGGAGTTGGGTGGCGCCCACACCCACATGGGCAAATCCGGCACCGCGCACTACGTCGCCTCCGGTGAGCAGGACGCCTTCGAGTACGTCCGCGACCTGCTCAGCTACCTGCCGCCGAACAACTACGCCGACCCGCCGCGCTATGCGGTGCCGCCCCCCGACGGCGCGATCGAGGACAACCTCACCGACGAGGACGTCGAGCTCGACACGCTGATCCCGGACTCGCCCAACCAGCCGTACGACATGCACGAGGTGATCACCCGGATCCTCGACGACGACGAGTTCCTCGAGGTGCAGTCCGGTTACGCGCAGAACATCGTCGTCGGCTTCGGCCGCGTCGAGGGCCGCACGGTCGGGATCGTGGCCAACCAGCCCACCCAGTTCGCAGGCTGCCTGGACATCAACGCCTCGGAGAAGGCCGCCCGGTTCATCCGGACCTGCGACTGCTTCAACATTCCGATCGTGATGCTGGTGGATGTGCCCGGCTTCCTGCCCGGCACCGAGCAGGAGTACAACGGCATCATCCGCCGCGGCGCCAAGCTGCTCTACGCCTACGGTGAGGCCACCGTGGCCAAGATCACCGTCATCACCCGCAAGGCCTACGGCGGCGCATACTGCGTGATGGGCTCCAAGGAGATGGGCGCCGACGTCAACGTGGCCTGGCCGACCGCCCAGATCGCGGTCATGGGCGCCTCCGGGGCGGTCGGATTCGTCTACCGTTCGCAGCTGAAGGAAGCGGCCGAGAACGGCCAGGATGTCGATGCGCTGCGCCTACAACTGCAGCAGGAGTACGAGGACACCCTGGTGAACCCGTACGTCGCCGCCGAGCGCGGTTACGTCGACGCGGTGATCCCGCCGTCGCACACCCGCGGCTACATCGCGACGTCGCTGCGGTTGCTGGAACGCAAGATCGTCCAGCCGCTGCCCAAGAAGCACGGGAACATTCCCCTGTGAGCGGATCGAGCGGAGTGAGCGCAGCGAATGACGCAAGTGACGCGAGCAGCGGAGACCCTGTGAGCGGAGATCCGATGAGCGGCGAGGCGACCACACCGGCCGAAGAGACTCCAGCGACCAACGAGCCGCACATCACGGTGCTGCGGGGTAACCCCTCCGACGAGGAAGTGGCAGCCCTGGTCGCGGTGCTGGGCACTGCCGGCGGCGGCGCGGCCGACACCGGCCCGCCGGAGCGCAACATGTGGGGGCACCCGGTCGACAAACTGCGGTACCCGCTGTTCAGCTGGCAGCGGATCACGCTGCTTGAGCGCACACATATGCGTCGGTGACGCGCCTCGTCCTCGGATCGGCCTCACCGGGGCGGCTGGGCGTGCTGCGCCAATCCGGCGTCGACCCGTTGGTCGTGGTGTCCGGAGTGGACGAGGACGCCGTGCTGGCGGGCCTGGATCCCGGTACCGGCCCTGCCGACGTCGTGCGAACCCTGGCGCGCGTCAAGGCCGAACACGTCGCGACCGTTCTGGACCGGTCCGTCGCGCGGGATTGCGTGGTGATCGGCTGCGATTCGATGCTCTACATCGACGGCGAATTGGCCGGCAAGCCGGCTTCGGTGGACCAGGCCCGCCACCGTTGGCGGTCGATGGCCGGGCGCACCGGACAGCTACACACCGGCCATAGCCTGATCCGGCTGCAGGACAACGCGATTCGGCATCGTGCGGCCGCGACTGCGGTCACCACGGTCCGATTCGGGACACCCACCGGAGAGGATTTGGAGGCCTACCTGGCCACCGGCGAGCCGCTGCGGGTGGCCGGCGGATTCACGCTGGACGGCCTGGGCGGCTGGTTCATCGACGGCGTCGACGGCGACCCATCCAGCGTCATCGGGATCAGCCTGCCGTTGACGCGCTCGCTGCTGGCCGGTGCCGGCCTGTCCGTCGCCGCATTGTGGGCGGCCAACCCGGTGTAGGCGACGCGCCGACGGGGAAGTCAGTGTCGGTGATGGACATCTCCGCAGACGACGTACGCCGGCTGCTCGGCGCCAACGAGGCCGACGACCCGGTGCTGGTATTGATCGAGGGCCGCCTGGAAATCGTGCCCGCCGCCGAGCTGACATCGGGTAAGTATCGCGGCGCATTACGGGTCGCTTCCCGCGACGAGATCATCGAGCGCACCGGCGGAGGCGAAGCGGTTTCGGACCGGGAACTCGACGACCAAGCTCGGGCGCTGAATACCGCCGTCCGCAACCTCGGCGGTTGAGAATCCGGGCGCTCAGCCGGTTTGTCGTCCCGTCAGCTTGTCGCGGATCCGGTCGACCATTCCCACCCCCGCGCCGAGGGTCTTGTGGAACAACTCCGAATGCGGTGCCTGCGGGTGCGGGCGAGTGGGCGCCACCTTTTTGGCGGTCTGGACTTTTTCGCCCATCTCGACGAGTTCCTTGGCCGAGAGGTGTTCCCGCAGTTTGGGAAACTGCTCGGATTCCTCGTCGTTCGCGTGATGACGCAGCAGTGACTTCAGCTGTCCAGCCAGGTCCAGGAACGCCGGATCCGACGCGGAGACATCCTCGAGCTTCTTCATGAGCTGCACGAGCTCGTCGTGCTCTTCCTTGTCGTGCTTCACATCGTCGGCACCGCCGGGCAGCTTGTCCTCCACGACCGGGTAGACGAACATCTCCTCGGCCACCGAGTGGCGCATCACCTCGGCGGTCACGGTGTCGGCGAGGTCGCGCTGGGTGTCGGTGTCGACAGTGCCCTCGATTTCGGTCAGCAGGTCGATCATCTCGTTGTGGTCGGTGGTGAGGATGTCGACGACGTCTGCGGTTGCCGAGTCCTGTTCGCTGTCAGCCATGAAACGTTCCTCCGGTGTGTGCGTCAGCCGTCGGAAAGGGGGTACCCGCCCGCTGCGGCCCCAACCCCGCCGTGTACCCCCGGGTATTCGCCGCTTGCGCCTCGCCGATGAGGTGCGGCTGAGTGTTTGGTGCCGTCTAGCCGCGACGCGCGCGATCGGGTGAGTAGGCTCGACACCGTGCCAGTGCCTGCCGACCCCAGCCCCGCCCTGCAGTCCTACGCTCACCCGGAACGGTTGGTGACCGCCGACTGGCTCGCGGGAAATCTCGGTAAACCCGGTCTCGTCGTGGTGGAGTCCGACGAGGACGTGCTGCTCTACGACGTCGGCCACATTCCCGGTGCGGTGAAGATCGACTGGGTCACCGACCTCAACGACGCGCCGGTCCGCGACTACATCACCGGCGAGCAGTTCGCCGACCTGATGAACCGCAAGGGCATCTCCCGCGACGACACCGTGGTGATCTACGGCGACAAGTCCAACTGGTGGGCGGCCTACGCACTGTGGGTGTTCACCCTGTTCGGCCACGAGGACGTGCGGCTGCTCGACGGCGGCCGCGACCTGTGGGTGTCCTCGGGCCGGGAGACCACCCTGGAGGTGCCGAGCAAGACCACCACGGGCTACCCCGTCGTCGAGCGCAACGACGCCCCGATCCGGGCGTACAAGGAAGACGTGCTGGAGATCATCGGCCGGGCGCCGCTGATCGACGTCCGCTCGCCGCAGGAGTACACCGGCGAGCGCACCCACATGCCGGACTACCCGGAGGAGGGGGTGCTGCGCGGCGGCCACATCCCCACCGCGGTCTCCATTCCGTGGAGCAAGGCGGCCGACGACGCCGGCCGGTTCCGCAAACGCGAGGAGTTGGAACAGCTCTACGGCTTCTTGAAGCCGGGCGACAATCCGGTGGCCTACTGCCGCATCGGGGAGCGTTCCAGCCACACCTGGTTCGTGCTGACCTACCTGCTGGGCATGGCGGGCGTGCGCAACTACGACGGCTCCTGGACCGAGTGGGGCAACACGGTGCGGGTGCCGATCGTCGACGGTGAAGCACCGGGAGCCGTGCCGGCCTGATGAGCCTGCCGGAGGGATTGGCGCAGGTGGTTTCCGACTTCGCCGAAGTCGAAGGCCAGGACAAACTCAAGCTGCTGCTGGAGTTCTCCGACGAACTCCCGGAACTGCCCGACGACTTGGTCGAATCCGCCATGGAGCCGGTGCCGGAGTGCCAGTCGCCGTTGTTCCTGCATGTCGATGCCGCCGACCGGCAGCGGGTGCGGTTGTATTTCAGCGCTCCTCCGGAGGCGCCGACCACGCGCGGGTTCGCCTCGATCTGGGCCGCCGGCCTGGACGGGCAGCCGGCCGACGTCATCCTGGCGGTGCCGGAGGATTTCGCCTCGAGTCTGGGGCTGGCCGCGCTGATCAGCCCGTTACGGCTGCGTGGGATGTCGGCGATGCTGACCCGGATCAAGCGGCGACTGCAAGCCGCGTAAGGGGCACCTGGAACAGGTTCGGCGGTCGCGCCTTACACTGCTGTGAACTACATTCTTAAAGACATTTCTTAAACATGCCATCAGGAGGGCCAGTGGCGAACCATGCCAGCTCGAAGATCTCCAAGGTGCTCGTCGCCAACCGGGGGGAGATCGCAGTCCGGGTGATCCGCGCGGCGCGCGACGCCGGATTGCTCAGCGTGGCCGTGTACGCCGAGCCCGATGCCGATGCACCGCACGTGCGGCTCGCCGATGAGGCGTTCGCCCTGGGCGGGCAGACCTCGGCGGAGTCCTACCTGGTCTTCGAGAAGATCCTGGACGCCGCGGCGCAGTCCGGCGCCAACGCGATCCACCCCGGCTACGGCTTCCTTTCGGAGAACGCCGATTTCGCGCAGGCCGTGCTCGACGCCGGTCTGATCTGGATCGGGCCGAGCCCGCAGTCGATCCGCGACCTCGGGGACAAGGTCACCGCGCGGCACATCGCCGCTCGCGCCAAGGCGCCGCTGGTGCCCGGTACCCCGGACCCGGTCAAGGACGCCGACGAGGTGGTGGCCTTCGCCAAGGAGTACGGCGTGCCGGTCGCGATCAAGGCCGCGTTCGGCGGCGGGGGTCGCGGCATGAAGGTGGCCCGCACCATCGAGGAGATCCCCGAGCTGTTCGAGTCGGCCACTCGCGAGGCGGTCGCCGCGTTCGGCCGCGGTGAGTGCTTCGTGGAGCGTTACCTGGACAAGCCGCGCCACGTCGAGGCCCAGGTCATCGCCGACCAGCACGGCAACGTCGTCGTCGCGGGCACCCGGGACTGCTCGCTGCAGCGCCGGTTCCAGAAGCTGGTGGAAGAAGCGCCGGCGCCGTTTTTGACCGACGCGCAGCGCAAGGAGATCCACGAGTCCGCCAAGCGGATCTGCAAGGAGGCCGGCTACTACGGTGCCGGCACGGTGGAGTACCTGGTCGGCCAGGACGGGCTGATCTCCTTCCTGGAGGTCAACACCCGCCTGCAGGTGGAGCACCCGGTCACCGAGGAGACCTCCGGCATCGACCTGGTGCGCGAGCAGTTCCGCATCGCCAACGGCGAGCAGCTCGACATCACCGAAGACCCCGAGCCGCGTGGGCACTCCATCGAGTTCCGGATCAACGGTGAGGACGCCGGCCGCGGCTTCCTGCCCGCCCCCGGCCCGGTCACCCGCTTCGACCCGCCGACCGGCCCCGGCATCCGGATGGACTCCGGTGTGGAGACCGGTTCGGTGATCGGCGGCCAGTTCGACTCGATGCTGGCCAAGCTGATCGTCACCGGGGCGACCCGCACCGAGGCGCTGGAACGCGCCCGGCGTGCCCTGGACGAGTTCCACGTCGAGGGGCTGGCCACGGTCATCCCGTTCGACCGGGTAGTGGTGCGCGACCCGGCGTTCGTCGGCGACGAGAACGGCTTCACGGTGCACACCCGCTGGATCGAGACCGAGTTCGAGAACACCATCGAGCCGTTCACCGGCGGCGGAGCGCTCGACGAGGAAGCAGACGCTCAGCCGCGGCAGAAGGTGGTCGTCGAGGTCGGCGGCCGGCGCCTGGAGGTGTCGCTGCCCGGTGACCTGGCCCTCGGTGGCGGCGGCGCGGGTGGCGCCGCGGGAGCCGTTCGCAAGAAGCCCAAGGCCCGCAAGCGCGGTGCGCAGGGCGGGGCGGCGGCGTCCGGGGACGCGGTGACCGCGCCCATGCAGGGCACCGTGGTGAAGGTGGCCGTCGAGGAGGGCCAGGAGGTCGCCGCCGGTGACCTGGTCGTCGTCCTGGAGGCGATGAAGATGGAGAACCCGGTGACCGCGCACAAGGACGGTGTGATCACCGGCCTGGCGGCCGAGGCCGGCGCTGCCATCACCCAGGGCACGGTGCTCTGCGAGATCAAGTAGTCCGACATCGAGCCGATCGAGATCAACGCCGGCCCGTGGTATCTACGGATGCCACGGGCCGACGATCGCGTCGATGACCGTCCGACACTGGCCGAGCTCGGGGAGTCCGACCCGGACTACGTCGCCGACGCGGAGGCCGGCTGGGCCGATGGCACCCGGTATCTGTGGGCGGTCTGCGAGCCGACCACCGGGGAGTTGCTGGCCGAGGTGACACTGAACCCGGCCTCGGGTGACATCGCCACCCGCAGCCGGCCGGGCCATCAGGAGGCGGCGCTGACCGGGGCTCGGGCGGTGTCCCGGTTCGCCGCCGGCGCGCTAGGTCTGACGCCGGTGATTACCGGTACCGGTTGACCGGAGGGCACGGTTTCGCCCGACCCATATCCAGGCCACACCTCCGACGGCCAGCGCCAGGGCCAGGATTCCGAACCCCAGCGACCAGCCGGTGTGATGCTGCACGGCAGCGCTCATGAAGCCCACCAGAGCCAGCACCGCCATCAGCAGCATCCCCAGGCCGGGGGCCTCACGGCGATCCTTGAACATCATTCCGGCCCGCGGCCGCGTGGTGCGGGCCTCATCGATCGGGTGTTCGGTCTCGTCCATGGCTCTCTGGTACCCGCCGCGGGCGGTCCCGAAACCGGGGCGGCTCAGGCCGCGGCGTCGCGCAGCGCCGCCAGCAGCGGTTCCGCGGCCTCCTTGAGGAAGGCCTCCTGCGACTCCCCGCCGATCTGAATGAGCGCGATGTCGGTGAAACCGGCATCGCGGTAGGCGCCCACCGCCTCGACGATCGGATCCAGGTCGGGGCCGCACGGGATGGCGTGGGCGACGTCCCGCGGCGTGACGAACTGGGTGGCGGCGGCGAACGCGGCCGGTGTGGGCAACTCGGAATTGACCAGCCAGCCGCCGCCGAACCAGCGGAACTGCCGGTGGGCGCGCTGCACCGCGGTGTCGCGGTCGGGGTCCCAGCACACCGGTAGCTGCCCGATGACCCGGCCGCCGCCCAGCCCCGAGGCCTGCCGTGCGGTGTGCCAGGCGCTGACCAGGTCCGCGTCGGGCGCCACCGCGATCAGATCGTCGGCGGCGGTGGCGAATCTGTCGACGCCCTTGTCCCCGGAGACCGCGACGGCCAGCGCGACGGGAATCTCCGGCAGATCCCACAGCCGCGCCCGGTCGACCTGGAAGTGTTCGCCGGACAGGTTGACCGTCTCCCCCATCAGCAGCTCACGAATGATCTTGATCGCCTCACCGAGCATGGCCTGCCTGCGCCCGACGTTCGGCCAGCCGGCGCCGGTGACGATGTGCTCGTTGAGGTTCTCCCCGCTGCCCAGCCCCAGCGTGAACCGGCCGTCGGCCAGGATCTGCACGGTGGCGGCCTGTTGTGCCACCACCGCCGGGTGGTAGCGCATCGTCGGGCAGGTCACATACGAGCACAGGCCGACCTGTTCGGTGGCCTGCGCGACCGCCCCCAACACCGCCCAGGCGTTCGGGGCGTGGCCCTGCGACGCCAGCCAGGGCGAGAAGTGGTCGCTGCAGACCTCGAAGTCGAAGCCTCGTTCTTCGGCGGCGACGGCGTAACGGACAAGGTCTTTGGGACCGCTCTGCTCGGTCATCAGGGTGTAGCCGAACCGTGTCATGGTTCCCCGGGTACCCCCGCCGGCTCACGCCCGAAACGGGTCGATGCGCCGCGGTGCCGTTTGGTCGCGGCCCCGGCCGGGGTACCCGCGAGCGTGACTATCGCACCGCAGCGCACCGATCCCGCCCTCGAACCCGAGCTGCCGGTGGCGTGCGGGCCGCTGTCGGCCACGGTCTGCGGATTGCTGCGCCGACCCTCGGGCGCGACCGGCGGCGTCGCCGTCGCGACCACCGGCGCCGACCCCTACGGGCGGGACCTGCAGCTGGCGCTCTACGTCTGCTACGAGTTGCACTACCGCGGCTTCGCCGGTGTGGACCCGGGGTGGGAATGGGACGCCACCTTACTGGAACTGCGGGCGCGGATGGAGCGCGTATTCCTCGATAGTGTTCGCCGGGACGCCGGACCGATACCTCAGGACACCAGCGCGAACGACGAAATGGCCGCTGCAGCAACCGAACCCGTGCACGGCAGCGGCCCATCGTGGTACCTGCGCGATCACGGCACCTGGGAACAGGCCCGGGAGTACTTCGTGCACCGGTCGCTGTATCACCTCAAGGAGGGCGATCCGCACGCCTGGGCGATCCCCCGCCTGACCGGCCAGGCCAAGGCCTCCTTCGTCGCGGTCGAGTTCGACGAGTACGGCGCCGGCCGGGGGCCGCGCGTGCACCAGCAACTCTTCGCCGACCTGCTCACCGCTGCCGGTTTGGACGCCGATTACCTCGCCTACCTCGACGTTGTTCCCGCCGAGTCGCTCGCGGTGGTCAACCTGATGTCGCTGTTCGGGCTGCACCGCCGTTGGCGGGGGGCGGCCGTCGGGCACTTCGCCTCGACCGAGATCACCTCGCCGCCCGGCTCGAGCCGCCTGGTGGCCGCGCTGCGGCGGATGGGCGCGCCGGACGCGTGCGTGGGGTTCTACGCCGAGCATGTCGAGGCCGACGCGGTACACGAGCAGGTGGTGCGAACCGGCGTGGTCGGCGACCTGATACGTCACGCGCCGCACCTGGAGGCCGACGTGGTTTTCGGCATGCGGGCCCGTGATGTCGTCGAGAACAGGCTCGCGGACCTCATGATGGCGGCCTGGACGACGGAGAGATCGTCGTTACTCGCAATTTGAAAGTTAAGCTTTCACTGGGATTTTGCGGAATTTGTCGCTCATCTCTTTGCCAATCGAAGCAGGCATCGGTAACGTCTGGTTCCTCCGGTTGAGTTCACAGCCGCAATTGAACGTCACCGTGTTTAAGCAGCTCGTCAAGAGATTACGCTGACGTGATCCAACAGCACGATTCGTCGACTGATGGAGCCACAAATGACAACCAGCAGGATTACCGATACCGCCTTCGCCACTCCCGCAACAGAAGCCACCCAGGCCTGGCGGAGCCACACCGCGATTTTCACCATCCACTGGGGCCGGTCGGGAGCCGTCGTCGCCGCGGACGGCGAGATCGACGCCGCCAACGCCGGACCGTTCGCCGACTACGCCAGGCGCTGCGCCGACTGCTGCGAATGGCTGGTCTTGGACCTGGCGGAGTTGACATTCATTGGGACGGTCGGGTTTACGGCGCTGCAATCGGTCAGCGCCCGCTGCGCCGCGGCGCAGACCCAGCTGATGGTGATACCGAGCCCGGCGGTGACCAGCGTGCTGCGGATCTGCGACCCGCAGTCCCGCCTTCCGCTGGTGTCCTCGCTGGCCGACGCCCTGGCCGACGTGCAGAAGTCCGGCCGCCCGCTGCGCGCGGTGACCTGACCTACGCGGGCACCGCGTCGGCCGTCCGGTCCCAGGCGCGGTGCTTGGCCAGCTCCGCGGCGAAGGCGTCGAAGAACTCCTCACCCAGATCGCCGGCGGCCGCCGTGGTGGTGACTACGCCGGTCGACACGGTGACGCCGGTGTCCTCGGCCAGCCGCTCGGCGATCCCCGCCTTGGGCAACAGCTCGACACCGGCTCCGAACGCACCGATGGGCTTGAGGTGTTTGTAGGCCTCGGTGATGAAGTGCATGGCGTAACCGTCGGCGGACAGCGTGCGCATCGCATCGGGACCGCACGGCACCACCACCGCGTCGTAGAGCACCGAGGCCATGGTCGTGATCGCCCGGTCGACAGCCAGCTTCCCACCTGAGCCGCCGGCGAGTTCACCGCCGGCGGTCGGCGCCAGCACTTCGGCGACGGCGCCGCGGCGGCGCATCGCCTCGACGAAGCTTTGAACACCCGTCACATCGACACCGCCGGCGGCGAGCACCGCGATCTTGCGGCTTTCGATGGTTGGCGTGCCCCGATCCTCCGGCGGCAGGGTGGCGGTGTGCAGCTGCGAGAGCGCCGGCGACGTCCCGACCTTCTCGGCTGCGGCGTCGAGTTGTTGCTCGTCGGGGGCCGGCAGTCCCAGCTGTTCGGCCACCTGCCGCGCCAGGTCGTGGTCAATGAGATTGAGTTGCTCGACGACGCGCTGCCGGATCTCGATGGTTTCGCATTTGCCCAGTTCGAACGCGTACGCGGCGACGATGTGCTTCGCCTCCGGCTCGGACATGCTCTTATAGAACATCCGCGCCTGGCTGTAGTGGTTCTCGAAGCTCGCGGCCCGTTTGCGGATCTTGTCGCCGTCCACCTTCTGGGTGTAGTGCCGGTACACCTCGGCGTCGTCCCCCGAACCGGATAGTGCCGGGCAGCCGCCGCCCAGCGAGTTCTTGTAGTAGCTGGATTTGCCGACCGGGATGGCGTGTTGGCTGTAGCCGTCGTGCTGGTTGGTGTGCACCGGCGCCACCGGCCGGTTGATCGGCAGATGGTTGAAGTTCGGCCCGCCGAGCCGGATCAACTGGGTGTCCAAGTAGGAGAAGTTGCGGAACTGCAGCAGCGGGTCGTTGGTGAAATCGATCCCCGGCACCACGTTGGCGGTGCAGAAGGCCACCTGCTCGGTTTCGGCGAAGAAGTTGTCCGGGTTGCGGTTGAGCACCATTTTGCCCACCGGGCGCACCGGAACCTGTTCCTCGGGAATGATTTTCGTGGCGTCCAGCAGGTCGAAATCGAAATTGAACTCGTCGCTCTCAGGCACCAATTGCACCCCCAGTTCCCACTCCGGGTACTGGCCGGCCTCGATCGCGTCCCACAGGTCCCGGCGGTTGAAGTCCGGGTCTTTTCCGGCGACCTTCTGGCATTCGTCCCAGATCAGCGAATGCACACCGAGCTTGGGCTTCCAGTGGAACTTCACGAAGGTGCCCTGCCCCTTGGCGTTGACGAAGCGGAAGGTGTGCACGCCGAAGCCCTGCATCATCCGGTAGCTGCGCGGCAAGGATCGGTCCGACATCAGCCACATGATGGCGTGCAGCGTCTCGGGCTGCAGCGACACGAAGTCCCACAGCGTGTCGTGGGCGGACTGCGCCTGCGGGATCTCGTTGTCCGGTTCGGGCTTCACCGCGTGCACGAAGTCGGGGAACTTGATGCCGTCCTGGATGAAGAACACCGGGAAGTTGTTGCCCACCAGGTCGTAGTTGCCTTGCTCGGTGTAGAACTTGGTGGCGAACCCGCGCACGTCGCGCACGGTGTCGGCCGATCCGCGGAAGCCGGCCACGGTGGAGAACCGCACGAACACCGGGGTCTTGGTGCCGGGCGTGGTCAGGAACTTCGCTGCGGTGTACTCGGCGAGCGAATCGTCGTAGGGCTCGAAGTAGCCGTAGGCGCCCGACCCGCGGGCGTGCACCACCCGCTCGGGGATCCGTTCGTGGTCGAAGTGCATGACCTTCTCCCGGGCGTGGAAATCCTCCAGCAACGTGGGCCCGCGCTCCCCGGCCGTCAGCGCGTCGTCGGTGTGGTCGACCCGCAGGCCCTGCTGGGTGGTCAGGTGCCCGGACTGCCGGTCGTACCGGTGCTCGTCGAGCTGTCGCTGCTTGGGGTCGTCGGTAGCCACCACGGTTCCTCTCGTCGGCGTATTGGGAATTCCCTGCGTGGGTATCCCAGCCGGGACATCCGCAAACGAGAGAGGAAGACCGTGACGGCCCAATCGGCTGTGTTGTTCGACGTCGACGGCACGCTGGTCGATTCGAACTACCTGCATGTGCACGCCTGGCGGCGGGCGTTCGCCGAGCAGCGCATCGAGGTGGAGTCCTGGCGCATCCACCGCGCCATCGGAATGGATGGTTCCGCGCTGGTGCGACTGCTGTCCGATGACGCGCCCGAAGACGTGCGGCGGCGGCTCAAAGAGCTGCACTCGCGCTTCTACCTGGAGTCGGCGCCGCTGCTGTCGCCGCTGCCGGGCGCCCGGCGGCTGCTGCAACGCATCGCCGCCCTCGACCTGCCGGTGGTGCTGGCCACCTCGGCACCCGACGACGAGCTGGCGGTGTTGCGCAAGGCGCTCGACTGTGACGACCTGGTCGCCGCGGTCACCTCCTCTGCCGACGTCGACGTCGCCAAACCGGAGCCGGACATCATCGGGATCGCCCTGGATCGCATCGGCGCGACGGCGGAGCGGGCGGTTTTCGTCGGCGACGCGGTCTGGGACGTGCAGGCCTGCGTGCGTGCCGGCCTGCGGTGTATCGGTGTGCTCAGCGGCGGCGTGTCCCGCGCCGAGTTGGAAGAAGCAGGCGCCGTGGGCGTTTTCGACAACGCCGAGGACCTGCTCGCACAGCTGGACCGGACACCGATCACAGACCTGGCCGACGGGCGGCCCGGGCATGGATGAGGCTACGTTCCTGACCACGCTGATCCGGGCCGTCGGCGCCCTGCAGCGTGCCGATGTGCCGTTCGCGCTGGCCGGTGGCGCGGCGGTATACGCCCGCGGCGGTCCGCACTCGCAGCACGACATCGATCTGCTGGTGGAGCCGCCCGACGCCGAACGCGCCGCCGAAGCCCTCACCCGAGCCGGAATGACGCGGTTCCAGCCGCCGGAGGACTGGCTGTTGAAGGTGTTCGACGGCGACGTGCTCATCGATCTCATCCATCGGCTCGGCGGCACCCCGGTCAGCACGGAGACCATCGCGCGCGCCCCGCTGCTTCCGGTCGGCTCGGTGACCGCGCGCGTCATCAGCGCCACCGATCTGATGGTGCAGAAGCTCGCGGTGCTGGACTGCCACCGCTGCGATTACGCCGAGCTGCTCGTCGTGGCGCGCATCCTGCGCGAACAGGTGGATTGGGGTCGGCTGCGGCTGCGGTTGCGGGGTTCACCGTTCGCCGAGGCGTTCTGGCAGTTGTTGTGCGGGCTGTCCATCGTCGACGGCGATGACACCGCCGAACCCGAGCAGCCGGATCACCTGGTGGCGGTGGTGCGACGCCAGCTCGCCGAGGACCCGGAGATCGGCGAGCTGGGCATCGGGATCGAAATACGCTCCGACACCGTGTGTTTGACCGGGTCGGTCAACGGCCCACAACGCCGCGCGACGATCGAGGCGGTGGTTCGCGGCATCGTCGAACCGCGCGCGGTGGTCAACGACATCGAAGTGGTGCAGCTGTGCGAACCCGTCGAGCAGGTGACCGGGTGATCCGGGTAGCCGCGGTCGGCGACATCCACCTGGGCGAGGACTCGCGCGGCACTATGCGCTGGCACGATATCGACGATCGGGCCGACATGCTGCTGGTGGCCGGCGACCTGACCCGCCACGGCACCGCCGCCGAGGGCCGGGTGGTCGCCGACGAACTGTCCGGGTGCCCGGTGCCGGTGGTCTGCGTGCTGGGCAACCACGACTATCACCGGAATCAGCAGGACCAGATCACCGTCGCGTTGCGCGACGCCGGGGTCGTCGTCCTGGAAGGCGAGACCCACACCGTCGAGGTTGCGGGCCGGCGGGTGGGCATCGCCGGCGTGAAAGGCTTCGGCGGCGGTTTCGCCGGCAGGTGTGCGACCGCCTTCGGCGAACCGGAGATGAAGGCGTTCGTGGCCGCCACCGCGACGGCTGCGGCGCGGCTGCGCGATGGCCTTGACGGTCTGAGTGCGCTGCGCGCCGACTACCGGATCGCGCTGTTGCACTACTCCCCGGTGGCCGACACCCTGCTGGGTGAGCCGCCGGAGATCTATCCGTTTCTGGGGTCGTGTCTGCTCGCCGAGGCCATCGACGACGCCGGGGCCGACCTGGCGGTGCACGGCCACGCTCACTCCGGCATCGAGGCCGGCCGCACCGCCGGCGGTGTCCCGGTGCGCAATGTGGCCCAGCCGCTGATCCGGGCGTCCTACACCGTCATCAACGGAGTCCCGACCGCGGCTACTTGCCCCGGACCCGGCGGTTCTCCTTTTTGATCGCCGAGACCAGTTCGGATTTCCGCATCGTCGAACGGCCATGAATGTCCAGCCGGCGCGCGACGTCCATCAGATGCTGCTTGCTGGCGTTGGCGTCGACACCCTCGGCGGACGGTCCCGAGTTGTTCGGGCCCCCGCCCTGGGCGCGCTTGTCCGACGGGCCGCGCTTCTTCTTGGGCTCCCAGTGGTCTCCGACCTTCTCGAAACTGTGCTTGAGCGCCGCGTAGGCGACCCGGTGCGCGCGCTGCTCGCTGCCGTACTCCTTGGCGGCCGCGTCATGCGCTTTGGCGAAGGTGCGTTGCGCCTTCACGCTGGATCGTTGCAGCGTGCTGGGCAACTCGCCTTTCTTGGCGGCGCCGCTCTTCGTCGTCTTGGGCATGAGACCTCCAATCAGCGACTGCAGTCCGGTCTGCATACCCCCCGAACCGGTTCGGCAACCATCCCGAAAGTGCGACCACGTTTGCCGGGCCGGTCACCGGGCAACCCGGATAGCCGTGGATGCCGAACGATTCCGTGGATTGCTCACCGCCCGTGCCCCGTTCGTCTCGGTGTACTTCGAGGACTCGCACGACACCGAGGACGCGGCCACCAAGCTCGACCTCACCTGGCGTGAGGTCGGTGAGCAGCTCACCCGGCAGGGCGCCGACCAGCAGTTGGTCGGCGAGATCGAACGCGCTGTGCGGGAGCTGCGGCCGCCGGTCGGCAAGACTGGGCGCGCGGTGATCGCCGGCGCCGACGGTGTGGTGCTCAACGAGCATCTGCAGGCCCCCGCTGCGAGTACTGCTCGACTGTCCCGGCTCCCCTATCTGCTGCCGATCATCGAGCACGGCTTCGAGTACCCGAACTACGTGTTGGCCGAAGTCGACCAGACCGGCGCTGACATCACCGTCCACACCGACGGTGTACTGCGCTCGGAAACCGTTGACGGCGGCGGCTATCCGGTCCACAAGGCCGCCGGGGCGGAGACCCCCGGCTACGGGGATCCGCAACCGCATGTCGAGGAGGCCGCTCGCAAGAACATCCGTGCCGTGGCCGCCCGGGTTACCGAACTCGCCGACCCGCCCGGCCACGACGCGGTCTTCCTGGTCGGCGAGGTGCAGTCTCGGTCGGCATTGCTGGAGGCCTTGCCGAAGCGGATCACGGCGCTGGCGCGGGAGCTTCCGGTAGGCGCCCGGGGACACGACGCCGGTGAGATACAGGACGCGATCGAGGCCGAATGCCTGCGGCGGCAACTCACCGACATCCAAGCGGCGGTGCAGCGCTTCACCGCCGAATCGGGCCGGCTGTCCGGGCTGGCCGTCGAAGGGCTCGCCGCGGTATGCGCCGCGCTGAGCCAGGGTGCGGTGGAGACGCTGATCATCGGCGACATCGGCGATGCGACGGTGGTGGCCGACGCGGGCCTCACCGTTACCGCGCCGGATGCCGACGTACTCTCCGAATACGGTGCGGCGCCAGCACATACGCTTCGCGCCGATGAGGCGCTGCCGTGGGGCGCGATCGCGGTCGGCGCGGCCGTGGTGGCCGCGGGCGGCACGATCCGTCCGGCCGATGGCGTCGCGGCGGTGCTGCGCTACCCGCCGGCGGCGTCGGCATCGGCTTAGCCGCCGTCCTCATCCGGCTTCCGCCCAGTCGTCTTCCTCGAAGATGTGTCGTTGCGCGAGGCCCTCGACGGCCACCGCTTCGTAGGCGGCCTCGTCGAACAATGGATCGTCGAACAATGGATCATCGCGAACCGGGTCGTCGGGCCACGGCCACTCGGCGTCGGGCGGTGGCAGCTCCTCGGGCGGCGGGCGGCGGTGGTA
Source organism: Mycolicibacter senuensis (assembly GCF_002101885.1). GTDB lineage: Bacteria > Actinomycetota > Actinomycetes > Mycobacteriales > Mycobacteriaceae > Mycobacterium > Mycobacterium senuense. The sequence goes on from NZ_LQPS01000037.1 coordinate 111,960, forward strand.
GTCGATGACGGCTTCGATGAAGTGGAACGGATTGACCCGGGGTTGGCCGTGGTCAAGTTTCGGTGGGGGAATCCATTGGACCCGGCCGGATTCGCCGAGTCGGGTGGTCCAGCCCTGTTCGCTGGCCATCCGGTTATCCGGCGCGCACACCAGGGCCAGGTCATCGACGTCGGTCTGGCCGTTGTTCGACCAATCCTGTAGGTGATGCGCCTGGGACAGATATCCCGATACGGTGCATCCCGGCCGGGTACAGCCCCGATCGCGGTTGTGCAGCACGATGCGCTGATCCGCCGAGGCGAGGCGTTTGGCGCGGCCCAACCACAATGCCCGTCCGTTCCCGTCGAAGATGCTCAGGTAGTGGTAGGCGTGCGAAGCCATGCGCAGCAGATCGCTCATGGGCAGCAGACTGCCGCCTGCGGTGTACGCCTTGCCGGTGATACGGGACTCGCCTACCGGCGGTGCCGGTTCGGGCCGCGGCTGATCGGTGTGAGGTGCGTGGTCGGTCGCAGCCTGCAGCTCGGCCAGGGTGGTCGAGACGATCACCGTGACCGGCAGGCCGTTGAGCTGACCGAGGTCGCCACATGCCAGCACGGCGCGCAAGGCGGCCAGCAGCGCGTCGTGCTGGCGTTGATCACGGCTGCGGTGATCGTGCTCAATCTGGTCCTGGCTGGCGGTGCCGGACACGCAGGGTTTCTCGTCGGCGGCGTTGCACATCCCCGGGGCGGCCAGTTTGGCCAGCACCGGCTCCAAGGTCGCCCGCAGCTCCGGGCTGATCGTGCCACT
>NZ_LQPS01000038.1 GCF_002101885.1 Mycolicibacter senuensis
GGGGTGCCGGGGCCGCCGGCGGTGACGGCGGGGCCGGCGGCTGGCTGTGGGGCAACGGCGGTGACGGCGGCGATGCCGGCGAGGGCCCCACCGCGGCCGGACTGCCCGCTCTCGGCGGCGTCGGCGGCACCGCCGGACTGTGGGCCGGCGACCACGGCGCGGTCGGCCGGTTCGGCGCCGTGCCGGGCGGCATCACCGACACCGTCCCGCCTCCGGTGGAGGTATCAAACGGTTGGCTGGTCAATGAAGACGGCCAGGTCGTCATCTGGCACGGACTGAACCAGGTCTACAAGGTCGCACCCTATACGCCATCGGGCGACGGGTTCGACGACGACGACGCCGCGTTCCTGGCCGCCAACGGCTTCAATTCGGTGCGCCTGGGCGTCATCTGGGCCGGGGTGGAACCGGAGCCGGGCGTCATCGACTACGACTACCTGGCCTCGATCGAGGACACCGTGGCGATCCTGGCCCGCCACAACATCGTCGCGATTCTCGACATGCACCAGGACCTCTACAACGAGGAGTTCGGCGGCGAGGGCGCACCGGACTGGGCCACCTTCAACGGCGGTCTACCCCACATCGGTGCGGGCTTCCCCGCCACCTACCCCCTGAGCCCGGCGCAGAACCACGCCTGGGATGCCTTCTGGGCCAACACCAAGGCATCCGATGGGATCGGGTTGCAGAACCACTACGCGCTGATGTGGCAGGCCGTCGCCGACTACTTCAAGGGCAACGAGAACGTCGCCGGCTACGACATCATGAACGAGCCGTGGGCCGGCTCGCACTGGCTGGGCAGCATTTTGGGCAACCCGTACTTCGAGGCCCAGCAGCTGACCCCGTTCTACAACCAGATCGACGCGGCCATCCGATCCGTCGACCCCCACAAGACGGTGTTCTTCGAACCGAACACCCTCTTCGGCAGCACGCCGGTGCCGACGCACCTGGGCACGGTGGACGACCCCAACTCGGCCTTCTCGTTCCACCACTACTGCCTCACCACCGCCTTGTTCCCGGGCACCAGCTTCGGCTGCGACTGGAACGCCGACATCGTGTTCGGCTACGCGCAGGACTACATGCAGGAGCACAACATTCCGGGGTGGCTCAGCGAGTTCGGCGCCACCAACAACCTCGGCGCCATCCAGGCGAGCCTGGACGGCGCCAACCGGTATCTGTTCGGCTGGTCCGAATGGGCCTACAGCGGCAAGGACATCACCAGCATCTCGCCGGAGGATCAGGCGCTGGTGTACGACCCGAGCCAGCCACCGGTCGGCGACAACGTCAACTGGGACAAACTCGACGTGCTGGCCCAGCCCTACCCGCAACTGATCTCGGGCACCCCGATCTCCTGGTCGTTCGAGAACGGCGTCTTCACGTTCAGCTACTCCACCGACCAGGCCGACGGCGCCGGCAGCTTCGACGCCGGCTCGCAGACCACCATCTCCGTGCCACCCAGCCAGTACCCGAACGGCTACACCGTTGACGTGACCGGCGGAACCGTCACCTCGGTCGCCAACGCCCCGGTGCTGACCATCGACTCGGCCTCCGGCGCTACCACCGTCACCGTGACCGTCACCGCCAAGCCGTAGCCGTCTAGGGGCGCGGGCGCTCCGCCAGCGGCAGCGGCGGAGCGCTGGCGCGCACGGTCTGGCGTACTTCGCCGAGACCCTGTACCTGCAGGGTCACCACGTCACCGTCGCGCAACCAGCCCGGAAATGATTGTGGTGCATCGGGATTCAGATGCTCAAGGAGAGTGCAAGTGGGCACGGTGCCGGAACCGAAGACGTCACCGGGCACCAACGGCACGCCGCGCGAGGCGTAGCTGATGATCTCGGCGAAGCTCCAGTCCATACTTCCGGTGGAGCCCATTCCGACGATCACGTCGTTGACGATCGCGGTGGCGTGCAAGCTGAGCCGGCCGTCGCGGCGGTACGGTTCCAGTTCGTCAGGAGTCACCAGGTACGGCCCCAGGGTTACGCCACTGTCCTTGCCCTTGGCCTGCCCGATCGCCAGCCGGCCCTCCTGGGCCTGCAGGTCGCGCGCCGACCAGTCGTTGAAGATGGTGTAGCCGATAATGGCCCGTTCGGCTTGCGCCACCGACAGGTTCGCCCCGGTGATCCCGATGACCGCGGCGACCTCCAGTTCGAAGTCCTGACAGGCGCTGCCGGGAGCCGTAGGCGCATCGTCGTAGGGCCCCAGCACCGTTGCCGGGCAGGCGAAGTAGAAGGCCGGAATCTGATACCAGGTGTCGTCGAGCACCGGGCTGCGGCCGGTCGCCACCCGGCAGTTGCGCATGTGCTCCAAAAAGCCCAGGCCGTCGCGGATCGACGGCGGGCGCGGGATCGGTGCCATCAGCCGCACCTGATCGACCCTTACCGTCGCTGACGGTGTGTCGAGCGCCCGCTCACCGGCTTCGCGCAGCCCGTCCGGGCCACGCCCGATCAGGTCCAGCAGCGTCACCCCCGGCTCCGCCGCGTGGATCACCTCACCGCGCAGCACCCCGGCACGTTCGCCGTCCTCGCTTCGATAGGTCACCCACCGCACCGGTCAATCCTCACTCACCACGGCGATGTCGGGTAGCGGCCGTCGGCAGACTTCGCGGGCTTCTTCGGCGGTCATCCCGAACATCCGCAACAGGTCTTCGGTGACCTTGTCGGCAGCCTGCGCGTCGTCACGTTCCGGCTCGTCTTGCAAGAGCTTTCCGAGACCGAATAGCGCACCGGCAGCGACGGCCAACGCGAGTTGGGGGTCGTCGATGCCGAAGCGTCCCGCCGCTGCCGCCGCCTTGATGTCACGTCGTGCGCGTGGAGCGAGGCCGCGATCCGCGGACAGCAGGTCGAGTCCCCCGCTGAGAATGATCTGGCTCTCCTGCGGTCGGCGGCGGAATAAGCGTCCGGTCAGCCGGAAGCTGCACGCGAACGTTTCCGCGGGATCTTCGATCGAAGCGGTGAGCCCGTCCAGGAATGCGCCGTGACTGTCCAGGATGTCGGCGACCGCTGCCTCGAACAGCTCCTCCTTGCTGGTGAAGTGGTTATAGAACGAGCCCATCCCGACGTCGGCGGTCTGGGTGATCTCCAACACCGGCACGTTGAGTTTTCCTGCCGCAATCAAGGCCTGAGCAGCCTCAATCAGCGCTGCACGCGTCCGCCGCTTCCGGCGCTCCAGCCGGTTGACCGGCTCGCCCTGCCGTTGGCCCACGACCAAAACAATAGCGGAGGACGTCATTGCTGATGATTTCGTCAACTTTTCTTGACTGAGTAAACGCTCGTATGTGACGATTTCGTCACTCAATCGAGGAGGCAGCGTGAGCGAGCTGCTCGGCACCCACCGTGACCTGCACAGCGAGCAGGGCGCCCGCAAAGGCGAGCACGCCGGGCGGTCCCGCAATCCGGTCATCAAAGTGCGTGACATCGCCTGGGTGGAGTTCGAGAAGCCCGATCTGGCGCGCGCAGAGGCGTTCGCCCAGGCGTTCGGCTTCGCCACCGTTCTGCGAACCGCGAACGAACTACACCTGCGCGGCACGGACACCGGCTCGCCGTGTGTGCTCATCCGCCGCGATTCGGGCACCCGGTTTTGCGGCGTCGCCTTCTCAGCAGCTGATGAGGCCGATCTGCTGCACCTTGCGGATGCGACGGGCTCCCACGCCAGGCCGCTGCCCGAGTCGATCGGCGGCACCTCGGTCGACCTGGTCGACCCGAGCGGTATTCCGGTGCGTGTCGTGGCCGGAACTCACCAGCTGGCCGCGCTTGAAGCCCAGGTTCCGCACACCTTCAATTTCGGACACGAGCTGCGTCGCATCAATGCCACCCAACGCCCACCGCGCGAGCCCACGAAGGTACAGCGGCTCGGGCATGTCGTGCTGCAGACCACCAAGTACCTGAAGGCGCTGAACTGGTATCTCGACACCCTGGGGATGATTGTCAGTGATTTCCTGTTCTTCCCCGGTCAGCGTGACCGCGGGCCGACGATGAGCTTCATCCGCTGCGACCGCGGCGCCACCCCCGCCGATCACCACACCCTGGCCCTCGCACTCGGCCCGGCGAACCGGTACGTGCACTCGGCTTACCAGGTCTGTGACCTCGATGCGCTGGCCGCCGGCGGCGAATACCTCAGGGAGCAAGGGTATTTCCGCTCCTGGGGCATCGGCCGCCACATCCAGGGCAGCCAGCTCTTCGACTACTGGCGCGACCCCGATGGATTCCTCGTCGAGCACTTCGCTGACGGCGACATGTTCGACAACACTCTGCAACCCGGCTGGGCGCCGTTCACAGCGTCCGGTCTAGCCCAATGGGGTCCACCCGCGACCAAGGATTTTCTGGGAACCAGCCCCAGATCCCTGCGCCACGACGCGCTCTCGCTGGTCTCCGCGCTGCGCGACGACAACGAATTCGATGTCAAACGACTGATCGGCCTGATGAAAGTAGCGAACTCATGAGCATTGCCATTCGCCGCACCACCACCGGGCAACGGCTGGGGCGCACAGGTCTGAGGCGTATCGGTGCGGCGAGCACCTCCATCGCATTCGGGATGGCGCTACTGATGTCAGCTCCGGTGGCGCAGGCCGATCTCGATGCCGCGGTCGCGGAGGCGTTTGCGCCTTTCTTCGATACCGCGACCGATGGGTTGGATTGGGCGGCCGCGTCAAGTCCCTCCGCCTGGGATAGCTTTTTGGCCCCCGCTCACTGGGATGCCGTGTTTGCCGAGTTGGGCCGCAGCGCTGACAGCGCGGCGGCTGCTGCACCAGCGGCCAACGACTGGAATTCGCTGGTGGGCCAGGTTCTCTACATGCCGCTGCACGACGCGATGCAGAACTGGATTGCCAGTGACGACCCGCTCCTGGATCTGTTGAACAAGCTCAGCTCCGGCCTGGGCCTGGGTCCGATGATCGCCAACGGCGCCGATGGCACGCTCATTCACGCGCAGGGCTTCAACGGCGGTTGGTTGTTCGGCGACGGCGGCGACGGTTACGGCAGCCCGGACGAAGGTGTCGCTGCCGGCGTGGCCGGCGCCGGGGGCGGAGCAGCCGGGCTGTTCGGCAACGGCGGAGCCGGCGGAGTAGGCGGGAACGGTGCCCCCGGCGGGGCAGGCGGTGCCGGCGGCATGTTGATGGGCATCGGGGGGACCGGCGGCGCAGGCGGGTCCGGCGCCGCCGATGTGCTGACCGGGGCGGGTGGCTCCGGCGGAGCCGGGGGCGCGGCTCCGGGCTGGCTGTTCGGTGTCGGCGGTCACGGCGGGGCCGGCGGTGACGGGCCCGACGGCGGCTATGGCGGCACCGGCGGCAGCGCCACCGGCCTGTTCGGCGGAGGCGGGGACGGCGGTGCAGGGGGTGACAGTGCGGTGGGCGGCACCCCACAGGGTCTGCCGGCGCTCGGCGGGGCGGGTGGTAACGGCGGCCCGCTCGGCACCCACGGCGATGTCGGCGCCCATGGGAACGGGATCGCACCGGGCGGGGTCAGCAACCTAGGGCACGAGGGAACCTGGATCACCGACACCGACGGCCGAGCGGTCGTTCTGCACGGCTTCAATCAGGTCTACAAGGTTCCGCCGTTCACGGCGCAGGGCGTCGGGTTCGGCGAGAAAGATGCGCAGTTCCTCGCTGACAACGGCTTCAACTCGATCCGGCTGGGGTTGATATGGGAGGCCGTGGAACCCGCACCCGGTGTCTACAACGATGCCTATCTCGCCCAGATCAAAGAAACCGCCGATATCTTGCAGGCGCACGGCATCCACGTCTTCCTGGACATGCATCAAGACATGTACAGCAGTGTCTTCACCGCAGAGGGCGCACCCCCATGGGCGGTGGAGACCGGCGACGCGTTCAACAACCAGATTCCCTTTCCCTACGGCAACTTTTTGAATCCGGCGATGAACAACGCCTGGGACGCGTTCTGGAGCAACACCAAGATTTCGGGCGGGATGGGATTGCAGGATCACTACGCCCAGATGTGGCAACACGTCGCCAATTACTTCAAAGACGACGCCAACATCAGCGGCTACGACGTCATGAACGAGCCGTGGCCCGGTTCGGGCTGGATGGCAACTGTGTTCGGCAGTTCGCACTTCGAAGCCGAGAAGCTGACTCCCTTCTACAACCAAGTCATCTCGGCGATCCGCTCGGTCGACGACGCCACGCCGGTGTATGTCGAGCCGCAATTTATGTTCGGTATGGGCCTGCCGACCCACCTCGGCGCCATGGACGACGACAACACGCTTTTCTCGTTTCACGACTACTGCGTTCAGACGGTCATCCTGGGCACCGATTTCCTCTGCGGCCTGGTGATCACCAACACCCTCAATAACGCCGAGTCGTACATGGCTGCCCACAACATCCCAGGTCTGGTGACCGAATTCGGCAACAACCCGATCGGACTGCAGCAGGCCGTCGACATCATCAACCAGCACGGCCTGGGTTGGCAGAAGTGGGAGTACACCGCCTTGAACGATCCGGCCACCAGCGGGCCCGGCTCCCTGGTCAACAACCCCCATGAGCCACTGGACGCCCCGGGCAACGTCAACCACGACGTGCTCAAAGCGACCGCGGAGCCCTACCCGCAGGCGGTTGCGGGGACACCCGGAGCGTGGTCGTTCGACGACGGCGTATTCACCTTCACCTACTCCACCGACATGGTCAGCGGCGAAGGAAGCTTCCCGGCCGGATCCCTGACCCAGATCGCGGTCCCGCCCATCCAGTACCCAGCTGGATACCACGTGGAAGTCACTGGTGGGCATGTCATCTCGCCTGCGGGTACGACGACACTGGTCATCGCGTCCGACACCGGTTCCGGCGATATCACCGTCACCATCACCCGGGCCTGATGAAAGTAGCGAACTCATGACCATTGCCATTCTCCGCACCGCCGACGCATGGTGGGTCCACACCACCACGGGCGCCGCGCGGATCGCCACTACGGCAACCACCACCGGACAGGTGCTGGCTGATCGCGCGGCCATCGACGCCGCCGCGCACAGCCGCGGCACGGCGCCGGTCGACAACCTCGAGCTGCTCTCCCCCGTGACCGCACCGTGTCGCGTCGTGGCGCAGATGACCAACTACGCCTCACACGTCAAAGACGCCGGGATGAACCCGAAGGCCATTCCGCTGACCTTCTTTCGCAAGACGTCCGGGTCGATCAGCGGACCGTTCGACGACATCATCAAGCCTGCGCACGTACGGTTCCTGGACTACGAAGTGGAGATCGGCCTGGTCATCGCGCGCGAGGTCCCGGTGGGCACCGAGATCACCGAGACCAACCTGGCCGACTTCATCGCCGGTCTGGTTGTCACCAACGACGTTTCGGCCCGCGACATCCAGCTCCCGCAGACCCAGTTCTACGAAGCCAAGTCGTACCCGACCTTCACCCCGGTCGGCCCGGCCCTGGTCCTGCTCGACGCCGACGAGCTCAAGCGGTTCGGCGATCTGCGCCTTCAACTGCGCGTCAACGGCGACATGCGCCAAGACGCCCTCGTCGGCGGTGACATGATCTACCAGCCCCTACAGGCACTGCAGGCGTTGACGCGGTTCCAACGGCTGGACGCGGGCGACCTGGTGATGACCGGCACTCCGGTCGGGACCGCACTGAGCGCCCCACCCAAGCCGATAGAGATCATCGGCTCGCTGCTGCCGCCGGCGATCAAATGGAAGGCCTTCTTCAAACGCCAAACGGACAATCCGAAGTACCTGAAGCACGGCGATGTCGTAGAGCTGTCGGCTGCCACCGACGACGGCGCCATCGCTCTCGGCGCCCAGCGCACTGAGGTGAGCTTCGCGTGACCGATCTGGTCATTGTCGGCGGCGGCCCGACCGGCGTAACCGCGGCCACTTTGCTTGCAGACTATGGCATCTCGTGTCTGATCCTGGACCGCTGGGAGGGCGTGTATCCACAACCGCGAGCGGTCCACCTCGACGACGAGAGCAACCGGATCGTCGCCCGACTCGGGATTGCCGAACAATTCGCCGCGATCTCACGGCCCGCGCTGGGCCTACGGCTACTCGATCAGCACCTGCGTGTGCTCGCGGAGTTTCATCGCGACACCGCCGAGAGCATTCACGGGTTCCCGCAAGCCAACATGTTCGACCAACCCGAGTTCGAAGCCCTACTGCGCGACAACGCCAAAAAGCGCGCCGGGATTCAGCTTCGGGGTAACTCCGAAGTCACCGACGTCACCCAGCACGCCCCGGGCCGTGTCCGAGTGACCTTCACCGACCGCCCCAGCGGGAACCAGCACATCGTCGAGACCAACTACGTCCTCGGCTGCGACGGCGCTAACAGCGTGGTGCGCACCTCGATCGGCGCCGCGATGGAGGACCTGAGATTCGAGCAACGCTGGCTGGTTGCCGACGTGGCCACCGACGCTGAACTGAACCAATGGGACGGTGTGCATCAGGTGTGCAACCCGGTACGCGCCGCTACCTTCATGCGCATCGGCCCGGCCCGCTACCGCTGGGAATTTCGCTTGTTGCCCGGCGAGACCGCCGACGACTACAGCACCATGGAGACGCTTCGCGCCCTGATTGCGCCCTGGATAAGCGACACCTCCGATGACGACCTCGAGGTGGTGCGGGTTACCGAGTACACCTTCCGTGCGCAGATTGCGAATCGATGGCGAGACCGCAACGTATTCCTGCTCGGCGATGCCGCCCATCTCACGCCCCCATTTATCGGCCAGGGCATGGGCGCCGGGCTACGTGACGCCATGAACCTGTCGTGGAAGTTGGCCGGCGTGATCACGGGCGACCTATCGGCGAATCTATTGGACACTTATGAGCAGGAACGCAAGCCGCACGCCCGCATGATGATCGCATTGGCCTTGGGCATGGGCCGGGCGATGACCGCGGGCGGGCACATCGGAAACGTTCTGCGGCGGACGATCGCCCCTCGGCTGCATCTGATTCCCGGCATCCGCGAGCGGGTGGTCAACAGCAAGACCCCGGCGCTGCGCCGATCCGCACTGGTCATCCGGGATCGCCACCCGCGCAATCTGGCCGGAACATTGTGCCCCAATCCCCTGCTGGCCGACGGCCGTCGTCTCGACACGGTCCTCGGGGACGGATTCGCCCTCGTCGCCACGACGCGGCCCCTCCCCTTCCACCAGGACCTGCTCGCGGAACACGGCGCCGTCATGCACATCGCCCAACCCGGAAGCGAGCTGGCGCGTTGGCTGCACCGCGGGCATGCGACCGCCGCGATCATCAGACCCGACCGTACCGTCATGCGTGCCAGCCGGAGCCTGAGCGCCCTGGTCACCGCCACGCCCCGGTTCGCTTCGGCCGTGCGGACCGATGTGTCAGAGCACTAGTGATTTCGCCGTATTCCCTGAGGCATGAAAGGCAATTCGAGCATCGCCAACGGCTGTTATCCCGGTTTACGAGCCCGGCATCGCTATTCCCAGGTCACCTCGTCGGGCGTCTTGTCGGCCCGCAGTCCCCGCCAGCTCGGCTGGCGCAGCCGGCCGTCGGCCGTCCGCTCGCTGTAGCGCACCTCCCCCACGATGGTCGGTTCCACAAACGTGACGCCCTCGGAATCGAGCCGGGAAAGCGGTGCCCTAAAAGGTGATTCGTCGGCGCGCAGCGGCATCAGCATCTTCTTCAGGTCGGCCAGCTGGCGATCGGTGAAACCGGTACCGACCCGGCCAACGAATCGCAGGCCGTCAGCATCGGGAACTCCCATCAGCAGCGAGCCGATCCCCCCACTCATTCCATTTCGGCCACTCCCTCTTCTGGCCCGCCAACCGCCGATCACGACCTCCTGGGTCCGCCAGCGCTTTTCCTTGACCCATGCCGTCGACCGGCGCCCCGGCTGATACGGCGAACCCCACTTCTTGGCAACGACTCCCTCCCAGCCGAGGCTGCGAGACTGTTCGAGCGCCTGTTTTCCGTCGGGGTACAGCAGGTCTTTGACCACCAGATCGGTTCCCCGCGCCAAGGTTTCCAAGAGGCGCCGGCGATCCCGGTAGGACGCACGCAACAACGGGCGACCGTCGAGATAGAGCAGGTCGAAGGCCCAGAACTGCAGGCGAGGAGAGCGTGGGTTGTTCTGCATCTCGGCGAAGCTGGGCACACCGGCGTCGTCAAGTGCCACAAGCTCACCGTCGAGCACCACGTGGTGCTCGGTGAGGTCGTCACCCAGCGCCTGCATTCGCGGGTATTCCCCGGTAACGTCGCGCCCGCTGCGCGACCGCAGTCGCACCCTCCCGTGGTCGGCCTCGACCAGGAGTCGGTAGCCGTCCCACTTCCCCTCGAAGGCCCACTCGCTCGGGGACAGTCTGCTCACGGAACCATGGGTGGCCAGCATCGGGTCCAGGTCGGCGAACGCGAACGCCCGCTGGTCTTTCATACGGTGCGCCAGCCACTGGTCGCCGCTGGTCCGGATCAGCGCGTACCGCCCGGAGATCCGACTGCCGGACAGCACGACGATCACCTCCCCTTTCTCCACGGTGTCCTCGAACTTTTCGGTCACATAACTGCCCGAATCCCAGATGCGCACCGTGCCGGCACCATACTCGCCCTTGGGGATGGTGCCTTCGAAGCCGCCGTACTCCAGCGGATGATCCTCGGTGCGCACCGCGAGGTGGTTGACCGACGGCGTGTCGGGCAGGTTCTTGGGCACCGCCCAGCTGACCAGTACGCCGTCGCGCTCCAGCCTGAAGTCGTAGTGCAGTCGCCGTGCGTGGTGCTCCTGGATGACGAAACTGTTGCCCTCGCCCGGGACGGGGGCGGTGGCCGGCACCGGTTCGGGGGTCTTGCCCGCGTCGCGTTTGGCCCGGTATGCGGCGAGCCGATCCCTCTTGCGTACCGGCGGGTCCAGTGCCGCCAGCAGGTCGCCGTCGCGCTCGACGCGGGCCAGCACCTCGTCGTAGCGCAACTGCCGCAGGTCCGGGTCGTCCAACTCCTCCCAGGTGCGCGGGGCGGCCACCGTCGGGTGCTCACGACCCCGCAGCGAGTACGGCCCGATGGTGGTCTTCGACGCGTTGTTCTGGCTCCAGTCGACGAAGACCTTCCCGGCCCGCAGTTTCTTGGCCATGGTCGCGGTCACCAGCTTCGGCATAGCGCTTTCGAGTTGCTGCGCAACGCGTTTGGCCACCGTGACGGCGCCGGTACTGGCTACCGGGCGGTCGAGGGCGGCGTAGACGTGCACTCCCTTGCTGCCGCTGGTGAGCGGGAACGCTTCCAGGTCCAGCTCCGACATCAGCTCTCGGATAGCGCGCGCCACCTCGGCGAGTTGAGACATCGCCACGCCCTCGCCGGGGTCCAGGTCGAACACCAGGCGCGTCGCCGGGCCGGGCCTGAGTATTTCGCCGCCACGCGTCCACTCAGCCTCGAATCTCCACTGCGGCACGTGGACCTCCAGCGCGGCCTGCTGGGCAATCCAGGCCAGACCATCGGCGTCGTCGATGATCGGATAGGTGGTGGTGCCGGAACGGTGCTGTATGTCGGCGCGGTGCAGCCATTCCGGTGCCGAGGAGGCAAGTTGCTTTTCGAAGAAGGAGTCCTGTTCGACCCCGTTGGGCCAGCGTTTGCGGGTCGCCGCGCGTCCGGCGATGTGCGGCAGCATCACCTCGGCGATACGCGTGTAGTAGTCGAAGACGTCGGCCTTGGTGGTGCCCGTCGCGGGGTAGAGCACCTTGTCGGCGTTGGTCAGCTTCGCCCTCGTCTGGAACGGCTCAGCGCCCATGCTGTCAACTTACGTCGCGGCCACGTCGTCTCAATACCGGTTACTCGCATGTTGGGGTGGGCATACTGGCCTCATGCGTTCCATCTGGAAGGGTTCGATCGCATTCGGTCTGGTCAACGTCCCGGTGAAGGTCTACACCGCCACCGAGGACCACGACATCAAGTTCCGGCAGGTGCACGCCAAGGACAACGGGCGGATCCGCTACCGGCGGGTGTGCGAGGAGTGCGGTGAAGTCGTCGAATACGGCGACATCGCCCGGGCGTATGAGTCCGACGACGGCCGGATGGTGGTGATCACCGACGACGACCTCGCGAATCTCCCCGAAGAGCGCGACCACGAGATCGCGGTGCTCGAGTTCGTCCCGGCCGCCGACCTGGACCCGATGCTCTTCGACCGCTCCTACTTTCTGGAGCCGGCGACGAAATCGATAAAATCCTATGTGCTACTGGCGAAGACGTTGGCCGAGACCGACCGGGTGGCGATCGTCCATTTCACCCTCCGCAACAAGACCCGGCTGGCGGCCCTGCGGGTCAAGGACTTCTCCAAGCGCGACGTGATGATGGTGCACACGCTGTTGTGGCCGGACGAGATTCGCGACCCCGACTTCCCCGCGCTCGACGTCAAGGTCGATATCAAGCCGGCCGAGCTGAAGATGGCCGGGCAGGTGGTCGAGTCGATGGCCGACGATTTCGACCCCGACCGCTACCACGACACCTACCAGGAACAGCTGCACGAGTTGATCGCGGCGAAGCTCGAGGGCGACGAGGCGTTCACCCCCGAGGAGCGGCCCGCCGAACTGGACGCCACCGAAGACGTCTCCGACCTGCTGGCCAAGCTGGAGGCCAGCGTGAAGAAGCGGTCGGCCGCCGAGAAGTCCCCGGCGAAAAAGACCCCCGCCAAGAAAACCGCGGCAAAGAAGGCTCCCGCCAAGAAGTCGCGGACCTAACCACTTTCCGTCACCGCGGGCCGCTGGCGCACCCGTTGCGGCCACCAGAACCATCGCCCGAGCAACGCAGCGATGGCCGGTGTCATGAACGACCGCACGATCAACGTGTCGAACAGCAGACCGAGCGCGATGGTGGTCCCGATCTGGCCGAGAATCCGGAGGTCACTGAAGATGAACGACGCCATGGTGGCGGCGAACACCAAACCGGCGGCCGTCACCACCGACCCGGTCCCACCCATCGACCTGATGATCCCGGTGTTCAAGCCTGCATCGATCTCCTCGGAGAACCGTGAGATCAACAACAGGTTGTAGTCCGAACCCACCGCCAGCAGCAGGATGACGGCCAGGGCCAGCACGATCCAGTACAGGTGAATGCCGAAGATGTACTGCCATACCAGCACCGACAGACCGAATGAGGCGCCTAGCGAGAGCGCGACCGTGCCCACGATGACGATCGCGGCGACCAGGCTTCGGGTGAGGATCATCATGATCAGCAGGATCAGGCTCAGCGCGGCGATCCCCGCGATCAGCAGGTCGTACTTGGCGGCGTCGGCGACGTCCTTGTAGGTGGATGCGGTACCGGCAAGGTAGATGTGCGAGCCTTGCAGCGGCGTGCCCTTGACGGCTTCCTTCGCAGCGTCACGGATCCTGTCGATGTGCGCGATGCCTTCGGGGGTCGCCGGGTCGCCTTCGTGGGTGATGATCAGCTGCGCCGCTCTGCCGTCCGGCGACAGGAACAGCTTCATCCCGCGTTTGAATTCGGGATTGTCGAACGCCTCGGGCGGCAGGTAGAAGGAGTCGTCGTTCTTGGCTTCGTCGAAGGCCTGGCCCATGGCGGCCGGGTTGTCGTTCGCGGCCGCGGACTGGTCGCTGATCCCGGAATTGGTGGCGTAATTGTTCAACGCCAGATCGCGGTTGACCTGCTGGCTTTCGATCTGAGACGGGATCAACTCCACCAGCTGCGGTTGCAAGGCGTCCAGTTGGTCGAAGGCCGTAGTGAGCTGTTCGAGCTTTTCGGTGAGCTTGTCGATGCCGTCCTGCAGGTCGAACACGTTGCGCAGCGCCGCGCACACGGGGATGTCGAAGCAGTGCGGTTCCCAGTAGAAGTAGCTGCGAATCGGCCGGAAGAAGTCGTCGAAGTTCGCGATCTGATCACGCAGGTCGTTGGTGAGGGCGACGGTGTCGTGAAAGCTCTGGGTTTGAGTGTGGGTGGCATCGGCGAGCTGCTGCTGTAGCGCGTACTGCTGCTCCAGCGTGTGAATCGACTTCTCGGCTTCGGCGGCCTGCTTGAGCAGGTCGGCCGCCCGGTCCATCTGGTACTTCAGGTTCTGGGTCTGAGCGACGTTGCCCTGGCCGACCGCGAACGGTATCGAAGTGTGCTTGAGCGGAGTGCCCAACGGCCTCGTTATCGATTGCACCTTGGCGATGCCCGGGGTGTGGAACACGGCTTTGGCGACCCGCTCCAACACCAGGAAGGACGCCGGGTTGCGCAGATCGTGGTCCGATTCGATCATCAGTAGTTCCGGGTTCAGCCGGGCTTGGGAGAAGTGCCGTTCGGCGGCGGCATAGCCGATGTTGGCCGGAGCGCGGTCGGGCATGTATTCGCGGGCGTCGTAGCTGGTCTTGTAGCCCGGCAGGGCGAGCAGACCGATCAGGGCGACCGCGCAGGCGACCACCAGGATGGGCCCGGGCCAGCGGACGATGGCGGCGCCGATTCGGCGCCAGCCGCGGGTACGCATCGCCCGGGTGGGTTCGAACCGGCCGAATCGACTGCCCACGGTGAGCACGGCCGATGTCAGGGTCAGCGCGGCCATCAGCGCCACGAAGATGCCGATGGCTGCGGGCAGCCCCAGGGTGTGGAAGTAGGGCAGCCGGGTGAAGCTCAGGCAGTACACGGCGCCGGAGATGGTCAGCCCCGAGCCGATCACGACGTGCGCGGTACCGCGGTACATGGTGTAGAACGCGGTTTCTGGATCTTCGCCGGCCGCGCACGCCTCCTGGTAGCGGCTGATGATGAAGATCGCGTAGTCGGTTCCCGCGGCGATCGCCAGCAGGGTCAGCAGATTCGTTGAGTACGTTGATAATCCGATGACCTCGTGATACCCGAGGAACGCGACGAATCCGCGTGCCGCGGCCATTTCGATGGCTACGGTGAGCAGCGCCAGCACGGTGGTGGCGACCGAGCGGTAGACGGCGAACAGCATAATCGCGATCACCAGAAAGGTGATCGCGGTGACCTTGTTGGTGCCCTCGCTGCCGACCGAGAACTGGTCCGCGACCAGCGGCGCCGCACCCGTCACATAGGCGCGGACCCCGGGCGGCGCTGGGGTGCCCTCGACGATGTCGCGGACGGCTGCGACGGACTGGTTGGCCAGCGTCTCGCCTTGGCTGCCGGCCAGAAAGACTTGTGTCAGTGCTGCTTTGCCGTCGTTGCTCTGAGAGCCGGCAGCCGTCAGGGGATCGCCCCAGAAGTTCTGGACGTGCTGGACGTGTTCGGTGTCGCGCTCCAGCTCGGAGACCAGGGTGTCGTAGAACCGGTGCGCTTCCGAGCCCAGCGGCTCCTCGCCTTCGATGACGATCATCGCGGCACTGTCGGTGTCGTACTGCTGGAACACTTTTCCGATACGTTTGGCTGCCTGATACGACGGCGCATCCGGGGAGCTCATCCCCACGTTGTGGGCTTCGGCGACCACCTCCAGCTGTGGAACCAGACTGTTCGTCACCGCGGCCAGCGCCACCCAGAACAGCACGATCGGTAATGCCAGACGGCGAATAGTGCGCGGCCAGAACGGCTGCCGGCCCTCCTCGCTCATCCGGATTTGTCCAAGCAGAAGGTGTAGGCGCTCACGGTGTTGACGATCCTTTCGTCTTTGAGTTCACCGTCGATGACGATGCGGCAGCCCAGCACGTGGCCGTTCCCCTGTGCCCGCAGGTCTCCGATGATCGCCGGCTCAGTCGTCGTCGCCTGGTAACGCCAGGGCAGCGGAGCGTCGATGACTTGCTGCGGTGCGGCGTTGACATCGAGGTAGTTGATGGTGGCTGTGGCATCCGGGGCGCCGAAGACCTCGTAGACGACGTTTTTGGGGTTGAACGGGACGATCTCGTCGCCCGCGTCGCTCTGGGTCGACGTGGTATCGCCCGCGCCGAAGATGCCGTGCAGCCGGTAGACACAAAACGCCGCGACGGCGACCACCACCACGGCGACGATGACCATCCACCCACGCCGGACCAGCGGAAATAGCGACGGTCTGCGCACCGACCAAGCGGACGGTACGGAACCGTACGGCTCAATAGTGCGGCGGCGGTGATTTCGTGACGGCGGGCCTCAGCGAGTGCCGCGAGTCAGGCTCGGGATGACCACCTCGTCGACAAGATTCGCCACCGTGCGCGGCGTCGTCGCCCGGCCCGACACCAGAGACCGGAAGATCAGGTATCCGGGCAGCACGTCCCACAGGTCATCGTTGACGGCGGCGGCATCGATCTCGCCGCGATCGACGGCCTGCCGCAGGATGTGGAGCATCAGCGCCTTGCGCTTGTCGACGAACTGGTGCTGCATCACCTCGTTCAGCGCCGGATTTCGCGACACCTCGACCAGCACTGCGCGGATGGTGCCCGCATGCTGCGTGGTCTGCTCGCAGACCAGCTCACCCAGTCGCAGCAGATCGCCGCGCAGGCTGCCGGTGTCGGGCGGGACGGCGACCTGGCGGATGCCCTCGGTGAACGCGGCCAACACCAGTTCGGCCTTCGACGGCCAGCGCCGGTACGCCGTGGCCTTACTCGCCCGCGCCTTCGCCGCGACGGCGTCCACCGTCAACCGGTCGTAGCCGTTCTCCTGCAGCAACTGCAGCGTGACTTCCAACAGCTCGACTTCGCGCGGCGACCAGGTTGGGGCGCCGGCAACGTCGACGTTCTGGCTCACGGCATCAACCATAGAGCGCCGCCGATTCGAAAGAGGGTTTCAGCTCGCAGTCGCGACGTCAGGGCGGCGCTTTGTTGAGAGCGCGTTCGGAGTTGATGCGGTGGACGCGGTCTTGGATTCGGGTGCGCTTGCGGGTGGGCATCATCAGGCCGCGGGCCGCGGTTGGTAATGCTGGTGAAGTTGTTGCCGGTGGCGCCCCGATAGGCATGCACAGGCCGGGGAAGAGGAGTGCACTGCCCGGGCGGGTGGTGTAAGTGTGGCCGGTGGGGCTGGTCCACTCCACGGTGCCGTCGGGGTGCTGGATATCGTGCCAGCCACCAGGGCCGGTCCAAAACGTCTTGAGCAGGTGGTGTTTTCGGCATAGGCAGCGCAGGCCGGCCGGGTGGGTCGGCCCGAACGGATAAGCGATGGCATGGTCGACGTCGCAGTAGCTGGCGGGCTGATCGCACCCGGGGAACCGGCAGCTGAGATCGCGGGCCCGGACAAATGCGGCCAGGGCCGTTGAGGGCCGATAGTGCGGTTCGGCCGGCAGATCGGTCGGGTCGCGCAGCGGTTTGACGGTGGCGCCGTTGTTGACGAGCTGGGCCAGTAGCGGTGCGGGTACCGTGCCGCCGCCGATGATGTACCCGGAGCGTGCTGGACGTGCCTGGGGCTCGGGCGACGGGTTGGTCGGCGGCTGCTCGGCGACCAGGTCGGGATCTTGCTGCGGCTCGCCGTTACCGAACCGGGGATCGGGCGGAGTGCGCAGGGCGGCTTCTTCGGCGAGGACGTAGACGGTGACGTTGCCGGCGCGCGCGTCGGTGTTTCCGGCCGGGCAGTCGGTGTTGCCACAGGCGCAGGCGAGGCTGTCAGCTCCGGCAGCCAAGGCGCCGAGGGCATCGGCGCGGCGCTGGGCCAAGGTGCGGGGATCGTCGTCGCAGACGGTCTGGGCCAACTGGGTCAGGCGCCGGTCGAGGGCGGTGGCGTCGGTGGCGAACAGCCGGCCCCACAGCGCGGTGGTGCCGTTTTCGCTGTTGCGGGTGTCGACGACGATGTCGCGGCCCCGGGCATCCCGCTCCTGGCGCCGGATGGCGTCGGGGTCGTACCGGTCGATCAGGGCGTCGATGGCCGCAGCGGTCTTGGCCGCCGAGAGCGGCCCGAGGCCGGTGGCGATCGCGGCAAGCTCGGTGTCGACGGCGTCCAGCAGGTAGGGGTTGGTGATCAAGGTGGTGCGCCAGACGATCGTGGCGACCAGCCGGGAGTTGATCGCCCCGTCAAGAAACAGCGCGGCGACCCTCGGCAGCCGCTCCCGCAAGGCAGTGGCCAAATACATCTGCGAGGACGCCATGCCGTGGCTGATCTGCTCGGCAGCGGCAACCTCGGAAGCTGCGGCATCCCAATAGTCGCAGGACCAGCGCGACCGGTTCACCGCGTCCGTCCCCCGGGTGCGCCGCGCCACCAACTCACCGACCGCGGCCAGCCGACGCGCCGCCGCAGCCGACTCGGCCCGGGCCCACCCCGAGATGGCAGCCACCAACGCGGCGTCGTCAGCCTCGGCTAACGACGCCGGCTCCGGCAAAATGTTCTCGAACATGTGTTCGACTGTACCCGAATCGGCCGACATGTGCATGCAGCGCCCGGGTAGCCCGGGCCTGAATTAGAACGTGTTTCAGAAAAGGGGTTCAGCTCCCGGCCGATCCTTGTTAGCGTGCCTACGTGATCCTCGATAGATTCCGACTCGATAACTCGGTCGCCGTCGTCACCGGCGCCGGCCGTGGCCTAGGCGCGGCGATCGCCGTAGCGTTCGCCGAAGCCGGCGCTGACGTCGTCATCGCCGCGCGTACCCGATCCCAACTAGAGGCCGTCGCCGAACAGGTCGAAAGCACCGGGCGTCGCGCCCACATCGTCGCCGCCGACCTGGCCCACCCCGAAGAGACCGCCAAGCTGGCAGCTGAGGCCGTCGACGCCTTCGGCAGGCTCGACATCGTCGTCAATAATGTCGGCGGCACCATGCCCAACATGTTGCTGGCCACCTCGGCCAAAGACCTCAAGGACGCGCTGACCTTCAACGTCGTCACCGCGCACGCGCTGACCACCGCCGCCGCGCCGCTGATGCTGGAACACGCCGGCGGCGGCTCGGTCATCAATATCACCTCGACGATGGGGCGGCTGGCCGGGCGTGGATTCGCCGCCTACGGAACCGCCAAGGCCGCGCTGGCCCACTACACCCGGCTGGCCGCCATGGACCTGTGCCCGAAGATCCGCGTCAACGGCATCGCACCGGGATCGATCTTGACCTCCGCGCTGGATGTGGTGGCGTCCAACGACGAACTCCGCGAACCGATGGAGAAGGTGACCCCGATGCGACGACTCGGCGATCCGACCGATATCGCCGCTGCCGCAGTCTATTTGGCCTCGCCGGCGGGAAGTTATCTCACCGGCAAGATCCTCGAGGTCGATGGGGGCATCACGTTCCCGAACCTCGATCTGCCCATCCCCGACCTGTAGAGGACACCGCTATGCCCATTCGCGTCGCCCAGATCGGCACCGGCAATGTCGGTGTCCACGCCCTGAAAGCACTGATCACCAACCCGGAATTCGAGCTGACCGGGGTGTGGGTGTCCTCGGACGCCAAGGCCGGCAAAGACGCCGCCGAGCTGGCCGGCCTGGACACTCCGACCGGGGTGTCCGCGACCACCGACCTGCAGCAGATACTCGACGCCAAACCCGACTGCGTGGTCTACACCGCGCTGGCCGACAACCGGCTCGTCGAGGCGCTGGACGACTTCCGGCGCATCCTGGCGGCCGGGATCAACGTGGCCGGCAGCAGCGCGGTGTTCCTGCAGTACCCGTGGCAGGTGCTGCCCGCCGAGATGCTCTCCCCGCTCGAAGACGCCGCCAAGGCCGGCAACGCGAGCCTGTTCGTCAACGGCATCGACCCGGGCTTCGCCAACGACCTGCTGCCGCTGGCGCTGGCGGGCACATGTCAGAGCATCCAGCAGATCCGCTGCATGGAGATCGTCGACTACGCCACCTATGACAGCCCCGCCGTCATGTTCGACGTCATGGGGTTCGGCCAGCCGATCGACGAGGTGCCGATGCTGCTGCAGCCGGGCGTGCTCAGTCTGGCGTGGGGTTCGGTGGTGCGCCAGCTGGCAGCCGGTCTGGGCCTCGAACTCGACTCCGTCGAGCAGTCCCACGTGCGGGTGCCCGCACCGGAGGACTTCACCATCTCCGCCGGCGATATCACAAAAGGCACTGCGGCTGCGCTGCGATTCGAGGTGCGCGGCATGGTCGACGGTCATCCGGCGGTCGTCCTCGAGCACGTCACCCGGCTGCGCGACGACCTGTGCCCGGAGTGGCCGCAACCGGCCCAGCCCGGCGGGTCCTACCGCGTCGAGGTGACCGGGGAGCCGTCCTATGCGCTGGACCTGTGCCTGTCCAGCCCCAACGGCGACCACAACCACGCCGGGCTGGTGGCCACCGCCATGCGCGTCGTCAACGCCGTTCCGGCGGTGGTGGCCGCTGAGCCGGGTATCCGGACCACCCTGGAACTGCCACTGGTCACCGGACGGGGGCTTTACGCTCGTCCTTGATGACGCGCGTGGGCAAGCCGGTACGGCGACAGCCGGGCTGGTATCTGCTCGGGCCGGCGTTCGTCGCCGCCATCGCCTATGTCGACCCGGGCAATGTCGCAGCCAACGTCAGCGCCGGTGCGACCTTCGGGTACCTGCTGGTCTGGGTGATCGTCACGGCGAACGTGATGGCCGGTCTGGTGCAGTACCTCTCGGCCAAGCTGGGATTGGTGACCGGGCTCTCGCTGCCTGAGGCGGTCGGAAGTGTTGCCCGTCGCCCGACGCGGATCGCGTATTGGCTGCAGGCCGAGTTGGTCGCCATGGCAACCGATCTCGCCGAGGTGGTGGGCGGCGCCATCGCCCTGCACCTCATCTTCGGCCTGCCGTTGATGTTGGGCGGGATCATCACCGGCGCGGTGTCGATGGCCTTGCTGGTCGTCGGCGACCGGCGTGGGCCGCGGGCCTTCGAGCAGGTCTTCAGCGGGCTGTTGGCCGTCATCGCGATCGGGTTCCTGGCCAGCCTGGTGGTCGGTCCGCCGCCGGTGACCGACGTCGCCGGCGGCCTGGTGCCCCGCTTCGACGGAACCGAGAGCGTGCTGTTGGCGACCGCGATCCTGGGGGCCACGGTCATGCCGCATGCGGTGTATCTGCACTCCGGCCTGGCCCGTGACCGGCACGGGCGCCCGGAAGCCGGGCGAGCGCGGCAGCGCATGCTCCGGGTGACCCGCTGGGATGTCGGCCTGGCAATGCTGCTTGCCGGCGCGGTGAACCTGGCCATGCTGTTGGTGGCCGCCGCGAACCTGGCCGGGCGCGAGGGTACCGACTCGATCGAGGGTGCGCACGCCGCGGTACGCGATGCGCTCGGCCCGACGGTCGCGCTGTTCTTCGCGGTCGGGCTGTTGGCCTCCGGCCTGGCCTCGACGTCGGTGGGCGCCTACGCCGGCGCGATGATCATGCAGGGCCTGTTGCGGGTGTCGGTGCCGCTGCTGCTGCGCCGCCTGGTCACGTTGATCCCGGCGCTGGTGATCCTGGCGGCGGGCATCGATCCCACTCGGGCACTGGTGATCTCCCAGGTGGTGCTCTCGTTCGGCATCCCGTTCGCCCTGGTCCCGCTGATCCGGCTCACCAGCGACCGCGCACTGATGGGCGCGGACGCGAACCGGCGGCTGACGTCGGCGCTCGGGTGGGCCGTCACGGTCGTGATCGGCGTGCTCAACATGGCGCTGATCTACCTGACCGTCACCGGGACGGGCTGAGCGTCAGGCGGAGACGCTCTCGCGCGCCTTGGCCTTCTCCTCGTAGTGCGTGGCCCGCTCGTCGACCATCTTGAGGAACCCGTCGATCTGTTCGCGGGCCTGCTCACCGTCGGGGCCGAAGCCGTCGCGCTCGAAGACCTTCCAGAACCGCAGCACCGGCTGCACCACGTCGTCGTGGTGGATGCGCAGGTCGTAGATGCCGGCCTTGGCGATAAGCAGGGCGTTCTCCTGGAAGCCGGGCATGTTCATGCCGGGCATCGAGAAGCCGAGCACCTCGTCGCGGATGGCGCACATGGCCTCATCCGGCGCGATGTCCAGGGCCGCGTCCATCAGGTTGCGATAGAACACCATGTGCAGGTTCTCGTCCAGAGCGACGCGGGCCAGCAACTGGTCGGCGATCGGGCAGCCCGAGGCCTTGCCGGTGTTGCGGTGCGACACCCGGGTGGCGAGTTCCTGGAACGACACGTACGCCAACGCCTGCAGCGGGGTCTTGTCGCCGGAGTCGTACCCGGCGATGGTGTGCTGCATCCGCATGTTCTCGAGATTCACCGGGTCGATGCCCCGGGTGACGACGAGGTAGTCGCGCAGCGCGATGCTGTGGCGGCCCTCCTCGGCGGTCCACTGCCCGACCCAGGAACCCCAGGCGCCGTCCCGGCCGAAGCGGGTGGCGATCTCCCGGTGATAGGACGGCAGGTTGTCCTCGGTCAGCAGGTTGACCAGCAGCGCGGCCTTGGCGACCGGGTCCAGCGGCGAGTCTTCGGGAACCCAGTCCTCGCCCCCGAGGAAGGCGAAGTCGCGCCCCTTGCTCCACGGCACGTAGTCGTGGGGCAGCCACGGCTTGGCGGCCTTGAGGTGGCGGTTGAGATTCTGCTCGACAATCGGCTCCAGCTCGTGCAGTAGCGCCGTCTGGACGTTCGTCATGTTTGCTCCATCCCGGATCGACATGCGGGCAGTCGATTGGCCCCCCGGCCGAACCTACGGTTCCGTAGGTTCGGCATTCACGGTAAACATGGAGCTTGGCACATGTCAACCTCCGAATTTCGCGCTTTCGGCGCATTCGGCGTACCGCGGACGGCCTTCCGACCGGTCGCCGCTAGCTGTTGGCGCGATTCTCCGATTCCCGCTTGAGCCCGTCGGCCTCCATATCGACGTATCGCCTGATGCGTCCGGCCGCGGCCAACTTGCCCAGCCAGGCCATCGGACCGGTCAGCGCGAAGGTCAGGACCGCCCGAACACCGGAACCGGCCGGTGTCAGCTCGTGGTAGCCGGTGGACCGCATTCCCGCCGCCGATGCCGTCCAGGTGAAGGACCGCTCGTCTATCAGTTCGGTAATGGTGAAGACCAACGGCCGGCCGGCGGGCTGCTGGACGCGCGCTGTGCTGCCCACTCGCAGTGGACCGGAGTCGAGTCGGGTGATCTCGCGCATCGACGCCGTCCAGTCCGGCCAGCGTTCGATATCGGCCAGGACGGCCCACACGTCGGCGGGCCGGGCGGCGATATCGACGGTGCGGGCGTAGCGCAAGCCGCTGCCTCCTTCCCGAATGTTGTGGACGTTATACGGTTGCGCCGGATATCGACAGGCTGAGGCGAGGATTCTGGATGACCGATCTGTCAGGCAAAGTCGCACTGGTGACCGGCGCCTCATCGGGGCTCGGTGCGGCCGCGGCGCAGCTGTTCGCGCGGCGCGGCGCATCGGTGTTCGGGCTCGCCCGCGATGCCGAACGGCTGGCCGCGGTGTTCGCCGATGTGCCCGGTGGACGCTTCGCCAGCACCGACATCAGCACCGCGCCTGCCTGCACGGCGGCGGTAGGCCAGTGCGTCGAGCAGTTCGGCCGGCTCGACGTCTTGGTCAACGTCGCCGGAGCCCACCAGATGCGCCACACCCTCGAGGTCACCGACGGTGACTGGGCCCACGACCTGGCGGTCAACCTCAATGGGCCGTTCTTTCTGTGTCGCGCAGCGCTGCCGCACCTGCTGGAGACGGCCGGAAACATCGTCAACGTCGCCTCGATCGCCGGAGTGGAGGGCCAGGCCTACTCGGCGGGCTACTGCGCGGCCAAGCACGGACTCGTAGGCCTGACCCGGTCGCTGGCCGTGGAGTTCACCGCGGAGAAGTTGCGGGTGAACGCCGTGTGCCCGGGTGGGATGCTGACCCCGCAGGTGACGAACTTCCAACTTCCCGAGGGCGCCGACGTCAACCTGGTCATGCGGGTGGCCTCACCCCGCGGCATGAGCGCACCGGGCGACGTCGCCGAGGTGATCGCGTTTCTGGCCAGCGACGCCGCGGCCGCCGTCCACGGCGCGGTGTACCTGACCGACAACGGTAAGACGGCCGGATAGCCTTCGCGGTCAGCGCAGCGGCAGACCGGTGAGTGCCCGCGCGATCACCAGGCGCTGGATCTCACTGGTGCCTTCGAAGATGGTGAAGATCTTCGCGTCGCGGTGCATCCGCTCGACCGGGTAGTCACGGGTGTAACCGTTGCCGCCGAGGATCTGAATCGCTTCGTCGGTGACATAGACCGCGGTCTCGCTGGCGACCAGTTTGGCCATCGAGCCCTCCGCGTTGTCGAAAGA
Source organism: Mycolicibacter senuensis (assembly GCF_002101885.1). GTDB lineage: Bacteria > Actinomycetota > Actinomycetes > Mycobacteriales > Mycobacteriaceae > Mycobacterium > Mycobacterium senuense. The sequence goes on from NZ_LQPS01000038.1 coordinate 23,919, forward strand.
TTTGTTGTTACGTGCCATCCAGCCGGCTCGCCAGACCAGCAGCCGGGCAGCATCGATACGGCTCTTCATATCGGCCAGCTTGAAGGCGACAGCCTGGAACTCGCCGATCTTGCGGCCGAACTGCTCACGCTGGCAGGCATAGTCCAGCGCGTATTCGTAGGCGGCGCGCGCCACTCCGACCGCCATCGCCCCGACCGACGGGCGGGTGCGCTCGAAGGTCTTCATCGCGGCCTGTCCCCCGGCCGATGCACCGGATTTGACGCGGGCGACCCGTTCCTCGAACTTCTCCCGGCCGCCCAGGATCATGTCCTCGGGTAGCCGGACGTTATCCAGGACGATCTCGGCGGTGTGCGACGCCCGGATGCCGTGCTTCTTGAACTTCTGTCCCTGGGCCAGTCCCGCGGTGTCGGGACCGATGACGAACGTGGCCTGTCCGCGTGAGCCGAGTTCGGGATAGACCGAGGCGACGACGATGTGCACGTTGGCGATGCCGCCGTTGGTGGCCCAGGTCTTGGTGCCGTTGAGCACCCATTCGCGGGTGGCTTGGTCGAAACGGGCACGGGTGCGAATCGCGCCCACGTCCGAACCGGCATCGGGTTCGGAAGAGCAGAAGGCCCCGAGTTTGGGCTCGTCAGCCGTCCCGAACATCTCGGGCAGCCAGCGGCCCAGCTGCTCGGGAGTTCCGTTGCCCGCCAAGGCGGCGGCCGCCAGGCCGGTCCCCAGAATCGACAGCGCGATCCCGGCGTCACCCCAGAACAGTTCCTCGAACACCGTCAGCATTCCGATCCCGCTCGGTTCGGCGGCTTGCGTGGCGAACAGCTCGGGTGAGTACAGGCCGATCTTGGCCGCCTCCTGAATGACGGGCCACGGCGTCTCCTCACGCTCGTCCCATTCGGCGGCGGCCGGACGGACGACATCGGCGGCGAATTGATGCACCCAGTCCCGGACCTCGATCACGTCGTCACTGAGCTCTACCGAGAACGACATTGTTTCTCCTGGGAATCCGTGGGCGGCCCTTGCACGCGGCCGACTTGATTGTGGCACCCGGTCCTGTTGTCCACCACGGCCGGCATCGATGACGACCCAGAAGCGACGCCGGCCTGGCCGGAATGCTGTCGGTGCCGCAGCGCTGAGCGGCCGTCGAAGCCCTCGTGACTGCCCCGCGTGACACCCCGATCACCGGCTGCCCGCCGCGACGTATCACAACCAGAGAGCTTGCGCTGCAACGTTTCCGGTGTAGTAGGCACCGAGTCCGCAGGTCAGCGTGAGCACCAGGTTGGCCACCGCATAGAGCCGTGCGCCGGCACCGGCCAGCTGGAGGGTCTCGTAGGAGAAGGTCGAGTAGGTGGTCAGTGCCCCGCACAACCCGGTGCCGATCAATAGCTGCCATCGCTGGTCACCACCGCTCACCGCGCCGGTGAGCACACCCAGGATCAGGCTGCCGAGCACGTTGGCGGTGAACGTGCCCCACGGGAAGGTGGTGTCGTGCCGGGCTTGTACGAATCGATCGGTCAGGTATCGCAGCGGCGCCCCGACCGCCGCGCCGGCGATGACCAGCAGCCAGTTCACTGAACGTCAGCGGGCCGGCCGACGTGCCGGACGACCTCGACTTCGTCGAGCAGGATCAGGCCCTCGGTGACCAATTCGTCGAGCTGCGGCAGGAAGTCGCGGATCCGCTCGGCGGTGTCGACGATGATGACCGAGACCGGCAGATCCTCCGACAGCGACAGCAACCGGGTGGTGTGAATGGCCGAGGACGCACCGTAGCCCTCCACGCCGCGGAACACCGTCGCACCGGCAAGCCCGGCCCGGCGGGCCCGATGCACGATCTCACTGAACAGCGGCTTGCGGTGCCAGGTGTCGCTCTCCCCGACGAACACCGTCATGCGCAGGGCGGATCCGGTGAGCTGGGTCATGCTGTCCTCCTGATGATCAGACGTCGGGTGAGGGCCGCGGTGGTCCAGGTGGCGACCAGCACCAGCACCGGAGTGATGAGTAGATAGATCACCGCCCGGGCCAGCTGTCCAGCGGCCGCCAGGGTGTCGACATCGCTGGCGAACGTGGAGAACGTCGTATAACCGCCCAGCACACCGGTGCCCAACAGCGGGCGTAGCAGCCGGTGGCCCACCCACAGTTCGGTGATCGCCACCATCAACGCCCCCATCAACGCGCACCCGCTGACGTTGATAAGCAATGTGGCCCAGGGAAAGCCGCCCGAAGGGGCGGGCCACGCCAGCTCGATGCCGTAGCGGGCGCATGCCCCGACCGCGCCACCGAGAGCAACAGCCGCGACCACCGGCGCCTGCTCACGCACCGCAGAGGACCGCCGGCGCCGAACAAACAGGTCAGGGCCGACGGTCACATCGGGCTCCGGTATCGCCATCGCTCAGATGGGCATTCGGTAGCCGTAATATTCGTGGTCCTCGTTGTAACCGCCCATCCCGAGGCCGCGATGGCGGAAGTCGTCGATGAACTCGATGGCCTCGATCCATTTCACCATCTTGAAGCCGAGCTCGTGCTCATTGCGCAGCCGCAGCGGGGCGCCGTGGACCTCGGTGAGCGGCGCGTCGTTCATCTCGTAGGCCAGCAGTGTCGTCGGTTCCCGCATGTGGGCGATCTTGTGGCAGTCGTAGTAGCGGCCCTCCTCCGACGGACCGGATCCCTCGGCGAAGGAGTAGAACGCCACCCAGCGCGCCGACGGCAACGGGCGCACCAGATCGAGGATGTCGGACATCCGCACGCCGGCCCACTTGGCGATCCCGGTCCAGCCCTGAATGCAGTGGTGACCGGTGATCTGCTCGTGTTTGGGCAGCGCCAGCAGCTGCGCATAGGTCAGGGTGACCGGGTTCTCCACCAGCCCCTCGATCCGCAACCGGTAGTCTGCCCACCCGCCCTTCTGCAGGGCGCGATAGTGCTCGGAGGTGGGTAGCGTGCCATTCGGCCACAGATACGGTGAGATGTCCTTCTCGGCGTAAATGGCGTCCGGATGCGGGCGTTCCAGCAGATCGTTGAACCAGCCGAGTGCCGCGATGCCGACCTTGCGGACCACCGCGGGATAGCGCAGCGTCAGCGGCGAGGCCGCCAGCCACAGCATCGCGATGACAACCATGGCGACCAGATAAACGACGAGGGGCCAATATGATTGGGTGTCGGCGCCCAGCACGATGTGATTGAGATTGTCCACCAGGCCGGTGGTGAACACCATCAGGGTGTGCATGGCGATGAAGGCCACCATCCACACCAGTACCGCGAAGTGAACGGTACGGGCCAGCTGTTGGTTGAGCAGCCCCCGGTCCAGGCCGAAGCGCGCGGCGATGGTAGGCGACTGCAACAGCCCGGTGACGAAAGCCAGTGGGGCGGCGATGAATACGGTGGAGAAGTAGGCGATCACCTGCAGGGAGTTGTAGTTGGTGAAGCCTTCGTTGGCGGGGAAATCCAGGGACGCGTATTGAATCAGCGTCGAAGCCGCATTGGGCAGCGCCTCCCACGACCGCGGAACGATGCGGCGCCACTCGCCGCTGACCAACAGCAGCACGTAGAACACCGCGCCGTTGAGCAGCCACAGCAGGTCGAACGAGAAGTGCCACCAGCGCGCCAGGCCCACCGTGTGCCGGACGCCGGGGATGCCCAGCCACTTCGGCAGGGCCACCGAGTCATCCTTGGCGGTCCACATGTGCGAGGCATCGGCTTCGTTCATCCGGTCCTCGGGGACCGGACCCCGCATCCGCAACCATGCCGTCCCCGGCCGGCAGCCCTGGTTGAGGTAGAGCCGCGGGTGGTCGGCCAGGATCTGCAGACCCGCCCGGATCAGAAACATCATGAAGACGATGTTGAACAGGTGCTGCCAGCGCAGCCAGGCCGGAAAGCCGGTGTCGATCACCGGCGTGACGCGCGAGGATGTGCCCGGGTAGGCGGCGATGAAGTCCTGCATCCAGCCGTATCGGCGCAGCTGCTGTGCCAGGGCGATCCCGACGACCAGCCCGGCCGCGGCGAGCGGGATCAGCCACAGCGATGACACCCAGCGCTTGCCGAACCGCACGGACGGAACCTGGGCCATCTCCTGGGGAATGGCCCCGGCCCAGTGTTCGATGTCGACCCGGCGCTCTACCGCTCGACGGCGGGGGCCCTGATCGAGCAGCGCTGCCAAATTGTTTGCCTCTGGAGCCATTTCGGCACCTCCCACCCGTGCGTCATTCACGTGGTAGAAGCCATCAGCCGGGGCGGCGGTTCATGGCGAGCTTCATCGCCGCCATCAACAATAGCCGCTGGTCGAGCGATGCGCAGCTGTGTTTCCGGCTACGCCGGACCACCCTGCCCTGCGGCCTCGCGGGTGATCTGGTCGAACTGCGCCGCCATGGCCTCGGCCAGCGCCGTGGCCGCCGACAGCGGCCGCACCATCACCATGAAGTCGTCGATCTTGCCGTCGTCGTCGACATGCAGGAAGTCGCATCCGGTGAGCCGCTTGCCCGCCACGGTGGCCTCGAACATCAGGGCATGATCACGCCCTGAGGGGTCGCCGATCTCTCGGATGTACCGGAAGTCGGAGAAGACGCGCATCACGGCGCGCAGGATCGCCGCGGTGATCGGCTTGCCCGGATAGGGCTTGAACGCCACCGGGCTGGTGAACACGACCTCGTCGGACAGCAGCGCCTCCATAGCCGCTGCGTCGCGGGCCTCGACGGCTTGCCGGAAAGGGTGCACAAGACACCTCCACTGCTCGATACGATTCGACGCCCTACGGTAGACGCATCCGCCGCCCCGTTGCCGCAGCCGGTCCCACCGAGGCGTGTCACCGTAGTCGTCGGTCGATGACCTCACGTGGAAGCTGGCGAGGAGTCGGGTAGGTGATCAGTACGCGAATGCCGTCCGGGTCGGCGCCGTCGACGTAACTGATCTCGCCCAGGGTGTTCGAGTAGGTGTCGGGATCGTGGACGCGCATGCGCTGCTCGATCCGGCGCAACTCTTCCTCGCTGCCGGCAGACCAGATCATCTGCTCGACGCCGATGTCGGTGATGCCACCCGTTCTGGATGCCTCGTGGGTGCGCAGGTAGATCTCGAAGCCGTCCGGCGCCAACAGAAGTGCCGCATCCGTGTCGTAAATGGCCACATCGCACTGAAAGACATCGCTGTAGAACTTCACGGAGTGGTCCAGATTGGATACCCGCATCAAGCATGAGGTGATCCTGGCCGTACTCATCCGTCTGCCGTTCCCCCTTCCGACTCCCAGCGGTCCAGAGCGGTAGCCGCCAACATGCGTCGTTCCCGGGCACGCGGACTGATGGTCAGCAGATCGCCCACCGTCACGGCGTTTTGCGGCTGCGCGGCGGTCATCATGGTGGTGTGCGCATCGCTCGGGTCGGCGCGCGCGGGAACCACCACCAATGTGAGACGGTCACCATTGAGCCCGAGAACCTCAACTGTGTCGCTCGGTTGTAACCGGTACCCATCGAGCCGCACGGGCAGCCCGGCGCTGACGAGTTTCCGCGGCGCGCGCACCCATTCGTTCAGGTTGTACAAGACCCGGCTTATCCGGCCCAATCGAACCGAGAGCACCGCCAGCAGGTCGGGCAGCTCTCCGGTGAGGTCATCGGTGCGGGGCCACCACGCCCCATCGACGTACCCGCTCTGCGATGCTTTGCGCTTCAACCGCAACCGCGGCGTCCGCAGCGGGGAAGTGGAGTTGTCGGGGTCTTTGCGTGTTGTCTGCTGTCGCGTCATGACGACGCTCCCATCTCAGCCCCAGCGGCCAGAATTTCCGGCGATGACAGGACTTTCAAACACCACATGTACCCAGACGTACGAAGTACCGCCGCTGGCCACGACCTTACGCCGATTCGGTCCGAGCGCGTCCGGGCGCCGGAATGCGCGGAGCTCGCCGCTGTTCGGCCCGGGCCGCCCGACGGCGCCCCGGCGAACGACTACGCGACCGCATTCCCTCCGCTCGATCCGTCGGCCGGCCACGCCGAAACGAGGGTAGTGTTATTGGTGCTGAGTCCTTCAGCCGGTGCGGAAGCGAGTTGGGCTGTACGCCGCCGAGTTCGATGAATTTTGTTCGAGCCGCACACTCCGATACCTCCGACGATGCCGTCGAGACAACGTAGACGCCTCTCTCATGGCCTCACTTGCCTGCTGTGGCACCACCGCCAAATCAGCCGGGACCGGGTGCCAATGACGCCATCAAAACTTCAACCGGACGTCCTCTGAAACACCTACCCAGAAATCAGGTAAACGCCATGATCGCTCTCGGAATCATCCTCATCGTCCTCGGACTCCTCCTGCCCGCCCTGGTCCCCACCTTCGCCTATGCCCATCTCTGCTTGGTCATCGGCGTCATCCTTCTTGTCGTCGGACTGCTGTTGATGCTGATGGGACGGATGGGACACGCCGTCGGCGGGCGCCGCCACTATTACTGACCCGCCAGAAGGTATCCAGTGATCGCCCGATCGCCCGACCGAAGCCGACGAAAGGGGGAGACCATTGGCGATTACTGACATTTCGGTCTTCGCTCACCTGACCGACGCCGACATCGACGCCTTGGCCGTTGATCTCGACACGATCCGACTGGACATCGAGGATTCCCTCGGCGCGCGCGACGCGCGCTACATCCGCCGTACCATCGCCGCACAACGGGTCCTGGAAGTAGCCGGCCGGCTCATGCTCACCGTGGGCTCGAAACGCCACGCCTGGTGGGCGGGAACGCTCAGCGTCGCTCTGGCCAAGATCATCGAGAATATGGAGATCGGCCACAACGTCATGCATGGCCAGTGGAACTGGATGAACGATCCCGAGATCCACTCCTCGACGTGGGAGTGGGACATGGCCGGGGTGTCGAAGCACTGGCAGTTCACCCATAACCTTCGTCACCACAAATACACGAACATCCTGGGCATGGACGACGACGTCGGCTACAACACCCTGCGGGTCACTCGCGACCAGCCCTGGACACCGAGCAACATCGGCAACGTGCTGTTCCACATCATCCTCGCTCTCGGATTCGAGTGGGGAATCGGATTGCAGCCCATGGAATTCGGCAACATTCGCAAGGGCGGACCGGAACGCGAAACCGCCCTCGGAAAGGCCCGCCAGTTCGCACTCAAGGCCGGCAGGCAGTTGGTCAAGGACTACGTGGCGTTCCCCGCACTCACCTCGCTGTCGCCGGCGGCGAGCTACGCAACAACGTTGAAGGCCAACCTGCTGGCCAACGTGATTCGCAACATCTGGGCAGACGCGGTGATCTTCTGCGGGCATTTCCCCGACGGCGCCGAGAAGTTCAGCAAGACCGACATGATCGGCGAAACCCGGGGGCAGTGGTATCTGCGCCAGATGCTGGGCAGTGCCAACTTCGACGCCGGGCCGGCGTTGCGGTTCATGAGCGGCAACTTGTGCTACCAGATCGAACATCACCTCTTCCCCGACCTGCCGAGCAATCGGTTGCACGAGATCTCGGTGCGGGTGCGCCAGATCTGCGACAAGTACGACCTGCCCTACACCACGGGCTCCTTTCTGATGCAGTACGGCAAGACGTGGCGCACCATCGCCAAACTGTCGTTGCCGGATCGCTACTTGCGCGCGACCGCCGACGACGCTCCGGAGACCCGCAGCGAGCGCATGTTCTCCGTACTGGCGCCTGACTTCGTCGGCACCGACGCGGCGACCGGACACCGTCGCGGGCTCCGGTCGGCGATCGCGGCGGTCCGCGGCTGGCGTCGCGGCCACGGGAGCAGCGCCGGCACACGTGGATTACGCCAACCCGCCGCCCTAGAATGTCAACGTGAGCTCGCCGCGAATCGGCAGATGACGGAGCCGTCGTGACCGACGTATCCGAGCCCAGCAGCCGGCCGGTGCCACCTTCAGAACGCGCCGGCGCCGACGATCTGCGGTCCGGTCTGGCCGATCTCGCCGGTCTGGTGGCGGACTCGCTCGGTCTCGAGGAACTTCTGGCCCGGGTGGCCAGCTACGCGGTGCAGGCCATCCCCGCCGCGGATGGTGCCGGATTGACGTTGCTGCGTACCGACCGCCCGGACAACCGGGTCGAGGTCCTGGCCGCCAGCGCCCCCTTCGTACAGCAGATCGACGAGATCCAATACGTCGAGGTCAACGAGGGCCCCTGCATCACCGCGGCGCTGGAGCAGCGCACCGTGCGGTCCGGGTCGTTGGGCGGCGAGAAGCTCTGGCCTCGCTTCGGCCCGCGGGTGGGACGTCTCGGCGTCCACAGCGTGTTGTCGCTACCGCTGCTGCTGCCCGGCCGGGTGGTCGGCGCCATCAACGTCTACGCGCACAGCAAGGACGCCTTCACCGACCGCGCCGCCGAACTCGGGGAACTGTTCGCCGTACCCGCCGCCGTCGCGGTACACAACGCGCACGTGCTCACTCAGGCCCGGACCTTGACCGCGCAGTTGCAGACAGCACTGTCCACGCGACCGGTCATCGACCAGGCCATCGGTATCCTGCGCGCCCGCTCCGGCGGAACCGCCGAGGAGGCGTTCGATCGGCTGCGCCGGATCAGCCAGACAGAAAACATCAAACTGGCGGCGGTTGCCCAAAGCATCGTCAAGGAAGCCGTGCGCCGCGCGCAGGCTCGCCACACCGGGCGATGACATGCGAGTAGCGTTGGGTATTAGGCACTGTGAGACCCGGATCCCTGATCCGCGGTCGGATGTTGCACCCGGGGAACCGCGACCTGCGGCACTCGGCTTGGACCGAATGATCGGCGTTCGGGGCGTCAATGGGGAGTACCACCCCTTGTGGACATCACCGCCGCCCTGGCCGCCGATCTCGCGGCCCTGACCGAAATCCTCGACGACCCTGGCCTCGACCTCACCGGCACACTTCGCCAGTTGGTGGACAACAGCAAGCTGGCGGTGGGGTCCTATCTGGGCCTGACGGTGATGACCACCGTATTGGGCCGTCAATCCAGTTTCACCGTGCTCGAATCGGGCACCGAGATCGGCGACATCGTCACCTCGCTGTGGCTGCCGATACCTCCGGCGATGTCCGACGACGGTGCGGCGCCGTTCGCGTCCTTGATTCTCTACGCCGGCAACCCCGGCGCCTTCGTCGACCTGGCCGCCGACCTGTCCTGGCTGACCGGCCGCACCCTGACCGAGTTCGTCCTGGATCAGCACCGCACCCCGCCCCGGGCCGGGGGAGCGCCCGGCGGGATCGCGGCGGCCTCGCTGATCGATCAGGCGATTGGAGTGTTGATCGCCGGCGGCTACACCGTCGAACGTGCCCACCGCGAGATCGATGCCCGGGCCGAGCGTCTCAGCGTGAGCCGCGGCGACATCGCGAACGACATCCTCAGCGAGCTCAACGGGCCGGTCTCCGAAGACAATTGACCGCTGACAGCCCTCAGCCCGCCGAAGAATTCTCCAGCTCGCCAGACTGATAGCCGAGTCCCGCGCGGGCAACGGTTCGGCGCTGCCGGCCGTCCGGCGTCCGGCTCAGCGTCTGCACCGCGGCCATCGAATCCGGCGTCGTCGCGTGCGGCGGCTGTGCGGTCGAGTCTTCCCGACCGGCCGGCAGCAGGCGCGGCGCCGCGGCGATCGCCAGCACCGCGGCTCCGGTCGCCCCCAGGGCCCGCGACCAGCCCAGCGGGCCCACCGGGGCACAGCCCAGCAGCTGGCTGATTCCCGGGATGCTGATCATCGCCGCGAATGTCACGAACGAACCGGCGGCGGTGAGCAACACCAGCGGTGCGTGCGAATCGACCAGCGTCTGGGCCAGTTCGGTGGTGACCAGCGTGATCAGTGCGACGGTGGCCGCGCGCTGCGGGGCGCCCGGTAGAGCAGAAAGGCGAGCCATCGCCCACGCCGCGCTGGCAGCCGCCCCGGTGATCGCGCCGCGGACGGCGACGGCGCGCATCAGCTTGCGTTCGTCGATGCCGTGCACGACGCGGCCGGCCGGCCCGGCGGGAGTGCTCACCGCCACGGAGGTGGCCGGCAGCGCGTCGGTGAGCATGTTCATCAGCAGCAGCTGGCGGTTGTTCAGCGGCGAGCTCCCGGTCAGGGCGCTGCCGACGACACCGAAGATCACCTCGCCGACGTTGCCGCCGAGCAGCCCGGTCACCGCCAGCTGCACCCCGCGCCACAGTCGCCGGCCCTCGTCGACGGCGTCGGCCAACGCTCCGATGCGGCCGTCGGTCAGCACGATGTCGGCGGTGGTGTGCGCCGAGTCGCTGCCGCGGGCCACCACGCCGAGACCGACGCTGGCGGCCCGGATCGCCGCCGCGTCGTTGGCCCCGTCACCGACCATGGCGCAGACCCGACCGCTGCGTTCGAGGGTCTGCACGACCTGCACTTTGTTCTCCGGCGACATCCGGGCGAAGATCACCCGCTGCGCCACCGCGCGTTCCTGATCCTTGCGCGACAGCGCATTCCATTCCGAGCCGGTGATCACCTGTGCAGCGGTGACCGGCATTCCGAGTTCGGCGGCGATCGCGGTTGCGGTGACGGGGTGATCACCGGTGATCAGCCGGACCCCTACGCCCCGCTCGGCGAGGTCGGCGAGCAGTTGTGGCGCCTCGGCGCGCGGTGTGTCGGAGATACCGAGGAACCCGGTCAGGCTCAACCTGCTGCGGCACAGTCCGGTGATCGCGTCGGGATCGTTACGCAGCGACTGCGCCTGCGCGGCGGTCAGCCGGCGCTGCGCCACCGCGATCACCCGCAGTCCGCCGGCGGCCAACTGCGCCACCGGGTCGCCGACATCCGACCCGAGACCGCGGCAGGCGGCCAGCACCACTTCCGGGGCGCCCTTGACCACCAGCTCCCGGCCCGATACCGACGCCGAGAACGCCCGGCCGGAGCGGAACGGCAGATGTGCGTCCGGAGCCGACCATCGTTGGCCGGCAATGTCGGCGGCCGCTTCGATGACGGCCTGGTCAGTGGCATGGGCATGCAGGGCGCCCTCGGCGGTCGGCGCGGCGTTCGCCGCGCACCGCAGCACGTCGTCGTCGGTGTTCCCGGCCACCGGATGCACCCGGGTCACGCGCAGCCGGTTTTCACTCAAGGTTCCGGTCTTGTCGAAACACACCACCTCGACGCGGCCGAGCGCCTCCACCGCCCGGGGTATGCGGACCAGCGCACCGGATCCGCTGAGGCGCTGGGACGAGGCGTGCTGGGCCAGGGTCGCCATCAACGGCATCCCCTCGGGCACCGCCGCAACCGCCACCGCGATCGCATTGCCCAGCGCCTGGCGAAGGCCCCCACCGCGCAGCAGGCCGAGCACGCCCACCAGCAGCCCGCCGGCGGCGCTGGCGGGGAAGGCGCGGCTCATGAGCTGACTGAGCTGGTGTTGCAGGCCGACGACGGGCAGCTGTCCGGCGGCCAGTTCCGCGGCGCGGCGCGCCTGGGTGTCGGCGCCGACCGCGGTGACCAGGGCGACCGCGGTGCCCGCGACGACCGTCGTGCCGGCGTAGAGCATGCAGCGCCGATCCGCGAGTTCGGCGCCCGGTGTCGCCGCGGTCTGCTTGTCCACCGTCAACGACTCACCGGTCAGACTGGATTCGTCGACTTCGAGGTCGGTGGTCTCGATCAGGCGGGCGTCGGCGGGCACGACCTCATTGCTGCGGACCTCGATCAGGGCGCCGGGCAGCAGCCGAGCCGCATCGATCTCGCCGTAGCCGCCGTCCTCGAGGATCCGGGCGGGCGGGGCTTGTTGCGCCAGCAGGCGATTCAGCCGGTTCTCGGCCTGCAGCTGCTGCGCGGCCGCCAGCATGCAATTGCCGATCAACACCGTGCTGACCAGCATCGCGTCTACCGGTGAGCCGAGCATCGCGGTGGCCGCCGACGACAGCGCCAGCACCGGCATCAACGGATCGGACAGCTCGGCGCGCACCGCCTTGACGAACTGCCACGCCATGGCGGGCGGCTGCTCGGCGAGTTCGGTTGCGGCCCGGGCCAGGTCGGGCGGCGGCAGGATGGCGCGAACCTCGTCGATGGACATCGCGTGCCATTCATAGGCCGGTGCGGGTCGCGGCGCTGCTGTCCGGGCCACCCCGCGGGCCAGCAGGTATCCCGAAACCAGCCCGGCCGCCGCCCCGGCGGTGACCGGCCCGGGACCCCTGCCCCGGCCGGCTCGCACCCCCGGAACCATGAGCACCGCACCGAGTGCGGTCGCGCCAGTGGACAACGAAATGCCCCGTTCGGTGGCCGCCCGCGCCGCCGGTAGCGCATGCAGCACCCGCCAGGCGCCGGTCAGATCCGCCAGCAGCAGGTCGGCGGCGAACGGCGGTGCGGTGGAGGCGGAATCAGGCATGACTCCGAGGCCGACATCGGCGCTGGCCAATGCCTGCGCGGCGGTCGACGATAACACCGCGACGGTGCGCCCGTCCTGCTGCAGACGGGCCAACGCGGCCGCGAGAGCCTCGTCGAAGGCCCCGCCGCGGTCCGGTGCCAGATCGTCGAACACCGGTCGCAGCTCGCCCAGCTCGGCCACGTCGAGGGTGATCAACTGTGCTCCGGAGGCCCGCGCCTCGGCCAGCAGCGCCGTCGTCAGCGGGTGACGTGTGCCGCCGGCGAAGAGCACCCGGGGATCGATGAGCACCGCGTCGACCCGGTCGAGTCGGCGCAGCCCCTCCGGGCGCAACGGCAGTGCCGCATGCTGCTCGACCAACGCTCGGCTCAGGGTCGCCGCGAACGCCTCGGTGGTGGTGCGCAGCGCTTTCGGCCCCGTCACCACCGCTGCGGTCGCGGCCACCGTGAGGCTGCGACTGAAGACACCCGCCACACCGGCGCCGATCAACTGTACGAACGCCATCCGGTTGCCGTAGCGATCGGCGGCACCCTCCGGCAGGGGCACCGGGCGGGCGGGCAGCTGGACCTCCGCCTGCTCGGCGTGCCGGGCCAGGTGCGGCTCGTGGCGGCCCCAGGCCTGCGCTCCGGCCTGGTTCTCGGCGGCTTTGATGCCCTGCAACGCCAGATCCACCGCCAGCGCGGCCGGCGACAGCGTGGCGATGCGCGAACCAGTCGAGATCAGCGACAGCACGGTGTGGGCCGGGCCGGTACCGATCCGGTCGACCAGTTGGCGGCGCAGCCACGGCTGGTAGTTCACCAGGGCCGCTGCGGCGTCGACGGCGACGGGAGCCTGCGGTAACCGCAGCGCCCATCCGGCGAGCGCGATGGCCAGCCCGGCGGCGTTGACCCCGACCATCACTCCCCGGGCGGCCAGCAGCAAACCGTCGCCGGGTAGGACGGCAGGCGGCGGGGCGACCGGGGTGTCGGCGTTACCGCCAGAACTGTCGTCCCGGCGGTAACGCCGCTCGGTGTCTGCGACCACGCGGCACAGGTCATTCAGCGAGGCCCGGTCGCCGTCGGCGGAGAGTTCCACCACGACCCGCGACAGCGGGAGGTTCAGTCTCGCCGACAGCACACCCGGCTGGGCGCCCAGCGCGTCGAGAACGTGGCGCGCGAGTTCTCCGGCACCGGACAGTCCCCGCACCTCGATCCAGGCGCGGTCCTCGCCGCTCCAACAGCGTCGGGTCAGCGATGCCGTCTCGCCGGACCGCAGCCGGCCGGCTTCGCGAACCGGCACCGAGGCGACCTGCAGGCCCGCCGACGCGATGACGCCGACCGCCTCGGTGGCGGCCGAGGCGCCGCGGACCGTCGCGTCGACGAGTGTGGTGGTCGCCTGGATCCCCAAGGCGACCGGGCGTAGCAACAAGGATGTCCGGATCAAGTCGACAACAACCAATCGTGTGATCTGACGGTGGGCTCCCAGCGGCCCGGGCACGCAACCCGCGGCAGCAACCGCCCAATTCTGTCGACACTTTGATGGTTACGCAACTATGCGAATGTGTCGTTTACCGAAGCCTGCCATGGGTGTTGGGCCAAAATGAATGCCGCCATGGCAAAACATGAAGAACGGCGACCCGAAAACATGACTTCCCCCAGCCGATCCCAAGAGCCGACCCGGCCGCAGCTCGCCTCGGCGGCCAGTACGTTCGCGTTGCTCAGCAGCCCGGCGCGGCTACACGTGCTCTGGCTGGCAGCGCAGGGCGCCTATGACGTCACAACCTTGGCGGGCCGGGCCGGCATCAACGTCGCCACCATGAGCCAGCATCTGACCAAGCTGCGACTGGCCGGATTGATTCGCGCCCGCCGCGAAGGACGCCACCACATCTACACCGTGGACGACCCGCACATCCTGACGCTGCTCCAGCAGATCTTCGCCCACATCGCACCGGATGGCACCCTCGCGCCGGACCCGCCGCCAGGACCACGCGACGATCCGTGACCCAGGCCACATGCGAGGCACAACGTGTTACCTGCCACGGACAAAAGTCCCTAATTACGGTGACCGGCAACACTTTTCAATTTTTTACATATGGCCGCTGTATAACGTCTGGGCCCATGAGAGACCCTGTGCTGCTACTACCCGTCGTCGCGGGAATCCTCGGAACGCTCGTCTTCGCCTTCCTGGTCTTGGAGGTGGTGTTTCACATCGGCTGAGCCCCGCGGCCACCGGTCGCGCCCAGACCGGCACCACTAACCGGCGCGCCACACCCGCAACGCGGCGGCGATCATCGGGATCTGCAGCGGCAGCCGCGCGATCATCGCAGCCTTCAGCCAGGGCTTGTCCCCGAACAGCCGCACACAGTTGACGTTCGCCGGGAAAACCGCGACGAACAGGGCGGCCGCGGCAAGTCCGGCCCCGCGGCGGGTACGCGGCGACAACAGCAGCGCCCCGATCACCGCCTCACCCAGCCCAGAGGCATGGGTGTAGACACGCGGGTTGCCCGGCAGTTCAGCGGGAATGATCGCATCGAACGGCTTCGGCCAGACGAAATGAGCCATACCCATGCCGAGCAGCATCCCGGCGAGTCCGCGGGCAACAGTCCCGACACCCGGTCCTGATGATGAGGCGGTCACGGTGCGATCGTAGCGAGTCAGCTCGGCTCAGCGCCGAAAAGCACGGCCTCCATCAGGGTATGGACCCGGGCCCGTTGCTCATCGGTGTCGTCGAAGTTGACCAGGCGGCCGATATCGACGACGAGGGCGAGCGCCGCATGGACCCGAAACACCGCTTCGGTCTCTGCTGACCCGACCTGCCCGAGCAGGTGGGCCCACTCGTTGACGTTCTGCCGTTGCAGCGCCCGAAGATGGGTCTGGTCGCGCTCGGGCAGGTTGGCGAACTCGGCGAAGTAGATGTTGATCAGGTCGGGTGCGGCGAACGACAGCGCGGTGTAACGCTCGGCGATGCGGGTGGCCGCCTCGCGCGGATCGCTCGACTCGGCCAGCGCATCGGTGATGGCCAGCAGCACCCGGTCACTGGCACGCTGTAACGCGGCGACCAGCAGTGCGGCCTTGCTCGGGTAGTAGCGGTAGGCGCTGGAACCCTGCAAGCCGGCCGCGGTGCCGATCTCCTCGATGCTGGCCTCGTAGAAGCCGCGCTGCCCGAACACCCGAATAGCTTCGGTGAGCAGTCGTTCGCGTTTGGACATGCTCGGCAGTCCCCGCTCGGATCGCCGCGGCACGGGACCGGCCGGCGCAGCGGGCAAGTCTGTGCTGGTCAGCACCGACCAGCACAGCTCAGCCAGCAAAGACTGCAGCGGCGCGGCGGCCAGGCGGGTCCGGTGCGCCGAGATGCTGCCGATGACGCTCAACGCCGCGGCGGCCAGCGTCACGGTGTCGACGGCGGTGAGCCCCGGACGCAGCGCGGCCAACGGTTCGGCCAGCGCGGCGTTCAGCGCGTCGTAGCTGACCCGGATGCGCCCGCGATCCGCCGCTTGCAGGTAGCGCCGTTCCCACCGGTAGAACGCGCCCTCGCGCCGCATCCCGATAGTGGCCTCGATCAGCGCGTCGATGATCGCGCGCAACCGGTCCTGCGGCGGCTTGTCCGGCTCGTCGGCTCGCTGCGCCGCGGTCACCAGCGCCTGCGCGGTGTACTCGGCGGTCGCGACGAGCAGCGCGTACTTGTTGGTGAAATGCCGGTACAGCGCCGGTCCGGAGATGCCGACCTCGGCGGCGATCTCGTCGACGCCGACCGCGTGATAGCCGCGGTCACTGAAGGCGCGCGCCGCGGCCCGAACGATCTGCACCTTGCGGTCCTTGGGGCGGCGCCGCACCGCGGTGGTGGCCGCGGATCCCCCGCCGGTGGTCACTGATCGCCCCCTCGTGTTGACAGTCCCGTACGATCCCCATAAGTTAACCCCAATTTACATTTTCGTCCACAGAGGAAGTGACGTGTTGCAGGCCCCGAAACTCACCGCCACCCGCGACGGCCGGATACTGCGCGTGACGCTCACCAACCCCGAGCGGCTCAACGCGATCGACTACGCGACGATGGCCGCCCTCGGCGACGTGTTCGCCGGAGCGGCCGCGGACCCCGAGGTGCGGGTCATCGTCATCACCGGTGAAGGCAAGGCGTTCTGCACCGGCGCCGACCTGTCGGCCACGGCCGGTGGAGTCACGCCCGACGAGGTGATGGATTGCGCCGGCCGCCTGGTCACCTCGATCGCCGAAACCCCGGTGCCGGTGATCGCGCGGATCAACGGACCTACCGCCGGCGTCGGAGTGGGTATCGCCCTGGCCGCCGACCTGATCTACGCCACCGAGCGCGCCTATTTCCTGCTGTCGTTCACCAACATCGGTCTGATGCCCGACGGCGGCACCACCGCCCTGGTCGCCGCCGCCGCCGGACGGGCGCTGGCCAACGAGATGGCCCTGCTCGGCGGGCGACTGCCCGCGACCGCTGCCAGGGATGCCGGGCTGATCAACGCGGTGCTGCCCGACGCGGAACTGGACGCGCGGGTCCAGGAGGCCGCCGAGAAGCTGGCCCACGGACCGCGTCGCGCGCTGGAATTGACCAAGCAAGCACTCAACGCCACCAACCTCGCATCCCTCGAGGCCGCGCTGGCCCGCGAGAAGGCCGGTCAGGTGGAGCTGCTGGGCTCACCGGACTTCCTCGAAGGCGCCACCGCGATGCTGCAGAAAAGAAAGGCGGTGTTCGCCGAATGACCGCACAACCGTTGCGTTCCCGCCGCAACCACTGGGTGAACCAGGTCGCGATCCACGCCGAGATGCGCCCCGACGCCGTCGCCTTTCGCTGCCGCGGCACCGACACCAGCTGGCGCCAACTGCACGATAGGTCGGAACGTCTCGCGGCGGCACTGTTCCGCCGTGGCATCTCCTTCGGTGACCGCGTCCTGATCGTGATGCTCAACCACACCGAGTACGTCGAGGCGGTGTTGGCGATCAACGCTCTGGGCGCCATCGCCGTTCCGGTCAATTTCCGTCTCACCGATCCCGAGATCAGCTACATCGTCTCCGACAGCGGCGCCAAGGGCGTCATCACCGACCAGCTGCTCGCGCCGCTGATCGACGCGGTCCGCAAGAACACCACCGGACTTGACGTGGCCGTCGTGCTGGGCGATGAATACGAAGCGCTGATCACCGAAGCCGGAGAACCACATCCGGGCGTCGATATCCCCGAGGACACCCCGGCGTTGATCATGTACACCTCGGGCACCACGGGAAGCCCC
The DNA here is from genome assembly GCF_002101885.1 of Mycolicibacter senuensis. Classification (GTDB taxonomy): domain Bacteria; phylum Actinomycetota; class Actinomycetes; order Mycobacteriales; family Mycobacteriaceae; genus Mycobacterium; species Mycobacterium senuense. The sequence continues at coordinate 41,398 of NZ_LQPS01000038.1, forward strand.
AAGGGCGCCATCCTGTCCCATTCGAATCTGCAGGCTCAATCGCTGACCTGCATCCAGGCGCTGCAGACCAGCCAGGACAGCGTCTATTTCTGCGCCGCACCGATGTTCCACATCGCCGGCCTGGGCAGCATCGCTCCCAACCTGGTGATGGGCACCAAGACGGTGATTCACCCGCTGGGTGCGTTCAACGCCGCCGAGACCCTCGACGCCTGGGAGAGCGAGCGCGCCACGTCGGTGTTCCTGGTACCGGCACAGTGGCAGCTGATCTGCGCGGACCCGACAGTGCGGCAACGGGATCTGGCCCTGGAGGTGATCAGCTGGGGCGCCGCACCCGCATCGGACACCGTGCTGCGGGCGATGGCGGAGACGTTCCCCGATGCGCTCAACGTCGCGGTGTTCGGCCAGACCGAGATGTCGCCGATCACCTGTGTCCTCGACGGGAAGGACGCCATCCGCAAGCTCGGCTCGGTCGGCAAGGTGATCCCGACCATCGCTGCCCGGGTCGTCGACGAGAACATGAATGATGTGGCCCCCGGCGAGATCGGCGAGATCGTCTACCGCGGACCGACATTGATGCAGGGCTACTGGAACAAGCCGGAGGCGACCGCCGAGGCGTTCGCCGGCGGCTGGTTCCACTCCGGTGACCTGGTGCGCGTCGACGAGGAGGGCTTCGTCTACGTCGTCGACCGCAAGAAGGACATGATCATCTCCGGCGGCGAGAACATCTACTGCGCCGAGGTGGAGAACGCGCTGTTCGAGCACCCGCAGATCCGGGAGGCGGCCGTGATCGGGCGAGCCGACGACAAATGGGGCGAGGTCCCGGTGGCCGTTGTGGCAGTGGCGGCTGAGTCGCAGTCACTGACACTGGGCGACCTGGAGCCCTTCCTCAACGAGCGGCTCGCCCGCTACAAGCACCCCAAGGAACTCGTGCTGGTCGACGAGTTGCCCCGCAATGCCAGCGGCAAGGTGGTCAAACCGCAGCTGCGCAAGACGTACGGCTAGGAGTGACAGTGGATCTCAATTGGTCGGCCGAGGAAGCGGCATTCCGCGACGAGGTTCGCGCGTTTCTCTCCGAACACCTGACCCCGGAGCTGCGTCGCGCCGGAACCCTGATGACAAGTGTGTACGCCGACCACGAGGCGAGCATGGCCTGGCAGGCGATCCTGCACGAACGCGGTTGGGCCGCACCGGCGTGGCCGGTCGAATACGGCGGCTGCGACTGGACGCCGTTGCAGCACTACATCTTCAGCCGCGAATGCGCGCTGGCGGGTGCACCGGCGCTTTCCCCGATGGGCATCAGGATGGTGGCGCACGCGATCATCGGCTTCGGCACCGCCGAGCAGAAGGACTGGTTCCTGCCGCGGATTCTCACCGGCGAGGTGTTCTTCTGCCAGGGCTACTCCGAGCCGGAGTCCGGCTCGGACCTGGCCTCGCTGTCCATGGCCGCAGTCGACGACGGTGATGATCTCGTCTGTACCGGCAGCAAGATCTGGACCACCCACGCCACCGAGGCCACCTGGATCTTCTGCCTGGTCCGCACGTCGCGCACCGGAAAGAAGCAGGAAGGCATCACCTTCCTGCTCATCGACATGACGACACCGGGTATCGAGATCCGCCCGCTGGTGATGACCTCCGGCGAGGAGGTGCAGAACCAGGTGTTCTTCGACGAAGTGCGGGTGCCGAAGGCCAACGTGCTGGGGCGGATCGACGACGGCTGGACCGTCGCGAAGTACCTGCTCAACTTCGAGCGGGGCGGGGCGATGGCCCCGATGCTGCAGGTGTGGGCCGACGCGGTGGCCGACCAGGCTGCCGGGCAGCCGGGTCCGGACGGCACCCCGCTTACCGACGATCCGGCGTTTCGGCTGCGACTGGCCGATGTCCGGATCCGCACCGACATCCTGGAGATCCTGGAGTTCCGCACCATCGCCGCGCTGGCCAAGGGCCACGACCCCGGACCCGCGGCCTCGATGCTGAAGATCCTGGGCACCGAACTGAGCCAGACGATCACCGAACTGGCGCTGGAGGCCGCCGGTCCGCGTGGCCGCATCTATCAGCCGCACGCCACCATGCCCGGCGGGCCGGTCCCCGACTTCGTCCCGCCGGAGAACGGCTACGTCGGTGGCCAGCCGTGGCAGGCGGTGGCTCCGCTGCGCTACTTCAACGACCGCGCCGGCTCGATCTACGCGGGCAGCAACGAGATTCAACGCAACATTCTGGCCAAGGCAGCATTGGGGTTATAGATGGACTTCTCGTTCACCGACGAACAGGAACTGCTGCGCACCACGGTCGGCAAGTTCCTCGCTGACCGCTACGATTTGGAGCGCAGCCGCGCTGCGGCCAAGACGGGCGCCGGCTGGCAGCCGAACATCTGGCGCGCCTTCGCCGACGATCTGGGCATCCTCGGCGCGACCCTGCCCGAGAGCACCGGCGGGCTGGGCGGCGGGCCCATCGAGCTGATGATCATCACCGAGGCGCTCGGGCATGCGCTGGTCATCGAGCCGTTCGTCGAGACCGTCGTGCTCGCCGGTGGCTTGTTGCAGCGCGCGGGCGGCCCGCAGGCCGAAGCATTGCTGACGCGGATCGCGGCCGGAGACGCGGTCGTCGCGGTGGCCGTAGAGGAACCCGCCTCGGCCGGGACCTGGCATGACGTGACCACCACGGCGCGCCGCGACGGCGATCACTGGGTGCTCGACGGCGCCAAGATCGCGGTGTCGTCGGGACCGCTGGCCAGCCATCTGCTGGTGACCGCCCGGACGTCGGGTGCACAGCGGGACACCATCGGTATCTCGCTGTTCCTGCTCGACCTGGACCAGACGAGTGTGGCCATGGAGCCGTTGCGCACCATCGACGACCGCCGAGCCGCCGACCTGACATTCGACGGTCTGCGGCTGTCCGCCGACGCGCTGCTGGGCGCCGAGGGCCGAGCATGGCCGGCGCTGGAGCAGACCGCCGACGAGGCCACCGCGGCGATCGTGTCCGAGGCGGTGGGCTGCCTGCGACGGGTGCTGGCCGACACCGTCGACTACACCAAGCAGCGTCAGCAGTTCGGCCAGCCCATCTCCTCGTTCCAGGTGTTGCAGCACCGCATGGTGGACATGTACTTAGAGGTCGAACAGGCCGTCGCCGCGCAGTACCTGGCGATCATGAAGCTCGGCGCGGAACCGGCGGAGCGGGCCCGGGCGGTGTCGGCGGCGAAGGCCACCGTGGCGCGCGCCGCCCGGTTCGTCGGGCAGAGCGCGGTGCAGACCCACGGTGCGATGGGCATGACCGAGGAGTTGGCGCTCGGCCACTACTTCAAGCGGCTGACCGCGATCGAATACCAATTCGGTTCCCGCGACCGGCACCTGGCCCGGTATGCGGGCCTGACCGCGGTCGGCTGACCGCGTCGTCGCTGCCGGTAGCGTCGAGACATGGGTCTGGTTTTCTCCAGCACGGTGGCGGCGCCGCAAGCGGAAGTGTTCGCCTGGCATGAGCGGCCGGGGGCGTTCACCCGGTTGAGCGCGCCGTGGCAGCGGATGCGGCTGATCGCCGAGGCCGGCTCGGTGCGCGACGGCACGGCCGTACTGGCCCTTCCGGGCGGGCTTCGCTGGATCGCCGAACACCAGGCGGCCGGCTATGACCCGCCTCGACGGTTCGTCGATGAGCTCGGTGGTCATGGCTTGGCGTCGCTGCCGACCCGGTTGGCGATGCGGTGGCGGCACACCCATGAGTTCGACGATCTCGGCGAGGGTGTAACGCGGATGACCGACGTAATCGACACCCCGATACCCGGGTCGATGCTCCGACCGATGTTCGTCTATCGGCATCGGCAACTGGCCGACGACATCGCCGCCCATCGCCGCGCCGGACAACACGGCCTGGGGCCGATCACGGTGGCCGTCACCGGGTCATCCGGTCTCGTCGGCTCGGCCCTGACCGCGTTCTTGAGCACCGGGGGCCATCGGGTGATCCGGTTGGTGCGACGTCCCGCGGGCAGTTCCGATGAGCGGCGATGGGATCCCGAGAACCCAGATCCCGAGCTGTTGGCCGGCGTCGATGCGGTGATTCATCTGGCCGGGGCTTCGATCGCGGGCCGCTTCACCGCCGGGCACCGGCGGGCGATCCGTGACAGCCGGATCGGACCGACCCGACGGCTCGCCGAGTTGGTCGCCGGGGGCACCGACGGACCGACCACACTGGTCTGCGCCTCTGCGGTCGGCTACTACGGTTACGACCGTGGCGACGAGGTGCTGACCGAGGACAGTCAACGCGGGGACGGGTTTCTCGCCGATGTCGTCGCCGACTGGGAGGACGCGCTCGCCCCGGCAGCGCAGTCCGGCAGGCGCGTGGTCCGGGTCCGCACCGGCATTGTGCAATCACCGCGCGGCGGGACGCTGCGACTGCTGCGGCCGCTGTTCTCCGCCGGGCTGGGCGGGCGGCTCGGCGACGGCCGGCAGTGGCTGTCGTGGATCGGGATCGACGACTTGATCGACATCTATCACCGCGCGCTGTGGGACACCGGCCTGTCCGGGGCCGTCAATGCCGTCGCCCCGAACCCGGTGCGCAACAGCGAGTACACCAAGACGCTCGGCCGAGTACTACACCGGCCCACGATGCTGCCGGTCCCGCGGCTGGGGCCACGCGTGTTGCTCGGCGACCAAGGCGCACGTGAGCTGGCGTTGGCGAGCCAGCGTGTGCTGCCCGAGCGGCTACGCAATGCCGATCACCGGTTCCGCATGCCCGAACACGAACCGGCGCTCCGGCATCTGCTTGGCCGGGCGGGCTAGGAAACCGCCCCGGTAGGCGCGATCTCCAAGCCGACGTGAACCTTGTCGATCCCACCGCGCACGATCGAGTGCGGAACGAACCACCACGCGTGCCACCAGTAGCGTTTGACGACCGCACCGTAGACGCGCCTGGTCTCACTCTTGGGCAGCACCCGGGCCACCGCCTCGACCGGCTCGCCCTTCGGCGCACCGAGCACGCCGCACTTCTGGATGGTCACGCGTGGCGTGTTGCGGATGCGCTTGGTCTTCCATGAGCCGTCATCGGTGATCACCAACAGTTTGCCCCCGTCCGGAGCGCCCCACACCGCCGTCGGCTTGGCCCTGCCGTCCTTGGTGAAGGTGGTCAACAGCAGGTACTTCTCGCGGTACACGTCAGCGAACGTCGGCATCGCGCCAGGATAGCGCCGCGCGTCCTATCCCGATGGCGTCAGCGGCAACCGCAGTGCGCCCGGAGCGCTGCCGGGCACCGTCGGGTGCTGTGGGAACACCGGCGCAATGCGGCGATACGGCGCCCCGAGCGGTGGACGGGGGTCCGGTTCACCATAGTTGGGCCACAACGCCATGGCCCGTTCGGCTTGCGCGGTGATGGTGAACGACGGGTTGACGCCCAAGTTGGCGGTGATGGCCGAACCGTCGACGACATGCAGACCGGGGTGGCCGAAGACCCGCTGATAGGGGTCGATGACACCGGTTTGCGCCGAGTCGCCGATCGGGCAGCCTCCGATGAAGTGCGCGGTCAGCGGGATGTTGAGGGCGTCGAGGTAGGTGCCGCCGGCGAACCCGCCGACGTGGGCGGCCATGCGTCGCGCCACGTCGTGCGCGACCGGAATCCAGTCCGGATTGGGTTCGCCCACACCTTGTTTCGCGGTCATCCGGGTGCCGAACAGGCCACGTTTGCGGTAGGTGGTCAGCGAGTTATCCAGTGACTGCATCACCAGGATGATGATCGAATGCGACGAGGCATTGCGTGGGAACATGCTGTGCAACATCATTGCCGGGTGGCGTGCGATGGTCAGCATCAGCCGCGCGAAACGCCACGGGCCGCCGTCGACCAGGTGGGTGCCCATCATCGACAGCAGGTTGGACCCCTTGCCGTAGCGGCACACCTCGACATGGGTGTTGGCCTCGGGGTGGATCGACGAGGTGATCGCCACGCCCTGGGCGAAGTCGTCACGGTCGGGTGCGAACACCACCGGCACCTCTTCGGAATTGGTGCGCGTCAGCTCCCCCAGCCGCGGGGACAGCTGCGGCAGTGATCCGGTGTCGCGCAGCTGGTGCAGCAGCCGCTGGGTGCCCAGTGACGCGGCGGCGAACACCACTTGGCGCGCGGTGAAATCCCGCTTGTGCTTGCGCAGCCACCGGCCGGTGCGCACCGTGCTGACGAGGTAACCGCCGTCACCGTCCGGACGCACATCGGTGACCATGGTCAGCGGATGGATCTGCGCACCGGCGCGTTCGGCCAGATACAGGTAGTTGGTCTCGGTGGTGTTCTTGGCGTTGTGCGGGCAGCCGGTGAAGCATTGCGCGCAGCCGATGCAACCGGCGCGGTCCGGTCCGGCGCCGCCGAAGTACGGGTCCGCGACGGTCTTTCCGGGCTCGTCACCGAAGAACACCCCGACGTTGGTCGGGTGGTAGGTGTCGTCGACCCCGAGCTCACGGGCCACCGCCAGCAACACCTCATCGGCGGGGGTGGTGTGCGGGGTGGGCGTCACCCCGAGCATCCGGCGGGCCTGCTCGTAGTACGGCGCGAGCTCGGATTTCCAGTCGGTGATGTGCGCCCACTGCGGGTCGATGTAGAACCGCTCCAACGGCTCATAGAGGGTGTTGCCGTAGATCAACGATCCCCCGCCGACCCCGACCGCGCTGGCGATGAACGTCTTGCCCAACACGGTCAGCCGCTGCGGGCCGAAGCAGCCCAGTTTCGGTGCCCACATGGCCTTGCGGACGTGCCAGTTGTTGGGCGGGAAGTCGGTGGGGGCCCACCGGCGGCCCATATCCAACACCGCGACGCGGTAGCCCTTCTCGGTGAGGCGCAACGCCGCCACGCTGCCGCCGAAACCCGAGCCGATCACCACCACGTCGTAGTCATGTGTCATGCGTGGTCCTCGGTGGCGTGGCCGCGTGCGGGGATGAGCAGAAGCAACGACAGCACCAGCAGCAGGCCCAGGCTGACGACGTTCAGTACCGCGTCGCGCGGGCCGTACATGTGCAGCATGCCGAGGTGGTAGATCAGGTGCAGCACATTGAAGACCGACCAGCTGACCGCCGTGATCACGACGACGGGGCGGTTGCGCAGGTAGTACAGCGCCAGGGCGCTGAGCACCGCGAGCCCGAAGAACAAGGAGCCGACGTCCTTCACGAAATGCTCGTTGTACGGGCCGAGCACCGGCAACCAGTGCATGCCCATGCCGGGAAACGTGTTGTACCAGTTCAGCGGCGCAAAGTATGCCCACCCGCCGAGGCTGATGCCGACGATGGTCAACAAGATGAGGCAAACGCGATGCACGATGAGGTTCATGTGCTCTCCGGGGTGAGGGCGGCCAGCCAGTCAGCATACGTTTGACGGCCCCTGGGGCCGGGTTGTGTCGGCAGCAGTGCGCCGCCGGCCATGGCCTTGCCGGCCGCGCCGGGCACCCGAAGCGGAAGGACGAGCCGGTGCTCACCGCGTCGCCGGATCAACTGCCGGGCCATGTCGACCACCGATTCCACGCGCGGGCCGGCCAGCTCCGGCGCCATCTGCTGGGGTTCCCCGGTGGCGAGGTCCACCAGGTGGGCGGCGACTTCGCTGACGGCGATGGGTTGCGAGCGCATTTTCGGAACCAGCGCGATCGGGCCGGGCAGCTGTGCGAGGACTTGAGCCGCGAATTCGTGGAATTGGGCGGCCCGCAGGATCGTCCACGGAACGGGTCCGGCCTGCACCACTTCTTCCTGGCGCAGCTTGCCCTGGTAGTAGCCGGTGGGCGCCCGGTCGATGCCGATGATCGACAACGCGACGTGGTGGCGAACTCCGTTGCGCTGGGCACCGGCAAGCAGATTCGCCGTGGCGCCGCCGAAGGAGGCCCGCGCCTTCTTTGCGTTCATGGTCGCGAAATCGGTGACGTCGATGACGGCGTCGACGCCGTCGAGCGCGGTATCGATGCCGGTGTTCTGGATCAGGTCGACCCCGTGGGCGCGGGCGAGAATCACCGGTTGGTGCCCCTGGTCGCGGAGTTGGTCGACAACGTGGCGTCCGGTCTTGCCGGTTCCGCCGGCAACCGCGATCTTCATGAATGTTCTCCTTCCCGGTCGGGCTACGAACACTGACGAGGTAGCCCGGCCGAATGTGACGCGGTGAGCCTGCCGGCGCGGCGATCAGCCCATTCTGGCCGACAATGGCGGCGCGCACGGGCAGGATCGTGTGCATACCAGGATGAATCTGTCTGGAGGCTTCATGGCCGATCGCTTCACCATCCCGTCCGCCGAGGTGTTACGGGCACGGGAGAAACTCGTCCTCGGCCACTTCCACGACGAGGTGCGCCAGGACTGGGACGACGTGCTGGCCACGTTTCCCCACCCGCACTACGAGATCATTCCCACGCTGACCGTGCACGACGGCGACACCGAGGTCCGCGCCTACTACCGCGACACCCGCATCGCCTTCCCCGACCAGGACCACGAGATCATCGCGCTGCGGCACAGCGCCGACGCGGTGATCGTCGAATTCTGGCTGCTCGGAACACACCTGGGTCCCCTGGGAGCGATACCGGCCACCGGGTCGCGGCACCGCACCCGGATGACGGCCTACTTCGTCTTCGACGAGAGGGAGACGCTGATCGCCGAACGGATCTACTTCGACACGCTGTCGATGCTCAAGCAACTCATCGGCGGGCTCAACCTGCGCGACCCGCGCAACTGGCCGTTGGTGATACGCGGGGTGCGCGGGCTGTTGGCGATGGCGGCCGAACCCGATCCGCTGCTGGTCAACACCCCGGCGGCGGATCTGACCGACTGATCGCGGTCCCAGCCGCCGGGTCACAGCGAGCGGCTGATGATCTCTTTCATGATTTCGCTGGTGCCGCCGTAGATCTTGTTCACTCGGGCTGCTGCGTAGGCGCGGGCGATCGGGTACTCCATCATGTAGCCGTATCCGCCGAAGAACTGCACACAGCGATCCACTACGTCGACGGCTTTGTCCGCTGCGATCAGCTTGGCCATCGACGCCGTTGCCGGGTCGTTGTTGCCGTTGATGTAGCTCTGGATGCAGTAGTCGACGGTCGTCTTGATCGAGAGCACCTCCGCCTTCAACTCGGCCAGCTCGAACCTGGTGTGCTGGAACTTGATCAGCGGCTTACCGAATGCTTCGCGCTCCTTGGTGTAGCGAATCGAGTCGAGCACCGCGGCCTCGGCCATGCCGGCGCACGTCGCGGCGATGATGAGGCGCTCGCGAGCCAACTGCTCCATGAGTTGATAGAAGCCGAGCCCCTCCTGGGCGCCGAGCAGGTTGGCCACCGGCACCCGCATCTCGGTGAAGAACAGTTCGCGGGTGTCCTGGCCGTGCTGCCCGACCTTCTCCAGCACCCGGCCGCGTTCGAATCCGGCCAACTCGTCGTCGGTTTCGGCCACGATCAAAGACACCCCGGCCGCGCCCTGGGACGGATCGGTCTTGACCACGATCACCAGCAGATCGCAGTGAGTTCCATTGGAGATGAACGTCTTCGAGCCGTTGACCACGTAGTGGTCGCCGTCGCGGACCGCGGTCGTCTTGACGGCCTGCAGATCGGACCCCGTGCCGGGCTCGGTCATCGCGATCGCGAGCACCTTGTCCCCGCTGATGATGCCGGGCATCCAGCGCTGCTTCTGCTCGTCGCCGGCGTAGGTGTTGACGTAATGCGCGACGATCGGCGAGTGCACGATCCAGCCCGACGCCGCATCTCCGGCCAGCGCGAGTTCCTCGGCGACCACGGCCGATAACCCGAAGTCACCGTCGATTCCGCCGTACTGCTCGGGCAGGTCGACACCGAGTAGTCCGGCGTCGCCCAGCTTGTTCCAGAATTCGCGGTCGACCTGGTGCTGGGCGGCCCAGCGCTCCTGGTTCGGGGTCGACTCCTTGCGGAAGAACTCCGCGGCGTGTTTACGCAGCTCGCGGTGCTGGTCGCTCTCCCAGGTCGCGCGGTAGTCGGGGAACAGTTCGGACATGATTCGGACGATACAGATGTATCGACATAGGTTCAATCGTAACGTCTACTAGGCTGAGCCAACGGCTGGATGGAGGCGAGATGGTCAATCCGCGCGTGACCGACCAGGACCTGACCGGTAGGGCGCGCATCCGCAACGCAGCGCTGGACTTGTACGCGCAATACGGCGAGGACCGGATCTCATTGCGGGCCGTCGCCGCCGAAGCCGGGGTCACCCTGGGCCTGGTGCAGCACCATTTCAAGACCAAGGAGGGCCTGCGCCACGCCGTGGACCAACTGGTGGTCGACTACTTCGCCCACGCGATCGCCGAGGCACCCACCGACGACACCGCCGCCCAGATCGGGGCGGCTCGTGATGACGCGGTCCGGGAGATGCTGGCGGCCAACCCGCCCGTGGTGAACTACGTGCGACGAGCCCTGCTGGATCCCTCCCATGACCGGATGCACCTGCTCGACGTGCTGGTGGAGCTGACCCAGCGCGAGATCACCTCGCTGCGCAAGTCCGGCCACGCGTCGACCACACGCCGGCCGTCCACCCAGATCGTCGCCGTACTGGTGCGCCAAATGGGCGAGCTATTCCTGGAGCCGATGGTCGATGCGGTCTGGGACCGCGTCGCGCAGCCCGGCGACGGCGACAAGCCACGGCTTCGGGTCACCGTCGCGGACTGATCGCTGACCGGCGCGACCGCCGCCGATCACCCGGCCGCGGCCCCGGCGCCACTTGTCCGCAATGATCAGGACTGGGCGCGCGAGCGCAACCGCACACCCGGCACCCCGCTACGATCCACTAAAGTTTTCAGCACCTATTCCGACAGGTCCCCGCCCCCGTAGCTCAGGGGATAGAGCACGGCTCTCCTAAAGCCGGTGTCGCAGGTTCGAATCCTGCCGGGGGCACCGCATTCGGTGGGGGCACTTCGGCACTGCGCACTTCGGCACTTCTGCGATGTCCCGATGTCGCACATCGGATCGTCCGAGTTCGTCACCCTCGGAATTGATGTTTGAGCAGCTGGTAGCCCCAGGCCAGCACCAACCACGGTGCAACCAACCATGGGCCGTTGAGAAGGATGAACTTCACTCCGAGGTCCATAATGCTGGAGGTGTTCACCGAGGGGAATCCGCCGAGCACCTCGGTTCCGTAGTAGTACCAAGTCAGCACGGTGTGGGTGACCCCCGTCGACATGATCAGCAGCGTGCCTCGGAAATCACGGAATTTCGATCGGAACAGCAAGACCAACCCCGCCGTGCCGATGCAGCCGTTGATCACCGACAGCACCTCGATCATCATGAAGCTGGGCTCGGCATCCAGGTAGCGCACGTCACCGCCGTCGATGTAGTTCCACCACGGGTATGCCCAGGCCGCGTCGCGCGCGGCGGGAATCGCCTTGTGCAGGATGAGCCAGCCCAGTTCCCACGTCAGATGCGTGGTGTAGGAAACAATCGCAAACGCCAACACGACCCCCTGCAGGCGCTGGAACCGCGTCCACTGCCGCAGTGACGGGATCGGCAGGAACGCCGCGAAGATTCCCAGGAAATACGCGGCCGTTACGTGAACGACCATCGCGTTGGCGATGGCGCCGCGGTCAAACCCGCTGTGGAACGCCAAGTAGCTGTAGAGCGGAAAGCTCACGGCGAGAGAACCGAAGGCCACGATCCACACGATCCGCAGACCACGCGACGGCGGAAGCTTCGCGGTGACGGTCGGGGGTGTCTCGGGTTCGGCCGCTGATGTCGCTGATGTCGCCGTCATCCACGTCCTCTTTCGCCGCCTCGGACAGGTACTGAGTAATGATGATTACTCTTATCAGAACAGTGATTACTGGACGACGGTATCATCGTGACGGCACGGGCGGACAAGAACTCAAAGGTGAGTGAGTGATCTCGGATGAACGCCGCGGAACGGATGCCTTCGGCAACCAGCCTCGATGACGCACGACGCGCGATGTATCGCCGCCAGATCCTGGCGGCCGCCGAGTTCGAATTCGGCCGGACCGGCTTTACCGGTGCGCGAGTAGGTGCGATCGCAAAGCGCGCCGGGGTATCGCTGACAACCGTCTACCGCCACTTCTCCGGCAAGGACGAGCTGTGGGATGCGCTCAACGCCGAGCGGATGACGGAATTTGTTGCGGCCGTCCAACAGCGCACCGACAAGAACGCCACTGCCCTCGACAACATCCTCAGCGCGGCGCGTGTCGAGGTCGAGTTCTTCGCCGGCCATCCGAACTTCCTGCACCTGCATCTTCGCGATGGCCTCAGCTGGGGCACCGCCACCACCCTGATCGATGCCGGCCGCGGCGAACAGCGTGAGGTCTGGCGTACCGGCATGGACATGATCACCCGCGCCGCCGAGGCCGCAATCGAAGCCGGCGAGATCACCCGACTGCGACCAGCAGTCGTGGCCTCCCTGGTGATCTCGGCCCTGCAGATCTGGTTGACCGACTGGGTCGCCGGCGACTGCCGCCAGCCGGTCGAGGCGCTGGCCGAAGAAGTCGTCGCGCACCTGCGTCGTTGCCTGACGGCGTGAGATCAGCCCCCGAACAGATCCGACAGGTCGAAGCTGGGGGTGCTCGCGATCAGGTCCGCCATGTTCGCCCACTGCTGGCTCGCCTGCTCACCGACTTCGGTCGGCCAGGCGTCGGTGGCGGTCAGGATCGCCGTCGCGAAGTCGTCACGGGCGTTGAGCAGCCCGGCCAGGATGCTGGTGTTCGGGTTGAACAGCGCGTCGTTGATGGCCGGGATCAGCAGCTGCGGCATCACGACCGACAGCGCGGTCTGGGCCAGCGCCAGCGTGATCGGCAGGTTGATGTCGCTGGCCAGCAGCGGCAGGTTGTTCCACACCGCCGTCAGGCTTTCCATCGGGTGGTCGGAGATGCTGTTCCACACCGCATCCCAGTTCGGGCTGAGCGCCTCGGTGAACCGCAGCGCGATCGGGGTGAAGGGCTCATCGCCGAACACGGCCTCGTAGTTCTCGTCGCCCATCAGGCCCTGCAACCCGTTCATCAGCAGGTTCTGCACCACCCAGTCGGGCTGGGCGTGCATCCGGGATACGTCCAGGCCGTAACCGTAGGACAGCACTCGCTGCGCCATGTCGGCGGCGAACTCCGCCGGGCTGACGGTGGGGGTGTCGTCCGGCAGCCAGTTGGCCAAGTCGTCCATCGACACCACGTGCGTCTCAACGCCCAGGCCCAGCGCGTTGTCGGGGTCGGTGACGTTCTCGAACCGGGCGAAGATCTCCCCGGTGTTGATGCCGCCGGTGTCCAGCCAGTTGGCCACACCGGGGTTCGTACCGCTGATGACGTAATAGGTGTAGCCGTCGTCGGCGTGGTAGGTGGTGGTGTGGTTGAGCGTGGTCTGGGCCATGACATAGGGCAGCGCCCCGCCGTAGACGTTCATCAACTCGATACCGCTGTAAGCCGCGTCCACGGTCGGCACCTTCAGGATCAGCGCCTCACCGGGATCCAGCGCGAAGTTGCCGCCGGTGACGACCGCGCTCTCCAGGCCGGCGCCGTAACTGTTCTGCGGACTCAAATCGAACATGGTGTTGGCCGGGACATTCATACCCACCGATGCCCCGCCCTCGATGGCACGTGTGTTGAACGGGCCGATGACCTGGGCGAAAGCACTGAAAAGCGTGGTGAGCATCGAGTCGATCGAGGTGATGCCGCCGGGTTGCTCCAGCGTCGCCCCGACCGGGTCGTCGCTGGGGAAGAACCCGCCCTCGGGGATGGCGAAGAACGGCGGGCAGTCGGCCACGCATTGCAGGGTGACGTGGCCGGGGCCCTTGCCCCAGTCCCCGAGCATGTCCCGGATCAGCAGCGACGCCGCGCCGCCGACGGTGGCGTCGGTGGAATCCATGAAGTTGACCGCGCCCGCCGGCTCCTCCGGACCGATGTACACGGTGAAGGTGCCGTCGGGGTTGACCACCAGACCGTGACCCATTTCCAGATTCTCGATGGCCTGCGCCGACCCGCCGGTGATGGCCTGGGTGCTGATCACGAAATGCTCGGTCCCCCCGCCCAGCGTCCCGTTCAGCACATAAGTCGCACCGGGCGCCAAACCGGCGGTCACCCGGTAGTAGATGTCGGGGGTGAAGAAATCGAAGTACTGGCGGGGGTCGGCGGCATTGCCCGCGATCGCCTCCGGCGATTGGAAAAAGACTCCGTTGAACAACTGGGTGACGCGGGACAGTCCGGCGCTGAGCAACTGGTAGTTGGTGTTCTGCAGCATCGTCATCAGTTCGTCTTCACTGCCCGGCGCCGCGTAGTCAAGATCCATATTGACGCCGACGAGCCGCTGCATCTCCGCAACCAGGGCATCGAGGGCCGGCTGAAACCCAGCCGTCGACGTCAATGCCACCGCCGGTACGGTCCGGGCGGTAACCGCCGGGGTGCCCACCACCATCGACAGCGCGGTGCCCACTGCTGCTGCGGCGACCCCGTACCGCCTGACTCGGCCGGCACGGTCGCGTTCGGCGCCCCCGGTCATGTGCACGGCCGCTCCTTTGTGTCGGTTTTGCATTTCGAGCTCTAATCATTTGCACATCGAATTAATGGCGAACTCTCATTCCGGACGATACGTCGGTATCCCAGGGCGTGCAATAGCTGCCGCGCGAATTCCGCTACTCGTGTCGCGAAACCCTTTGGCGACATCGGCCGATGGCGCCAGGTAGGTTGCGCTGCATGTCCAAGCGATGGCTTTCTGCGTTCGGCGCGGTGACGACCGCCCTGGCCTTGGCGGGGTGCGGGCTGACGGTGACCAAGGCCGGCCCGGATCCGCTGGCGCACCTGGCGCCGCGCAGCACCCCCAACGGCATGGTGTTGGTGTCGCCGGACAACTTCGTGCGGGCCGTCACCGACCAGGAGTTCACCAACGTCGTCAATGAGAACGGCTTCGGTCGGTTCTTCCACATGCGTGAGCTCACCCCGATCGACCGGCAGCTGGTGGTGCGATCCAACCGGGACACCCTGTATTCGGCGGCGGTGTTCGACCTGGAGGCGGCTCCGGTGACGATCACCCTGCCGGACCCCGGTCAGCGGTACATGTCGGCGCAGGTGATCAACCAGGACGAATACGTCACCGACATGTTCTACGGCAGCGGCGAGCACACCCTGGACCAAGAGCACGTCGGCACCCGCTACGTGATGATCGCCGTGCGCATCCTGGCCAACCCCAAGAACCCGGACGACCTACGGGCAGCACACCGACTGCAGGACCAGATCACCGTGACCCAGCAGGAGTCCGGAACCTTCGACGTGCCCCGGTGGGATCCGGTCAGCCAGAAGAAGGTCAACGACGCGCTGCTGGTGCTGGCCGAGACCATTCCCGACACCCGCGGCATGTTCGGCAGCCTGGCCGACACCGACCCGGTGCGGCACCTGATCGGCGCCGCCGCGGCCTGGGGCGGCAACCCGGAGACCGAGGCGCTGTATCTGAACGTCACCCCGGCCCGCAACGACGGCAACACGGTGTATCGGCTGACCGTCAAAGACGTCCCGGTGAACGCCTTCTGGTCGATCAGTGTCTACAACAAGAACGGCTATTTCACCGAGAATCCGCAGCAGGCCTACTCGGTCAACGACACCACCGCGACGAAGGCCGACGACGGATCGGTGACCGTACAGTTCGGCGACTGCTCGGCCGATGTCGTCAACTGCCTGCCGGTCACGCCGGGATGGAACTATCTGGTCCGGCTCTATCAGCCGGAACCGGAGATCCTCTCCGGGAAGTGGGTGTTCCCCGAGGCCCAACCGGTAGAGACGGCCGGCGCCGGCACCCGGCCCGCCCCGACGCCCGCTGCCCCGACCACCCCCACGCCGCCGGCGCGTCCGCCACGCTGAGGCGATGGCGGCACACCCGGCCCGGCCGGCGTTAGTCTGCAGATCGTGGTGATCATCGGGCAGTCGCCGGGCTAGGTGACGGCGACGCAGCACGCCTACTTCGCGTACGGGTCCAACCTGTGCGCACAGCAGATGGCGCGCCGCTGCCCGGAAGCATCCGATCCCCGGCCGGCGACGCTGGCCGATCACGACTGGCTGATCAATGAGCGCGGTGTCGCCACCGTTGAGCCGTTCCCGGGATCGCGGGTCCACGGAGTGCTGTGGCGGGTGTCCGATCGCGACCTGGCCGCGCTGGACAGCGCCGAAGGTGTCCCGGTGCGCTACCGCCGCGATCAGCTGACCATCCAGACCCGCGACGGTTCCTCGCCGGCCTGGGTCTACATCGACCATCGGGTGCAGACCGGTGCGCCCCGCGACGGCTATCTGGAGCGCATCATCGGCGCAGCCGTCCAACACGAGCTTCCGCCGGCCTGGATCGAGTTTCTGCGCCGCTGGGACCCGATCCACTGGCCGCTGCGCACTGCCCCCGCCGAGCACGCCGGGCCGCAGTCGCTTTCGGCGTTGCTGGCCGAACCCGACGTCGTCGAGCACAGTCGGCTGCGATCGCGGTTCGGCTTCCTGGCCATTCACGGCGGGGGCTTGGAGCAGATGACCGACGTGATCGCCGAACGCGCCGCCGAGGCCGCCGGCGCATCGGTGTATCTGGTGCGCCACCCCGACGGATATCCGCGGCATCTGCCGTCGACGCGCTATCTCGCCGCGGAGTCGCCGCGGCTCGCCGAATTTCTCGGCCATGTCGACGTCGTGGTGTCACTGCACGGCTACGGCCGGATCGGACGGAGCACCCAACTGCTGGCCGGGGGCCGTAACCGCAGCCTGGCCACGCACCTCGCCCGCTGCCTGGTGCTGCCCGGCTATCAGGTGATCACCGACCTCGAGGCGATCCCGGTGGGGTTGCGCGGCCTGCACCCGGCGAACCCCGTCAACCAGGTCCGCGGCGGCGGGACGCAACTGGAACTGTCGCCGCGGGTTCGGGGCATCAGTCCCCGCAGCCAACCCCCGGGCCAGGACGGCCTGTCGCCGGTCACGGCGGCACTGGTGCGAGGCTTGGCGCTGGCGGCCCGGTCCTGGGAGATCTAGGAGGTAGTCGATGGACAGATCGTTTCGTTTCGGTGTGGGCCTGCACGCGATCGGGTCCGCGGCCACGCTGGCCGAGACCGCTCGGCGGCTGGAGGGATTCGGCTTCGATGTCCTCCACGTGCCCGATCACCTCGGCGCCCCGGCTCCCTTCCCCACTTTGGTCGCGGCCGCCGCAGCCACTAAAACGATCCGGCTGGGCACCTATGTGCTCAACGCCTGCTTCTACAAGCCGGCCCTGCTGACCCGCGACATCGCCGACACCGACCTGCTGTCCGGCGGGCGGCTGGAGGTGGGCTTGGGCGCCGGCTATGTCCGGGCGGAGTTCGAAGCCGCCGAACTGCCGTTCCCGACGGCCGCACGCCGCATCGCCTACCTGGAACACCTCACGACGTATGTGGCGACGCACCAGCCGGGCGTGCCCATCCTCATCGCCGGCAGCGGCGACCGGCTGCTCACCGTGGCGGCCCGGCACGCCGGCATCATCGGCCTGACCGGAGCGCTGGTGGACGGCGTGGATGATCCGCTGGCAGAACGCATCGCGTTCGTCCGCGCCGCGGCCGGTGATCGGTTCGACGCGCTGGAACTGAATCTCGCCATCACATCGGTCCCGACGGATGGATCCGGGATGCCCGACTTGTCGCTGACCCGCCGGTTCGCCCCGACACTGTCGGATCGGGAGCTGCTGGACATGCCCGCCGTGCTGTACGGATCGCCGCACGAGATGGCGGACACCCTGCGGGAATACCGCCGACGCTACGGATTGAGCTACTTCACCGTGCAGCAGAACCACGCCGAAGCCTTCGCGAAGGTCATCGCCGCGCTGCGGTGAGCAGCGCCCACACCGAGCAACCCAGGGCGCCGGCCACGCTGACCGCGCCGATGTACAGTCCGTAGCCCGCGGTGATCGGCGCGACGACATTGAGCCGGTAGAACGCCACGCCCAGACCAACAATGCCCAATGAGACCACCAGTGCGACAACCGATGCCAGCCTGCTGAACAGCCCACGGCCGATCATCGCACCGGCCACCACCAGCACGGCCGCCAGCAGCACGATCAACTGGCCGACCCCGAAGCGGGGCGGCAAAGCAATACTGCCGGCGGTGCCGCCGATCGCGCTGGCACGCCCACCCCCGTGCGCCGACGTGGTCAGCCAGGGCAACCACGCGCTGACCGACAGGATCGCAGCGAACAGTGCGACGAGCCAGCCCGGGTGTACGCGAGTCATGTTGTGACACTAGCTCGCATCGACAAGCTCACCCCGGCGCGGCATCACCCAGGTCCTGGTCAGGCCGACCCGGGCCAGGAAGTCGTCGTCGTGACTGACCACGATGAATGCTCCGCGGTAACCGGCCAGGGCATCGACCAACTGATCCACGCTGGCCAGGTCGAGGTTGTTGGTGGGTTCGTCGAGTAACAGCAGCTGCGGCGCCGGCTCGGCCAGCAGCAGCTGGGCCAGCGCCACCCGGAATCGCTCACCGCCGGACAAGGTGCCGATCGGCCGGGCCACACAATCGGCATCCAGCAGGAACCGGGCCAGTTGGGCGCGCACGGCCCGCGGCTCGCGGCTGGATATCGCCGACACGGCGTCGAACGCGGACGCCGCGTCGTCCAGATGGTCCAACCGCTGCGGGAGGTAGCCGACCCGGTCGGTCTGCAGGCTTGCGCCCGCCCCGGCCAGCAGCGCCTCCAGCAGCGAGGTCTTGCCGACCCCGTTGGGGCCGTCCAGTCCGATCCGCTCCGGCCCCTGCACGATGAGCGGCCCGCTGCTGCCGGGCAGTTCGGCCAGCCGGCGGGTGGACGGCACGTCCGGATCCGGCAGCGCGACGCGGATGTGGTCGACGTGACGGACGCGGGCGGCGGCGTCGTCCAACTCCGCTTGTGCGCCGCGCACCCGCCGGTCCAGTCCGGTGCGCAGCCGGCCGGCCGAAACCTGTGCGTTGGACGCATTCTGGTTCATCACGATCTTCGCGGCGCGCTTGTTCTGATGGGACGCCCGGGCCGTCCGGTTGCGCCGGGCGAGCTTGGTCTCGGCGTCGACACGCTGCCGCTTTTCCACCTTGAGCACCTGCTCGGCGGCGCGCAGGGCGGTCCGGGCGGCGGCCTGCTCGGCGTCCAGGTGCGCCCGCCAAGCGCTGTAGGACCCGCCGAAGGTGGTCAGCCGGCCGTCGTGCAACTCGGCGATCCCGTCCAGCTGCTCCAGCAGCGCACGGTCATGGCTGGCCATGATGAGCGTGCCCGGCCACGATGCCACCAGCTGTGCGAACTGCTCACGGGCGAGCCGGTCGAGATTGTTGGTCGGCTCGTCGAGCAGGGTGATCGGGGCGGCCTTCAGGCGCAGGCCGGTCAGAGCCACCAACATCGCCTCACCACCGGACAGTTCGCCGGCTCGCCGATCGAGGTCACCGAAACCCAACCCGAGGGGGCGCAGCGCTGCGTCGGCGCGGGTTTCGATGTCCCAGTCGTCGCCGAGGATCTCGAAATGGGTCTCGTCGGCATCACCGCCTTCGATCGCGCGAAGAGCCTCGAGTTGCGCGGCGACGCCGAGCAATTCCGCGATCGACGCGCCGACGTGCAGGGTGAGTGACTGCGGCAGGTAGGCCACCTCGCCGGTCGTCGCGACCCACCCGGTCGTGCAGGCGAGCTCCCCGGCGATCAGGCGGAGCAGGGTGGATTTTCCGGCGCCGTTGGCACCGACCAGACCGGTGCGGCCGGCGCCGAACGAACCGGTGATGCCGGCCAGTGCGGTACTGCCGTCCGGCCAGCTGAAGCCGGCGTCGGTGAGTGTGACTACGGAATCGAAATCAGAGAAGGACATGGGGTCTCCGGGAAAGTCAGCGGGTGCGCTGACAACCGGGACGCGACTACGGCGATTCGTCGGTGATCAGCGCGCGGACAACGGCGCGAGACCGGCGATGCCTGTCATTCTCCAGACCTCCTGTGCGGGAACGCCCGCCACTTTAGCTGCGGGCCGGTGTGGCGTGCAACCGGTCAAGCCGGTGCGAATACCGTGACGAACTTGCGCAGCGACTCGTTGATGTCGCTCTTCAGCGCGGCGGCCACCAGCATGCCGATCGGCCCGAACAACGCCGGCCCGCCCAGATGGACGTCGAAGCTGACCTTGGATCCGTCGCCGGCCGGGGTGACCTTGGCGAGCAGCTTGATCTTGACGCCGCCCTTGCCGTCGCCGTTGAGGGTCATCCCCGTCGGCGGCTTGTAGTTCACGATCGTCCACTTGATCCGGTTGGGCATGCCTTTGACCTCGACGATCGACTCGAGCGTCGTGCCCTTCTCCAGGGTCTCGGGCAGCACGCTGCGCCAGACCCGGTGAATCGTCAGCCACTCCTTGTAGCGCGACAGATCCGAGGCGTGCCCCCACGCCTCTTCGGGGGGGAGCGGGACGTCGATGGATCCGGAGAGCTTGGCCATGTGATTCTGTCCCCTTCTTGTCCCCGGTTATCCCGTGTTCATCGCTGGGTCATTGTGGTCGTTGGCTGCTCTCGCCACAACTTGGGTCGCTCACCGAGCATGGCGCCGCGTGCCCACCACACCGCCTCGATCGCGACGGCGCCGACTGCGCCGACACCGAGCGCCAGCGACGTCAGTGCCACATTGGAGGGATCGAGCAGGAACTTCTCCCGGGCCAGCGGAAGCGCGAAGATACCCACGTAGGCCAGGCCGCAGCAGATCACCAGCGTCAATCGCCACCATTGATAGGGCCTCGCCACCACGGCCAGCACCCACCCGGCGGTGGTCAACAAGGTGATCAGGGCCGTGGTCGAGGCCTGGATCTGCTGTACCGCCGTGGCTTCACTACCGCGGTAGGCCAGCAGGTACGAGGTGAACGTGGCGATGCCCACCACCAGGCCGGCCGGCAACGCCCCGCTCATCACCCGCTGGACGAATCCGGGGTGCGCCCGTTCGTTGTTCGGCGCCAGCGACAGGATGAACGCCGGGATGCCGATGGTGAACCAGGCCGCAACGGTGACGTGGATCGGCTGGAACGGATACAGCAGCGGTTCGGTGCCGAACAGCGCCGACGCCAACCCGACCAGGCCGACCAGCAGGGCGAGCAGAACCGAATACACCGTTTTGGTCAGGAACAGGTTCGCCACCCGTTCGATGTTGCCGATCACCCGGCGACCCTCGCCCACCACGTAGGGCAAGGTGGCGAACTTGTTGTCCAGCAATACGATCTGCGCCACCGAACGCGCCGCCGAGCTTCCGGCTCCCATCGCGACACCGATATCGGCGTCCTTGAGCGCGAGCACGTCGTTGACGCCGTCACCGGTCATGGCCACCGTGTGGTCACGTGCTTGTAGGGCGCGCACGATGGCGCGCTTCTGATCCGGTCGCACCCTGCCGAATACGGTGTGCTGCTCCAGCGCGTCGGCCAGCTGGTCCTGCTCGGCCGGCAGCTTGCGGGCGTCGATCGCGTCCCCGGGCAGTCCCAGCTCACCGGCCACCGCACCCACCGAGACGGCATTGTCACCGGAGATCACCTTCACCGAGACTTCCTGCGTAGCAAAATATTCCAAGGTGGCCCGGGCGTCGGGACGGATCTTCTGCTCCAGCACCACCAGCGCCACCGGGGTCAGTACTCCGGGTGCCTCTGGATGGTCCACAGCCCGGTCGCTGAGGCTCAGCAACAACACGCGCAGTCCGCTCGCCCCGATCCGCTCGGCCTGTTCGGCGTCTGCCGACGACGGCTCGAGCAGCACATCGGCGGCACCGATGACCCAGTTGCCGTGTTCGCCGTATGAAACGCCGCTCCACTTGGCGGCCGACTTGAACGGTTCGCAGGCGTTCGCCACCCAACCCGGCGACGTCGGGAACGCCTCGGCGATGGCCTGAATGCTGGCGTTGGGCCGGGCGTCGTCGGCGGCCAGTGCCGCCAGCGCCTGATGCACCGGATAGCCGGCGGCGCCCTCGAGTTCGATGACCTCGGACACTTGCATGCCGTTCTCGGTCAGCGTGCCGGTCTTGTCGGCGCAGACCACATCCACGCGGGCCAGCCCCTCGATCGCCGGCAGTTCCTGCACCAGGCACTGCCGCCGTCCCAGCCGAATCACCCCGACCGCGAACGCCAGCGACGTCATCAGCACCAGACCCTCGGGGACCATCGGCACCAGCGCTCCGACCATCGCCAGCACCGATGCCCGCCAGCCCACGTCGGTGGTGAACAACTGCGTGTAGATGATCAGCAGCCCGGCCGGGATGAGCAGATAGGTGATGAACTTCAGGATCTGGTCTATGCCGTTGCGCAGTTCGGATTTCACCAGGGTGAACTTGCTGGCCTCCTCGGCCAGCTTGGCCGCGTAGGCCTCGCCGCCGACCCGGGTCGCGCGGTAGGCGCCGCTGCCGGAGATCACGAAGCTGCCCGACATCACATGGTCACCGATGCACTTGGCGACCGGCTCGGCTTCCCCGGTCAGCAGGGACTCATCGACTTCCAGATCGGACACCTCGACGACGTCGCCGTCGACGACGATCTGGTCACCGGGCCCGAGTTCGATGACGTCGTCGAGCACCACCTCCCGGGCCGGCAGCGATACCGTCCCGGATTGCCTGCGCACCAATGGTTTCGCTTGGCCGACGATGGCCAGCTTGTCCAGCGTCTGCTTGGCGCGGATCTCCTGAACCATGCCGATGACACTGTTGAAGACGATCAGCAGTCCGAACAGCCCGTTGATCAGCGAGCCGGTGGTGAGCACGATGGCGAACAGCACGCCCAGGATCGCGTTGATCCGGGTGAAGACGTTGGCCCGGATGATCTCGTGCACACTGCGCGCGGCACGCACCGGGATGTCGTTGGTCTGGCCGTCAGCGACCCGCTGGGCGACTTCGTCGTCGCTGAGCCCCGCGGCGGTGGCCCGCGAGACGGTCAATTCCGCCACCACGGCTCAATGTCGTCGGCGGCCGGCCGGATCCGCTCGCCCGGGCGTGGGACGGCCACCGGCACTCCGGCCGACTCGGCGGCGGCCAGCAACCGTTCCACCGGCTCGTCCCAGCGATGCGGCGCCAACCGGAATGTGCACCAGTGGATCGGCACCAGCGTCGCGCCGTTGACGTCCAGGTGCGCCCGGACGGCCTCCTCGGGGTTCATGTGTACGTCCGGCCAGGCGGTGTTGTAGGCGCCGATCGGCAGCAGTGTCACGTCGAACGGGCCGTGGTCGGCGCCGATCTGCCCGAAGCTCCCGGTGTAGCCGGAGTCGCCGCCGAAGTAGACCCGGTGCTCGGGTCCGGCGATCACCCAGGAGGCCCACAGCGTCATGTTGCGGGTCAGGAACCGGCCGGAGAAGTGGCGGGCCGGCGTGCAGATCAACGTGAGTTCGCCGAACGAGACCTGCTCGTCCCAGTCGAGTTCGACGACCCGGTCAGCGGGAATCCCCCACGCCCGCAGGTGCGCACCGACGCCCAGTGGAACCACGAACGGTGCCCGCTGGCTGCGGGCCAGCGCGGTGACGGTGTCGATGTCGAGATGGTCGTAGTGGTCGTGGCTGATGACGATCGCATCGACCGCGGGCAGCGCCGACAACTCCACCGGCGGCGGATGCAACCGCCGGGGGCCGACGGCATCCGACGGCGAGCAGCGCTCGCTCCACACCGGGTCGGTCAGCACCCGGTAGCCGTCGACTTCGATCAGCGCGGTGGCGTGGCCCAGCCAGGTGACCGCCACCGGTTCGGCGGCACCGGCGAAGTCGGGGGCCACCAGCGGAACCGACGCCACCGGCCGCCGGGCGCCGCGGTCGGCGAACAACTCGCGCAGCATCAGCCGCTGTTGTTCGCGATCCATGTTGACCATGGCGGCGCGCTCGACGTTGTGGAAGATCCCGTCGCGGTAATGCCTGGAGCGGGCGGCCACCGCGTCGATGGCGTGCGGGGCTGCGCCGAGGGCCCCGGGTGTGCCGCGCAGCGCGCGAACGGTCCAGCCGCCGGCGGCCAAGGACGCGGTGGCGGCGGCCAGCCGAAGTGCACCGCGCAACATGCTGCCGAGTCTAGGGCGGTGACCGGCGGCATCCGGATCCGTGGCGTTTACGCTCACCGCGGGCTCCGGTCAGGCGCCCTGGAACTTCGGCGGCCGCTTCTCGATGCGGGCCATCTGCGCCTCGATGACGTCCTGGCTGGCCCAGGCCCGGTCGAACAGTTCCTTATGCTCCGGCGTCTGTTCCTGGTAGGCGCCGTCGTCGTTGAGCACCCGCTTGGCGTGCTGCAGGGCAAGCGGCGCCAGTCCGGCGATCTCGCGCGCCCAGGCCTGCGCGTCGGCAACGGTGCCCAGCCGGTTGGCCATGCCGGTCAGCAGCGCCACATCGGCGGGCAGCTTCTCCGCGGTGAGCATCATCGCCCGGGCCCGCCCGTAGCCGACCAATGAGGTCAGCCGGCGGATGCTCCAGTTGTCCAACGCCAGACCGTACTTGGCGACCGGGAACTGGAAGAATGCCTCGGGGGCCACCACCCGCAGATCGCAGACCATCGCCAATTGCAGCCCGGCGCCGATCGCGGCGCCGTTGATCGCGCCGATCACCGGCAGCGGGACGTCGGCGATGCTCTGGTGCAGGGCGAGCAGCTTGTCGGGGTAGTCGGCGGCGAACGCATCGCCGGACAGATCCGCGCCGGCACAGAACACGCTGCCCTGACCGGTCAACACGATCGCCCGGACGTCGTGGCTGGCGGCGTCGACGATCGCCTCCCGCAGTTCGGTGACGAGCTGGGAGTTCAGCGCATTGCGCCGCTCGGGACGCTGCAGCTCGATGGTGGTGACGGCTTCGTCGCGGGTAACACCGATCATGACGCACCAGCCTAATTAGGCTCGTCCTGTGAGCAGGATCGGGGCCGACGAACTGCGGGACGCGGTATTGGACCACGGCTCGTTCATCAGCTGGGACGACGAGCCGCTGGCTTTGCCGATCAGCGACGATTATGCCGCCGAACTGGCCGCCGCCCGGGCCGCCACCGGCGGCGACGAGGCGGTCATCACCGGCGAGGGCCGGGTGGGCGGGCGCCGGGTCGCGGTGATCGCCAGCGACTTCGACTTCCTGGCCGGCTCGATCGGGGTGGCGGCCGCCGAGCGGATCACCACCGCGATCCAGCGGGCCACCACCCAACGGCTGCCGCTGCTGGCCTCTCCGAGCTCGGGCGGCACCCGGATGCAGGAGGGCACCGTCGCCTTCCTGCAGATGGTCAAGATCGCCGCCGCCATCGAGCTGCACAAACGCGCCCACCTGCCCTACCTGGTCTACCTGCGCCACCCCACCACCGGTGGAGTGTTCGCCTCCTGGGGATCGCTCGGGCACATCACGCTGGCCGAGCCGGGGGCGCTGGTGGGTTTCCTGGGTCCGCGGGTCTACGAACAGCTCTACGGCGCACCGTTCCCGCCCGGCATCCAGACCGCCGAGAACCTTCAGGCCCACGGCGTGATCGACGGCGTGATCCCGGTGAAGTGGCTGCGGCGCACCTGCTCCCGGGCATTGAAGGTGATGCTCGACGACCCCGCGCCGCCACCCGCGAGCCCGGCCTGCGAGCCGATACCCGATCTGCCGGCCTGGGACTCGGTGTGCGCGTCACGGCGCCCGGATCGGCCCGGCGTGGGTTTTCTGCTGCGACACGGCGCCACCGAACGGGTTTTCCTGTCGGGCACGGGAAGCGCCGAACGCGGCGCCACCATGCTGCTGGCGTTGGCCCGCTTCGGCGGTCAGCCCGCGGTGGTGCTGGGGCAGTTGCGGGGCCCGGACCGGCTCACCGATCCGATCGCGCTGCAAGACGCCCGGCGCGGCATGGCGTTGGCCGAGGACTTGCGGCTGCCGCTGGTGCTGGCCATCGACACCCCGGGGCCCGCGTTGTCGGTGGAGGCCGAACAGGGCGGGCTGGCCGGGCAGATCGCGGCGTGCCTGGCAGAGCTGGTCACGCTGGACGTGCCGACGGTGTCGGTGCTACTCGGCCAGGGCAGCGGCGGGCCCGCGTTGGCGATGGTGCCGGCGGATCGGGTGTTGGCGTCGCTCCACGGCTGGCTGGCGCCGCTGCCTCCGGAGGGTGCCAGCGCCATCGTGTTCCGCGACACCGAACACGCCCCGGAACTGTCGGACGCGCAGGGCATCCGCTCGGCGGACCTGAAGGCGCACGGGATCGTCGACGTGATCGTGCCCGAACATCCCGACGCCGCCGCCGAGCCGATCGACTTCGCCAAACGCATGTCGCGGGCCATCGCCGTGGAGCTCGACGCGTTGCGGAGGACGCCCGCCGAGGCTCGGCTGAGCACCAGGCTGGAGCGCTACCGGCGGATCGGGCTGCCGAGCTGAGCGCGAAAGCTAACCGGCGGTGATCATTCCCACCGCCACCGCGGCCAGCACCATTCCGGCGACCTGACGGGGACGCACCCGCTCCCGCAGTACGGCCACCGCCAACACCACGGTGGCGGCCGGATACAGCGAGATCAGCACGCTGGCCAGGGACAGCAACGACAGCTGCAGCGCGAACAGCATGGTGACGTTGGCGGCGGTGTCCAGCAGTGCGATCACCAGCGCCAGCCGCAGCGGCGTCCCCGTCGGCAGCCGCAGATTGCGGCTGGCGGCCGCGACGATCAGCACCAGCACGGTGGCCGCGCCGCGCGCGAACAGCAACGGCCACAGTCCGGCGTCGGGCGGGGTGCGATCCAGGACGACGAAGTTCAACCCCAGGGCCACCCCCGAGGCGATCGTCAAC
The DNA here is from genome assembly GCF_002101885.1 of Mycolicibacter senuensis. Lineage (GTDB taxonomy): Bacteria > Actinomycetota > Actinomycetes > Mycobacteriales > Mycobacteriaceae > Mycobacterium > Mycobacterium senuense. Next base: position 68,009 of record NZ_LQPS01000038.1, read on the forward strand.
CAGATCGCCCCGCGGGTCAGCCGCTGCCGGCTACCGCCGTCGCCGGCGTGCCAGCTGATCAACACCACAGCGGCCAATGCCACCGCGATGCCTGCACTGGCCAGCATGCCGGGCCGCTCCCCCAGCGCCCGTCCGATGCACACCGGCACGCTGGCATCCACCACCGCCGCCAGCGGCGAGACCACCGAGATCGGGCCGGCAGTCATCGCCGCGTAGAACCACCAGACACCCAGGGCCTGGCTGAGTCCGCCGAGCACGCCCAGCATTACGGCGCCCGGCGTGATGTGGCCGCCGCCGATCATCGCGAGCGCTCCCAGCATCACCATCGAGACCGGGGTGGACACCAACAACACCCGCAGCGCGGCAACCCGCCGCGACGCGACGCCGCCGACGAAGTCGCTGATCCCGAAACTGGTGGCCGACGCCAACGCCAACCCCTGGGCGGCCGGGGAGCCGATCACGCCACGACCCTATGCGCCATGGCGAGAAGCGTAAGTGTGCGGGCAGTCTCGAACCGCCGGCGTTTGCGGGATCTTTGCGGCCGATCTCAGGTCAACGAGCGCCGCCAGGCGTCGTGCAAGGCGGCGTAATGCCCCTCGGCACGGATCAAGTCGGCCGGTGGCCCGTCTTCGACGACGGACCCGTCCTCGATCACCAGCACCCGGTCGGCGATCTCGACGGTGGAGAGCCGGTGGGCGATCACCAGCGCGGTCCGCCGGGACAACACCGTGCGCAACGCCTTTTGCACCATCCGCTCGCCGGGAATGTCCAACGCTGAGGTCGCCTCGTCCAGGATCAGCACCGCCGGGTCGGCGAGGAACGCCCGCGCGAACGCGACCAGCTGACGCTGGCCCGCCGACAGCCGGCCGCCGCGCTTGGCCACGTCAGTGTCATAGCCTTCCGGCAAGGCGGCGATGAACGGCTCGGCGCCCACGCTGGCCGCGGCGGCGACCACCTCGGCGTCGGTCGCCTCGGGACGACCGAAACGGATGTTGTCTGCGAGCGTCCCGGAGAACAGGAAGTTCTCCTGGGTCACCATCACCACATGCCGGCGCAGCTCCGCCTGCGTGAGATCACGCAGGTCGACGCCGTCGAGCCGCACCGAGCCCGATGCCGGGTCGTGGAACCGGGCGATCAGCTTGGCGATGGTCGTCTTGCCCGCACCGGTGCTGCCGACCAACGCCACCGTCTGGCCGGCCGGGATACTCAACGACAGTCCGGCCAGCACCGGTGCATCGGCCCGGTAGCCGAAACACACATCGCGCAAGGCGATCTCGCCGCGCACCTCCGCGAGGGCGACCGGAACGTCGGGGTCGGCGACTCCGACTTTCTCGGCGAGCACCGCGGCCAGTTTCTCCAGCGCCGAGGTCGCCGATTGAAAGGTGTTGAGGAATTGGGTGATCTCCTGCATCGGGTCGAAGAACATCCGCAGGTAGAGCAGGAATGCGGTGAACGTCCCGATCGTCATGTGCCCGTGCAGGACTCGCCAGCCGCCGTAGAGCACCACCATCCCGGTGGTGAGGTTGCCGACCAGTTTGACGCCCGGCGAGAAGACGGCGACCAGTTTGAACGCCTTCTCGTTGACGGCGCGGTAGCGGTCGGCGACTCCCGCGAAGAGTTCGGCGTTGCGTGCTTCGCGCCGGTAGGCCTGCACCGCCTTGATACCGGTCATGGTCTCGACGAACTGCACGATCACCCGCGCAGCGTGTTCCCGCACCGCGGTGTAGGTCTTCGACGACTCGGTTCTGAACCAGCGCAGCAACGCCACCAGCACCGGGAATGCGCCCAGGCACATCAGGCCCAGCCGCCAGTCCAGCACGACCAGCAGCACCGCGGTGCCGGCCAGCGTCAGCACGGCACTGACCAGACTGTCGAACCCGCCCAGCAGCATCTCCTGGATCGCGTCGACGTCGTTGGTCAGCCGGCTGACCACCCGCCCCGAGGTGTAGCGGTCGTGAAAGCCGACGTCGAGGCGCTGGAAGTGCCGGAACACCCGTCGCCGCAGCTCCAGCAGCACCCGCTGGCCGATCCGGCCCGACCACTGCAGGAACAGGATGCGGCTGCCGGCCTGCACGAGCACCACCGCACCCAGCGCGACGATGATCGCCGTCAGCACCCGCGTCGAGCCGTCGCTTATCGGCGGGATTCCCCGGTCGATACCGCGCTGCGCCAGCATCGGAACCGCAAGGCGGGCAGCGTTTTCCACCACCACGATCAACGCCAGCAACACAACCGCCACGCGGTGCGGACGCAGCAGCGACCACAGCACGGCGCGCGCCGCGGCCCGGCTCGGGGCCGTCATCGCCGCGCCCAGTCGACAAGGTGTTCGGTGCCGTCGTCGAGTTCGTCGTCGGCGGCCAGCAGGTAGCGGTACCGGGGCACCGTCGCCAGCAGTTCGGCGTGGGTGCCGACGGCTGTGATGGCCCCGTCCTCCAACAACGCCACCCGGTCGGCCAGCGCCACCGTCGAGGCCCGGTTGGCCACCACGATCGCGGTGATCGGCGGCCGACCGTCGGCGCCGCGCAGCACGCGGCGCAACGCCGACGTCACGGCGGCCTCGGTGTGCACATCCAGTGCCGACAGGGTGTCGTCGAGCACCAGGACCGCCGGCACGGCCACCAGGGCCCGGGCCAGCGACAGCCGTTGACGCTGCCCACCCGACAGGCTCATCCCCTGCTCGCCGATGCGGGTGTCGAGGCCCGACGGCAGGTCATAGACGAAATCAGCCGAAACCGTCGATATCGCGCTGGCCAGCTCCGCGTCGCTCGCATCGGGCCGGCCGAGTCGCAGATTCTCGGCCACCGACATGGAGAACAGCGTGGGGTCGTCGAAGGCGGTGACCACCGCCGAACGCAACGCGCCCAGCGTCAGCGAACGGATGTCACGCCCGCCGATCAGGATCTGCCCCTCGGATGCGTCGTAGAGCCGCGACAGCAGCATCGCCAGCACCGACTTGCCGGATCCGGTGGCGCCCACCACGGCGACGGTCTCGCCGGCTTCGACGGTGAGATCGACCCCGCGCAGCACCCAGGAGCCGTCGGGACCCGAATCACCGAAGCGGAACCCGACGTCGCGCAGCTCCAGGCGCCCGGACGGCGGCACCGGATCGTCGCCGTCGGTGATCTCGATGGGCGCGTCGAAGATCTCGGTGACCCGGTCGGCGGCGGTCATCGCCTCCTGGGTCGCCGACAGCAGAAAACCCAGCGACGACACCGGCCACACCAGCGACAGCATCAGCGTGATGAAGGCGACCAGAGTGCCCATCGTGACCAGGTGGTGTCCGGCCGCGTACGCACCGACCGCCAGCACCACGATCAGCGTGAGGTTGGGGATCACCTCCAGCAGTGTCCAGAACTTCGACGTCACCACCACCTTGTCGACGCCCAGGTCGCGCAGCCTGGTGGCCTGCGCGTCGAACCGGGCGAACACGTGGTCCTCGCGGCCGAACGCCTTGATCGTGCGCAGCCCCGCCGCCGATTCCTCGACATCGGTGGCCACCTGGCCCGCCTGATCCTGGGCCCGCCGCGACAGCCGGGTGTATTGGCGCCGGAAATGCTGCACCGTCAGCGTCACCGGCACCATCGACACGCAGGCGACTACGCCCAGCGGCCAGTACAGCAACAGCAAAATGGTCGTCACCGCGACGATCTGCAACGTGTTGAGCACCAGGAACACCAGTACGAATGCCAGAAACCGGCGGATGGTGGCCAGGTCGTTCATGATCCGCGACAGCAACTGCCCGGACTGCCAGCGCCCGTGGAAGGTCATCGGCAGCACCTGCAGCCGGGCGTAGAGGTCCTTGCGGAGGTCGGCTTCGACGCCCATGGTGGCGTGCGCGACCAGCCAGCGCCGCACGAACCACAGCACCGCCTCGCCGACCCCGAGCGCGGTGGCCGCCGTCCCGAGCACCCACAACCCGGGCTGGTCACGGTGGGCCACCGGCCCGTCGATGACGGCCTTGGTGACCAGCGGGATCGTGACGGTGGCACCGAGGCTCACGACGGCCACCGTGATCATGGTGATCCACCTCGCCCGGTAGGGCCGCAGATACGGCAGCAGGCTGCGCAACGCGGACGCCGGCTTCACCCAACCGACCTTAGATCGACGGCGGCGACCCGCGGCGCATCCCTCGCTTGATGGCAATGTTCAGGCAAAATGGCGGCCATGAACAATCCCGCCAACGCTGCCGCCTCCCCCCGGGTATTGGTGGTCGACGACGACTCCGATGTGCTCGCCTCGCTGGAACGCGGACTGCGACTGTCCGGATTCGAAGTGGCGACGGCGGCCGACGGCGCAGAAGCGTTGCGCAGCGCCAAGGAGACCCGCCCGGACGCGATCGTGCTCGACATCAACATGCCGGTGCTCGACGGCGTGAGCGTGGTGACGGCACTGCGGGCGATGGGCGATGACGTGCCCGTCTGCGTGCTGTCCGCGCGCAGTTCGGTCGACGACCGGGTCGCCGGTCTGGAGGCCGGCGCCGACGACTACCTGGTCAAGCCGTTCGTGCTCGCCGAGTTGGTGGCCCGGGTACGGGCGATGCTGCGGCGGCGCGGGTCGGCGGCCAGCTCGTCGTCGGAGACCATCACGGTGGGCCCGCTGGAGGTCGACATCCCGGGCCGGCGCGCCCGGGTCAAGGGTGTCGACGTGGACCTGACCAAGCGCGAGTTCGATCTGTTGGCCGTGCTCGCCGAGCACAAGACCGCGGTGCTGTCCCGCGCCCAGCTGCTCGAGCTGGTCTGGGGCTATGACTTCGCCGCCGACACCAACGTCGTCGACGTGTTCATCGGCTACCTGCGACGCAAGCTGGAAGCCGGCGGAGCGCCACGGCTGCTGCACACCGTCCGCGGGGTCGGATTCGTCCTGCGAACGCAGTGAGGACCACCATGAACGTCATGAACATGCTGCGGCGGGTCGTCGCTCGAACCCCGTCGCTGCGGACCCGGGTGGTGCTGGCGACGGCCATCGGCACCGCGATCGTGACGGTCATCATCGGCGCCATCGTCTGGGTCGGGATCACCAACGACCGCAAGTACTGGCTGGACCGTCGGCTCGACGAGGCGGCCGGTCTGACGGTCCCGCTCATCGGCCTGGGTGAGCTGCCCCGCGCGGCCGGCGGGACCGACGCCGTGATCACGCTGCGCCGGGCAGGCGAGGTGACGTCGAACTCCGCGGTGGTGCTGCCAGAGCTGGAGGCGGGATACGCCGACACCGAGATCGACGGCGTGCGCTACCGGGTGCGCACCGTCGACATTCCCGGACCGGGTCCGCGGTCACTGGCGGTCGGCGCCACCTACGAGGCCACCATCGCCGACACCAACAACCTGCACCGCCGGGTGCTGCTGCTGTGCACGTTCGCGATCGGCGCGGCCGCGGTGCTGGGCTGGCTGCTGGCGGCGTTCGCGGTACGGCCATTGCGAAGGCTGGCCCAGCAGGCCCGGTCGATCGACGCCGGCGACGAACGACCGGAGATCGAGGTGCGCGGGGCCAGCGAGGCCGTCGAGATCGCCGAGGCGATGCGCGGGATGCTGCAGCGGATCTGGACCGAACAGGACCGCACCAAAGAGGCCCTGGCGTCCGCCCGCGACTTCGCCGCGGTGTCCTCGCATGAGCTGCGCACGCCGCTGACCGCCATGCGCACCAACCTCGAGGTGCTGACGACACTCGACCTGCCCGAAGACCAGCGCAAAGAAGTCCTCAGCGACGTCGTTCGCACCCAGTCGCGGATCGAGGCGACCCTGTCGGCCCTGGAGCGGCTGGCCCAGGGGGAACTGTCCACCGCCGACGATCAGGTCCCGGTCGACATCACCGAACTGCTCGACCGGGCGGCGCACGACGCGATGCGGGTCTTCCCGGAACTGAACGTCTCCCTGGTTCCGTCACCCACCTGCATCATCGTCGGGCTACCGGCCGGGTTGCGGCTGGCGGTGGACAACGCGATCGCCAACGCGGTCAAGCACGGCGGCGCTAACCAGGTGCAACTGTCGGCGGTCACGTCCCGGGCGGGCGTCGAGATCGCCATCGACGACAACGGCAGCGGGGTTCCCGAAGAGGAGCGCCAGGTGGTGTTCGAGCGGTTCTCCCGCGGGTCGACGGCATCGCATTCCGGGTCCGGTCTCGGGCTGGCGCTGGTGGCTCAGCAGGCCGGACTGCACGGCGGCACGGCGACCCTGGAGGACAGCCCGATGGGCGGGGTGCGGCTGATGCTGCGACTGCCGCCGCCGCGCTGAGCCCACCCGCCGGCCGTCAGGTCTGCTCGCGCCGACTGTCCCAGCGTCGGAAGCCGGCCGCCGCGGCCGTCTGCTCGTCCTTGAACCACACTTCGGCGATCGTCGCCCCGTAGGACGGGCTGTCCGGGCTGTGGTAGAGCATCGAGTCCTCGTTGCCCTTGATGGCCCATCCGGCCGGACCGCTGCCGCCCGCGCCGGCCCGCGCCGATCCTTCACCGTAGGGCGCACCCGCGGCGGCACCACCCGATGCCGTCGACATCGGCACCTCGCGGTTGACCCGCCGAATGGCGAAGGCGAATGTCAGCGTCAGCCCCAACAGAAATGACAAGCCCATCAGCGAGCAATTGGCGCCGTGCATCAGTCGGCTCCCATCTCACGCGGGCCGGGTAGGGCCGCAATGGCGTCTTCTCGGCTGGTGCGGCGGATCGACACCACCGTCAGTAGCCAGGCGATCGCCGAACCCACCACGAATGCCAGCAGGTACCACAGCCACTGCATGACGAAATCCATCGGAGATTCTCCTTAGCTAACCGTGATCGCGACACGACGGTTCTGGGCGCGTCCGTCCGGTGTCGCGTTGCTGGCGACCGGGTCGGCCGGCCCGAACCCCTTGGCGGTGACGCTGCTCGCCGGAACACCCTGGGCGACAAGGAAGTCGGCGACCGACTTGGCCCGGTCAGCACTCAACGGCACGTTGATGCCATCGTTGCCGGTGTTGTCGGTGTAACCGCTGACCGTCACCTGGGCGCTGCGGCAACCCTTGAGCGACTCCGCGACCCGACTCAGTTGCTGTCGGGTGCCCGGCGACAGGGTGTAACCGTTGGTCACGAACGTGACGGGCGTGGCCATCAACGCGGCGACGTCGGCTTGCAGGGTGCCGCAGTCGCCGACCGGGGCAGGAGCCGGTGAAGCGCTGGTCGGCGGCTGTTTCGGAGCCGGCGAGGCGGGCGCCGCAGGCGTCGGGGCCGCGGGTCTGGGAGCCCCCGGCGCATCAGGCAGGACCAGAATGTCGTTGGAGATCACCAGATTCGGCCAGGCCGCCTGCGCGGCCGCCTCGACGGCCGACTCGACCGCACCGGAAGGTGCGGTGCCGATCAGCCTGACGGTGCCACCGCTGATCTTGAATTTGAAGTCCGGCATGGTCACCGAGGCCTTGAACACCGATCCCAGGGCGGCGGCGTCGGGCACCTTGACACCCGGTTTGATGTTGAGGTTGTCCACCAATTGCACACCATTGCCGTACAACCCCTTGAGCATGTCGATCAATCCGGCCCGCGTGGCGGTGTCGGGAAGGTCGCCGTTGAGGGTGATGACATTGCCGTTGCGCAGAATCGACAACGGAGCAAACGATATTCCCGGCGCATTCGCCTCCGGCGCAGCCGACATCGAAAGTGACGGAACGGGGATCTCGGGCAGGGGGGCGTCGCCTGCGGTGATGCCGATGCTGTCTCGATCTGCCACTCCCACTCCGATCAATGCGAGTAGCAACGGAATTGCCGCCAAGGCCAGCAGCCATCCGGGGCCGAGGGGTCCACGGTAAAAGCGCGATTCCGTTCGCCAGCCGGTCACGGTCCGGTTTTCGGAGCCCGGCATGGATCCTCCTCGGAGATCGAAAAAGCACCTCGTACCCAGGACACCGCGAGTGTATGAGCTCCGAATGACCCTCGGAAGTCTTCAGTCGATATTTGCGGACTTACCGCGTCCCGGGACCGCTGATCACAAGCTCATTGACGATGTCGGTGCGTGGCCAGGCGTCGTGGGCCGCGGCCTCGACGGCGGCCGCCTCGTCCGGCTTCGCCGCGGTGCCCACCAGCGTCACGCTGTCGCCGGCGGCGTGCAACGCGAAATCTCCGATCACCGCGGCCGCTTCGAACACCGGAGCCGACGCGGCGAAATCCGGTGTCGCGGCGCCCGGCCTCACCCCGAGCCGATCGACGACGGTGACATCATCGGCCGAGGTGATGACGGCGTCCACCAACGCCCGTTTGGCCGCCGGATCCGGTACGTCACCGGTCAGGGTGATCTCGTTGCCCTGGCGGATGACTGACAGCGGCACCGGCACTGCGGCGCCGGGATGGTCCGGCGAACCTTCCCGCAGCCCGCAGCCGGTCGCGCCGAGCAGCACCGCGAGGAGTGCCGCCGCGACCAGCCAGGCGCGCACTCAGCGGGTGCCGAGCAGATCGATCACGAACACCAGTGTCTTGCCGGCGAGTTGATGCCCGGTACCGGCCGGGCCGTAAGCCAGTTCGGGCGGGATGACCAATTGGCGTCGACCGCCCACCTTCATGCCGGGGATGCCGTCCTGCCAGCCCGCGATGAGCCCGTCGAGCGGAAACTCCAGGGACTCGCCGCGATTCCAGGAGCTGTCGAACTCCGCGCCGGAGTCGTAGTCGACACCCAGGTAGTGCACGTTGACGAGTGCGCCGGGCGCGGCCGCGGCCCCGTCCCCGACAACGATGTCCTCGATGACCAACTCGGTCGGCGGCGGGCCGGCCGGAACGGTGATCTGGGGCTTGCCCGGCTTCGTCACGGCGGTTACCGCCCGCCGATGGTGACGTAGTCGCGCTCGGTGGCACCGGTGTAGAGCTGACGCGGCCGGCCGATCTTGGAGTCGCCCTCGTCGTGCATCTCGCGCCAGTGCGCGATCCAGCCCGGCAGCCGGCCCAGCGCGAACAGCACGGTGAACATCCGGGCCGGGAAGCCGATCGCCCGGTAGATCAGGCCGGTGTAGAAGTCGACGTTCGGGTAGAGCTTGCGCTCGATGAAGTAGTCATCGGTCAGCGCGGCCTCTTCGAGATCCTTGGCGATGTTGAGCAGTTCGTCGTCGCCGCCGAGCTTGCCGAGGATCTTGTCGGCCTGCTCCTTGACGATGCGCGCCCGCGGGTCGTAGTTCTTGTAGACCCGGTGGCCGAAGCCCATCAGCTTGACGCCGTCTTCGCGGTTCTTGACCTTCTTGACGAAGTCGCCGACGTTGCTGTGGTTGTCGCGGATGTCCTCCAGCATCTCCAGCACCGCCTGGTTCGCGCCGCCGTGCAGCGGGCCCCACAGCGCGTTGATGCCACCGGAGATCGAGGTGAACAGGTTGGCTCGCGACGAGCCGACCAGCCGCACCGTCGACGTCGAGCAGTTCTGCTCGTGGTCGGCGTGCAGGATGAACAGCATGTCGAGTGCCCGCACCACCTCGGGGTCGACCTCATAGGGCTCCGCCGGCAGACCGAAGGTCATCCGCAGGAAGTTCTCCACCAGGGAAAGCGAGTTGTCCGGGTACAGGAACGGCTGCCCCTCGGACTTCTTGAACGCGTAGGCGGCGATGGTGGGCAGTTTGCCCAGCAGCCGGATGGTCGATACCTCGACCTGCTCGTTGTCGGACGGGTCCAGCGAGTCCTGGTAGTAGGCGGAGAGCGCGTTGACCACACTGGACAGCACCGGCATCGGGTGGGCGTTGCGCGGGAAGCCGTCGAAGAACCGCTTCAGGTCCTCGTGCAGCATGGTGTGCCGCTGGATCTTGCCGGTGAAGGTCGCCAACTGTTCGGCAGTGGGCAGTTCCCCGTAGATCAGCAGGTAGCTGACCTCGATGAAGGTGGACTTCTCGGCGAGCTGCTCGATCGGGTAGCCGCGGTAGCGCAGGATGCCGGCATCGCCGTCGATGTAGGTGATGGCGCTCTTGACCGGCGCGGTGTTGGCGTAGCCGTTGTCGAATGTGGTGTAGCCGGTCTTGGCGAGCAGCGAACCGATGGCCAGGGCGTCGGACCCGTCGGTGGCTTGGACGATCGGCAGCTCTAGCTCGCCTCCCGGGTACTTCAGGGTGGCGGTGTCGTCTGTTGCGGCCACAAGGAACCCCTTTGCGCTATTCGGCTGACCAGTCGATCGGAGCGTGTATAGGAAAAGGTAGTCGGTTCCGGGGCGGAGCGCCCGCCCGGGGCCGAGTATCACGGGCCGGTCATCGCGCCGCCGCCGGTCCCGGCCGCTGATAGCGGATGAAAGCCGGTGCCGCGAGTGCGGCGAGCAGCACTCCGACGACCACCAGCACTCCACCGCCGGCGGCGGCCGCGGCCGTTCCCACCACCGCGCCGGCCGCCCCGTGCACGGCGTCGGCAAGCCGGGGCCCACCGGCCACGATCACGGTGAACACACCCTGCAACCGCCCCCGGATCTCGTCGGAGGCGACCTGCTGCAGCATCGTCGAGCGGAACGCCGCCGACACCATGTCCGCGGCGCCGCCGACCGCCAGAAAGCCCAGCGCGACCCACAACACCGGGCCGGGATGCCCGTCGGCGCGCGCGACCGCCAGCCCGAAGCCGGCCATCGCCGCCCCCCACACCACGATCGAGATGACGATCGCCAGGCCCTGGCGGCTGATCCGCGGCAGCCATCCGGAGAACACGCCGCCGGCCACCGCGCCGACCGCCATCGCCGCGGCCAGCAGCGCCATCGTGGTGCCGCCGTCGACCGGTCCGCCGAAGTCCGCGGCGGCGATCTGCGGGAACAGCGCCCGAGGCAGTCCCAGCACCATCGCGATCAGGTCCACCACGAACGACATCAGCACCACGGTGTTGCCGGCCAGGTAACGAAACCCGTCCAGCACCGCCGCCACCCCGAAACGCGAGCCGTCGGTTGATCCGGCGGGCGGCATGGGTGCCAGCCGAAAGGTCGCCCAGATCGGGAAGACGCAGGTGGCAGCGTCGACCAGGTACAGCGTGGGCAGGTCTACCCAGCCGAGCAGCAGCCCGGCCAGCAACGGCCCGACGATGGCCCCGAACTGCATCACGGTCATGTTCAGCGAGTTGGCGGCCGGTAGGTCGCCGCCGGCCACCAACCGTGGAATGGCGGCGGCGCGGGTGGGCGAATTGACCGCGTAGAACCCCTGCTGCACGGCCAGCAGCGAAAGCACCACCCACACGTTGTCGAAAGCCGCCGCCGCCTGCACCCACAGCAGCAGCGAGGCCAGTCCCAGCCCGCAGGAGGCGATGATCAGCAGCTTGCGGCGGTCCATGGCGTCGGCCCAGGCGCCGCCCAGCAGCCCGAATACCACCAGCGGCACCAGCGCGAACAGACCCGACAAGCCGACATAGGCCGAGCTGCCGGTCAGCGCGTAGATCTGGACCGGGACCGCGAAGATGGTCAGGTTCGCGCCGATGACGGTCGGTATCCCGGCCAGCCACAGCCGCCGGAAGTCCTGGTTGCGCAGCGGTGTGGTGTCGGCGAACAGCCTCACCGCAGCGGACCCGAGATCACGGCTGCAGACGCTCGACGCGTCCGCCGCTCACCCGAATCCGGTTGTGCAGTCGGCCTTCTCGGCCCTGCCAGAACTCCACCACCTCCGGCGCGATGACATAACCGGCCCAGCTGGGGGCGACCGGAACGTCGTGGGTGTCGGCGAACCGGGCGGTCACCTCGACGAGCTGATCGAGCAGGGCCGCGCGCGAGGTGATCGGCTGCGACTGGTGCGACGCCCAGAAACCCAGCTGCGAGGCCCGCGGCCGGTTCACCCAGTATTCGGCCGGGATCGTCGCGTCGGTCTTGCTGACCCGGCCGCGGATATGGACCTGGCGACCCAGTTGATACCAGGGGAACGTCGCCGACGCGTACGGCGTCGCCGCCAGCTGGCCGGCCTTGTCCGAGCCGTCGTCGGTGAAGAAGGTGACGCCGCTTTCGTCGAGGTTCTTACACAGCACCGAGCGGCTGACCGGCCGGCCGTCTTCGACCGTGGCCAGCACCATGGCATTGGGTTCGGCGATCCCGGCGCGTTCGGCGTCGCCGATCCAATTGCGCAGCAAAACCTGCCAGCCGTCCTCGAGCCAGTCCACGTCGAGGTCGCCGCAGTTGTCCTTCTCCCGGTACTCCACTCGCATCGCCGCCAGGTGCTCGTTGTCGGGGCCTGTCCTGTGCACCGCCCAACGCTACGCCGCGGTCCCGCCCAGCCGGCGTTACCGGCCGGTAGGAACGGCCGGGTGCCGGGGTGGGACAATCCAACACATGATTGCTGCAGTCCCGGAGAACTTCGTTGCCGGCCTGGAGGGAACGGTGGCGTTCACCACCGAGATCGCCGAACCCGACAAGGACGGTGGCGCGCTGCGCTACCGCGGTGTCGACATCGAGGACCTGGCCGGAAAGGTCAGCTTCGGCGACGTGTGGGCCCTACTGGTCGACGGCGACTTCACTCGCCCACTGGCGCCCGCCGAGCCGCTGGAACTGTCGGTGCGCACCGGCGACGTCCGCGTCGACGCCCAGGCCGGGGTGGCGATGCTGGCCCCGCAGTGGGGATTCGAGCCGCTGCTGGACACCGATGACGCCACCGCACGCGATCAGTTGGCGCGCGCGGCGGTGATGGTGCTGTCCTATGTCGCCCAGTCGGCGCGCGGCTCGCAACAACCGGTCTCCCAGCAGGAGATCGACGGCTGCGCCACCATCACCGAGCGGTTCATGACCCGCTGGCGCGGCGAGCCCGACCCGGCCCACGTCGAGGCCATCGACGCCTACTGGGTGTCTGCGGCCGAGCACGGCATGAACGCCTCGACGTTCACCGCCCGGGTGATCGCCTCCACCGGCGCCGACGTCGGGGCGGCGCTGTCCGGCGCGATCGGCGCGATGAGCGGCCCGCTGCACGGCGGCGCCCCGGCCCGGGTGATCCCGATGATCGAAGAGGTGGAGCGTTCCGGGGACGCCCGCGCAGTGGTCAAGGGCATCCTGGACCGCAAGGAGAAGCTGATGGGCTTCGGCCACCGCGTCTACCGCGCCGAGGACCCCCGCGCCCGGGTGTTGCGCGCCACCGCCAAACGGCTGGCCGCGCCCCGCTACGAAGTGGCCGCCGAATTGGAGCAGGCGGCACTGGCCGAGCTGCGGGAACGCCGGCCGGACCGGGCCATCGAGACCAACGTGGAGTTCTGGGCGGCGGTGATCCTGGACTTCGCCGAGGTACCCCCGGCGATGATGCCGGCGATGTTCACCTGTGGGCGCACCGCGGGCTGGTGCGCGCACATCATGGAGCAGAAGCGCCTGGGCAAGCTGGTGCGCCCGTCGGCGATCTATGTCGGGCCCGGCCCGCGTGGCGCGGAGTCGGTGGCCGGCTGGGACCGGCTCCCCAAGGGCTGACCCGAACGGGATTTCAGCGGCGCCGCAGGGCGCTGAGCAAGTTCTGCAGCAACGGCACGTCGGAGTGGTCGGCCACCTCGTCGAGCATGTCGGGCACCCGGGTGAACTTGACCCGCGGCCGGTTCTGCGCCTGACCGCGCGCGATCTCCGCCTTGTCGATGGCCTTCCAGCCGGCGGCGTCGATGACCTCGGGCCGGCGGGCGTGCACCATCCGGGCGATCGCGCGCGGCCCGCCGATCGGCTCACTGAGCTGACCGGCGTTGTAGTCGGCGACCAGGCTCTGGATCGTCTTGAGCGAGTCGGACTTGTTGGTGCCGATGAAGCCGTTGGTGCCGCGCTTGATCCACCCGGATACGTAGGCTCCCGCAACGGGCTGGCCACTGGCCGGGTCCACCACCCGACCGCCCTCGTTGGGGACCACGCCGGCGGCGTCGTCGAATGGCAGGTCGGCGATCGGGGTGCCGTGGTAGCCGATCGAGGTCAGCACCAGACCGGCCTCGAGCCGACACACCTCGTCAGTGCCGGTCACGGTGAATTCGACTGCGGTGGCACGGTGCTCGCCGAGCACCCGGGCCGGGGTCAGTTCGTAGGCGAACCGGATGCGCGGCTTGGTAGATCGCGCGGACGCGCTATCGACACTGCCGAGTTTGGCCAGGATCTCCAGCTTCTGCCGGGTGAAGTTGTCCCGCACGGTCGCCAGGTCGTTGCGCACCCGGGCGTGGTCCTCGGCATCGAGGACCACTTCGGCGGCGTGGGTCAACCCGACCAGTTCCGGCAAGGTGAACGCCGAGGCGATCGGGCCGCGGCGGGCGACGATCACCACTTCCTGTACCCGGGAGTCGCGCAACGTCGCCAGCGCGTTGTCGGCGATGTCGGTGCCGGCCAGTTTGTCGGGGTCGGTGGTGAGGATGCGGGCCACGTCGAGGGCCACGTTGCCGTTGCCGACGATCACCACCCGCTCGTGACCGAGGTCGACCGGCAGGTCGGTGAACTCCGGATGCCCGTTGTACCAGCCGACGACCTCGGTGGCGGTGCCGGTGCCGGGCAGTCCCATGCCGTCGATCTCCAGCCGTCGGTCGTGCAGCGCACCGGAGGCGTAGAGCACGGCGTGGTGATACTGCAACAGGTCGGCGTGACGCAGGTGTTTGCCCACCTCGACGTTGAGGAAAAAATTGAAGCCGCGCCGCCAGGAGATCTCGTCGAACAGCCGGGTGGCCAGCTTGGTGTGCTGGTGATCCGGGGCGACACCGGCGCGCACCAAACCGTAAGGGGTGGGCAGCTTCTCGAACACGTTGACCAGCACACCGGGTTGGGTCAGCAGCTCATCGGCGGCATACATCGCCGCCGGCCCGGAACCGACGATGGCCACCGTCAGCGGGTGCCTGCCGCGCCGGTGGACCTCGGCGGCCGGCAGGATCGGCGCCAGCTTGGACGTCGGCGGCAGCTTCACACCCTCGGGACGCTTGGGGTAGTACGACTTGTTGATCTCGATGAACGGCAGCTGCTGCGCCGGCAGCTGCGTATCGGGGTAGATCGCGTCGACCGGGCAGGCCCGGACGCAGGCGCCGCAGTCCACGCAGGCGTCCGGATCGATGTAGAGCATCTCGGTGGTGGCGAAGTCCGGCTCATCCGGACTGGGGTGGATGCAGTAGACCGGACAGGCGAAAACGCAGGACGCGTCGTTACAGCATGCCTGGCTGATGACGTGCGGCATGAGGCGCGAGCTCGCTGACCTACGCGACCCGCGACAGGTGCGCGCGCTGCGGCTGGGCCCGGAAGCGCGACGGCGCCCCGTTGATCCGGCACATCCGCCAGATCAGCTTGGCGACCGGGTTCATCAGCCCGGTGTCGTGACAGAGCATCCGCACGTCGGCGAACATGTCCGACAGCATCCGCCGGGCGTCGGCCGACCCGAAGAAGACGTCCCTGCGCACCGAGCGCGGGATGTCGAACTCCTGCCAGAACGCCTTCGGCGGAACGACGATCGCCGAGCACAGGATTCGCATGGTGAGCGGCACGAACAACGACAGCCAGAACCGCTTGCGGCGCGGCAGGGTCGGGACACGCTTGTTGAGGTATTCGTGTGCGAACGAGATGTGCCGCGCCTCTTCGGCGACGTGGATCGCCATCACCTTCTCCATGATCGGGTGCAGCGTCTTGCCCTCGCGCAGGATGTCCTTCTGGATGTGGTCGATGGGCTCCTCGCCGGCGAGGATGCCGAACCAGAACGGGATCGGCAGCGGGCCGGCGACCAGCGGGATGAACGCCGCAATCCACTTGAGGAACCGCGGCATGCCGGGCACGTCGGCGCCGATGTGGTTCACCATCTCCTGGAACATCAGGGTGTGGTTGCACTCCTCGACCGACTCGTGCAGGCAGTAGCGGTACTCCGGTGAGCCGTTGGGCACCCAGAACGCGTAGTTGAGCAGACCCCGGATCAGGATGGACTCGAAGTGCAGGCCGACCTTGGCCACGTTGGCCTGCCGCCACATGCCGATCTTGATCTGGACGTCCTCGGGCTGCGCCTGGTACCAGGCGTGCTTGCCCAGCGGGTCGGTGGCCGGCAGGATCCACCGCGGGTCGTTCTCGAACACCTTGAATTCCGGGCTGTCCCAGTCGATGTCGAGATACGGGTTGAAGTGGCGTCGCACCGAGCCTTCGGACAGGGTGTTGAGCATGTCGACATAGGCGGTGTCGTCGGACACTTCCATGTTGGCCCGCCACCGCCGCACGATGCCGGTTCGAGCCGGTTTCTGAGCCGTTTTCTGAGCCATCGGAGCCACCCCCACTGACGTTTACATTTGGCCTTGTTATGTATAACGGTACCGCAGGTATCGGCTACCCGTCCAGGGTCTTGGGGAGCTTGTGGGCCTGACAGGTGTCGAGTCGTCCGTGTGATCTGCATCACGTTAAACCTGCCGTGCTGAGCCGTGCCGTCCGCTGTCTACGCTAGGGGCCATGGCTGAGCAGCTCACGATCCCGGACAACATCAAGCCCGCCGACGGACGGTTCGGCTGCGGGCCCTCCAAAGTCCGGCCGGAGCAGCTGAACGCGCTGGTCACCACGGCGGCTCCGCTGTTCGGCACCTCGCACCGGCAGGCGCCGGTCAAGAACCTGGTCGGCCGGGTCCGCAGCGGTCTGCGCGAACTGTTCTCGGTGCCCGACGGCTACGAGGTGGTGCTGGGCAACGGCGGCTCCACCGCGTTCTGGGACGCGGCCGCGTTCGGGCTGATCGACAAGCGCTCCCTGCACCTGACCTACGGCGAGTTCAGCGCGAAGTTCGCCTCGGCGGTCGCCAAGAACCCGTTCGTGGGCGATCCGATCATCGTCAAGGCCGAGCCCGGCAGCGCCCCGGAGCCGACGTCGGACCCATCGGTCGACGTGATCGCCTGGGCTCACAACGAGACGTCGACCGGCGTGGCGGTACCGGTGCGCCGGCCCGAGGGCGCCGGCGAAGCACTGGTCGTGATCGACGCGACGTCCGGCGCCGGCGGTCTGCCGGTCGACATCACCGAGACCGACGCCTACTACTTCGCGCCGCAGAAGAATTTCGCCTCCGACGGTGGGCTGTGGCTGGCGATCATGAGCCCGGCCGCGCTGGCACGCATCGAGGCGATCGCCGCCTCGGGCCGCTGGGTGCCGGAGTTCCTGTCCCTGCCGATCGCGGTGGACAACAGCTCCAAGAACCAGACCTACAACACGCCCGCGATCGCCACGCTGGTACTGCTGGCCGAGCAGCTGGACTGGCTGCTGGGCAACGGCGGGTTGGACTGGGCGGTCAAGCGAACCGCGGATTCGTCGCAGCGGTTGTACTCGTGGGCCGAGTCCCGGCCGTTCACCACCCCGTTCGTCGCCGACCCGGCGTTGCGCTCGCAAGTAGTCGGCACCATCGACTTCACCGACTCCGTGGATGCAGGTGCCGTGGCCGCGATTTTGCGGGCCAACGGCATCGTCGACACCGAGCCCTACCGCAAACTGGGCCGCAACCAGTTGCGGGTGGCGATGTTCCCGGCGGTGGACCCCGACGACATCAGCGCTTTGACGCAGTGCGTGGACTGGGTCGTGGAGAGGCTCTGACGTCGCCGTGACCAAGTCGTTATAACCCCAGCGTGTCACCGCGGTCCGGGCCGCTCACTGCACTAAAGTTCGCAGCTAACCGGGCCTTCGCAAGGAGAAGTCATGCGGGAACTAAGGGCAATCGGCCTCGACGCCGACGGCAAACACATCATCTGCGAGAGCGTCGGCGACGACGATGACAGCACCGAGATGTTCCGGGTGCGGATCGACGACCGGCTGCGCGGCGCGGTGCGCGGCGAGGGCCACCGTGCGGGGCAGACCCAGATCGACCTGGGCATCAGCATGCTGCGCCCGAAGGACATCCAGGCCCGCATCCGCGCCGGTGCGTCGGTCGAGCAGGTGGCCGCAGCGGCCGGCGTCGACGTCTCCCGGGTGGAGCGCTTCGCCCACCCGGTTCTGCTGGAGCGCTCCCGGGCCGCGGAGCTGGCCGCCGCCGCTCACCCGGTACTGGCCGACGGGCCGGCCGTGCCCACCCTGCTCGAGGTCGTCACCAGCGCACTGATGAGCCGCGGCCTCAACCCCGATCAGAGCAGCTGGGACGCCTGGCGCAACGACGACGGACGCTGGACGGTTCAGCTCGCCTGGAAGGCCGGCCGTTCGGACAACCTCGCCCACTTCTGGTTCGCCCCCGGCGCGCACGGCGGCACGGTGACCGCGCTCGACGATCCGGCGATGGAGCTCATCGACCCGGACTTCGACCGTCCGCTGCGCCCGGTGGCCCCGGTGGCCGAACTGGACTTCGAGGAGCCCGCCGCCCCACCGGCAGTCGAAGAGGAGCCGGACCACCCGCGCTCGGCGCCCCGGGCCCGGCGCAGCAAGCCGCCCGTCCCAGGCTGGGAGGACGTCCTGCTCGGGGTGCGCTCAAGCGGTCAGCGCTGAGCAACCAGGGCCAGCAGCACCAGCCACCCGCCCGCCACGCCGAGTCCGGCGCCCAGCGCGAGCCAGCGCAGCACCGGGGTGCGTCGCCAACCCCACACCGTGGGCGCCAGGCCGCCCACCGCGATCAGGTTGAGAACGACGGCCACTGCCAGGTGCACCCGGATCAACCCCAGGCTCAGCACCGCGATCGCGATCCCCGACACCGCCGCGACGAACGCCGCCACGGTCAACCCCGTCGCCCAGGGCGTGGTCTGGGTGGGCGTCATGCCGGCAGCCTAGTGCGCTCGTAGAACGCCAGCGCCGCCGCCGTCGCCACGTTGAGGGAGTCGGTTCCTCGCGACATCGGGATGCGCACCCGCATGTCACTGGCACGCATGGCCTGCTGCGACAGTCCCGGCCCTTCCGCGCCGACCAGCACCGCCACCGGGTCGTCGCGCACCTTCGCCATGGCCGCCGACAGCGCGTCGGCCCGCGGGTCCGGTGTCATGGCCAGCAACCGGAACCCGCGGTCGCGCAGCATGTCCAGATCGGCCGGCCAGTCCGCCGAACGGGCGAACGGCACCAGCAGGGCATGCCCCATCGACACCCGCACCGCACGCCGGTACAACGGGTCGGCACAGCCGCTGCCGAATACCACCGCATCCACTCCGAGGCCGGCGCCGTTACGGAATATCGAGCCCAGATTCTCGTGATCGTTGACGCCTTCGAGCACCGCGATGGTGCGAGCACCGGCCACCAGATCGGCCACCGTCGACTCGGGCACCCTCGACGCGGCGGCCAGCACACCGCGGTTGAGGTGAAAGCCGACGACCTCGGCCATCACCTCCGCGGACACCCGGTAGTAGGGCACGTCGGGCACAGCGGCCAGATCGTCCGCCAACTCCGTCAACCGGCGGTCGGTGCCCAGCAGCGCCCGCGGAGCGAACCGCGAAACGAGCATCCGCTGCACCACCAGCACACCTTCGGCGATCACCAGCCCTTTGCCGGTGGGCAGGTCCGGGCGGCGGTCCACACTGTTCAGGTCGCGGAAATCGTCCAGCCGGGAATCGCGCGGATCCTCGATATCGACGACGTCGAGGACCCTGGCCACTGACCGCACATTACCGGCGAGGCGCTAACGTCAACGGCGATGACCCCCCACCCGACCCCTCAGCCCCCGACCTACG
>NZ_LQPS01000039.1 GCF_002101885.1 Mycolicibacter senuensis
CTGGGGTACCGCGCGGCGGGGCGGCGGATGGCGGTGCAGCAGCGGCGGGGGCTCGCGGGGTGGTGGGGGCGGCGGCTGCCGCTCCCAGGACCGCCCCGGTCCGCCGGGTCTGCGATCGCCGTTCACCTGGCCAATCTACGCACTCAGGATCCGCGCCGCGGCTCGTGCCGTGGTGTGGCGTCTACACGAAAAAATCGCCCCCGAATGGGAGACAAACACCATTGGCGACGACCCGTGCGCGCCGCGACGATGGTTTTACCAACACAACAAACGTCGAGCCGACCCGGAGCGACGGCAGCCCGCCGACCATGGAAGGACCGCGAGCTGAAACGGATCGGCATCGAGCCCGGTGTGTCGATCCTTCCCGATTCCTGCTGGACCCGGAGATGATTCCGCCTCCGGTGGTGACGGCCGTTCCAGGCCGACCGTTACGGCAGTGAACTGATCCGAGATGGATGGAAGGAACACCCTGGTGCCCGACGAAAGCGCTGGCGAGCAACGCACCGAGTCGCGCGGCGCCGGCAAACTACGCATTCGCAAGCTGTATGACAGCGAGACGAAACTGTCCTGGGTTCTTGCCGGTCTGGCAGGCCTGCTGGGCGCTACGGCGTTCACCCATTCCGCCGGCTACTTCGTCACCTTCATGACCGGCAACGCGCAGCGCGCGGTGATGGGCTACTACGCCGAGGACGACTGGGCCGCGTCATCGCCCTGGCTCGCGCTCTCGGCGGCGTTGCTGCTGGTGGCGTTCGTGGCCGGCGTGGTCAGCGCGACGCTGTGCCGGCGCTACTTCTGGCCGACCCGACCGCATTCCACCACCGTATTGACCACCTTGGCGCTGGTACTCGCCACGCTGCTGGACGGCTTCCTGCTCGGCGGACCGGAGCTTCCGCTGCCGTTCTTCCCGATCATCTTGATGACGTTCGGCATCGGCGCGTTGAACGCGACCTTCATCGACAAGAAGGGCGAGGTGTCGATCCCGCTGAGTTATGTGACCGGCACCCTGGTGAAGATGGGCCAGGGCATCGCGCGGCATCTCCTCGGGGTAGACGAGATCACCGCCTGGCTGGGCTACTTTCTGCTGTTCGGGTCTTTCGTGCTCGGCGCCGGGATCGGTGGGGCTATCGGTATGGTCGCCGGCGGTACCTACATGCTGGCGATCGCCAGCCTGATCTGCGCGCTGACCACCGTATACACCTATTTTTACGCCGACCGTCGTCAGCTGTTCCAATGAGTCGCACCCCAACCCGGACCCCACGTTTTCTCAGGTGGCGTTAGCGGTATTCCCATCAACTTGTTATGTTGAACGCGTCAGTTCGGCCACTGTCGCGGAAAGAGGTCTACCCCAGGATGACTCGCGTGCCCAGGTCGAAGCGGACTCCTCGTGTCGTCGCCCTGAGTACGGCAGTGGGGGCGGTGCTGGCATTCGGGGCGACACCGTTGGCCGCGGCACCGGTGGCCGCCGCCGAGGGGTTCGACGACGTGTTCGACCTCGCGTTGGCGCCGTTCGTCGACGCGACCACCGGCGGCACGGACTGGACCGCGGTGTTCAACCCGGCGTCCTGGGAGGCGTTCCTCGGGCAGGCGAACTGGGACGACTTGCTGCCCGGCGCGGCAGCGGCGGAGCCGAGCCTGTTCGCCCCGGACCTCACGGCGTTGCTGCACAACTGGTTTTACACCCCGCTGTACACCGGTATCGACGACTTGGTCAGCAGCTCCTGGATGGCGCCGGTCGTCGACGGGCTGAACCAGTTCAGCGGGGCGCTGGGGCTGGGCCTGATGATCGGCGACGGTACGGCCGGCACCGCGGAGTCCGCCGCCGGTGGCGCGGGGGGCTGGTTGTTCGGTGACGGCGGGGCCGGCTGGGACAACACCGCGGTCGACGGCGTCGGTGGGGCTGGTGGCGCGGCCGGGTTCTTCGGCAACGGTGGCGCCGGTGGCGCCGGTGGTGAGGGTGGCGCCGGTGGTGTCGGCGGGGCCGGCGGCTGGTACATGGGTGTCGGTGGCGCCGGCGGCTCCGGTGGCGACGGACTGGTGGGCGGTGCCGGTGGCGACGGTGGTTTAGGCCGAGGGTGGGCGCTGGGCGTCGGCGGTAGCGGTGGCGACGGCGGTGACGGCACCCATCTCGGCGGCAACGGTGGCGACGGTGGCAACGGCTCGATCTGGTTCGGCGGCGGCGGCGACGGCGGGAACGCCGGCACCGGGGTCTACCACGGTCCGGGCGACCTGCCCGGCCTGGGCGGGGCCGGCGGCGTGGCCGGCGCGCTGGGCACCCACGGCGCGGTCGGCAACTTCGGCACGCTGGACGGCGCCCCGGAGCGAGGCCCGGCCGAACTCGGCACCGCCGGCAAGTGGATCGTCGACCACGACGGCCGGGTGGTCATCCTGCAGGGTGTCAACCAGGTGTACAAGTCGCCGCCGTTCTCGCCCGGCGGCGACGGCTTCGGCGACGACGATGCGGCGTTCCTGGCCGCCAACGGCTTCACCGCGGTGCGCCTGGGCGTGTACTGGCAACAGATCGAGCCGGAGCCCGGGCAGTACGACCTCGAGTACCTGGCGTCGGTCAAGGAGACCGTCGAGACGCTCAAGGCGCACGGCATCGTCAGCATCATCGACATGCACCAGGACCTCTACAGCATGCCGGTCGGTGGCCACGGCGCGCCGGACTGGGCGACGATATTCAACCCCGCCGACAACGACACCAGTCACCCGTTCCCGTTCGCCTACGCGCTCAACCCGGCGCAGAATCAGGCCTGGGATGCCTTCTGGGCCAACGAGAAGGTGGGCGGGGCCGGGCTGCTGAACCAGTACGCGCGGATGTGGCAGGTCACCGCCGACTACCTGGGCGGTACCCCGGGCGTCGCCGGCTACGAGATCATGAACGAGCCGTGGCCGGGCACCCCGTGGCTGGGCAGCTTCCTCGGCAACGCGCACTTCGACCGCGAGACGCTGACCCCCTTCTACGACCAGATGACCTCGGCGATCCGGTCGGTCGACCCGAACACCACGGTGTACTACGAGCCGAATGTGCTGTTCGGCAACGCCACCCCGGTGACCCACGTCGGCCCCGTCGACGACGACAACACCGTGTTCGCATTCCACGACTACTGCATCTTCGACGCCCTGGGCGGTGGCAGCGCATTCGGTTGCTCCCTGTGGGACGGGATGATGATGAGCGGCGCCCAGCACTACATCGACCGCTACGACGTCCCGGGAATGGTCACCGAGTTCGGCGCGACCCGCAATCTCGACACCATCGCCAGCCAGCTGAACTCGATCGACCCGCACAAGTTCGGGTGGCTCTACTGGGGCTACACCAACGAGGCGGGGTCGCTGGTGCATGACACCAACCTGCCGCCGGCCGGCGACAACGTCGACGAGGCCGTGGTGGCGACGCTGGCTCAGCCCTACCCGCAGGTGATCGCCGGCATTCCGAACAGCTGGTCGTTCGAAGGCGGGGTCTTCTCGTTCAGCTACTCCACGGCGATGGCCGACGGCTCGGGCAGCTTCGCCGCCGGGTCGGAGACTCAGATCTCGATCCCGACCCTCCAGTTCCCGAACGGCTACCAGGTCAGCGTGACCGGCGGCGAGGTCGTTTCGGCGAACAACGCCCCGGTGCTGGTGATCGAATCCGGCGCCGGCGCCGGCTCCATCACCGTCACGGTCAGCCCCGCCGCATCCGGGTAGCGGGATATCAGCGCAGCCAACCCAACTGGTCGGCGAACAGCGAGTACCCGACGAAGGCGACGGTGTCGATCAGGCCGTGGGCCAGCACCAGCGGCCACAGCCGGCCGGTGCGCTGCCAGGCGTAGCCGAACACCAGGCCCATCGCGATGTTGCCCAGGCCCGCGCCGAACCCCTGGTAGAGGTGGTAGGCGCCGCGCAGTAGCGCCGAACCGGCCAGCGCCACCGCCGGGGACACCCGCAGCTGCCGCAGCCGGGTCAGCAGGTAGCCGACGACGATCACCTCTTCGGCGAAGCCGTTGGCGAAGGCGATCACGATCAGCATCGGGGCGCGCCACCAGGTGTCGTCGACCGCCGCGGGGATGACGTCGGCGTTGAGGCCCAGGGTCCGGGCCAGCAGATACAGGCCCAGTCCGGGCAGTCCGATCAGGGCGGCCAGGCCGAGGCCGCCGGCCAGGTCCCTGCGGCGGGGCAACCGGTCCAGCCCGATCCGGCCGGGTGGAAAGCCGCTGCGCCACAGCAGGTACAGCGCCAGGGCGCCCCAGGCGAACAATTGCGCGGCCCAGGCCGCGTTGAGGCCCAGGTCGATGAAGTCGAAGTAGGACCGGCGCGGGTTCAGCGGGATCCGCTGGGCGCTGAGATCACGCAGCACCGCGTCGGCGAGTTGCAGGATCGCGGTGACGGCGCTGAGCCCGAAGGTGACCGCCAGCACCAAGACGATCTCCAGGCGCAGTGCGCGCCGCTGGTCCGCCGGATCGGTCACCTCGACACGGTATAACCCCTACCGCGACTGACGACGGGGCTGCAGCCCGTTGAGGAACGGGCAGCCCATCAGTGCGCGCACCGCGCGGTTCAGGCTAAGCACGTCCTCGACCGGCCGCGGAAAACTGAGGCGCACGTCGTGGTCACCATCGGCGGCCTCGACCCGCAGCCACATCCCGTAGCGGTCCACCGCGAGGGGGCGGGGCCGGCCGCGGCGCAACTGCGGCGGCAGCTTGGTGGTGGCCAGCCGGGCGATCAGTTCGGGGTGCGCCGAATCCAGGTGTTGCAGCCAGTGGGCCTCGATCGCGCAGAACGGGTCGGGGCGGGCCGCCAGCAGCTCTTCGACGGCGACCGACTCGGCCCCGGTCGTATCGGCCAGCACCGCCGAGTCGGGCGTGAGCCGCAGCAGCGAGTAGCTGACCTCCGTGGGGGCCGGGACCTCGGATGTCCTGGCTGCCGAACGCGGGGAGATCACCTGCAGCAGCGCCGGATTGGGGTTAACCGTAGCGATCTGGTCGAGCAGTGCGGGGATCTCGGCCTCGGGGACCGCCACCAGCCGGCCGCGGATCCACGCCAGCGCGCGGACCCGTTCGCGCAGCCGCAGCGGTGCGTGGTCGGTCAGCTCCAGCATCGCCGCGACCCCGGCGGTGGCCGCCTCGGCGACCGGATCGCCGACCGGGACCGCGACCACCACGGACCCGTCCGGCAACAGGTGGCACACCGGTGCGTTGACCGGCGCGGCGTCGGCGGAGTCGGCGATCGCCAGCAGTGCCTGGCCACGGACACAGGCGCTGCGGATCCGCTCCGCGGACGTCGGGACGGTTACCGCTGTGGTGGTGGCCATCGATCACCCTTTCAGTAAGTGAGGTAAGCCTAACTTAATTAACGACCGGGTCCGGCGCAACCGTTCGGTGGAATCCGGTCCCCCGCGCCGCGCCAGGGCGGCCTCCTCGACCCGCCGCGGCCGATAGGGTTGAGCGGTGACCCGCATCAGCTATCTCGGCCCGGCGGGGACCTTCACCGAAGCGGCGCTGCTCGCGTTGACCGGCGCCGGCCTGGTTCCCGGCTGTGGCCATGAAGACCATCGCGCCGTGCCGGCCGAGACCACGCCGGCCGCGCTGGAGGCGGTGCGTACCGGCGCCACCGAGTACGCCTGCGTGCCGATCGAGAACTCGATCGAGGGCGGTGTGACGCCCACCCTGGACGGCCTCGCGACCGGTTCGCCGCTGCAGATCTTCGCCGAAACCACCCTCGATGTCGCGTTCTCGATCGTGGTTGCGCCGGGGCGGTCGCCCGCCGACATCCGCACCGTGGCCGCCCACCCGGTGGCCGGCCCCCAGGTGCGACGGTGGCTGGCCGAGCATCTGCCGCAGGCCCAGGTGGTGCCGGCGAACTCCAACGCCGCTGCCGCGCAGCAGGTCTGCGACGGCGAAGCGGATGCCGGGGTGAGCACCGCGCTGGCTGCGCAGCAGCGCGGGTTGATCGCGCTGGCCGACGGCGTCATCGACGAGCCCAACGCGCGGACCCGCTTCGTGCTGGTGGGCACGCCCGCGCCGCCGCCGCGGCGCACCGGCGCCGACCGGACGTCGGTGGTGCTGCGGCTGGACAACGCGCCGGGCGCGCTGGCTGCCGCGCTGACCGAATTCGGCAGCCGCGGAATCGATCTGACCCGGATCGAATCCCGCCCGACCCGCACCGAGCTGGGTACCTATCTGTTCTTCCTGGACTGTGTGGGGCACATCGAGGACGGCGCCGTCGCCGCGGCGCTCAACGCGCTGCGCGGCAGCTGCGCCGATGTGCGGTACCTGGGCTCCTGGCCCGCCCGGCCGGAGGCGGCGACATGACCGGCCGGCTGGTGCTGCTGCGGCACGGTCAGTCCTACGGCAACGTCGACCGTCGGCTCGACACCCGGCCGCCCGGGTCCGAACTGACATCGCTGGGCCGCGACCAGGCTCGGGCGTTCGCCGGGAACGGGCTGCACCGTCCGGCGTTGATCACCCATTCGGTGGCGCTGCGCGCTGCCCAGACCGCCGCGGAGATCAGTGGACCGTTCGGCGTGACCGCCCGCGCCATCGAAGGCATCCACGAGGTGCAGGCCGGTCATCTGGAGAACCGCAGCGACGACGACGCGATCGCCGAGTTCAACGCGATCTATCAGCGCTGGCACTGCGGCGAGACCGGGGTCGCGCTGCCCGGCGGCGAGACCGCCGAACAGGTGCTGGACCGTTATCTGCCGGTCGTGACCGAACTGCGGATGCGCTACCTCGACGACGATGCCTGGACCGGCGACATCGTCATGGTCAGCCATGGCGCAGCGATCCGGCTGGCGGCGGCCACCCTGGCGGGTGTGGACCGCAGCTTCGCGCTGGACCACCACCTCGACAACGCCGAGGCGGTCGTGCTGGCGCCGATCACCGACGGCCGGTGGAGCTGCGTGCAGTGGGGCTCGCTCACGCCGCCGTTCTATCCCGAGCCCAACGCGGACCCGGTCGGCGACGCGCTGCGCTCCGACACCGACCCGATGGGCTGAGCGGCGCCGTCGCTCAGATCGCGATCGCGTACGCCTGCGCGCAGCGGCAGCCGACGGCGTCGCAGTCGAGTGCGAACGAATGCGCCATCAACTCGCCGGGACAGCCGTCCTCGGTGCACTCGGCGGTGTGCAGTACGTGGTGGATGAGCGTGCCGTGGCAGTGCTCCAGCCCCGCCCGGCAGGCTCGGCAGTGGTCAACCATGGGTCGTTCATAGCACCGCATGCCGACAACATCGTTCCGCCGCGCCGCGACCGCGTTGCTCAACCCCAGCCGAGTTCGTGCAGCCGGTCGTCGTCGATGCCGAAGTGGTGGGCGATCTCGTGGATCACCGTGATCCGTACCTCCTCGACGACCTCGTCGTCGGAGCCGCACATCTCCAGCAGCGCGTCCCGGTAGATCGTGATGGTGTCCGGCAGCGACCCGGCGTAGCTGGAGTCCCGCTCGGTGAGCGCCACCCCTTCGTAGAGCCCGAGCAGGTCGGGTTCGTCGGGGTTGCGGCCCTCCACCAGGATGACGACGTTGTCGAAGGCGGCGGCCAGCTGGGCGGGGATCAGATCCAGCGCGTCGGAGACCAGTTCGTCGAACCGGCGCGGTTCCATCTGCACACTCACCGCGGCTGGCTACCGGCGGGCAATTGGTTGAGCCGCTCCGCGGGAATCGACGGCGGCGGCACCGGGGGCTGGCCGTTGATCAGCAGCTGCCCGCGGGCACTGTTGATCAGGGCCGCCCAGCCGCCGTTGCCCAGCGTGGCGCCGAGGCTGCATGCCACCTCGCGGCTGCCCGCCGACCAGCTGGGCAAGGAGATGGTGGCGTAGGTCAGCGTCAGCGTCGTGTCGCGCAACTGCACCGGCGCCAGGTACTCATCGGTGAGCCGCGTGCAGGTCTCCTTGATGAACGCGTCCTGCTCGGGCTCGGGAGGCAGGGCGTCGGGGAACCGCTCGGCCAGATTGACGGTGCCGGTCACCTCTTTGGTGTGGGGTGCGGCGCAGTCCACCGGAACGTCGTTGGGCTGGTTGGTGCCCGGGTCGATGCCCAGGCAGGTGCCCGGCGGCCAGATCTTGGACTGGTCGATGTCGGCGACCTTGCCGGTGAATGCGATCTGCTGGCCGCCCACGCCGGGAAGCTGCAGGCCACACAGCATTCGGCGCTCACCGTGGTGGCGCCAGGCCCGCTCGCCGGCCCACAGCATGCTGGCGACGAACTTGCTGTGCGGGTCGAACTTCGCGCCGAGGTAGCGGCGCACCGAGGACTCGCACTGCTCCTGGGTGATCTGCTCGATGCGGGCGGTGGACGGCGGCGGAGCATCCGGGCCGTACTCGGCGCCGGGAAACATCTTCATGTCCACCGGCCCGGCGACCTCGAACTTGTGCTCGTCGGCGCAGCTGACCACCGTCGCGCCGTCCAGGTCGTTCTCCGGCCAGTTCAGGCAGTCTCCGGCGACCGCGCGGTCGATCGCGTCGTTGCCCTTGCCGATACCGATCCCCAGTCCGGGCCCGGGGCCCTTGCCGCCCGCACCGGATGGCGGCTCGGCGCCCAGGTGGCCGAGCAGCCCGCCGGGCCCCTCGCCCAGCACCGGAACCACGGTGACCAGTCCCGCGATCAGCAGCCCGCCCAGCGCGGTCAACAACAGGGCGCGGCGGGTCGCGGCCGCCTGCAGCGTGCGCAGCCAAGACACCCGCTTGGCGGGTGGATTCTCCGGGTCGGCTGCCTTCGACATCCGGTCCATTCTGACAGGCAGGCACCAGCGCGTGACAAATGATGCGAAAGTGATGCCGCGGGCCGGGCCGGCCCTGGTTGTAGGGTTGCGCCGTGATCGACCTGACCCTGCTGCGTGAAGACCCCGACCGTGTCCGCCGCTCCCAGCTGGGCCGTGGCGAGGATCCGGCCCTGGTGGATGCCCTGCTGGCCGCCGACACCGCACGGCGCACCGCGATCTCGGCGGCCGACACCATGCGCGCCGAACAGAAGGCGGCCAGCCGGTCGGTCGGCGCGGCGTCGCCCGAGGAGCGTCCCGTGCTGCTGGCCCGGGCCAAGGAGCTGGCCGAGCAGGTCAAGGCCGCCGAAGCCGCCCAGGCCGAGGCGGCGGCGACATTCACCGGAGCCCACCTGGCGATACCCAACGTCGTCATCGACGGGGTGCCGGCCGGCGGGGTGGACGACTACACGGTGCTCGACGTGGTCGGGGAGGCGCCGGCGATCGAGACCCCGCGGGACCACCTGGAACTCGGCGAGTCGCTGGGCTTGATCGACATGGGCCGCGGCGCCAAGGTCTCCGGCTCGCGCTTCTACTTCCTGACCGGCGCCGGGGCGCTGCTGCAGCTGGGCCTGCTGCAGTTGGCGTTGCGGCTGGCGGTCGACAACGGGTTCACGCCGATGATCACCCCCGCGCTGGTGCGACCCGAGATCATGTCGGGCACCGGGTTTCTCGGTGCGCACGCCGACGAGGTCTACCGGCTCGAGGCCGACGATCTGTATCTGGTCGGTACCTCCGAGGTGCCGCTGGCCGGCTACCACGCCGACGAGATCCTGGACCTGTCCGGGGGGCCGCTGCGCTACGCGGGGTGGTCGTCGTGTTTCCGCCGGGAGGCCGGCAGCTACGGCAAGGATGTCCGCGGCATCATCCGGGTGCACCAGTTCGACAAGGTGGAGGCGTTCGTCTACTGCCGGCCTGCCGAGGCCGAGGCCGAACATGATCGGCTGCTCGGCTGGCAGCGCGAGATGCTGGCCCGCATCGAGGTGCCCTACCGGGTGATCGACGTCGCCGCCGGCGACCTCGGCTCGTCGGCCGCGCGCAAGTTCGACTGCGAGGCCTGGGTGCCGTCGCAGGGCACCTACCGGGAGCTGACCTCGACGTCGAACTGCACCACCTTCCAGGCGCGCCGGCTGGCCACCCGCTACCGCGACGACAACGGCAAGCCGCAGACGGCCGCGACGTTGAACGGCACGCTGGCCACCACCCGGTGGCTGGTGGCGATCCTGGAGAACCACCAGCAGCCCGACGGCAGCGTGCGGGTGCCGGCGGCGCTGGTGCCCTATGTCGGCACCGAGGTGCTCGAGCCGGCGCGCTAGCGACGTTCGGTTCAGCCGGTGAACAGCCGGCGCGAGCAGTCCAGCAGCATCCGGTGCAGCTCGTCGTTGGCGACTTCGGCGACGGTGGGGTCGGCGGCCGCCCCGAGGATGCCGGGAACCAGCATGGCGATAGCGATGAGGGTCGCCGGGTCGGGCTCCGGTCCGGCCAGGATTGCCTGCAGGCGTCGGGAGGCATCCCGGAATTCCGCGATGGCCTCGACCACACCCACCACGGCCGGGTCGGTGTGGGCCAGGGCGGTGGTGCGGCGGTGCCGGACGGCCAACTCGATGAGGCCGCTGATGGTGGCCTCCCGCTGCACCTCCCGGGACTGGATCGCCTCGGCGATATTGACGACCCGGGCGATGTCGTCGAACACCGGACGGAAGACGGCGACGACGATGTCGTCCTTGGAGTGGAACTGGTAGTACACCGCCGACTTGTTGACGCCCAGTCGGTCGGCGATCATCTGCAGGGTCGTGCCGCTGACTCCGTGTTCGGCGAACAGCGCCTGCGCCGCGTCGAGCACCCGGTCTCGCGCGAAACCGCGCGGAGCCAACGTCTTCGCCACCGCGTACCTCCCGGCTACCCAGAGTGAGCCACACCGGCCAATTGAACTAACTGATCGCTTGATTCTACTTTACTGTTCGTATAACTTCACCTAGGTCATACGCAACCGCAGTTTCGGGGGAAGGGAGCGTCGCCGATGCTGAAACCACACGCCCACGAGCCGGCGGAGCCCGCCCCATGCAAGCACTGAAGCGCGGTTGGCTGCCACTGCTGATCGTGGTCGTGCTGGTGCTCGGCACGTTGACCGTGCTGCGACTGCGGACCTTCTTCGGGGGTGAGAATCCCACCCTCATCAGCACCAAGGTCGACGACACCAAGCCCTACAACCCGAAAGTCGTCACCTACGAGGTTTTCGGTGAGCCCGGTGCGACCGCCGACATCAGCTACCTCGATCTCGACAGCCGGCCACAGCGCGTCGACGACGCGGTGTTGCCGTGGGCGGTGACCTTGAGCACCACGTTGTCGGCGGTGTCGCCCAACCTGTATGCGCAGGGCAAAGGCTTCACGCTGGGGTGTCGCATCAGCATCGACGACGAACTCAAGGACGAACGGACCGCCACCGGCGCCAGCGCCATGACCTTCTGTCTGGTCAAAGCCGCATGAGCGCGCAGCCGAACCCGCATGCCGCCGAGCGCGGTCGGATCGCCAAATGGATTCGGCGCCTTGCCATCCCGATCATGCTCGGCTGGATCGGGATCATCGTCCTGGCGAACGTGACCGTTCCGCAGCTAGAGCAGGTCGCCGAGACGGCCGCCGTGCAGATGACGCCTGAGGAGGCGCCGTCGATGATCGCGGTCAAACGTCAGGGCCAACTCTTCGAGGAGTTCAGCTCCAACAGCTCGGTCATGCTGGTGCTCGAGGGCGACGAGCCGCTGGGCGCCGACGCCCACCACTACTACGACGCGGTCATCGAGAAGCTGAAGGCCGATACCACGCACGTCGAACACATTCAGGACTTCTGGGGCGACCGCCTGACCGCCGCGGGGGCGCAGAGCCCGGACGGCAAGTCCGCCTACGTGCAGATCTACACCGCCGGCAACCAGGGCGAGGCGTTGGCCAATGAGTCGGTCAAGGCCGTGCAGCAGGCCGTCGACAGCGTGACGGCGCCGCCGGGCGTCACCGCCTATGTGACCGGCGGCGCCGCGCTGGCGGCCGACCAGGACAAGGCCGGCACCCGCAGCATGCACGTCATCGAATCGCTGACGTTCGTGGTGATCATCACCATGATGCTGCTGGTCTACCGATCCATCACCACCGTGTTGCTGGCGCTGTCGATGGTGGTGACCGGGCTGATGTCCGCCCGCGGCATCGTCGCGCTGCTGGGTTACCACAACCTGATCGGGCTCTCGCCGTTCGCGACCAGCCTGTTGGTGACGTTGGCGATCGCGGCGGCCACCGACTACGCGATTTTCCTGATCGGCAGGTACCAGGAGGCCCGCAGCGCGGGCGAAGACCGGGAAGCCGCCTACTACACCATGTTTCGCAGCACCGCGCACGTGGTGCTCGGGTCGGGGATGACGATCGCGGGGGCCACCATGTGCCTGCACTTCACCCGGCTGCCGTACTTCCAGTCGTTGGGCATCCCACTGGGTATCGGCATGACGGTCGTCGTCGTCACCTCCCTGACGATGGGGGCGGCGGTCATCTCGGTGGCCGGGCGCTTCGGCACACTGCTGGAACCCAAGCGGGCCAGCCAGGGCCGGGGCTGGCGCAAAATCGGTGCGGCCGTGAGCCGTTGGCCGGGGCCGATCCTGATCGCCGCCACGGCGACCGCCATGATCGGCATCCTCGCCCTGCCCGGTTACGAGCCGGGTTACAACGACCGCGCCTACATGCCGGACGACCTGCCCGCCAACCAGGGCTTCCTGGCCTCCGACCGGCATTTCCCCTCGGCGCGGATGAACCCCGAGATGCTGATGATCGAAACCGACCACGACGTGCGCAACTCGGCGGACTTCTTGATCATCGAGCGTATCGCCAAGCGCGTCACCGCCGTGCCCGGCATCTCCCGGGTCATGTCCATCACCCGGCCGCAGGGCATTCCGATGGAGCACTCCACGTTCGGCTACCTGCTCGGCATGCAGTCGGTGAGCCAGGAGATGACGCGGAAGTTCAACGAGGACCGCACCGCCGAGATGCTGGCGCAGGCCGAGGACATGCAGGGCCAGATCGAGGTCATGACGAAGATGATCGAGCTGATGGAGCAGATGAACGCCACCATGGGCCGCATGGTCGGCAAGATGCACCTGATGGTCTCCGACATCGAGGAGCTGCGCGACGACATCGCCAATTTCGACGACTTCTTCCGGCCGATGCGCAGCTATTTCTACTGGGAACCGCACTGTTTCGACATCCCGGTCTGTTATGCGCTGCGGTCGGTCTTCGACGCCATGGACGGCGTCGACACCATGACCGACGCCTTCAAGGGGATCCTTCCCGACATGGATGCGATGGCCGCGCAACTGCCGCAGATGCTCACGTTGATGCCGCCGATGATCCAGATGATGAAGAACGCCAAGGCCATGATGCTGTCCACCTACGCCACCCAGAGCGCACTGGCCAAGCAGCAGGAGGAAGCCCAGGGGGATCCCGCCGCGATGGGGGAGGCCTTCGACAAGGCCCGCAACGACGACTCGTTCTACCTGCCGCCGGAGATCTTCGACAACGAAGAATTCCAGCGTGGCATGAAGATGTTCATACCGCCCAACGGTCACGGGGTGCGGTTCGTCATCACCCACGAGGGCGATCCGCTCAGCGCCGACGGGATCGAGCACATCGACGCGATCAAGCTCGCCGCCAAGGAGGCGATCAAGACCACCCCGTGGGAGGGCTCCAAGATCTACGTCGGCGGTACCGCCGCGATGTTCAAGGACATGCAGGAGGGCTCCAATTACGACCTGATGATCGCCGGAGTCGCAGCACTGTGCCTGATCTTCATCATCATGCTGATCATCACCCGTGCCGTGGTGGCCGCGCTGGTGATCGTGGGCACCGTGGTGGTCTCGCTGGCCGGTGCCTTCGGTATGTCGGTGTTGGTGTGGCAGCACATCATCGGGCTGCCGGTGCACTGGATGGTGTTGGCCATGGCGGTGATCATCCTGTTGGCCGTGGGCGCCGATTACAACCTGCTGCTGGTGTCCCGGCTGCGGGAGGAGCTGCACGCCGGGCTGCACACCGGCATGATCCGGGCCATGGGGGGCAGTGGGTCGGTGGTGACCGCCGCGGGACTGGTGTTCGCCTTCACCATGATGACGATGGCGGTGAGCGAACTCCGGGTGATCGGACAGGTCGGCACCACCATCGGAATGGGGCTGCTGCTCGACACTTTGATCATCCGCTCGTTCATGACGCCGGCGATCGCCACGCTGCTCGGCAAGTGGTTCTGGTGGCCGCAGGTGCCGCGGCTGCGGCCGCCGCCGTCACCGTGGCCCGCCCCGCTGCAACGTGATCCGGGTGAGGCGCTGGTGGGATCCGGCGGCGGGTCGCACCGGAGCTGGTGAGCGGCCTCAGGTCAACGGCGCCATGATCCGCCGTGCGGTGTCGAGCAGGATGCTGTGCAGCTGCTCGTCGTCGATATCCTCGAGTTCGGGATCGGCTGCGGTGGTGAAGGTTCCGGCCAGCAGCGTGGTGGTGATGATGCGGTCCTCCGCGGTCGGGGAGGGGCCTTGCAGGAGCGCCGCCGCCGCATCGTGGATCGCCATGAAGTCTTCGCGCGAGCGCACCGCGTATTCCACGGCGCGGTCGTAGAACAGGAAGGTGAGGCGGCGGTATCGCACCGCCAGTTCGACCACGCCGCTGACCGTCACGTCACGCTTGCCCTGCTGGGTCGGCATCGCCTCGGCGATCTTGATCACCCGCACGATGTCGTCGAACATCGGTTCCACCAGGGCCATCACGATGTCGTCGCGGGAGCGGAACTGGTAGTACACGGCTGGTTTGCTCACGCCCAGCCGGTCGGCGATCATCTGCAGCGAGGTGCCGCCCACGCTGTGCTCCATGAACAGGTCCAATGCCGCCTGCAGTACTCGCTCGCGCGCGGAACCGCGCGGCGCCACCGGCTTGGCCACGACATCCCTCCCGTCGTCGCGGCCAGCCTAGCGTGCGGGGTTTTCGGAAGCGGTCCTGCTACGCGGTTGCCGTGGCGTGGCGGCGCTGGCGTTCCATGGTCGCGAAGTAGAACGCGTAGGCGAACGCGCAACTGGTGAACAGGCTCGACACGAAGTACAGCCACGGGTGTCGCAGGCCCCGCCGGTAGCCGTCCACGACGGTGAACAGCGGCAGCAGAATGACGTTGATGATGGTGTAGTCCTGGCTGGCCGAGCCGGCAGCCGGGTTGGTGTACATCAGCTGGATGTACTGGGTCCAGCTGCCCGGCCCCCAGATCGGGTTGTGGTTGGGGCCGGCGGCGTACTCGTTGACGAAGCGGATGTTGAAGTACCAGCCCAGCCCGATCGAGGCGATGCCGATCACGTAGTACACCACTTCCATCGGCGAGAACTGTCCGCCCTGAGGGGGTTTCGCGAAGACCGCGCGGTTGGCTGTCACGATCCAGCCGACGGTCGCCAGGCCCAGCACTGCATGCACGAGGAGCGAGATCATGCGCTCAGTGTCACCACGGACCGCACGTTTTGTCAATATTGCCATTCTGGGGCCGCTGGGCGCTGCGGTACCTTTAGCCGCATGCCCCGAGTGCCGCAGACCGCGCGCAGCGAACGCACCCGCGAAGCGCTGCGCCAGGCCGCGCTGGTGCGGTTCCTGGCCCAGGGTGTCGAGGAGACCTCCGCCGAGCAGATCGCCGCCGACGCGGGCGTCTCGCTGCGCACGTTCTATCGGCACTTCACCTCCAAGCACGACCTGCTGTTCGCCGACTATGACGCCGGTCTGCAGTGGTTCCGCAGCGCCCTGGCGGACCGGCCGGCGGGCGAGCCGATGATCGACTCGGTGCAGGCCGCAATCTTCGCCTTCCCCTACGACGTTGAGGCGGTGACCCGCATCGCCGCGCTACGCGCCGAGGAGCTCGACCCCGAGCGGATCGTGCGGCACATCCGGCAGGTGGAGGCCGACTTCGCCGACGCGGTAGCCGAACGGTTGCGAGCCACGACATCCCACGACCGGTTGCGGGTCGCGGTGACGGCTCGCTGTATCGCCGCGGCGGTGTTCGCCGCGATGGAGGTCTGGATGCTCGACGAGGATCGCTCGCTGGCCGAGTTGGCCCGGATGTGCCGGACTGCACTGGATTCCCTGCCGAACCGCTAGTTACGTCAATATTGACAAAACTGCGCCCACCGTGTCAGCCTCGGCGCAACGGAAGGCGGGTGCGAGGGTGAGTTTCAAGGCCGATTACGACGCGATCGTCATAGGCGCCGGGCACAACGGGCTGGCGGCGGCGCTCATCCTGCAGCGCGCCGGACTGCGCACGCTGTGTCTGGAGGCCGGGCGTTACCCCGGCGGGATGGCCTCGACGGTGGAGTTGTTCGACGGCTATCGGTTCGAGATCGCCGGTTCGGTGCAGTTCCCGACGTCGGCGGCGGTCAGCGCCGAGCTGGGTCTCGACGCCCTGGAAAGCATCGACCTCGAGGTGATGTCGGTGGCGATGCGTGGCGTCGGCGACGACCCGCTGGTCCAGTACACCGACCCGATGAAGCTGTTCACCCACCTGTCCGAGGTGCACGGCGCCGAGGCGGTCAACGGCATGGCGGGGCTGCTGGCCTGGAGCCAGGCGCCCACCCGGGCGCTGGGCCGCTTCGAGGCCGGCCGTCCGCCGAAGTCCCTCGATGAGATGTATGCCTGTGCCACGAACGAATTCGAACGCTCAGCGATAGACGACATGCTGTTCGGCTCGGTCACCGATGTGCTGGACCGTTACCTGCCCGATCGGGAGAGGCATGCCGCACTGCGCGGTTCGTTCACCGTGCTGGCCGTCAACACGCTCTACCGCGGGCCGGCCACGCCCGGCAGTGCCGCCGCCCTGGCCTACGGCCTCGGCGTTCCCGACGAGAACACCGTGCTGATGAAGAAGCTGCGCGGCGGGATCGGAGCACTCACCGGCCATTTGTGCGACACCTTCGTCGGGCTCGGCGGTGAACTGCGGCTGCGTGCCAAGGTGGCCGAGATCGTCGTCTCCGACGGGGCGATCAGCGGCGTGCGCACCGACGCCGGCGAGACCGCCTCAGCGCCGGTGGTGGTTTCGGCCATCGCCCCCGACACCACCGTCACCGCGCTCCTGGACCCGGCCGCGGTTCCCGACGACGTCCGCGCCCGCTACGCGCGCACCGATCACCGCGGGTCATACCTGCAGATGCATTTCGCGCTCGAGGAGGCCCCGGAGTTCGCAGCGCCCTACCAGGCGCTCAACGACCCCGCCATGCAGGCGTCGCTGGGAATCTTCTGCACGCCCGAGGAGGTGCAGCAGCAGTGGGAGGACGCGCGGCGCGGCGTGGTACCGGCCGATCCGACCGTCGTGTTGCAGATCCCGTCGCTGCACGACCCCGACCTGGCCCCGCCGGGCAAGCAGGCCGCGTCGGCGTTCGCGCTGTGGTTCCCGATCGAGGGCGACGGCAACTACGGCGAGATGAAGGTCGAGATGGGCCAGCGGGTGATCGACAAGATCACCCGGCTGGCACCGAATTTCGAGCGCAGCATCAGCCGGCACACCACCTTCACCCCGCGCCATATGGGCACCATGTTCGGCGCTCCCGGCGGCGACTACTGCCACGGCTTGCTCAACCCCGACCAGATCGGGCCCAACCGGCCCGGCGCCCGCGGCTTCCTGGGCCAACCGCTGGTCGACGGCCTGTATCTGGGCAGCGCCGGCTGTCACGGCGGTCCCGGGATCACCTTCATCCCGGGCTACAACGCCGCGCACGCGGTGCTGGCCGACCGCTGAGCACACGCCGGCGGCGAAGGGCCGATCAGCCGTCCAGCAGTTCGTCGAGCAACTCTTGGAACGCGGCCGGATCCACCGGGGTGAACGCCGGCTGCGGCCAGCCCGCGTCGGCGAGATCCAGGGTGATCAGCGTGCTGCGCCATGGCCGCCTGACGTCCAGCGGCAGCCAGCGCCGCAGATCCGAACTGCCCCACAACCGGAACCGGTGAGTCAGCATGCCCAGCGGCTCGGCGCGGTAGCCGCGGATCGCCGACAACGGGAT
Organism: Mycolicibacter senuensis; assembly: GCF_002101885.1. Lineage (GTDB taxonomy): Bacteria > Actinomycetota > Actinomycetes > Mycobacteriales > Mycobacteriaceae > Mycobacterium > Mycobacterium senuense. Next base: position 17,763 of record NZ_LQPS01000039.1, read on the forward strand.
CACCTTCGAGGTGCCGGACGGAAAGTGGTAACGGCGCAACGTGATCGCCCGGCGGTCCAGGGCGACCAATCCGTCGTCGTAGCAGTCGATCACAGCTTCTCGCAGCGCAACTCGTGACCCTTGGCGGTCAGGCAGCGTCCGGTCTTGAGGTCCCATTGCCAACCGTGCTGATTGCAGGTCAGCGTCTCGCCCTCGACCACCCCGAACTTCGACAGGTCGGCTTTCATGTGGGGGCAGCGGCGCTGAATCTGCCAGCCGTCCAGGGTGATGGTCGCCGAGTCGTCGTGGCTCTCGCCGAACCACCCGTCGGCGTAGACGATCCGGTCCTCGGTGAGGCACTTGAAGAACGTGTAGAGGTACTCGTTGTAGCCGCCGACCCGCCACGCCGTGAAGCGGGTCGACAAGAAGATGGTGTTGACCCAGTCGGGTTCGCCGTCGCGCAGCACGGTGCGCACCAACTCAGGCGGGATGCCGAAGCCGTATCGGAATTTCTCGCCCGGAACCGGCTCGCGCACCACGCGTTTGGGAAAGTCCAGCACCACCGTCTCGGTATGCCCGGCACCGTCGAGCACCAGCTCGACCGGATAGCCGATGCCGTCGCAGATCTCGTTGCTGCGGGCCATGATCGGCTCGAACAGTGCGCGCAGCTGCTCGCGCATCGCCGGGCCGGCCGCCGGCGCCCAGGATGCCTTCTCGGCGGCCAGCACCGGTGCCATCCGCTCGGCGTAGGCGGCGATGTAGTCCGCCTTGCCGCCGGTGAAGATCGCCTCCGCGTCGTCGACCGGATGGGTCAGCGAATCCAGTTGCGCTGCGGTGAAATCGGCCGTGGTGCCCGGAATCATCAGCAGCCCGCCGTCGTGGCCGTTGCGCCGCAGCTGATCCAGGAACACCATCTCGTCGGGGAAGATGTTCGCCGGATCGCCGTGGTCGTCGTTGAGATGGCGCAACTCCGGATCCAAAAAGCACGGCGGGCCGGCCGACGGAACCACCCATCGCGCGCCGACGTGGGCGACGTACTGGCGGGCGCGGTCCATCTGGCGTTGCCGCTTCTGGATGCCGAACGCCTCCTTGGCCCGGGCCGGCATGTCGTAGACCATCGGGTACCAGATCGCGCCCGAGTACTGCAGCAGGTGCACGTCGATCGAGTCGAAGGCGCCCAGCACGTCCAGGTCGATCGGACGCGAGTCGTTCATGTTGAACACGGTGGTCACGCCGTCGCAGACCACCAGTCCGGAGTCGCCGATCGGGCCGTCGGCCGGGGCGCGCAGGGCGATGATCATCACGTCCAGCTCGCCCTTGGGCCCGGTCACGGTCTGCCGCACCGAGTCGGTGGTCTCGAAGAACCGGTGAAAACCCAGCGCCTCCAGCTCCCGGCGCAGGTCGGGCACCGGATAGTCGGGCAGCAGCACCACCGCGTCCTTGTTGACGTGGGCCGCCAGGTGCTGCGGGTCGAAGTGGTCGCGGTGCAGATGCGAGATGTAGAGGTAGTCGCAGTCGCCCAGGGCGTCCCAGTCCAGCGCGGAGTTGTCCGGGAACGGGAACCACGACGCGAAGTAGGCCGGATTCACCCACGGGTCGCACAGAATGCTGCCCGCGGCGGTGTCGATCCGGAAGCCGGCGTGTCCGACGCTGGTGACCCGCACTTGCACCTTCCCGACGCTGTAACCGATTCCTCCCGAGCTTAACGGCGGCACGCCCGCCGGCATCGCCTAGGCTGGACGACTGTGGAGCCGTGGTACGGGAGTGTCGCTACCGTTGCGCGCACGTTGTGGCGCTTCCAAGGGGTGAAGATCACCGTCACCGGTGCCGAGCACGTCCCCGCCAGCGGGGGTGCGGTGATCGCGATCAACCACACCGGCTACCTCGACTTCACGTTCGCCGGAATGGCCGCGTACTTGGGCAAGCCGCGCCGCCGGGTGCGGTTCATGGTCAAAAAGGAGATGTTCGACAATCGGTTCGTCGGCCCGGTGATGCGTGGTTGCCGGCACGTCGCGGTGGACCGCGGCCAGGGCGCCGACGCCTATACCGCCGCCGTCGAGAAACTCAAGGCCGGCGAGCTGGTCGGCGTCTACCCGGAGGCGACCATCAGCCGCAGCTTCGAGCTCAAAGAGTTCAAGAGCGGCGCCGCCCGGATGGCGATCGAGGCGCAGGTGCCGATCATTCCGCACATCGTGTGGGGCGCCCAGCGGATCTGGACCAAGGACCATCCCAAGCGGCTGGGGCGCATCAAGGTCCCCGTCTCGGTGGTGATCGGCGAGCCGATACCGCCGACGCTGCCCGTCGACGACCTGCGGGCGCTGTTGCAGACCCGCATGCAGCACCTGCTCGAGCAGGCCCAGGACACCTATCCCGAACACCCGGCCGGCGAGTTCTGGGTGCCGCACCGCCTGGGCGGCGGCGCCCCCACCCCCGCCGAGGCACTGCGGCTCGACGCCGAGGAAGCCGCCCGCAAGGCCGAGAAGCGCGACGCCGGAAACCAGCAGCCGCCGACCGCGACGGGCGGCCTGGAGTAGTCCTGGCATGCAGCCGGTTTTTCGCGCACTGGAACTGGCAGCGGTGACCATGGTGAAGGTCTCCGGGGCTCGACTCGATTTCGATGGCCTGGAACACATCCCGGCCACCGGCGGCGCGGTGATCGCCATCAACCACACCGGCTACGTCGACTTCCTGCCCGCCGCGCTGGCGGTGTATCGCCGGAAGCGCCGGATGCGGTTCATGATCAAAGCCGAGATGCAGCGGGTGAAGGTGGTGAATTTCCTGATCAACCACACCGGCACCATCCCGGTCGATCGCGGCGCCGGGTCGCAGGCCTACCGGCATGCGGTGGCCGCGCTGCGGTCCGGCGAGGTGGTCGGGGTGTACCCGGAGGCGACCATCAGCCGCAGCTTCGAGCTGAAGGACTTCAAGTCCGGGGCCGCCCGGATGGCCCTCGACGCGCAGGTGCCGATCGTCCCGCTGATCGTGTGGGGCGCTCACCGGTTGTGGACCAAGGATCACCCGAGGGCGCGCCTGGTCGCCAGCGGGATACCCATCACCGTCGCGGTGGGCCCGCCGCTGGCCCCGGTCGGCGACGCCGCCACCCTCAGCGCCGGGTTGCACGCAGCCATGGCGCCGATGCTGGACCGCGCACAACGGGAGTATCCGCACCCGAAGGACGCGTACTGGGTGCCGCGACGACTGGGCGGCAGTGCGCCCACGCCGCAGCAGGCTAGGGTGCTCGATGAGCGGGAGCTGGCTGAACGGATGCGCAACGCGGCGGGCCGGGGCCGACCGGACGCATCGAGCACGGAGTAGTAGCGCATGGCCGAACCGCTGTTCCGAGCCCTGGAGATCATGATCCCGCCCCTGGTGAAGGTCAATGGGCCGCATCCGGTTTTCGACGGCCTGGAGAACATTCCGGAACGCGGCGGTGCGGTGCTGACTCTCAACCACACCAGCTATCTGGACTGGTATCCGGCCTCGATCGCGGCGCTGCGGCGCAACCGGCGGCTGCGGTTCATGATCAAGTCCGAGATGACCGAGGTGCCGGTGATCAGCTACGTGATCAGGCACATCAAGCTGATCCCGGTCGACCGCTCCGCGGGGGCCGGCGCCTACGACGTGGCGGTGCAGCGGCTGGCCGGCGGCGAGCTGGTCGGGCTGCACCCGGAGGCCACCATCAGCCGCAGCTTCGAACTGCGCGAGTTCAAGACCGGTGCCGCCCGGATGGCCCATGCCGCCGGTGTCCCGCTCATCCCGGTGATCGTCTGGGGCATCCACCGGGTCTGGACCAAAGACCACCCGAAGCAGCTGTGGCGCAACCACGTACCGGTGCTGGTGAAGATCGGCCGGCCGATTGCCGCCTCCGGCGACGTGGAGGCGACCACCGCCGAGCTTCGTGACAGGATGGCCGCGATGCTTGAACAGGCGCAACTGGAGTATCCGCACCCCGCCGGCGCGTACTGGGTGCCGCGGCGGCTCGGTGGCGGCGCCCCGACCATGGCCGAAGCCCTGGCGATGCGCGAAGCCGAGCTGGCCGAGCGTGACCGCAAACGGCTGGAGCAGCCGCACGGTGGCCGGCTGCGGCGGGCGTTGGCCGGCCGGGGGCGGAGTTGATGGCACGGCTGGTACGGTCGCAGGTCGACTCGGCGCCGCCCGCGCTGATCGCCAGTGACGTCGACGGCACCCTGCTCGACAATGCCGAAAACATCAGCGCGCGCACCCGGGCGGCGGTGCATGCGGCCATCGAAGCTGGATCCGGCTTCATTCTGGCGACCGGGCGCCCGCCGCGCTGGATCTCGCCGGTGGTCGATGCGCTCGGGTTCGCGCCCCTGGCGGTCTGCGCGAACGGGGCGGTGCTCTACGACCCGAACACCGACCGGGTGATCTCGGCGCGGACACTCTCGGCGGACACCCTGGTCAAACTGGCCGAAGTGGTCTACCGCGTCATCCCCGGCGCCGGCCTGGCAGTGGAGCGCATCGGCGAGCGGGCGCACGATGCGGTGACGCCGCAGTTCGTCAGCTCGCCGGGCTACGAACACGCCTGGCTCAACCCGGACAACACCGAGGTGTCCCTCGAGGACCTGTTGTCCCGGCCGGCGATCAAGCTGCTGATCCGCAAGGCGGGGGCGTCCAGCGCCGACATGGTCGCGGAACTGGCCGCCCACATCGGCAGCGCCGCGGAGCTGACCTATTCCACCAACAACGGGCTCGTCGAGGTGGTGCCGGCGGGCATCACGAAGGCCAGCGGCATCGAGGAGCTGATCACGCCGCAGGGGCTCGGCATCGAGCAGGTGGTGGCCTTCGGGGACATGCCCAATGATCTGCCGATGCTGGTGCAGGCGGGCCACGGCGTGGCGATGGGCAACGCCCACCCGGCGGTGCTGGCCGCCGCCGCGGAGATCACCGCGCCCAACACCGAGGACGGCCTGGCGCGGGTGCTGGAACGGATTTTCCCCGGCTGACTCTGCGCCGGTGGCGGGGGCCTCTCGCACTTTCGCGCCCTGGCCGCAGCGTGAACGGCGCTAGTTCACGCCGATCACCCGCGAGAAACGTTCCAACTGCGCCGGCGGGCCCTCCGGCGGGGGCGGTGGCAGCTCTTCGGCGTTGCCGTCGACAACCCGGATGACGTTGCCGTCGGCCCGGTTGTAGTTCAGCGTGCCGTGTTGGAAGTTCTGGCCGATCCACTCCGGTTCGGGGATCTCGGCGCTGGTCGGGAGGCCGAGCATGCCGCGCTCGTAACCCAGTGCGGCCCAGGCCTCGTAGATCGCCCCGGTGATCGGCTGGGCGCCGGTCTCCGGTGACCAGTACACCGCGCCGCGCTCGAAGGTGGCGTACTTGGTGGAGCCCTCGCCGATCGCCTCGGGCGAGGTGGGGGCACCGAGCATGCCCTCCGCACCGCCCAGTTCCAGCCAGCGGGCGTGGATGGCGCCGCCCTGCATCGTCCGGATCATGTCTTCGGGGCCCGGGGGGTCGCCGAACCGGGCTGCGATCTCGCGGATCTCGTTGAGCGCTACGTACCCGTGCTCGCCGGGGCACTCGGTCTCGTCGAGGTCGCGGTGGCCGATGATCGTGGGCAATGACAGTGCCGAGCCGCGGGGGAAGTGGGTGAAAGAGCCGCCGCCGGAGGTCAGTTGGACGGTGCTGCGCGGGTCGGTGCGGTCCAGTCCCAACCGCCAGCCCAGCAACCGGCCGACGGTCTCGAGCTGGATCGGCGGCGGGGGCGCGTCGTCGAAGGTGCCGATCATCGACACCCCCCAGGTGTTCTTGTTGAACCCGCCGGCGTGGCTGCCCACGATGCCCTTGGTGATGCCGCCTGCCCGGCCCTCGAACACCTGGCCGTACTTGTCCACCAGCGCGTTGTAGCCGATGTCGCACCAGCCCAGGGCGCGGGTGTGATAGGCGTAGATGGCCCGGATGATCGCCGCCGAGTCCTCGGGGGAGTAGTCGTTGGAGCCGGCGGTGTGATGCACCACCGCTGCCTGGACCGGGCCGCTCTCCGCCGGCTTGCCGCACCGGCCGCGGGCGCCGGCACCCCATTGGCTGCGCGGAATGATGTTGGGCGGCTGTCCCGGTGCCAGCGCGGCGCTCGGCGGGGTCCATTGCGCGTCGACCGGGGCCTTCGGCGGGGTGATCAGGACCGCGGAGATGTTCTGGGCGAACGGCTGTGCGGCGGTGGCCGGCACGTAGCCGAGGTCGGGCTTGGGCTTCTGCTTCGGCTCGGGCCCCGCCTTGGCTCCCGTCTTGGCTCCCGGTTTCGTTCCCGGTTTGGCCTCGGGTTCGGCGTCGGCGGCTTCGGGCCGGGTGAGCGCGATCTGGACCGCGGTGGTCCGGCCGACGAACACCGGTTCGGTCCCGTCCGGGCCGGGGGCGGGCGCATCGGCCGGCCGGGCCTGCGAGGACGCCTCCTTGACCTCGTGGGCGGTGGCATACCAGGGGCCCCACGACCCGTCGGCGCGTCTGGCGCGGACTTTCGCCGAGGTGCCGCTGAGGTCGGCGCCGGTGAGCGCCACCATGGTGAACGGCTCGTCCTGGGTGATCTCCCGGACGGTGACGCCCGGTGCGAGATCGGGCAGTGGTTGCTGATTCAGTTTGGTCGCCGCGGCGCTGGGGGGAGCCGGTGCGGTCCCCGCCGGCTTCGACCCCGGCCCGGCGTCCAGTGCCCACGGCAGGATCAGCACGGTCGCGACGGTAGCGGTCAGCTTGATCGTCGGCGGGGGGCGACGGGTTGGCACGTGCTGATGTTACGTATGTGTCTTGTGTTGTTAGTGATGCGACACGCGTCTGGTCGAAGTGGCCGGACGTCAAACGACACCGCAGAGTCCCACGTTGCCCGGCGGTGCGGGCTGACTCTGCGGTGCCGTTTAGGAAACAGGCTTCTTTGTTACGGGGCCGGCACGGCGGCGGGTGCCGCCGCGGCGGCCGGACCGGCGCCCTGTGCGGCTTGGGCGATGGACGGGATCACCACACCCTTGAGCAGGTCGATGGCCTGTCCGGCGCCCAACTGGTTGGCCGCGCTCATCAGGTCGCTGACGACACCGCCCTTCTCCTCCGGCATGCCCATGCCCAGCGAGGGGTCGCCGAGGATCGGGTAGGTGCCGTCCAGGCCCGGGTCAAGGCCCACCGGAGAGGTGAGCGGCATGCCGTCGGAGCCGAGCAGGCCGGTGTCCGGGCTGGTCAACCCGGGGCTGGTCAACCCGGGGCTGGTCAGCGACGAGTCGGACAGCGACGGGGTGGTCAGACCGGGCGAGGTCAGCCCGGGGGTGCCCAGCGGCGGCGTGGTCAAACCCGGCGAGGTCAAGCCCGAGGTGGTGGACACACCGGGTGTGCCCGCCGGCGGCGTGGACAGCGACGGGTCGGTGAGCCCCGGCGAGGTCAGTCCCGGTGAGGTGAGCCCCGGCGAGGTCAGGCCGGGTGAGGTCAGGCCGGGCGAGGCGGGGTACATCCCCGGCGAGGTCAGCCCCGGTGACGCGGGGTACATCCCCGGCGACGCGGGGTACATCCCCGTCCCTGCCCCGTTGCCGAAGCCGCCCGGCACCGGCGGAAGGTTCACGCCGAACTGGGACAGGCCCTGGGTGAGGGCGGAGATCAGCTCGTTGGGCAGGTCGGCCACCGACGCGGCCGCAACGAAGTCATGGTGCTGCGGGGCGCTGTTGTGGGCGGCCAGCTCGGATACTGCGACAACTGCAAACGGACTTGCGACCGCTAGGGCGGCGACTGCGCTCATAGTGGTCGAGAGCCTGCGTCGACGTCGGTTCGGCACGGAAGTCTCCTCAATGTGTTTTGCCCTTCAGTCCCGAGGGGCTGCGGAGCGTTTACTGCCTACCTGATCGACGGTACGCGTGTGGCTAGTGTGATTAGAGTGACGAGATCGAATCGTGAGGAAACCGCGACCAACCCTTCGTCGACGTCGGTGTCCCGGGCGCGCACCGAGATTGCACTGGTGCAGAGAATCGGCGCGTTTTGCCTGCGTGAGCGCAATCTCGCGGTGCCGCCGGCGCTGCGAGCGCCCGCCCGGCCGCCTGGACGGGAGAAGTGGCGGGGCGCCGACGATGCTCGCGGCCACTGTTCGGCTACCCTTGGCGCCGATGACCGCTCCTTTTGACCTCTTCGTTGTGGGTTCTGGATTCTTCGGCCTGACCATCGCCGAGCGCGTGGCCAAGCAGCTCGACAAGCGTGTCCTGGTCCTCGAGAAGCGCCCCCACATCGGCGGTAACGCCTACTCCGAAGCCGAACCGCAGACCGGCATCGAGGTCCACAAATACGGCGCGCACCTGTTCCATACCTCTAATAAGCGGGTCTGGGACTACGTGCGGCAGTTCACCGACTTCACCGGCTACCAGCACCGGGTCTTCGCCATGCACGACGGGCAGGCCTACCAGTTCCCGATGGGGCTGGGCCTGGTCTCGCAGTTCTTCGGCCGCTACTTCAGCCCAGATGAGGCCAGGGCGCTGATCGCCGAGCAGGCCGCCGAGGTGGACACCAAGGACGCCACCAACTTCGAGGAGAAGGCGATCAGCCTGATCGGCCGCCCGCTCTACGAGGCCTTCGTCAAGCACTACACCGCCAAGCAGTGGGAGACCGATCCCACCGAGCTGCCCGCGTCCAACATCACCCGGCTGCCGGTGCGCTACACCTTCGACAACCGCTACTTCAACGACACCTACGAGGGGCTGCCGGTCGACGGCTACACCGCCTGGTTGCAGAACATGGCCGCCGACGAGCGCGTCGAGGTCCGCCTCGACACCGACTGGTTCGACGTCCGCGAGGAACTGCGGAACGCGAGCCCGTCGGCCCCCGTTGTTTATACCGGTCCGCTGGACCGCTACTTCGACTACGCGCAGGGCCGGCTCGGCTGGCGCACCCTGGACTTCGAACTCGAAGTGCTCGAGGGCTGCGGGGACTTCCAGGGCACCGCGGTGATGAACTACAACGACGCCGACGTGCCCTACACCCGCATCCACGAGTTCCGGCACTTCCACCCCGAACGGTCCTATCCGACCGACAAGACGGTGATCATGCGCGAGTACGGCCGGTTCGCTCGCGACGAAGACGAGCCGTACTACCCGATCAACACCCCCGATGACCGCGCGATGGTCGAGGCCTACCGCCGGTTGGCCAAGGCCGAGATGGAGTCGGGCAAGGTGCTCTTCGGCGGGCGGCTGGGCACCTATCAATACCTCGACATGCACATGGCGATCGCCAGTGCGCTGAGCATGTACGACAACGTCCTGGCGCCGCACCTGGCCGATGGTGTGCCGCTGCACGAGAACAACAGGGAAAACAACCGATGACCAAACCCAAGAGTTCGCGTGCGGTGAGCCGGCTTTCGCGGATCATCCTGCCGCGCCACGGCGAGCCGCTGGACGTCCGCAAGCTCTACATCGAGGAGTCGGAGACCAACAACCGCCGGGCGCACCCGCTCACCCGGACCAGCCTGGAGATCGGCGAAGAGTCGGAGGTGTCGTTCGCGACGTACTTCAACGCCTTCCCGGCCTCCTACTGGCGTCGCTGGTCGGTGGTCGAATCGGTGGTGCTGCGCCTGGAGCTGACCGGTTCCGGCCGCGTCGACGTCTACCGCTCCAAGGCCACCGGTGCGCGCATCGCGGTGGACGGCAAGCCGTTCGGGTCCGTCGATGGCGACGGCACGCCGACGATCGTCGAGTTCGAGGTCGGTCTGCAACCGTTCGAGGATGGCGGGTGGATCTGGTTCGACATCACCACCGACAGCGCGGTCACGCTGATCGGCGGCGGCTGGTACGCGCCGACCGAGGCCCCCGGGCGTGCCGACGTGGCGGTGGGCATCCCGACCTTCAACCGGCCCGACGACTGCGTCAACGCGCTGAGCGCGCTCACCTCGGACCCGGACGTCGACGCGGTGATCAGCGCGGTGATCGTCCCGGATCAGGGCACCCGTAAGGTGCGCGACCACCCCGGCTTCGCGGCGGCCGCCGCCGCGCTCGGCGACCGGCTGTCGATCCACGACCAGCCCAACCTCGGCGGGTCCGGCGGTTATAGCCGGGTGATGTACGAGGCGCTGAAGAACACCGGCTGCGAACAGATCCTGTTCATGGACGACGACATCCGCATCGAACCCGACTCGATCCTGCGGGCGCTGGCGCTGAACCGCTTCGCCAAGACGCCGACCCTGGTCGGCGGGCACATGCTCAACCTGCAGGAGCCGTCGCACCTGCACATCATGGGCGAGGTCGTCGACCCCGGCGTGTTCATGTGGACCAACGCCCCGCACACCGAGTACGACCACAACTTCGCCACCGACTCGCTGGCTGAGACACCCGATTTGCACCGCCGCATCGACGTCGACTTCAACGGCTGGTGGATGTGCATGATCCCGCGCGCCGTCGCCGAGGAGATCGGTCAGCCGGTGCCGTCGTTCATCAAGTGGGACGACGCCGAATACGGGCTGCGGGCCGGCGAGCACGGCTACCCCACGGTGACCCTGCCGGGCGCGGCGATCTGGCACATGGCCTGGAGCGACAAGGACGACGCGATCGACTGGCAGGCCTACTTCCACCTGCGCAACCGGTTGATGGTCGCGGCGCTGCACTGGGACGGCAACATCGCCGGCCTGATCCGCAGCCACCTCAAGGCGACCCTGAAACACCTTGCCTGCCTGGAGTATTCGACGGTCGCCGTGCAGAACAAGGCGCTGGATGATTTCCTGGCCGGCCCCGAGCACATCTTCGCCATCCTGGAGTCGGCGCTGCCGGACATCCACGCGCTGCGCAAGACCTACCCCGACGCGGTGGTGTTGCCGGCGGCCAGCGAACTGCCCATCCCGTCGCAACGCCGCAAGCCGATGCGCCCGCCGGTCCAGCCGCTGACCATCGGCTATCGGTTGGCCCGCGGCATCCTGCACAACCTGAAGGCCACCGCGCCCGAGCATCACGTGCGTCCGCAGCTCAACGTGCCCACCCAGGACGCCCGGTGGTTCCTGCTGTGCACCCAGGACGGCGTCACCGTCACCACCGCCGACGGCCGCGGCGTGGTCTACCGCCAGCGCGACCGGGCGAAGATGTTCACGCTGCTGCGCGAATCGCTGCGCCGCCAGTACCAGTTGTCGCGCCGGTTCGACGACCTGCGCCGCGCCTACCGCCGGGCACTGCCCACGCTGGCCAGCAAGCAGCAGTGGGAGACCGTGCTGCTTCCCGACGGCGCCAAGTCGGCATGACCGAGTTCGCGCCCCCTGGTGATCCCGACGCGGTTCCGCCGCACGGCGAGGACGCGGTGCTGGTCGCCGTGCAGTCTGCGCTGGCCGGCCGGTCCGGGGTGCTGACCACGGCGCGCGCCATGTCGCACTTCGGTGAGCACAGCCTGGGCTGGCTGGCACTGTCGGCGCTCGGTGCGCTGGCGTGGCCGCGCCGGCGCCGGGCCTGGCTGACCGCCGGGGCCGGGGCGTTCGTCGCGCACGCGGCCGCCGTGGTGATCAAGCGGGTGGTGCGACGCGAGCGCCCCCACCACCCGGCGATCGCGGTCAACGTGGGCACCCCGAGCCGGCTGAGCTTCCCCTCCGCGCACGCCACCTCCACCACCGCGGCGGCGATTCTGCTGGGACGAGCGGCCGGGCTGCCCGCCAAGACACTGCCTGCGGTGCTGGTGCCGCCGATGGCGTTGTCCCGCATGGTGCTCGGGGTGCACTATCCCAGTGACGTGGCCACCGGCGTCGTCGTCGGAGCCGCGGTCGCCGCGGCCGCGATCCGCCTGGACAACTCGGGAGGCGCCGGATGAGTGCAGCGACCGAACACCGCGCGCCGGAGGCCCGCCCGCCGTCCAACCTGATGACCGGGATCGTCAAGGCGATGCGGCCCCGGCAGTGGGTGAAGAACGTCCTGGTGCTGGCCGCGCCGCTGGCCGCCCTGGGCGGAGACGTGCACTACGACTACGCCGATGTCGGCGGCAAGGCGCTGATCGCGTTCGTGGCGTTCAGCCTGGCGGCCTCGGCGGTGTATCTGGTCAACGACGCCCAGGACGTCGAGGCAGATCGCGCGCACCCCACCAAGCGGTTCCGGCCGATCGCCGCCGGGGTTGTGCCGGTCGGCATGGCCTACGGGCTGGCCGCGCTGCTGGGGGCGGCGTCGCTGGTCGTCTCCTGGAGTCTCAGCCTGAGCCTGGCGCTGGTGATGGCGGTCTACCTGGCCATGCAGCTGGCCTACTGCTTCGGGCTCAAACATCAAGCGGTGCTGGACATCTGCATCGTGTCGTCCGGATTCCTGCTGCGGGCGATCGCCGGGGGAGCGGCCGCCGACATCTACCTGTCGCAATGGTTCCTGCTGGTGATGGCATTCGGGTCGCTGTTCATGGTGGCCGGAAAGCGCTACGCCGAACTGCAGCTCGCCGAACAGACCGGCGCCAAGATCCGCAAGTCGCTGGAGAGCTACACCGGCACCTACCTGCGTTTCGTCTGGACGGCCTCAGCCACCGCGATGCTGGTCTGTTACAGCCTGTTCGCCTTCGAGCGCGACAACGGTTCCGGCTCCTGGTACGCGGTGACCATCATCCCGATCACCATCGCGATACTGCGGTACGCCGTCGACGTCGACGGCGGCATGGCCGGCGAGCCCGAGGACATCCTGCGGCGCGACCGGGTGCTGCAGCTGATGGCGCTGGCCTGGATCGGAACCATCGGTGCTGCCGTCGTTTTCGGCTAGCCGACCGCTGCGCGCACCGGACCCCCGGGTCCGGCCGTTGGGCTGGCCGGCGGTCGCCTACAGCCCATCGGTGCGGCTGAGTTCGTGGGCAGCGGTGGCCGTCGTGCTGTTGCTGTTCGGTGTCGGGGCATGGCGGAGACGCTGGATCTCCGACGACGGACTGATCGTGTTGCGCACCGTGCGCAACCTGCTGGCCGGCAACGGCCCGGTGTTCAATGCCGGCGAACGGGTGGAGGCCAACACCTCCACGGCCTGGACCTACCTGATGTACCTCGGCAGCTGGCTCGGCGGGCCGATGCGCATGGAGTACATCGCGCTGGTGTTCGCGCTGACGCTCAGCCTTGCCGGGGTGGCGCTGCTGATGCTGGGCACCACCCGGCTGTACGCCCCCAACCTGCAGGGCCGCCGCGCACTGTTGCTGCCGGCCGGGGCACTGGTCTACATCGCGGTGCCGCCCGCCCGCGACTTCGCCACCTCCGGGCTGGAGAGCGGGCTGGTGCTGGCCTACCTGGGCCTGCTGTGGTGGATGCTGGTCTGCTGGTCGCAGGCGCTGCGCATGCCACGGTCGCGGGCCCGCGGCCCGCTGTTCACCGGGTGCCTGGCCTTCGTGGCCGGCGCCAGCGTGCTGGTGCGTCCCGAGCTGGCGCTCATCGGCGGCGGCGCGCTGATCATGCTGCTGATCGCGGCGCCCCGGCAGTGGCGGCCCCGGGCACTGATCCTGGTGGCCGGCGGCGCCCTGCCGGTGGCCTACCAGATCTTCCGGATGGGCTACTACGGGTTGCTGGTGCCCGGTACCGCGCTGGCCAAGGACGCCGCCGGCGACAAGTGGTCGCAGGGCATGATCTACCTGGCGAACTTCAACGCGCCCTACGCATTGTGGGTGCCCGCCGTGCTGTTGGCGGCGCTGGGCGCGGCGCTGTGGGTGGGCGCCGCGGTGCGCCAGCGTCCCCGCCGTCCGGTGCCGCGCGGTGTCGGCAGGTGGGCGCGGCTGGCGCAGAGCCCGGCGGCGGTGGTCTGCTTCTTCGTGATCAGCGGACTGGTGCAGGGCGCCTACTGGATCCGCCAGGGCGGCGACTTCATGCACGGCCGGGTGCTGCTGGTGCCACTGTTCTGCATGCTGGCCCCGGTGGCCGTCATCCCGGTGCTGCTCCCCGACGGTGCGCGTTTCCACCGGGAGGCCGGCTACCCGCTCAGCGGGGCCGTCGGCCTGCTGTGGCTGGCGGTGGCCGGCTGGGCGCTGTGGGCGGCCAACTCACCCGGGATGGGCTACGACGCCACCCGCGTCACCTATTCCGGGATCGTCGACGAGCGCCGATTCTATTCGCAGGCGACCGGTCACGCCCACCCGCTGACCGCCGCGGACTATCTCGGCTATCCGCGAATGCGCGCGGTGCTGGCCACCATCGAGGCCACCCCCGACGGGGCACTGCTGCTGCCGTCGGGCAACTACGACCAGTGGGATGTCGTCCCGGTCATCCTGCCGGTGCCGCCGGGAATCGGCGTGCCCACCGATCCCCAGCCCGGCGACACCGGTCCGCACACCGTGTTCTTCACCAACCTGGGCATGTTGAGCATGAACACCGGCCTCGATGTCCGACTGCTCGACCAGATCGGTTTGGCCAATCCGATTGCGGCGCACACCGAACGGCTGGACCACGGCCGGATCGGCCACGACAAAGACCTGTTCCGGGACTTCGTGGTGGCCGACGGCCCGTGGGTCAAGTGGTATCCGCTGATTCCCGGCTACCTGGACCAGGACTGGGTCGCGCAGGCCGAGGCGGCGCTGCGATGCCCCGACACCGCGGCGGTGCTGGGCTCGGTGCGTGCGCCGATGGGCCCGCGCCGGTTCCTGTCCAACGTGCTGCACGCCGCGAGCTACACCCGCTACCGGATCGAGCGGGTGCCGCGCGACGAGCTGATCCGCTGCGGGCTGGCCGTGCCCGAACCGACCCGCCCGGCCTACACCGGGATGCCGCCCGACGTCCCGTGACGGTAGGTGCGCGGCGGCTGGCGAAAATGTGACAGACGTCATGCCGGGCCGGTCGCCGCCACCCCGCGCGGCCGGTCCCACCGGCTCGTATGGGGGCCCGAGCGCAACGCGGCGGTCGCCGGAGAAACCGGTGCCGGACCCGTCCGGCCGGTCGTGGCAGAACTCTAAGAGCTCGATCACGGACTTCTATGGTTGACTACACCGGCACTGTCGCGCACGCGCGCGCAGATCTGGCCCGACTCGGGCCCACGTTATGAGCACGGCAACAAGACGAATGAGGATGCCCAGGATGAAGTTGCTTGACAGGTTGATGGTCGCCGCCTCCGGCGCGGCCCTGCTTGCGGGGTTGGTCGGTGCCGCCGGTGGTACCGCAGAGGCCAACGCCTTCTCCCGGCCGGGTCTGCCGGTGGAGTACCTGCAGGTGCCCTCGGCGTCGATGGGCCGCGACATCAAGGTGCAGTTCCAGCCGGGTGGCGCCGACTCCCCGGGGCTGTACCTGCTCGACGGCATGCGCGCCCAGGACGACTTCAACGGCTGGGACATCAACACCCCGGCGTTCGAGTGGTACCTCAACTCGGGCATCTCGGTGATCATGCCGGTCGGCGGCCAGTCCAGCTTCTACAGCGACTGGTACAAGCCGGCCTGCGGCAAGGCGGGTTGCTCCACCTACAAGTGGGAGACCTTCCTGACCCGTGAGCTGCCGACCTACCTGGCGTCGGAGTACGGCGTGAGCCAGAGCCGTAACGCGGCGGTCGGCCTGTCGATGGCCGGTTCCTCGGCGATGACCCTGGCCATCTACCACCCGAACCAGTTCACCTACGCCGGTTCGCTGTCGGGTTACCTCAACCCGTCGACCGGGAAGGGCTGGATCGGCCTGTCGATGGGCGACGCCGGCGGCTACAAGAAGAACGACATGTGGGGCGACGACAACGACCCGGCGTGGCTGCGCAACGACCCGACCGTCAACGTCGAGAAGCTGGTCGCCAACAACACCCGGCTGTGGGTGTTCTGCGGCAACGGCAAGGCCAACGAGCTGGGCGGCGACAACATCCCGGCCGTCTTCCTGGAGCAGAACTTCATGATCGGCGCCAACAAGAAGTTCCAGGAGCTCTACACCGCTGCCGGCGGCAACAACGCGATCTTCAACTTCCCGGAGTACGGCACGCACTCCTGGGAGTACTGGGGTCAGCAGCTGCAGGCCATGAAGCCGGACCTGCAGAGCCACCTGGGCGCCACCCCGAACAGCGGCGAGAGCACCAGCTCGGGCGAGTAGTCTCCCAGCACCGATGTACCGCCGACGGCGGCGACCTCCGAGTCGCCGCCGTCGGCCGTTTTCTGTCCTGGCCGCCGGTGCCGTGTGATTGACTACCTTCCGGAGTCAGGGCGCGCGACCAGCGGCGGGTGACACCACGAAATCTGTGCCGACGAGCGAGGTGGGTATGAGCGGACTGTCGAGGTTGTGGCGGGCACTGTGCGTGACCGTGCTGACACTGGGGCTGTGGGGCGGTGGCGCGATCGTCGGTTCCAGCGCCCAGGCCGCACCGTTCGAGAGCCTGATGGTGCCGTCGCCGTCGATGGGCCGGGACATCCCGGTGGCGTTCCTCAACCAGGGCCCGCACGCCGTCTACCTGCTCGACGCCTTCGACGCCCACCCCGAGGTGAGCAACTGGGTGACCGCGGGCAACGCGATGAACACCCTGGCCGGCAAGGGCGTCTCGGTGGTCGCACCGGCCGGTGGGGCCTACAGCATGTACACCAACTGGGAACGCGACGGCAGCAAGCAGTGGGACACCTTCTTGTCCAGTGAACTGCCGGACTGGCTGGCGGCCAACCGGGGCCTGGCGCCGGGCGGTCACGCGGTGGTCGGCGCGTCCCAGGGTGGCTACGGCGCGCTGGCGCTGGCCACCTTCCACCCCGACCGGTTCGGCTTCGCCGGCTCGATGTCGGGCTTCCTGAACCCGTCGCATACCACGGAGAGCGGTGTCATCAGCGCCGGCCTGGAGAACTTCGGCGGCGTCGACCCGTACGGCATGTGGGGCGCGCCGCAGCTGGGCCGCTGGAAGTGGCACGACCCCACCGTGCACGCCACCCTGCTGGCGCAGAACAACACCCGGGTCTGGGTCTACAGCCCCATGGGCGGCGCCTCCAACCCGGCCGCGATGATCGGCGACCCGGCCGAGGCGGCCGGCAGCGGGCGGTTCTTCAACATGCAGTACCGCCAGTCGCGTGGCCGCAACGGGCATTTCGACTTCTCCGGCGGTGACAACGGCTGGGGTTCGTGGTCATCGCAGCTGGGGGCCATGGTCGGCGACATCGTCGGCGCGATCCGTTAATCCCCCGCTGACACTGCACTCAGGGCGCAAAAGTGCGAGTAAGCAGCGCCTTCAGTGCAGCGTCAACGTGTTCCAGGCGGCCCTGACGCGGCGCAGGACGTCGCCGCCGCGGTGTTCCTTGAGCACCTTGATGTGCGTCCAGCCCAGCTGCCGGATGTACTCGAGCCGGGTGGCGTCCCAGACGTACTGCGGCCGGTCGGTGAGGTGGTGCTCGCCGTCGTACTCGACCGCCAGCATGAGGTCTTGCCACCCCATGTCCAGAAAGTACTTGGGGCGACCGTCCGGCCCGGGGACCGGGATCTGGGTGGTCGGGCGGGGGAAGCCGCCGCCCATCAGCAGCAGCCGCAACCAGGTCTCTTTCGGTGATTCGGCGCCGGCGTCGACGAGGTCGAGCGCGGCCTCGAGCTGACGCAGCCCGCGGGTATGACGGTGGCGCCGGGCCAGTTCGAGCACATCGGCGGTGCGCAAGCCGGTGGCGTTGGCCAGTGCGTCCAGCCGGGCGACCGCCTGACCCAGGTGCCCACGCCGGCCGAGGTCGAACGCCGTCCGCGCCACCGTGGTCACCGCCATCCCGCGGCGGTGTTGCTGCTCGCCGGGGAGCAGTAGGTCATTGCGGGTCAGCACGCCGGCCGGAGGGTGGGTGTTGCGCCAGATCAGTTCGATCGGAACGGTGGCATCGACCCATTTCGCGCCGTGCAGTGCGGAGGCGGCGGCCCCGGCGACCACCGCCTGGCCGCCCGACCACAGCCAGGCGGCGACCGTCCGCTGCTGCAGGCTCGGGCGGATGCGTGCCGGCAGGTACACGTTCGGTAGCACCGCCACGTGATGGCGACGCAACTCGTAGCGGGTCAGGTTCCCGGCCGCCAACGCCGCACTGCCGAGAAAAGGCATCTCGGAATCCGTCATGCCCAGATGATGGCCGCGGCGCGTCCCAGCGCGTCGACGCTGATCCACAACACCAGTTGACGCTGCGTCCAGGGCGTAAAAGTGCGAGTAACCACCGCCCTCAGTGCAGCGTCAATGGCGAAAGCCGCCGATCTGTACCGTTATAGGCGATATGGCCAAGAAAGCGCGCAAGTCCACCGCGAAATCCCCACGTAAATCCCCGGCGAAAGCGCTGCGCAACCGGCGCCGCGTATTGGCGTGGGTGGCCGCCGGTGCGATGGCACTGGCGGTGGCGCTGGTGGCGGTGGTGGTGGTGATCTGGATCCGGCACCCGGGCTCGCCGCCGATCGCGGACCAGCAGCCAGAGGGCGTCCCGCCGACCAGTTCGACGCCGCCGCGGGCCAAGAAGCCGCGCCCGGCCTATCAGGACGCCAGCTGCCCGGACGTGCAACTGGTCTCGGTGCCCGGCACCTGGGAGACCTCGCCCACCGACGACCCGCTGAACCCCACCCAGTTCCCGATTGCGCTGCTGCTCACCGTCACCCGCCCGATCGCCGAGCAGTTCGACGCCTCCCGGGTGCAGACCTACACGGTTCCCTATACCGCGCAGTTCCACAATCCGCTCTCGGCCGACAAGCAGATGAGCTACAACGACAGCCGGGCCGAGGGCACCCGCAACACCATCAAGGCGCTGACCGAGATGAACGAGAAGTGCCCGCTGACCAGCTACGTGCTGGTCGGTTTCTCGCAGGGCGCGGTGATCGCCGGTGATGTCGCCAGCGACATCGGCAACGGGCGCGGCCCGGTCGATGAGGACCTGGTGCTCGGCGTGACGCTGATCGCCGACGGCCGCCGCCAGGAGGGACCCGGCGGCGGGATCGATGTGCCGCCGACGCCGCCGGGGCAGGGCGCCGAAGTGACCCTGCACGAGCTGCCGATCCTGTCCGGGATGGGGCTGACCATGACCGGCGCCCGCGACGGTGGCTTCGGTGACCTCGACCAGCGCACCAACGAGATCTGCGCGCGCGGCGACCTGATCTGCGCCGCCCCGCGAGAGGCATTCAGCATCGGTAAGCTGCCGGCCACCCTGGAGACGCTCGCCGGTGGGGCGGGTCAGCCGGTGCACGCGTTGTACGGCACCACCGACGTCTGGAGCCACGACGGCCTGTCCGCCGCCCAGTGGACGTTGAACTGGGCCCGCGAGCTGGTGGACAACGCGCCGCATCCGCCGCACGGCTGAAGCTGGGACCGCCGCGTGACCCCGGCGGTTCAGCGAGGCTCGACGAAGGAGAGGCGAAGCTGGGACCGCCGCGTGACCCCGATATGGCCGTCACACGCGGTACCGTTTGATTTGGCACATGCCGCACCGACCTCTAACATTAAGAAGAATTTAAGAGCATGCGGCTCGTGGCCGCGGGACCAGCAGCACGCGTCGAGGGGTATCGGAATCCCGCTACCATCTGTGAGGTCCCGGGCCCGCGCGACGGACCACACCACGCGGCTGGCCGCGCCCGGCAGCCGATGAGAACGTAAGTTCGCGACAGGAGATTTTGCATGGCCCAGGCACCAGCACAGGCCGCCTACCACAACCCTTTCGTCAAAGACGGCAAGATCCGGTTCCCCGACAACGCCAACCTGGTGAAGACGGTTGAGCGCTGGGCCGCACTGCGCGGCGAGAAGCTGGCCTACCGGTTCCTGGACTACTCCACCGAGCGTGACGGCCTGGCCCGCGACATCTCCTGGGCGGACTTCGGTGCCCGCAACCGGGCGGTGGCGGCCCGGCTGCAGCAGGTCACCCAGCCCGGTGACCGGGTGGCGATCCTGTGCCCGCAGAACCTCGACTACCTGGTGTCGTTCTTCGGGATCATGTACTCCGGACGCATCGCGGTGCCGCTGTTCGACCCGGGCGAGCCCGGCCACGTGGGCCGGCTGCACGCGGTGCTCGACGACTGCACGCCGTCGGCGGTGCTGACCACCACCGATTCCGCCGAGGGGGTGCGCAAGTTCTTCCGCAGCCGCCCGGCCAACGCCCGGCCGCGCGTCATCGCCGTCGACGCGGTGCCCGCCGAGGTGGGTTCGACCTGGGTGATGCCCGAAGTCGACCGGGAGGCGATCGCCTACCTGCAATACACCTCCGGGTCCACCCGGACCCCGACCGGGGTGAAGATCAGCCACCTCAACCTGCCGACCAACGTCGTCCAGCTGCTGGATTCGCTCAAGGGGCGCGAGGGCGACCGCGGGGTGACCTGGCTGCCGTTCTTCCACGACATGGGCCTGGTCACGATTCTGCTGTCGTGCGTGATGGGCCAGCAGTTCACCTTCATGACCCCGGCCGCGTTCGTCCGCCGGCCTTACCGGTGGATCAAGGAGATGGCGCGTAAGGAGGGCGAGACCGGGGAGTGCTTCTCGGTGGCCCCGAACTTCGCCTTCGAGCACGCCGCCGCCCGCGGCCTGCCCAAGGAGGGTGACCCGCCGCTGGACTTGAGCAACGTCCGGGCGATCCTCAACGGCAGCGAGCCGGTCTCGGCCGCGTCGGTGCGCAAGTTCAACGAGGCGTTCGCGCCGTTCGGCTTCCGCGAGGTGGCCATCAAGCCGTCCTACGGGCTGGCCGAGGCCACGCTGTTCGTCTCCACCACCCCGCCCGACGAGGGGCCGCGGATCATCTACGTCGACCGCGAGGAGCTCAACAACGGCAACCGGTTCGTCGAGGTGCCGGCGGATGCCCCCAACGCGGTCAGTCAGGCTTCAGCCGGCCGGGTGGCCGTCGACCAGTGGGCGGTGATCGTCGACTACGAGACCGGCGCCGAGCTGCCCGACGGCGAGATCGGTGAGATCTGGCTGCAGGGCAACAACATGGGCGTCGGTTACTGGAACCGGGAAGAAGAGACCGCCGACACTTTCAAGAACGTGCTGAAGTCGCGGACCAGCCCCTCGCGCGCCGAGGGCGCCGACGAGAACGGCTTCTGGGTGCGCACCGGCGACTACGGCGCCTACTACGACGACGACCTCTACATCACCGGCCGGGTGAAGGACCTGGTGATCGTCGACGGCCGCAACCACTACCCGCAGGACCTGGAGTACTCCGCGCAGGAGGCCAGCCGGGCGCTGCGGGCCGGTTACGTCGCGGCGTTCTCGGTGCCGGCCAACCAGTTGCCGCAGGAGGCGTTCGCCAACCCGCACTCCGGGCTGAAGTTCGATGCTGAGGACAGCTCCGAGCAGTTGGTAATCGTCGCCGAGCGCGCCCCCGGCGCCCACAAGCTGGAGTACCAGCCCATCGCCGACGACATCCGAGCGGCGATCGCGGTGCGGCACGGCGTGACGGTGCGTGACGTGCTGCTGGTGTCGGCGGGCAGCGTGCCGCGCACCTCCAGCGGCAAGATCGGCCGGCGCGCCTGCCGGGCGGCCTATCTGGACGGCAGCCTGCGCGGCGGCACCACCGGTCCGAATGCCTACCCCGACGAGGTCTGACCCTAGATGAGCGAGGCACCGCAGATGACCGGCGACGGCGACGACGCAGCATTGCGCGGCACCGGCCGCACCGACCTGACCGTCGCCGACATGCGGGCCTGGCTGCGCAACTGGGTGGCCAACGCCACCTCCCAGTCGCCGGAGAAGATCAACGAGACCGCCCCGCTGATCGAGCTGGGTTTGTCCTCGCGCGACGCGGTGGCGATGGCCTCCGACATCGAGGACTTCACCGGTGTCACGCTCTCGGCGACGGTGGCGTTCCGGCACCCGACGATCGAGGCGCTGGCCACGGTGATCATCGAGGGCGAGCCGGTGGTCATCGATCACTCCGGCGACGAGGACTGGTCACGCGAGGCCGATGTCGACGACATCGCGGTGGTCGGGCTGGCCACCCGTTTCCCGGGCGACATGAACTCCGCCGAGGAGACCTGGACCAAGCTGCTGGCCGGGTTCGACGCGATCACCGACCTGCCGGAGGGCCGCTGGAGCGAGTTCCTGGAGGAGCCGCGCATCGCCGAGCGGGTGGCCAAGGCGCGTACCCGCGGCGGCTACCTGTCCGACATCAAGGGTTTCGACGCCGAGTTCTTCGCGCTGTCGAAGATGGAAGCCGACAACATCGACCCGCAGCAGCGGATGGCGCTCGAATTGACTTGGGAAGCACTGGAACACGCCCGCATCCCGGCGTCGAGCCTGCGCGGCCAACCGGTCGCGGTGTACATGGGGTCGTCCAACGCCGACTACCAGAACCTGGCGTTGTCCGACCCGAGCGTCACCCACCCGTATGCCATCACCGGTAACGCCAGCTCGATCATCGCCAACCGGGTCAGCTACTTCTACGACTTCCGCGGGCCGTCGGTGGCGGTGGACACCGCGTGCTCGTCGTCGCTGGTGGCCGCACACGCGGGGGTGCAGGCGCTGCGTAACGGTGAGGCCGATGTGGCGATCGTGGGCGGCGTCAACGCGCTGATCACCCCGTTGGTGACGGTCGGCTTCGACGAGGTCGGCGGGGTGCTGTCCCCGGACGGCCGGATCAAGTCGTTCTCCTCCGACGCCGACGGCTACGCGCGTTCCGAGGGCGGCGGCGTGCTGGTGCTCAAGCGGGTCGAGGACGCCCGCCGCGACGGCGACCAGATCCTCGCGGTGATCGCCGGGTCCGCGGTCAACCACGACGGCCGCTCCAACGGTCTGTTGGCGCCCAACCCGGACGCGCAGGAGGCCGTGCTGCGCAAGGCCTACAAGAACGCCGGTATCGACCCGCGCACCGTCGACTACATCGAGGCGCACGGCACCGGCACCATCCTGGGCGACCCGATCGAGGCCGAGGCGCTGGGCCGGGTGGTCGGGCGCGGCCGTGCCGCAGACAAGCCGGCGCTGCTGGGCGCGGTGAAATCCAATGTGGGACACCTGGAGTCGGCGGCCGGAGCGGCCAGCTTGGCGAAGATCGTGCTGGCATTGCAGCACGACAAGGTCCCGCCGTCGATCAACTACGCCGGGCCCAACCCCTACATCGACTTCGCGGCCACCCGCCTGAAGGTCGCCGACGCCGTCACCGACTGGCCCCGTTACGGCGGCTACGCGGTCGCCGGGGTGTCCGGTTTCGGGTTCGGCGGGGCCAACGCGCACCTGGTGGTGCGTGAGGTGCTGCCGCGCGACGTGGTGAACAAGGCGGTCGAGGAGCCCGAAGCGCCTGCCCCGGTGGAGGATCCGGTGCTCGAGCACGAAGCGCCCCGCTTCGACGAGTACGGCGAGTTCATCGGGCCCGAGGGCTCCGCCGATGAGCCGGAGTACGAACTGCCCGGCCTGACCGACGAGGCGCTGCGGCTCAAGGAGGCCGCGCTGGCCGAGCTGGCGGAGCGGGCGCCGTCGCCGCTGATCCCGTTGGCGGTCTCGGCATTCCTGACCTCGCGCAAGAAGGCCGCCGCAGCCGAGCTGGCCGACTGGATGGACAGCGACGAGGGCCGCGCCACCCCGCTGGAGTCGATCGGCCGGGCGCTGTCGCGGCGCAACCACGGCCGGTCCCGCGCGGTGGTGCTGGCCCACGACCACGACGAGGCCATCGCCGGTCTGCGGGCCGTCGCCGAGGGCAAGTCCAAGCCGAACGTCTACTCCGCCGACGGTCCGGTGACCAACGGGCCGGTGTGGGTGCTGGCGGGATTCGGTGCGCAGCACCGCAAGATGGGCAAGGACCTCTATCTGCGCGATGAGATCTTCGCGGAGTGGATCGAGAAGGTCGACGCGCTGATCCAGGACGAGCGCGGGGTCTCGATCCTGGAGATGATGCTCGACGACGCGGTCGACTACACCGCCGACACGGTCGAGTACCCGATCGAAGCGGTGCAGCTGGTGATCTTCGCGATCCAGATCGCGCTCGGCGAACTGCTTCGCGCACACGGCGCTTCCCCGGCGGCGATGATCGGTCAGTCGCTGGGCGAGCCGGGCGCGGCCTACTTCGCCGGCGGGTTGTCGCTGCGTGACACCGTCCGCATCATCGTGCCGCGCGCCCGGTTGATGGGCGAGGGCGAAGCCATGCTGTTCGGCGAGTACATCCGGCTGATGGCGCTGGTGGAGTACTCCGCCGACGAGATCAGAGACGTCTTCGCCGACTTCCCCGACCTGGAGGTGTGCGTCTACGCCGCACCCACCCAGACCGTGATCGGCGGGCCGCCCGAGCAGGTCGACGCGATCATCGCCCGCGCCGAGGCCGAGGGACGCTTCGCCCGCAAGTTCGCGACCAAGGGCGCCAGCCACACCGCCCAGATGGACCCGCTGCTGGGCGAATTCACCGCGGACCTGCAGGGCATCGAGCCGATGCCGCTGAACTGCGGCTACTTCTCCACGGTGCACGACGGCAACTACATCCGTCCCGGCGCCGAACCGATCCACGACGTCGACTACTGGAAGAAGGGGCTGCGTCACTCGGTCTACTTCACCCACGGGGTGCGCAACGCCGTCGACAACGGCTACACCACCTTCCTGGAGTTGGCGCCCAACCCGGTGGCGCTGATGCAGGTCGGTTTGACCACGGCCAGCGCCGGGCTGCACGACGCCCAGTTGATCGCCACGCTGGCCCGCAAGGCCGACGAAGTCGACGCGATGACGATGGCGATGGCCCAGCTCTACGTCCACGGCCACGACCTGGACATGCGCACGCTGTTCCCGCGGCACACCGACGGCCCGGTGGGCCCGGAGGAGTTCGCGAACATCCCGCCGACCCGGTTCCGGCGCAAGCCGCACTGGCTTGACGCCCGCTTCTCCGGCGATGCGACCGGCGTCATGCCCGGCTCGCATGTGGCGACCCCGGACGGCCGGCACGTCTTCGAGTACGCCGCGCGAGGTGAGGCCGATCTGGCCGCGCTGGTGAAAGCCGCTGCGGCGGCGGTGATCCCGGACGCCTCGCTGGTTGCCTCCGAGCAGCGTGCGGTGCCGGCCGACGGTTCCCGGCTGGTGACCACGCTGACCCGGCACCCGGGTGGGGCGGCGGTGCAGGTGCACTCGCGCATCGGCGAGTCCTTCACGCTGGTCTACGACGCGCTGGTCTCGCGCGGCGGCACGACTGGGGTGGCGCTGCCCATGGCGGTCGGCGCCGGTACCACCATGGCCGTCGAGGCGTCTGGAGCATCCGTTGTGGCACCGGCCGAACCCGAGGTCGACGACGCCGAGATTTTGCGCGACAACCTCACCGCGGGCGCCGGCCTGGCCGCCGGTTTTGCCAAGTGGTCACCGGAGAGCGGTGAGACCGTCGCCGACCGGTTGGGCGCGATCGTCGGCGGCGCGATGGGTTACGAGCCCGAGGACCTGCCCTGGGAGGTGCCGCTGATCGAGCTGGGCCTGGATTCGCTGATGGCTGTGCGGATCAAGAACCGGGTCGAGTACGACTTCGACATACCGCCGATCCAGCTGACCGCGGTCCGCGACGCGAACCTCTACAACATCGAGGAGATGCTCCGCTACGCGGTCGAGCACCGCGACGAGGTCCAGGCGCTGCACGAACACCAGAAGACCCAGACGCCAGAGGAGATCGCCGCCGAGCAGGCCGCGCTGATCTCGGGGGCCACCGCCACGTCGGTGGCCGCACCCGCGCCGGACCCGCAGGCCGAGCCGGAAACCGAGCCCGCACCGCCCGCCTCGATGGACCCTTCCGACATCCCGATCCCGCCGCCTCCGACAGATCCGTCCGGCCCGGGTGCGAACGCGAGCGGTGTCAGCACCAAGACGGCTGCGGCTGCGGCCGCCAAGGTTCTCACCCAGGAGGCGGTGGCCGAGGCACTGGGCGCCGACGTCCCACCGCGGGACGCCGCCGAGCGGGTCACCTTCGCGACGTGGGCGATCGTCACCGGCAAGTCCCCGGGCGGAATCTTCAATGAGCTGCCCGCCATCGACGACGACACGGTGGCCAAGATGGCCGAACGGCTCTCCGAACGCGCCGAAGGCGTCATCACCGTCGACGACGTGAAGTCGGCCACCACCATCGAGGCGCTGGCGACCATCGTCCGCGACCAGCTCGAGGAAGGGGTGGTGGACGGGTTCGTCCGCACCCTGCGGCCCCCCGCCCAGAACACTGAGGGGGCGTCGAAGATCCCACTGTTCGTCTTCCACCCGGCGGGTGGCTCAACGGTGGTCTACGAACCGCTGATGAAGCGGCTGCCCGCCGACACTCCGGTCTACGGCATCGAGCGGGTGGAGGGCTCCATCGAGGAGCGCGCCGCCGAGTACGTGCCCAAGCTGCTGGAGCTGCACGACGGCCCGTTCGCGCTGGCCGGTTGGTCGCTGGGCGGGGCGCTGGCCTACGCCTGCGCAATCGGCCTCACCCGCGCCGGCGCCGACGTGCGCTACGTCGGGCTCATCGACCTGGTGCTTCCCGGTGAGCCGATCGACCAGAGCAAGGCGGGGATGCGGGCGCGCTGGGATCGCTACGCGCGTTTCGCCGAGCGCACCTTCAACGTCGAGGTTCCCGAGATCCCCTATGAGGAGCTGGAGAAGCTCGACGACGAGGGCCAGGTGCGTTTCGTCCTCGATGTCGTCGCGCAGAGCGGCGTGCAGATCCCGGGTGGGATCATCGAGCACCAGCGCACCTCGTACCTGGACAACCGCGCCCTGGACACCATCGAGATCCAGCCTTACGACGGGCACGTCACGTTGTACATGGCCGACCGCTACCACGACGACGCCATTGTCTTCGAGCCCGCGTATGCCACCCGCAAGCCGGACGGCGGCTGGGGCGAGTACATCTCTGATCTGGAGATCGTGCCGATCGGGGGCGAGCACATCCAGGCCATCGATGAGCCGTACATTGCCAAAGTGGGCGCGCACATGAGCGAGGCGCTCAACCGCATCGAAGGAAAGTAGGCGCGCGTGACCGGCCAACTCCCGCCACCCCTCCCCTCGGAAGATCTCCCAGCCGTCCAGCCCAAGACCACTGCCGAGCTGCTGGCCGAACTCCGCGAAAAGCTGGAACTGGCCAAGGAACCCGGCGGTGAGAAGGCCGTCGCCAAGCGCCAGAAGAAGGGCATCCCCAGCGCCCGCGACCGTATTCATGCGTTGCTGGACCCGGGCAGCTTCCTGGAGATCGGTGCGCTGTGCAAGACGCCCGGCGACCCGGATGCGCTCTACGGCGACGGCGTGGTGACCGGCCACGGCCGGATCGACGGGCGCCCGGTCGGGGTGTTCAGCCACGACCAGACCGTGTTCCAGGGCTCGGTCGGCGAGATGTTCGGCCGCAAGGTGGCCAAGCTGATGGAGTGGGTGGCGATGGTCGGTTGCCCGATCATCGGCATCAACGACTCCGCCGGTGCCCGCATCCAGGACGCGGTGACGTCGCTGGCCTGGTACGCCGAGCTGGGCCGGCGCCACGAGATGCTGCGCGGCCTGGTACCGGAGGTCTCCATCATCTTGGGGAAATGTGCTGGGGGAGCGGTGTATTCGCCTATCCAGACCGACCTGTTGGTGGCCGTGCGTGACCAGGGCTACATGTTCATCACCGGGCCCGACGTGATCAAGGACGTCACCGGTGAGGACGTGAGCTTCGACGAGTTGGGCGGCGCGGATGCGCAGGCGCAGCGCGGCAACATCCACAAGGTGGTCGCTGATGAAGCCGAGGCCTTCCAATACGTGCGTGACTACCTGTCGTTCCTGCCGTCCAACCACTTCGACGACCCGCCGATCGTCAACCCTGGCCTGGAGTCCGAGATCACCCCGCACGACCTGGAACTGGACGCGATCGTGCCCGACGCGGACAACACCGCCTACGACATGCACGAGATCCTGCTGCGGATGTTCGACGACGGCGATGTCTTCGAGATCGGTGAGCAGCGCGGGCAGGCGATGATCACCGCGTTCGCGCGGGTCGACGGGCATCCGGTCGGGGTGATCGCCAACCAGCCGATGTTCATGTCCGGCGCGGTCGACACCGAGGCATCCGACAAGGCGGCCAGCTTCATCCGGTTCTGCGACTCCTACAATCTCCCACTGGTTTTCGTCGTCGACACCCCCGGGGCGATGCCCGGGGTATCGGAGGAGAAGAACGGCATCATCAAGCGCGGCGGCCGGTTCTTCAACGCCATCGTCGAGGCCGACGTGCCGAAGGTGACGTTCATCATCCGCAAGGCCTATGGCGGCGGCTATGCGGTGATGGGCTCCAAGCAGCTCTCCGCGGACCTGAACTTCGCCTGGCCGACGGCCCGTATCGCAGTGATCGGTGCCGACGGCGCCGCCCAATTGTTGGTGAAACGCTTCCCGGATCCGACTGCGCCGGAGGTGCAGAAGATCAAGGCGGACTTCATCGCCGGCTACAACGAGAACATGGCGATTCCGTGGACCGCGGCCGAGCGGGGCTACATCGACGCGGTGATCCAGCCGCACGAGACCCGGCTGCTGCTGCGTAAGTCGCTGCGACTGTTGCGCGACAAGCAGAACTTCCCCAAGGTGCAGCGCAAGCACGGTCTGCTGCCGATCTGAGCCTGATGCGGGTCGTCCGGCGGGCCCTGAGCTCGCAGCTGGCGCCCGGTTTGGCGTTGCTTGTGGCGACGGCGGCCGCCCTGCTGTGGGCCAACTGCGCCGGCCAGACGTACACCAGCTTGTGGGCTGCATGGCCGGGCTCGGCTTCACCGTCGCCCTGTTCGTGTCCCATCTCGCCTATCCCGACAGCAGCATGATCGAGCACGCCAAGATCGGCGTATTCGCGGCATCGCTGGTGGCCGCCGGGGCCGCCGCCGCTGTGCTGGCCTGCACCGGCCGGCGGACTGTCCGTGCATTAAGTTGACGTTCAGCGTTTGGTGCCGGCCGACTGGGGCGCGCTGTTATAACGCCTGGTCAAACCGCGGATCGCCGCCCGGCGATCCTAAATTTGACATAACAGAGTGTGATTGGAATCATCCAGTCGACAACGGTCCGTTGATCTGCGGACGTGCGACCGCGGCGAGGAAGTCGGGATGTTTGATGCAGTCGCGGCACGCTCCGGGCGCCGCACACCAGGCCTGCTAGCCGCACTGGGCGCCGTCACATTGGTCGCCGGACTCACGGGTGCCCCGCAGCTGACGTCGCTGCCGTCGGCGCCTGCTCAGGCCGGCGTGCTGCTGTCCGCCGGGACCGATTCACTCGCGGAATCGAACATTGCGCTGATCATGGGGCCTAGCATGATCCCGACGCCGAGCCAGCAGTACGCCGATATCGTGAACGACCTCTTTTTGCAGCCGCGCGGTTTCGCCGGCGAACTCGAGGTACTGACCACGCCGGAGGCACCCTATTTGCTGGATGACTCCATGGCCGAGGGCGGGCAGGCGCTGGTCGACAGGGTGCAGAGCCTGATCGCGGACGGGCAGGCCGGCGCCGATAACCCGGTGACGGTCTTCGGCTACTCGCAGAGCGCCGCGCTGACCACGCTGGCTATGCAGCAACTCTATGACGCCGGGGTGTCGACCGACGCCGTGCGCTTCGTGTTGATCGGCGATTCGGCGAACCCGAACGGCGGCCTGCTGGTCGGTTTCGAAGAGATGCAGGACTTCTACGACACCATGCGAGATGCCGGCGTCACGTTGGGCAACCCGACGCCCAACGATCTGTACGCCACCGACATCTACACCTTGGAGTACGACGGCTACGCGGCCTTCCCGCACTACCCACTGAACTTCCTGGCTACCCTGAACGCGATCATCGGTATGGCTACGCAGCACATGGCCTACCTCGGACTGACTTCCGAGCAGCTTGAGCAGGCGATCCTGCTGGAGTCCAGTCCCGACAGCCTGATCAACTCCTACATGGTTCCCAGCGAGCACCTCCCGCTGCTGTTGCCGCTGCTGTTCATGCCCGTGTTCGGAAAGCCGCTCTACGACCTGCTGGAACCGACCATGCGGATCCTGGTGAACCTGGGCTACGGCAACATCGAACACGGCTGGTATGACGGCCCGGCCGACCAGCCGACGATGTTCTCGCTCGATTCCCAGGACGTCGACTGGACGGAGTTCAACGCCGCGTTGGCCGTGGCGTCGCAGACCGGCTGGGACAACTTCGTTGCCGGCGTGATGGACCCGGCGACCTATCAGTGGCTGGACCCGGCCGACGATCCCGCCTTTGCGAATTTGATTGCGGCCGGCGAGGCTATGGGCCTCGGCGGAGGTCCGGTGCCGGAGCTGCTCGCGAACCTGACGAACCTGATATGGGAATCGCTGGTCGGCCAATACCTAGACCCGGCTTACTGGGCAGACGTCTCCTAAGATCCCTTTCGCCGCGAGCTGGGCCCCGGCTCACTGCGAGTCGCGCTACGCACACCGCCGCGCCCGCCGCAGTCAATGACCGGTATCGGGCGGGTAAGTGTTGCGTAACGCTTCAGCAACACCGGCAACTTTTGCCCCAAAGCAATTATTGTTTCCCCCAGGCGATCCCACGCCGGGTTGAACGCCGAGGTCCCAATAGGCCGGGGCCCGAGCGTGATTCCCGGCTGCGCGGTTCGCTACGGAAGCTCCGGTGGTACGACAAGGGGGACTGCGTGTGGCATAGCGACGGACGGCGATGAGCCTGCTGCTGCCGGCGTCGCGGCCACCGGCGCCGGCCAAAGAAAAGCGCCGAAGCACCGCGGAGCAACGCAACCGTGTGCTGCGCAAGGCGATTGTGGCGTCGGCGGTCGGTAACGCCACCGAGTGGTATGACTACGGGGTCTATGCCGTCGTGGCGACGTATCTCACCGACGCGTTCTTCCCCGACACGCTGGGCAACCTCGGTACCATGCTGGGTTTCGCGGTCTCGTTCGTGCTGCGGCCGCTCGGTGGCATGGTCTGGGGCCCGATCGGCGACCGGTTCGGCAGGAAGTCGGTGCTGGTCGCGACCGTTCTGCTGATCGCGGTGGCGACCACGCTGATCGGCGTCCTGCCCACCTACGCCACCGCCGGCTGGTGGGCGCCGGGCCTGCTGATCGCGCTGCGTATCGTGCAGGGGTTCTCGACCGGCGGCGAATACGGTGGCGCCGCGACGTTCATGGCCGAAAGCGCGCCGGATGCCAAGCGCGGCACCTATGGCAGCTTCCTGGAATTCGGTGCCGTGGCGGGCTTTGTGATGGGCACCGCGGTCGTGCTCGCGCTCGAGGCGACGTTCACCCATGAGCAGATGGTCGCCTGGGGCTGGCGGATCCCGTTCTTGTTGGCCCTGCCGCTGGGTGTGGTGGGCCTGGTGCTGCGCAGCAGGATGGAAGAGACGCCGGTGTTCGCCGAATGCGTCGCCTGCGAGGAGATCACCGGTTCGGCGTGGGACCGCCTGGTGGACCTGCTGACCAACTACACCCGGCCGATCCTGGTGACGTTCGCGTTGTTCGTCGTGCTGAACATCATCGACTACACCCTGGTGACCTATCAGCCCACCTACCTGCACGCCTCGGCCGGACTCGACGAGCGCAGCCGGACGACCGTGGTGCTGATCGGGGAGCTGGCGATGTTGGCCTGCATCCCGTTCGCCGGCGCCTGGTCGGACCGGGTCGGGCGCAAACCGCTGTGGCGGGTCTCGCTGCTGGGGTTCGCCGTGCTGGGGCTACCGATGTACTGGCTGATGGGACACGGATTCGTTTGGGCGCTGGTGGGTTTCACGGTGCTCAGTGTGTTGTTCGCCGCGCCGCTGGCGACGGTGTCGGCGACGTTCCCGGCGCTGTTCCCCACCCAGGTGCGTTACGCCGGCTTCGCGATCGCCGACAACGCTGCGGTGGCGGTGTTCGGCGGCACCGCACCGGTACTGGCCGACTCGGTGATCGAACGCACCGGGTGGCACCTGTTCCCGGCCGCGTACCTGGTGTTCGCCGCGCTGATCGGGCTGGTCGCGTTGCGGTTCCTGCCGGAAACCCTCGGGTACTCGCTGCGCGGTACGGGCATCCCCGGCGTGCCGGGCGAGCTGGAGCGCGAACTGTCCGCCCTGGCCGCTGAGCAGTCGGCCGGCGTGCGCCGCAACCCGGCGTTCGACGAGGTGTGGGCGGTCGACAAGTACCTGCGGCCGCAGCAGCGGACGCCCGCCGGCTACCGGGGTGTGCCGCAGCTCGCCGGAGTGAGTGGTCCGCGGATCAGGGTTTGAGCACCCGCATGCCATACAGATAGGTGGTCAGGTATTCCTCGATCACCGGGGCCCGAACCTCGCCGGCCTCGGGGATCGTGATCAGCAGGGCGTACAGCCCGACCAGAAACGAGATGCCGTTGTGCATGACGTCGACGTCGGCGGGGATCTCGCCGCGGTCGCGGGCCCGCTGAAGTTCCTCGATGACCGCAACGATCACCGGGTGGGTGGGCCATACCTCCGTCGGCGGCCGGGTAGGCGAAAAGTGCAGCACCAGCAGCTCTTTGAACAGGTGACCGCCCAGGCGACGTTCTAGCTTCTCCAGCACGTGCACGATCTGCGCCAGTGTGGCCCGCACATCGTGCTCGCGGGTGAAGAAGCGGGTGAGTTCGCCGGCCATCCGCACTTCCTCGCGGTGCTCCAGCTCCAGCAGGACGTGTTCCTTGGTGGGGAAGTGGAAGAAGAACGTGCCGTGGGCGACGCCCGCTGCCGCGACGACGGCGCCGATGTCGGCGGCGGCCATGCCGGCGCGTTTGAACTCGGCGAGCGCGGCACCCAGCAGCCGCTCGCGGGTCTGCAGACCCTTGCGGCCCCGGCCGTCGGTCTTGGGGTTCGGCACTGCGGTCAACTCCGGCTTCGGCGAACTGGTTCCGGTCGACTCTAGACTACAGTTAACTGACTTGAATCAGAATCAGGCTTGGCAACAGCTGCCGGGACCGCTACGGTACGGGGGACGTAAATACCGGCAGCACAATGCGTACTAGGTCTCGGCGCGGCGAGCCGCGGGCCGGGACGCAACGCCAATAATGCTGACTCAAGTCATCTCGGAGGGGTTCGGTGCAGATTCTCCCAGAAGTCCAAGACCTGCCCAGCGCAGGCAACATCAAGGCCCAGTGGGTCAGCTTGTGGACCGGACCGGCGGTCGGCGCCGTCCTGGTGGTGGCCTTGCTGGCGTTCCCCGGTTTCTGGCCTCCGATGTCGCCGACCTTGACCGCCGAGCAGGTCGCGCGATACTACGCAGAGCACACCGACTGGATCCGGTTCAGCCAGATCACGTTCAACCTGTGCGGAATCATGCTGCTGCCGTTCTTCATGGTGATCGTCGTCCAGATGAAACGCATGAAGAACCAGAGTCACATCTTCGCCTACTGCTACCTGACCGCGATCGTCAGCGGCGCCACCATCTTTGCGCTGTCGAACGTCTTCTTTCTGGTCGCGGCCTTCCGCCCGGACCGCGACCCCGAGCTGACGTTGCTGCTCAACGACTTGGCCTGGATCGTGTTCATCGCACCGATCGGCATGGTGCTGGCGCAGTTCCTGATGTTGGCCGCCGCGGTCCATTTCGACGACGGGCCGGACCCGGTATTCCCGCGCTGGGTCGGCCCCTATTCGCTGGCGACCGGTGTGGCGATGATCCCGGCGGCCGGCGCCGCGGTCTGGCAGACCGGACCGTTGGCCTGGGATGGGCTGTTGTCGTTCTGGCTGCGCAACGGGGCATTCGCGGCGTTCGTGGTGGTGATGTTCTTCGTGCTTCGCCGGGCGGTGCTGGGCCAGGCGGTGGCCGAGGGAGTGGTGGCCCGGGGAGCGGTGGCCGGGTGAACCTGCTGACCCCCGACCGGTACGTCACGACGCCCGCGGGCGTCCCGACCGGCAAACACGATGTGCGCTTTCTGACCTGGTTCTTCCCGGTCTGGTACACCGTCTTCGGCATCATCATCTGCGTGTTGACCCGGGTGACACCGCCACCGCGGCCGGACGTCACGACGGCCGGGAAGGTCGCGTTCTTCACCGAACATCAACTGACCATCCAGATCGGGTTCGTGCTCCTGCTGATCCTGCTGGGCGGTGCGCCGCTGACCAACGGCCTGGTCCTGTACCACATGAAACGGATGTCGGTGGGGTCGGTGCTCGCCTACGGCTACATCGGCGGCATGAGCGTCGGCGCGCTGCCCGGATTCCTGCTCGTCGGCGTCTGTTATCTGACCGCGACGTTCCGGCCCGACCGTGATCCCGAGCTCATCGGCTGGCTCTACGATCTGGGCAATCTGTCCTACAACGGGTCGCTGGGTTGCTTCACCACCGCCTACGTGGTGCTGGCCATCGCGGTCCTCTACGACAAGAACAATATCTTCCCCAAATGGTTTGGCTACGTGACCGTTTGGCAGGTCATCACCGAGGTCATCGCCACCCAGTTCTTCCTGTTCTACTCCGGGCCGCTCGCCTGGAACGGTGTGCTCAGCCTCTGGTGGGCGGTCGTGGTGTTCTCGGTGTGGCTGGGTGCGCTGATCTTCGTGCTCCGGTCGGCCACCATCCGTGAGCCGGTCGACTCGCCAGGCCTGGACTGACGCACCGGAAGGAAACCCATGCTGCAACGTGACGCTCCGACCGCAACGGAAACCCGACTGCCGGGCGACGGCCACATCTGGGTGATGGTGCTCGGCGATCTGCTCATCTTCACCGGCTACTTCGTCATCTTCATGGTCTACCGGACCATGAATCCGGCCGACTTCCTTGCCGCCCAACAACATCTCAACGTCAACATCGGTGTGATCAACACCGTGGTGCTGCTGACCAGTTCCTGGTTCGTGGCCCGCAGTGTGCTGGCCGCCCGGGCCGGAGACCACCGCTCGGCGGTGCGATTCGTCTATTTGGGGGCAGCCGGCGGGGTGCTGTTCATGGTGCTGAAGTGCTACGAATGGGCCGCCAAGATCAGTGCCGGGAACACCAACTCCGACTTGTTCTTCTCGTTCTACTACGTGATCACCGGTGTGCACCTGGTTCACGTGCTGATCGGACTGATCGCGCTCGGCGTCGTCGTCCGGGAGCTGAATAACCCCGGCCGGCGCCGGCTCATGATGGTCGAGTCGGCCGCAATTTACTGGCACATGGTGGATCTGTTGTGGGTCATCATCTTTGGCCTGCTCTACGTGATGAGGTGAGCATGACGGTTTTCGGTTATCGCGAGCATCGGCACGAGACCGAGCGGTCGTTGACCTGGGTGTGGATCGTGCTGGTGGCGATCACCATCGGGTCGTGGACCCTGGCGCCGGCGCACTTGACGCACACCGCCCAGGCCAGCGTGCCGGTGACAGCGCTGGTACTGGCGCTGGCGTTCGTCAAGTCGCGCATGATCATCGGCCATTTCATGGAGGTCCACACCGCGCCGCGCTGGCTCAGGCACGCCACCGACGGCTGGCTGGCCGCGTTGATCGCGACGGTCTTCGTGATCTACCTGTTCTGAGCCTGCCCCGGGACACGCACGCTCGCGCCAAAAAAGGGGGTCAGGCCTTGATGCGGATCTCACCCGGCGTCCACCAGCCGCTGCGGGTGGCGCTGCCCAGCTCCAGCTCGGCCGGCGAGGCCGGGATCACCTCATCGAACTTGCGCAGCGAGCCCCAGTCGCGGCCCCAGTCGTGGTTCAGGTACGTGGCCATCACGTGCGCCCGCAACAGCATGTCGGAGATGCCCAGCAGCCCGCCGTTGACCCCGTCCTGCCAGGTGTCGGTGTCCTGCTTCTTGGCGTTGTAGTCCGGGGTGATCCGGTACTTGGGCACCTCGGTGACGCCGTTGGCGTGCAGCATCGGATGCTGGCACGGGAACGCCAGGCCGACCGCCCAGTCCAGCAGCACCGGCTGCTCGGAGCCGATGTACTCCTGGATGGTCTTCACCTCGGGCAGCCGCGGCGGGGTGAACGCGATCCAGTCCCGCGGGTTCAGCGACTTGTCCACGGCCACAATGCGAACCGCGACCGCGTCGGCGGGGATCTGCTTGCGCGGGTAACGCAGGTTGCGCCACATCCGCGCCTGCTCGCCGAACAGGTCGTAGGGCACCAGCCGCCCGCCGGGCACCACGGCGCCGTCCGGGCCGGGCAGTCCGTACTCCAATTGCACGTCCTGGCCGGTGGTGTAGCCCTTGAGCACGCTGTTGCCGGCGATGGTGCCCGCCGCGGTCACCGCCAGCAGCGGATGTGCGTCATCTGCCGCAGGCAGCTCATACCACGCGGAAGTGAGCTTGGACTCCTGCTGACCGTCGGTCGAGTAGCTGCCGGCCAGCGGAATCCGGGCCGGGTCCAGGCCGTAGGGCAGCGGGACCCTCGAGCCATTAACGCCAGCTGCCGGCAATTTCTTCGGGGCGTCCCAGTCGTAGTCGGTGCCGGGCTGGGTGATGCTCATCCGCAGCGACTCGGCCACGATCTTCTCCGGTACCCCGTTGGCGGTGAACCCGACCGGGTCGACGCCGCCCAGTGGGCCGAGCTCACCGTAGTCGCCCGGCAGCGGGGTGAGCGCACCGTCGTTGGGGTCGGGTTCGACCAGCACATTGTCGGCCTGCCCGCAGCCGCCCACGAAGGCGCGCACGTTGGCCAGACCGTTGGAGTAACTGGGGTATTCGCGGACGATGCCGATCGCCATCGAGGCCACGAACACGCACACCATGAAGCCGGCCGCCACCGGCACCGGGGCGGCGGTCAGCGCTCGCGCCACCGTGCCCTCGCCGCGGTCCCTCGGCGCGAAGTGCAGCCAGGCCGCCCACCCCGCCGTGATCGCGAACAGCGCGAAGAAGATGGTGCTGACGGTGACGGACCCGATGCGCGGCATGTCGGCGTTGAACGGCACCCCGTAGCTCGAGACGTACCACCAGCCGTTGGTGGTGGCGAAGCACAGTGCGAGCACGAACAGCACCGCCGCGGCGAACGCCATCCGGTTACGCGACCAGCGCACCACTTGTCGGGAGACCAGCACGGTCGTCAGCGCGGCCATCGCGCCGGCTACTGCGGCGAACAGCCCGAAGTGGTGCACCCACTTGGTGGGGGCGAACATCAGCGAGAACATCGTGGCCAGGATGACGCCCATCAGCCGCCACACCGGCCCGCTGGCCACCCCGGCGATCCGCTTGCGCCGCAACATGATGAACATCGCGGTGAACAGGCACAGCGCACAGATCAGGAACCCGAACCGCCGCGACAGCGAACCGTCGACGGTGGGCAGGACCAGATAGTAGTAGCGCAGGTTCTCGGTGTACCAGGCCTGGCTGGGGCCGATCGCGGTGCGAATCCTGGTGGCCTCCAACACCGCACGCACCGTCTGGTCGGCGAAGACCACGGTCAGGATGATCGCGCCGGCGGCCAGCAGCGGCGCCACCAGCGCCCAGGTACCGTGAATCCGGTGCCGGCGCACCAGGATGCGCAGCAGCGGCCGCCCACCGGCCAGCAGCGCGGCCACCGCGATCAGCCCGGTCGGCTGGATGCCCAGGGTGAACGCCGCGCAGATGATCGCCAGCGCCGCCGGGGTCAGCCGGCCGGAGATGATCGCCCGCTCCACCAGCACCCAGGTGATCAGCGCGCCGACCGCGATGATCCCCTCGGGCCGCAGGCCGTTGTTGAACGGCATCCAGGCGGCCAGCAGCACCGTCCCGGCCGCCCACAGCGCGGGCCTACTGGCGGCCACCGCCGGGCCGAACCGGGGCAGTACTTCGCGGCTCAGCAGCAGCCAGCACACCAACCCGGCCACCAGGTCGGGCAGCCGGATCCAGATGCTGGCATCGGAGACGTGCGTCATCAGCGCCAGCAGGTTGTAGTACCAGCCGAACGGGTCCTCCGGGCTGCCGAACCAGCGGAAGTAGTTGCTCATATAGCCGGCGTGATCGGCTACCCGGGCCATGCCGAGGATGTAGCCGTCGTCGGAGGAGTTCGCCCCGATCACGTACCAGACCACGAAGCCCAGCACCACCGCGACGTCGGCCAGCGAGAAGAACCGCCAGCGGGAAGGGATCAGCCGGTGCATCCGGCGGCCGTCGAGCCGGTCCAGGCGCCACAGCGCCAGCACCGCGATCACGGTGGCCAGGATCGCCGCGAAGATCGCGGCCCGCTTCAAAGCCGTCGGCTGGGTGGAGAAGCGGGTGTCGATATCGGCGGTCAGCGAAAGACCTTCCGGCGCCGGGCCGCTCAGGTCGGAGAACACCCCGACGATCTGCGGGCGCAGGTTCGGGTCCGGCCAGCCGTAGCGTTGCGTGACCCCGCCGATGGTCGCGAAGGTGCCGTCGTGCGACGAGGTGACCTCGATGTCGGTACAGCCGGGGCCTTCCACCTTGGCCCGCGGCGCGGTGGCCAGCACCACGTTGCGGTCGGTGACATCCACCCGCTTCTCGGTGACGGTGATGAACAGCCCGTTGAGTGCGGCGTCCTTGCCCTTGGCCGGCGCGGTCGACAGCAGCGTGCCGCCCTCGGCGGGCAGCTCACGTACCAGCGCGCACGGCGCCTTCACCGACATCGAGACCGGGGTCTGGGAGATCAGCGGCGCGGTGACGCTGTGCAACTCGCCGTGCTGCGGCCAGTTCAGCGTCGCGGTGGTCTGCACCACCGGCAGCAGCGGGGTGGCCACCGACAGCAGGAAGCCGACCAGGCCGGCGATGATCGCTACCAGGCGCGTGGTGCGAATACTCATGGCAGTGCTCGAATCGGTCCGGGCCGGCTCCAGCCGGTGACGGTCATGGTGCCCTCGTCGATGACGGCGTCGGGCGCGGTCTTGGTGGGGATCAGCCGGTGGTAGGCCTCCACCGCACCCCAGTCGCGATACCAGTCGTCGCGCAGGTAGGTCGGCACGGTGGTGGTCCACAGCATCGCCTGGGTGATCATGAACGGCCCACCGTCCTCGGCGGACTGCCACAGGTTCGACGAGGCCGCGGTCTGCTTGTGATCCGGCATGATCCGGTACTCGGGGAGCTCGGCGACTCCGAGGTGTTCGGAGAACGGCCGCTGGCACGGGAAGTTCGCCGCGACCGCGATGTCCATCAGCACCGGGGTCTGCGAGCCCATCAGCTCGCCGATGGTCTGCACTACCGGCACCCGCGGCGGGGTGAAGGCGATCCACTGTTCGGTGGACAGGTTCGGGTCGTTGGCCACGACGCGCACCACGTCGGTGCCGGGCGGCGCCCACGCCAGCGGGAATCGCAGGTTGCGCCAGGAGTTCTGCGGCCCGATGTCGATGGGCTCCACCTCGCCCAATGACTTGACGGTGCCGTCGGGCCGGGTGGTGCCCCATTCCAGTTTCAGCGGCTGGCCGTAATCGAGCTTGCCGTCCTCGCCGTGCGACCAGATGGCGCCCGCGGCGCTGACGACGACGATGGGAGCCCGTTGCGCGCCGGGCTCCGGCAGCCGGTACCAGACCGAGGTGGCGTGCGCGGCCACCTGCTCCTTGTACGACCCGAGCACCGGTGTGACGGCCGGGTTCAGGCCGAACGGCAGCGCCACCCGGGATCCGTTCACCCCGTCCGGGGCGTCGTCGGGAATCTTGCCGCCGGCGGTGCCCGCGGCGTCGCTCTGGTTGGCGCTGGGTTTGTTGGGGGAGGCGTCGGCGTTGGGCACACCGGGCTTGGCGATCACCGCCAGCGAGGTCAGGTCGTCGTCGACGGCGTTGGGGTCGAAACCGTACGGGTCGGTGCCGCCGAGCGGGCCGAGCTCGCCGTAACGCTGGCCCGGGATCGGTTGCAGCAGACCGGCATTGGTATCCGGTTCGGCGAGCACGTCGTCGGCCATGCCGCAGGAGGACAGGCCGGAGAGGAGGGCGTCGGCGTTGGCCCGGGCGGTGGTGTAGGCCGGGTACCGCCCGGCCGCGGCCTTGGCCATCGAGCCGACCATCAGCAGCACCATCAGGCTCGAGACGACCAGCAGTGGTGTCGACGCCAGGATCCGGTTGCGCCGGGTGGCGGTGACCTGGGTGTGGCCGGCGTAGTCCAGCCGGAAGTGCTGCCAGCCGGCCAGCAGGCCGGTGGCGATCGAGGCTGCCAGGAACATCGAGGTGACCGGGCGGCTGGCGATCACCGGCGGGATGTCGAACCACGGCACGCCGTAGCCGCCGACGTAGAACCAGCCGTTGACGCCCGAGGTCGCCCAGGCGACCAGGAACAGCAGCGCGGTGACGTACAGCGTCATGTTGCGTCGACTGTGCAGTCCGACCCGGGCGAAGGTGAACGCGGTGACCGCGGCCAGCGCCCCGGCCAGCCCGGCGAACCCGCCGAACTGCACCGCCCACTTGGTCGGGGTGAAGGTCAACAGCAGCAGGCCCACCGCCGTCGTCCCGATCAGCCGCCAGGCGGGCCCGCTGGCCACCCCGGCGATCCGGCCGCGCCGCAGCAGGATCACCAGCATGGCGAACATGCAGAACAGCAGCACCAGCACGGCGAACCTGCGGGTCATCGAGGCGTCGACGTTCTCCTCGACGGTCAGGAAGTAGTAGCGCAGGAACTCCTGATACCAGGCGATCGTCGGCCCGACGACATATTTGATGCGGGCGGACTCGGCGACCGCGGCCAGCGTCTGCGACCGGCACACCACCACGGCGATCACCGAGGCCGCCGCGGCCAGCACCGCCAGCGGGCCGGCCAGGCCGTCGAGGGCTCGGCGCTTGCGGATCACCCCTTCGATGGCGCGCGATCCGGTCAGCAGCGGAGCCAGCGCGATCAGCCCGTGCGGGGCCAGCGTCACGGTGAAGACGGCCACCAGGATCGCGCACGCGGTCGGCACCAGCCGGCGGGTGGCGATGGTGTGCTCCACCAGCACCCAGACCACCAGCGTGCCCAGCGCGATCAGCGGTTCGGGGCGCAGGCCGTTGTTGAACGGCAGCCAGGCCGCCGCGAACATCATCGCGGCGGTGAACACCGCGATTCGGTTGCCGGACAGCCGGCCCAGCCGAGGCAGGATGCGGCGGCTAATGATCAGCCAGCAGGCCATGCCGGCCAGCGTGGCGGGCAGCCGCATCCACACTCCGGCGGTGCTGAGGCTGCTCAGTTGGCCCAGCAGTGCCGGATACCAGTCGAAGGGGGCCTCGCTGGCGCCGAAGAAGCGGTAATAGTTGGCGACGTACCCGGCGTGCTCGACGTTGCGGGCCATCGTGAGGTTGTAGCCGTCGTCGCTGGAGATGGCGCCGATGACGTGCCACAGCGCCAGGGTGGCCAGCACCCCGATGTCGGCCAGCCAGGTTATCGGGTTGGCCTTGAACCAGTGCCGCCAGCTGCGCGGGGTGCGGTGGGTGTGGCGGCGGTCCAAGACCGCCAGCGCGATGATCGACGCCAGCACCGCCAGCACCCCCAGGGCCATCACGGCGGCCTTGAGCGTCGTCGGGTTGGTGATGAAGCGGGTGTCGACGGCGATGTGCGCGCTCAGGCCCGGCTCCGGGCCGACTTTGAGCTCGGTGAAGATGCCGCCGATCTGCGGCTTGTTCTCCGGCGGCAGGCTGCCGGAGGCACCCGGTATGCCGACGAATTCGGCGCCGACATCGCCGGGGTTGGCCCACAGGCGCAGTTGGCTGCAGTCGGCGATCTTGTTGCGGGGGGCGGCCGCGGCCACATGATCGCGGTAGGCGGCGAACACGGTGGTCTTGTTGGCTCGCACGAACAGGCCGTGCGCGGTGGCGTCGACGCCGCCGGCCGGCACCGTGGACACCACCAGGCCGCCGCTGGCCGGCAGCGTGGCGATGGCCGAGCAGGGGATGGTGATGTCCAGGCCGCGCGGTGCTCCGGAGACCAGCGGGGCGGTGACGTCGGTGACGTGGCCTTGCGCGTCAACGCCCTGCGGCCAAGCGATGGTGGCGGTGGTCTGTCGGGCCGGGAGCAGCGGCGTGATGCCGCACAGCAACACGCCGGCGATGCCGGCGACCACCGCGATCAGCCGGGCGAGTCGATGGCGGTGCTGGTCCTTAGGCTGCGCGGAGGGGGAGGACACGAGCCTCGATGTTATGCGACCGGGGTCCCGAAGCCGGGGACCCCCGTCCCGCCCGTCGGGCGCGGAAGCCCCTCACCGCCGCGCGGCCGGGAGATATGTGGTTGTTGCCCGCCTACGAGCGACACTGCACGTCATGTCGGGTCGCGCAACGCGGCGGCCCGGGCGCGCAGCGCCATCACCCGCTGGTGGATCCGATACTCGGTGCTGCGCGGCATAAACGCCGGGCCGTAGAGTCCGCGGCCGCGCCGGTACACCCGGCCGTGCTCGCGCTCCCATCGCAACGCATCCGAGATCGCCTTCGACGTCATGACCGGACCTTGCCATCGCGGCCTGACATCATGACCGGACCCTGCCATCGCGGTCTGACATAACGCACGTTGTCGCTCGGAGGTGGGCAACTGTCCAAATGGTCCGGAGCCGCGACGGCAGGCAGGTCGGATCAAAGCTCGATCACCTGCAGCACCGCGTCCAAGCCGGCGAAGTCGGCGGGGTTGCGGGTTGCCAGTGCGGCGTTGTCGGCGACGGCGACGGCCGCGATCATCACATCGACCCGGCGCCTTCTGCCGGTCGTTCGCCCGGAGGCAGCGATGATCGCACACAGTTCGCGGTACACGTCCGCTTCACGCTGGGTGAACCCAACGCCCTCCCCGTAGGCGTGGCGTAACCGGGTGAGGTCCACCCGTGCCCGCGCGGCGATCTGCGGATCCGGGTGGGTCGTACCCTCACTGAATTCGGCGAAGGCAATTGCCGACACCAATAGTTGGTGGGTCCCGGGCGGAAGGCGCTCCCAATGCGGGCGTTGAATCAACAGATTCGTGTCGAGGTGGATCTTCACGGGCCGCCGACTCGACCGGATTGATCCCGGCCGCTTTCGACGAGTCGCAACATCTCGGCTTCGTAATGGTCTGGCCTGGGACTGTCATACAACCCCGAGGCCATGATCTGTTCGGGACTGGCGCCGGTACGTTCGGGGGCGGCGCGGGAGGGTTGCTCGGGCGACGGGTCCTGCCCCCTGACGATCACCACACCAGTGGCCGCGCCGTGGTTGGTGACCTGGAACGTCGTTCCCTTCGCCGCCGCGTCGATGACCCGCGAGGCGTTCTGTCGAAGTTCACGAATCCCCACCGACTCCACTTCCATGACGACAGGGTAGCACCGTTGTAGCTCATATGTAGCACATTGTGGGCCGAGGTGCCGCGCGGAGAAACCCAGAAACCGCCAGGAAACTCAGTGCCGCAGCGGCGCCGGGCTCCACAACCCGGACCGGACCGCCGTGCCCAGCTCCAGCTCAGCCGGCGTCGCCGCAGGGTAGTACGGCGTCAACTGCTGCAGCGCACCCCAGTCCCGGAACCAGTCGTGGTTCAGATAGCTGGGCACCGTGGTCGCGCGCACCAATAGCTCGGTGATGCCCAGCGGGCCACCGCCGTTGTTGTCCATCACCGGCGAGTTCGCCTCGGCGCCGAAGCGGTCCGGCAGGATCCGCCACTTGGGCACCTCGGTCACCCCGTTCTGGTGGCCGAACGGCCGCTGGCACGGGAACGCCAGACCCACCAGCCAGTCCAGCAGCACCGGGTCCGACGACCCCACCACGTCCTGCAGGCTGCGCAGCTGCGGAACGCGCGGCGGCGTCACCGCGATCCAGTGCTGCGGCGCCAGGTCGTCGTCGCGGACCACCAACCGGATCCGGGTGGCCTCGGCCGGGATCGCCGACATCGGCGTGCGCAGGTTGCGCCACGCCGGCACCGCCCCGATGTCACCGAAGTCGATGGTGCCGCCCGGCTTGTCGTTGGCGGCACCGGCGTCGGTGGCCCACTGCGCGGTCACCTCACCCCGGTCGAACCGGCCGGCGGCCGCCACCACCAGCAGCGGCCCGGCGTTCGCCCGGTCGGCGGGCAGCCGGTACCACGTCGAGCGCAGCTGCGCGGGCACCTGCACCCCGGGACGCCAGCTGCCCAGCACCGGCACCCGGGCCGGATCCAGCTTGTAGGGCAGCCGGGCCCGCGAGCCGTTGATGCCCTCGCGGGCGGTGGTGCCGCCCTCGGTGCCGGCCTCGCCGCTGGTCTCGGCGCCGGTCTGCGCGTCGTCGTCGGCCAGGCGGCCCAGCCCGGGCGGGCCGATCACCTGGTCGGCGGAGACGTCGGCGGGAATCCCGTTGGGCGCGAACCCGGCCGAGAACGTCGCGCCGAGTGCGTCGGCGACGGGTGTGTCGATCGGCTCGAGCATCCCGGCGTTGGGGTCCTGTTCCACCAGTACGTCATCGGCCAGCCCGCACGTCTTGCCGGTGCCCAGCACGGGAATGGCGGCCAGGTTCGACCGGCCCACCGTCCACGCCGGGTACTGGCCGAGCATCGACACCGTCAGCGACACCACCTGGAAGGTGATCAGCGCCCAGGAGGCGATTGCCAGCGGGTAGCCGGAGAGCGCCGCCCAGCGCGGCGGTCGGTCCTCGCCGTTGACGAAGTGGAACCACGCCGCGACCAGCAACGCGAGCACCGTCAGCCCCACGCCCACGGTGGCGAACGCCAGATGCCACTTGGGGAACGCGTTCGACCACGGCACCCCGAAGTTGGAGACGTACCACCAGCCGTTGACGCTGGCGAACGACAGCGCGGTGATGAACAGCACCAGCGCGGTGAACAGCGTCCGGTTGCGCCGCGAATGCATCGCCGCGGCGCCCACCGCGACGGCGGCCAGCGCACCCAGCGAACCGGCCAGCCCGGCGAACACCCCGAAGTGGTGCGTCCACTTGGTGGGGGTGAACATCATCGCGATGAACGAGATGATGG
This sequence comes from Mycolicibacter senuensis, assembly GCF_002101885.1. Classification (GTDB taxonomy): domain Bacteria; phylum Actinomycetota; class Actinomycetes; order Mycobacteriales; family Mycobacteriaceae; genus Mycobacterium; species Mycobacterium senuense. The sequence goes on from NZ_LQPS01000039.1 coordinate 62,108, forward strand.
TGATCCCGATGATGCGCCGGCTCGGCCCGGCCGCGGTGCCGGGAATCCGGCCCTTGCGCAACGCCATCGCCACGCTCACCGCCAGCGCGACACCCAGCGCCAGCACCGGGAACCGGCGCGCCACCGAACCGTCCGGGGTGGCCAGGAACAGCCGCTCGTAGCGGACATGCTCCTCGAACCAGGCCAGGCTGGGCCCGACCGCGGATTTCAGGGTGCTGGCCTCCAGCTCGCCGGCCAACGTCTGGTCGCGGAAGATCACGATCGCGGTGATGCTGATCGCGGCGGCGATCGGCGCCAGCAGCGGTGCCAACCCGAACTGTGCCGAGCGCCGGTGCAAGATGGTGCGCAGCGGCCCGATCGCCACCAACAGCGCACCGATGGAGGCGATCCCGGTCGGCCCGGAGAACAGCGTCAGCGCGCCGATGATGCAGGCGACCGCCAACGGCAGCAGTCGGCTGGTGGCCACCGCCCGCTCCACCGAGCACCAGGTCGCCAGGATGCCCAGCGCGATGATCGGCTCCGGGCGCAGCCCGTTGTTGAGCGGCAGCCAGAACGCCAGGAACATGCCGGCCGCGGTCCAGGCCGCCGCCGTGCTGTGTTTGACGGCGTGGCCCAGCCGGGGCAGCACTTCGCGGCTGATCAGCCACCAGCAGGCCAGTGCCATGCCCAGCGTGGGCAGTCGCATCCAGATGCTGGTGGTCGACACCTGCGACCACACCGCCAGTAGGTCGTAGTACCAGCCGAACGGCGCCTCCGGGGTGCCGAACCAGCGGTAGAAGTTGGCCATGTAGCCGGCGTGCTCGGAGATGCGCGCCATGGTCAGGATGTAGCCGTCGTCGCTGGTGTTGGCCCCGATGAAGTGCCACCACACCAGGACCAGGGTGACCAGCGCGTCCAGCGGCGACATCGACCACCAGCGGGCCGGCAGGAACCGGCGGTGCCGGGTGCCGTCGGCGGTGTCCAGCACATGCAGGGCGATCAGCGCGAGGATCGTCAGCGCCACCCCGAGGATCATCGCGGCCAGCTTCAGCGGCGTCGGCGCGCTGGAGAAGCGGCTGTCGACAGTGGCGCTGAAGTCCAGTCCGTCCGGCGCCGGCCCGGACAGGTCGGTGTAGACGCCGACGATCTGCGGCCGGAAGTCATAGCCGCTGCGGGTGCCGGTCAGCGGTGAGCCGGGGTGCTCGGCGTTGGGTCCGTGCTTGAGGCCGACGAACTCGGCGGTGACCCGGTCGGCGTGCGCGGTGAACGTCAGCTTCTGGCAGTCGGGGCCGAGCACCTGCGACAGCGGCGCCACCACCACCGGCACGTTGCGCACCACCAGGACCAGGTCGTCGTTGACGCGTTCGATGAGCAGTCCGCGGTCGACGGCCTTGGGCGCCTGCTTGGGCACCGTGGACAGCAGCACGGTGTTGGTCTTGGTCAGGCCCGCGGCGGCCCGGCATGGCACGGTGATGTCCAGATCGGTGGCCACATAGCTGATCAGCGGTGCTTGCACGCTGGCCCACGCACCGTTCTGCGGCCAGTTGAGTTCGGCGGTGGTCTGCTTGACCGGCAACAATGGGGTGAGGATCGCCAGCAGGGTGCCCAGTACGCCGGCGACGACGGCGACGGCCCGAGCGATGCGGAAGTCGGCGCGCGTATCGGTCACGGACCTAGATGCTATCGGGGCGCTCGGCGGCCCCGCGTGGTGTGTCTAGCCGGGCAGACTCGGACTATGGACACTGTCGATTACGCCCCCGGCCGGCTCGCCGATTTGTTCGGTGAGCGTTCCCAGCGGACCGCGCTGCTGTGGCACGGCAAGCAGCCCGACGCCCGCACGGCGCTCCGGCCGCTGGCCGAACTGGTGGCCGCGCACGACGTGCACGTGGTGGTGCCCGACTGGAATTCCCACCACGACGACGGCGGGCGCGCAGATCTGCTGGGATCGGTGCAGTTCGCGCGCGAACGCGCTGACGACGCCGACGGCCTGATCCTGGTGGGCTGGTCGATGGGCGGCCTCGCCGCCGCCGGGCTGGCGGTGCACGCGAGCCGCTACGACGTCAGCTTCTCCCACGTGGTCTGCCTGGCCGGCGCGTTCATGGTTGCCGACCCGATCAGCGGCGAGCATCCGGTGGCCGGGCTGCCGGGCGGCCGGCGCTGCCCGATCACGCTGCTGCACGGCACATCCGACGATGTCGTCCCGGTGACGGCCAGCCGCGAGTTCGCCGCCGCCCTGGCGCACCACCGGTGGCCGGTGGAGTCGTACGAGCTGTCCGCCGATCACGGGTCGATCGCCGGAGCAACCTACGACCCCGAGGCCGACCGCTATGCGGCCGCCACCGACCGCCGCACGTTGGCGGTCGCAGCCGAGGTGGCCGAGCGCATCACCGCCGCACCGCCAGCACGAACGGGCCGATCTTCTCCACGCTGAATGCCGGCCCGTCGAACAGCGCGGCGTCCAGTTCCACGGTGTAGCGCTTCACGTTGGGATGGTTGGGATAGACGTCCTTGGCCAGCCGCAACGCGTAGGTGTCCCCGGCACCGGGCCGCAGCAGGAACACCGTCGGCGCCGGCCAGGGCAGGTCGTCGAGGGCGCGGGTGAACTGCGCCGAGGTCTCCAGCTTCGACCAGGCCTCGATCGCGGCGGCGCGCGCGGAGAACTGCGCCAGCGGGTTGGCGTAGTGGCTCGTCAGGCCCTGGAACCCCCAGTAGGGGTAGTAGGACAAGAAGCTGTAGTCGGCGGTGAGCACCACCGTCTCGTCGCGCGCCTTGCCGGTGGCCTTGGTGATGGCGGCGTCAACCGCTTCGTAGTACTTCGCCGCGCCGGGCGGGCGCCGGTCGCCGCGCTGGCCGTGGCCGTCGGTGTCGGTGTAGGCCACGGTGATGTCGGGCCGCAGCACCTCGGGGATGTCCTGGGTGAACGCCAGCGCCCCGGCCAGCCCGACGGCGGTAGCCACCGGATGCACCACCAGATGCCAACCGGTCCCGGCCCGGCTGAGCGCCCGGGTGCCCTCGATGAAGCCGAACACCCCGGCGGTGGCCAGCAGCACGGTCAGCGTCGGCTGCAGCCGGAAACTCAGCAGCGTGGTGCGGGCCAGCGTCGACACCATCGACAGCAGGGACCACAGGTAGACGCCGACGACGCCGATCGCCAGTGCGCCCGCCCGGGTGGAGCTGCGGGCTTTGACCACCAGCCATCCGGTGCCCAGCAGGCACAGCGCGCCGAGCAGGGTGAACTGCAGCATCGGGAAGCTCAGCTCGGCGCCGTCGCCGGGCAGATAGTGCCGGGCGCTGCCGGTGTCGCTGACCGGGTGGTTCAGTGTGGCCAGCAGATACGGCGTCCAGGTGATTGCCGCGATGGCCACCGCGATGACACCGATCACCAGCAGGCGGGCCAGTGGGCGCAGCGCCGCTTTGAGGCCGTCGCGGAGGCGCGACGCCGCCAGCAGCAGCGCCATCAGCGTCACGGTGGACGCGCTGTAGGCCACCAGCAGGGTGTAGAAGGTGGCGGCGAAGCCGAGGAAGAGGCCGGTGCCCACAAGGGCTCCTCCGCCCGTTCGCCCGCCGGCGCCGTCATTCGCGAAGGAGCGGCGCCCGGGGGCCCGCAGGCCCGACCAGGCCATGATCAGCACCGGCGGCAGCAACACGGTGATCATCGCCGCATAGGGCTCCGGGGAGCTGTAGGCCAGCGTGATCGCGGCGCCGGCGATGGTGGCGATCAGCGCGTACTCGAAGCGGATCAGCTTGTTCCACAGCACCAGAGCGACCGCGGCCGCCACCGCCATCGAGGTGATCGCCCACGGCTTGTACATCTCCCAGCCCGGGATGCCGGTCAGCGCCGCGGCCCGGCCGCCCAGCCAGAACCAGCCCGGCGGGTAGTACGACGGCAGCCCGAGGTAGGTCATGTCGTGTAGCGCTGGGCTGTCGGTCAACCGGGTCAGGTATTCGGTGCGGAACTGCTGGTCCACCGAGATCCCGAACAGATACAGCTTGGTGGCGCCCAGCGGCATCGCCAGCGTCACCACCGAGAACGCGCTGGTTAACACCACCGCCGCCAGCCACGCCAGCGCCCGCCGGCCGCGCCGCCACAGCAAGCCGGCGCCGGCCAACCCGGCCAGACAGCCGACCTGCCCGACGGTGGTCAGCGCGTGCAGTTGGTTCGACGACGGGTAGGCCGGCCATTGCACCCGGGCGATGGCCAGCAGTGCGACCACGGCGACGACGACGGCGATGACGCCGGCCAGGATCATCTGCCCGACGGTGGCCAGCGCGGTGCGCATCAGCGGCGGCCTGTCGAGTCGGCGGCGGCGGAGGGGGTGTGGCTGTTGCCCGCCTTTGAGCGACAGCGGGCGATCGCCCGGGGGTGGCAGCGCGCCGAGTGTGCGGTTTGGGCGCGATATGCCGGTGATTTCATGCCAAAACGCACACTCGGCGGGGGGCGGTGAGGCGTGGGCGGCATAGGGGAGGCGACCGGGATCAGATGGGCAGTCGGCGGAAGATCGCCCGCGGGACGTGCCGCAGCACCATCATCACGTAGCGGAAAGCCCCTGGCGCCCACACCAATTCCTTGCCCTTGGCGGCCGCGGTGACCGCCAGCTCGGCGACGTCTTCCTTGTCGACGGTCAGCGGCGCCTCCTTGACGTGTGCGGAGAACCGGGTGCGCACCTGGCCGGGCCGGATCACCAGCACCCGCACCCCGTCGTCGCGGAGCGCCTCACCCAGGCCGAGGTAGAAGCCGTCGAGCCCGGCCTTGGTGGAGCCGTAGACGAAGTTGGTGCGGCGCACCCGCTCACCGGCCACCGAACTCATTACGATGATCTGCCCGAAGCCCTGGGCGCCCATCTTGTTCGCCAGCAACACCCCGACCGAAACCGCTGCGGTGTAGTTGATCCCGGCGACCTGCACGGCCTTGGCCTGGTTGTGCCAGAGCTCCTCGGCGTCGGCGTCCATGCCGAACGCCACGATCGCGACATCTATATCGCCGTCGCTGAAGGCGGCGTCGATCATCGCCGGGTGAGCGGCGGTGTCGAGGGCGTCGAAGTCGATCACCCGCACCGACTTGGCACCGGCCGCCTCCAGCTGCGCCACGGCGTCGTCGCGGCCGGGATCGCCCGGCAGACAGGCCAGCACCACGCTCGCCGAGGCGTGGCGCAGGTAGCGCGCACAGATCGCCAGCCCGATCTCGGACGTACCGCCGAGCACCAGGATGGACTGGGGATTTCCGGTGGCGTCAAGCACCATCTACAGCAGCTCCAAACGTCGGGCCATGTCGGAGGCGAAGACCCCGTCGGGGTCGGCCCTGCGGCGCACCGCAATCCACTCGTCGATGCGCGGGTACATGGCGTGGAAATTCTCCGCGGTGGTGCGGGAATCCTTGGCGGTGTAGAGCCGGCCGCCGAACTCCATCACCCGGCGGTCCAGCCCGTTGAGGAACTCGTCGAGCCCGGGCTTGATCGGAAAGTCCATGGCGACGTTCCAGCCGGCCATCGGGAAGCTCAGCGGCGCCCGGTTGCCGGGTCCGAACAGTTTGAACACGTTCAGCGCCGACGAGTGCCCGCTGGCCTGGATGTCGCGGATGATCGCCTTGAACTCCTCGACCGCCTCGGTGGGAACCAGGAACTGGTACTGGGCGAAACCCGCCGTGCCGTAGGCCCGATTCCATTCCCCCAGCAGGTCCAGCGGGTGGTAGAACTGCGTCAGGTTCTGGATCTTGCCGCGGTAGTGCCCGCCGCGCCGGTAGTACAGCTCGCCGATCACGCTGGCCGACAGCTTGTTCATCAACCCGTTCGGGAAGATGTCGGGCACCGTCATCAGCTGCGGCGCGTCGAATTTCAGCGGGTTGCGGGCCAGCTTCTTGGGCAGCTCGTCGCGTAGTGCCAGCCGGCCCCGGGTGATGGCCGCCCGGCCGAGTTTCGGTGGCGCGCTGACGGCGTCGAACCAGGCCGAAGAGTAGGTGTAGTCGGCCTCGCTGCCGTCGCTGTGGAACGCCACGGTCTCGTCCAGGTCGGCGGTGTTGTCGCCGTCGTTGATGAAGTACGCGGTTTCGGTGGGGGTCATCGCGATGACGGCGCGCACGATGATCCCGGTCAGCCCGTTGCCGCCGACGGTGGCCCAGAACAACTCGGCCTCGGAGCCGTCCGGAGTCAGATGCCGCACCGAACCGTCGGCGGTCAGCAACTCCATCGACACCACGTGGTTGCCGAAACTGCCCTCACTGTGGTGGTTCTTGCCGTGGATGTCGCAGGCGATCGCGCCGCCGATGGTGACCTGGCGGGTGCCCGGCAGCACCGGTACCCACAGGCCGAACGGCAAGGCGGCCTTCATCAACTGGTCCAGGCTGACGCCGCCGTCGACGTCGACGACGCCGTCATCGGCGGAGATCGAGTGGATCCGGTTCAGCGCGGTCATGTCGACGACCAGGCCGCCGCCGTTCTGGGCGTTGTCGCCGTAGGAGCGACCCAGGCCGCGGGCGATCACGCCGCGCCGGTTCGCGAGGGATCCGTGATCGGATGCGCGCGCCACGGCTTTGGCGATGATCTCGACGTCCGGGGTGGACAGCACCTGCGCCACGCTCGGCGCGGTGCGGCCCCAACCCGTCAGCCGCCGCGTGGTCGTCTGCAACTCGGTGCTCAACATCGCAAGTGAGGGTACCGCCAACGCGCCCGCAAACCGGTTCCGCGTGACTAATCGGATGACTACCGTTACGATCGCGCAATGCCTGAGACTCCCCCCACAGATTCCGCCTCTTCGGCCAAGCCCGCCAAGCCCAAGACCGCGGGTTTTCCGAAAACTTCCACTTCGTCCTCGGGACTGTCGGTGCCGACGATCGCCGCTCTCGCGTTGTCGGTGCTCGCCATCGTGTTGGCCGTCTTCGGCTGGTTCTACCCGTCGACGGGCCAGAAATTCTCCGGCGATCAGCGCCAGGAAGCCAAGGGCAAGATCTGCGACGCGCAGGCCGTGGTGCGCCAAGGCACCCAGTTCAACACCAACCTGCAGAACCCGGTGCCCGGCGACCTGGCCGGTGACCTGGCGGTCGGCACCAACGCCCGGCTGTCGTTGTTCGCCGGCGGTGCGTTCCTGCACCAGCGCCTGGAGGCCAATCCGGCCACCCCGGATGACCTGTCCAAGGCCGTCGGCGACATGGCCGACACGCTGGAGGCGCTGAGCATCAACTACCTGGCCGGGCACTCGCCGGACGACTCGGTGCAGCAGCCGCTGCGCGACCAGCTGCGCGGTCAGATCGACGTGCTCGACAACCTCTGCCAGCCGGAGTAACCCCCTTCAGAATCCGTTATCCGATCTCAGCACCGGTTGCGCCAGTCGCGCAGCCGGTGCTGAGTCGTTTCCGGGGCAGTACGGGAGGTCCGCGGGCGATGGCAAGCTCAGCGGAGTTCGCGGACCTGAAAGTCGCTCCGCACCTTGCTGATCCGCTGGTAATCGCGGTCGCGATGCAAGACGCCGGCCCCGTGGTACAGCGCTGTCTCCGCGATGAACAAGTCGGGTAACGGCGTTCGATGCCACATCCCGCGATGATGGGCCAGATCACGCTGAAGGCGGCGAACCCGGTCGAAGATGTCGGCCGGTGCGGACAGCACCGGGTAGGCGTCACGAACCGCGGCGGACTGGCTGTCGTAGTCGGCGCCGGACCGCGCCGAGTACAGCCACTCGAGTTCGCTCATCTCACAGAGAGCCACGTCGGCCAGGTCGATATCGTCCGGCAACGCCGCACCGCCCACAAGCCGCACGTGCGCGCTCTTGTCGAGCAGCCAGAGGGTCATCGCCACGCCTGGTCAGACAACAGCGCATCGGTGTCGACCTGCTTGCCCGCGCTCGCCAGGTGCTCGGTGATCCGTCGCCGCCGCTCGTCGGCCTCGCCCTGCGCCTCGGCTATCAGCCGGCGCAACGCTGATTCCACCGTGGATCGCAGCGTGCTGCCGGTCACCGACTGGGCCTTGCGCACCAGCTCCTCGTCGAGCTCGATTGTTGTCCGCTTCACCGTCATGCATACATATTAACAGTGTATAAGTACATAATATCGCGACCGCCCCGGGGATGGGCAGTCCGGGGCGGTAGCCGGGAACGGCGACAGCATCTGCTCGACGACGTCGTCAGAAACTTCGCCGTGTCCCAGCGACAGTGGTGTCCAAGGCGGGAGCCCGAACGCCAGGAAGACGCCCGCGGAGGCGGCCCGCGACGGTGGAGCTCTCGTGTACGTGAGTCCGTCAGCGTCTACCAGCACGAGCTCAGGCTGGACCCCCTCCCCCGCCGTTTTCTATGACGAGGCTGAGTTTGTGTGGTCTACGTAAGCGAGGTGGAGGCGTGGGATCGAACGGGCTGGAGCGGGACCGCAGCAGCCGTGCCGTCCACGGCGCGGCGGCCCGCGGGGTCGAGCGTGAAGGCCGGCGCATGCGTTCGAACTGCGCTTTTCCCGGTTGAAGCAGTGACACCATTCAACATGCATCCTGATTACCGACAAGAATCATTACCGCAGCTAAGTGAATGGCGAGGTTAGTTTCACGGCGCCACCTGTCAAGCTGTGGCGTCAGAAAGCCTTTAGTGGGCTGTGCTTATCGCGCCTGTTCGGCTCGACGGGGCCGCAGCGATCTAGTCCACCTCACGTGTACTAAATTGACGGGTACGTCAATTAACTGTGGCTGAGGTTGAGGCGGTGTTCAGCATTCGGGGCGACCCGAGGTGGCAGCGACCAGTGGGGCAGGCGAGTGGCGAAGCGCTAAAAGAAGCCGATGACCTGCGGGAATAGCTCGCCAGAAGGCGCATCTGGCAACCAATAGACAAGCAGTCTTTTTCTGAGAATTGGAAAATTTTCTAAGAAAGTTTGACCGACAAGACAGTGCTGATTCAGGCCTATAAGGCCATGTTAGCGCCCATTACTGACGGGTAACTCGCGTCATTCCGGCTTTGTGTACCGGGGTTGACGCGACGAGAATTAGCGTTAACGTAGCCCCACACAGCGTTTGTTGTGCCGCCGCTATGTGCAAGCTAAGGGGAATCAGGTCATGTCTCGTCAACGTCAAAGTGTGTCCAAAGGTCGTCGTCGTAGCCGGGTGGTTGGTGCCGGCAGCGCCGTCGGTGCGTTCCTCGCGTTCGGGATGGCCCCGACCGCGGTCGCGCCGGCGCACGCCGACTTCGACGACGTGCTCATCGACCTGCTCGGTCAGGATCTGGGCGACGCCTTCGCCGGGTTGGGCGCCAACCTCGGGGATCAGGGCGCCTGGGAGGTGGTCTTGGACCCGGCCAGTTGGTCGGCCTTCTTCGACGGCCTCGGCAGTCAGAGCACCTGGGACGCGGTCCTGGCCGATCTCGACCTGAACGCCGCGGGCTCGGCCGTCGCCGACCTGCCCGGTTCGGCCGCCGCCTTCAACTGGGGCGACATCAACTGGCTGATGCCGTTCGGTAACGGCCAGGACGGCACCGAAGCCCACCCGGATGGCTACGCCGGTGGCTGGATCTGGGGCAATGGTGGCGACGGCTGGACCGCTGACGGGACGGGGACCGGCGCCGACGCCGACAACGGTGGCGACGGCGGCCAGGCCGGCCTGTTCGGCGGCGACGGCGGTAACGGCGGCAACGGCTTCGAATCAGGTGACGGCGGTGACGGCGGTGCCGCCGGGCTGTTCTCGTGGTTCAGCTCCGGCGGTGACGGTGGTGCCGGCGGCGACGAAGGCGGTAACGGCGGCAATGGTGGTGACGCCGCTACGTGGGGCTTCTTCAGCACCGCGGGTAACGGTGGTGACGGTGGCGCCGGTGCGATCGGTGCTGCGGGTACGGCGGGCGCGGTGGCCGGCGCTGACGGAACCAACGGTGGTACCGGCGGTAAGGGCGGTAACGGCGGCGCCGGCGGTAAGGGCTCGACGTTCTTTGGCGCCGGCGGTAAAGGCGGCGCGGGTGGCATTGGTGGCGCCGGCGGCGAAGGTGGCGAGGGCGCGGCCGGCACCGCCGGTGACGCGGACGACCCGGACGGCACGGCCGCTGGTGACGGTGGCGAAGGTGGTGCCGGTGGTGCCGCCGGTAACGCGGGCGCGGGCGGTGCGGGCGGTTGGTTCGCCGCCAAGGGTGCCGATGGCCTGGCCGGGATCCAGGGCGTCGGCGGTAACGGTGGCGAAGGTGGTGTTGGTGGTGCCGGCTATGACGCCGCCTCCGACGAGGACGCTTTGCCGGGTACCGATGGTGGCAATGGTGGTGCCGGCGGTGCTGGTGGTGCTGGCGGTGAGGGCTCCACGGACGGGGCGCATGGCGTTGGCGGTGTTGGTGGTGCCGGTGGTAGCGGCAGCGACGGCGCCAACGGCGGCGTGGGCAAGGCGGGCACGGCGACCAGCACGACCGGTGGTGCCGGCGGCAACGGTGGCGATGGCGGCGACGCGGGCAAGGGTGGCGCCGGTGGTGACTCCGGTGGCGGCAACCACGCCGCCGACGGCGCCAACGGCAGCGCCGGTAAGGGCGGCAACGGTGGTACCGGTGGCCAGGGCTACGACGCCGCCACTGACCCGCTCGCGGTGGCCGGTGCCCACGGCGGCGACGGCGGCGTCGGCGGCAACGCCGGCAAGGGCGGCCTAGAGGTTGACGGCAGCCATGCGGCTGCTGGTGCGGCCGGCGTCGGCGGTAACGGTGGTGACGGCGCGACCGGTCAAGCCGGTACGCAGAGCGGCATCAACTCGCCGACGGCCGGCGGTACTGGTGGTAACGGCGGTAACGGCGGCCAGGGCGGTCTCGAGGCCGATGGCACGCACGCTCACCAGGGTGACGGCGGCAATGGCGGCACCGGTGGTGTCGGTGGCGACGCGGCCAGGGATGGCGATGGCAACTTCATCGGCAACGGCCTGAGCCCAGCAAACCCCGCCTCGATCGGTGCGGGTGCTTCCGGTGGCAACGGTGGTAACGGTGGGACCGGCTTCCACGCCGGGACCGGTGGTGACGGTGGTGTCGGCGGCAAGGGCGTCTATGGCGGCACTGGTGGTAACGGTGGTACCGGCGGCGCGGTCGGCGGGGACCACATTGGCGGCAACGGTGGTACGGGTGGTGCCGGTGGCGAGGGCTCCGGCCACGGCGGCTACGGCGGACAGGGCGGTGCCGGTGCGAATGCGACCGGGACCGACACCGCCGGTAACGGTGGCGACGGCGGCGTCGGCGGTGACACCACCGGCGAGGGCAACACCGGCCTATACGGCACGCTGGCCGGTGGCCACGGCGGTAACGGTGGTGTCGGCGGTAGCTCCGAGGACGGCCAGGCCGGCGCCGGTGGTGACGGCGGCGACGGTGGGACCGGCGCACCGGCCGACACCACTGACGAAAGCACTCTCGCCACGACTTTGACCACTGGCGGCTCGGGTGGCACCGGCGGTAACGGTGGCGCAACCATCGATGGAACCGCCGGTAACGGCGGCACCGGCGGTGACGGTGGCGCCGGCAGCTTCACCGGCGGTCACGGTGGCGCCGGCGGTAATGGTGGGGCTGTGGCCACCGGCGGTGAGGGCACTGCGGGTGCCGGCGGTAACGGTGGCACCGGTGCCGACGGTGGCGTCATCGGTGACGGTGCGACCGGCGGTCACGGCGGCGGCGGCGGGACTGGGGCGGCTGCTGACGGTACGACCGCGGGCCAGGGCGGTGGCGGCGGTGCAGGCGGCGGTGGCGCCATCATCATCGGCACCAACGGCGGCACCGTCAGCGACAACATCGCGATCGGTGGTAACGGCAGCGCTGGTGCTGCCGGTAGCACCAGCGGGGTGGGCAGCAACGGCTCCACCGGCGGCGGCGCGGGCATCGTGGCAGACGGCACCGGCAGCAGCATTGCCCACAGCAGCGCAACCGGAGGTAACGCCGGGGGCGGTGACGCCAATGGCGGAATCGGCGGTGACGGCGGTGGTGCGTTGATCCTGGCCAACAATGCTGGTGCCGTCGGTTACGCGGACGCTGTCGGCAATACCGGTGGCAGCGGCACCGATGGCGGAACCGGCGGAACCGGCGGTGCCGGTGTGATTACCGCGAACAACGGCACGGTCACCAGTGACACCGACACGGGTATGAACAGCACCGCCACCGGCGGAGTCGGCGGTGCCGGTATCGATGGTGGCCAGGGCGGTGCCGGTGGTGCAGGCAACCTGACTGCCGGCGCTGGCGGTGTCGCCTACGGCCAGGTCACCGGCGGCGCTGGCGGCAGCGGCACCGACGCGACCAGCACCGGTGGTGACGGTGGTAAGGCCAGTATCGAAGGCGGCTACTCCAACGCCGCGTTGGGCTACGGCGGCCCGGGCGGCACCGCCCACGGCTCTGCTACCGGTAACACCGGCGGTAACGCCAGCAACGGCGGCACCGGTGGTACGGGCGGCGGAGCCCATGTTCTCGCCGGCGGAGCGGGGGCCAACAGCTTCGGCACCACCATCGGTGGGGTCGGCGGTGGCGGCGACGGCGGCACCGGCGGTAACGGCGGCACAGGTGCCGTCGCGGCGCTGAGCGCCGGGTCGACCGCAACGGGTTCCGCCAACGGCGGCGACGGCAATGACGGCTCCAACGGTGGTACCGGCGGCAACGGTGGCCTCGGGTGGGTCCGGGCTTTGGGTCTGGGCAGCAACGCCGATGGCACTGCAACCGCTGGCAACGGCGGCTCGGGTGACGACGCCACTGGTGGCGCTGGTGGCCAGGCTCGAGTTGAGACCAACTCGGCAGGCGGCGTGATCATCAACGGCACCGCGAACAGCGGCAACGGCGGTGACGGCGCCGACGGCGTCAATGGTGCTGCCGGCGGACGGGCCAGCGTCGAGACCGGCAATGAGGGCCAGCAGGCCACCAACGTCGGAGGCTATGTGAAGGACAGCACCGCGACCGCCGGCAACAGCGTCGGCGACCAGGCCGGTGGCCTGGCCAAGGTGACCGCCGCCGGCAAGCTCGGTGACGACAACAGCGTGGTGATCGGCAGCTCCGCGACCGGCGGCAACGCCGGCGACGGCGGGGCCGGTGGGTTCGGGCTGCTGCAGGCAGAGCACGGCGGCACGATCACCGGCAGCTCAGCCACCGGCGTGGCCGGCAGCGACTCGGCTGCGGGTGGCTCGGCGACGGTCAACGCCACCGGCAGCGACAGCACGATCACCGACACCCACGCGATCGGTGGTGCGGCGGGAACCGGCGTGAGCGACGACGGGTCGGGCACCGGCGGCAACGGCGGTGCGGCCAGTGCCTTGGCAACCGGCGGCGGTGCGGTTGACACCGCAACGGTGACAGGCGGCGAGGGCGGCAACGGCAGCAATGGCGGCACTGGTGGTGCCGGCGGCGACGGCTTCGTTTACGCCTACAACACGGGCAGCACCGCTACCGGTACGGCTACGGGTGGCGCTGGTGGCGATGGCATCGACGGCGGCGCCGGCGGTGGCGGCGGCAAGGCCACCGTCGGGGGCGGCTACGAGGACACACCAGGCGGTTCGGCCAGCGGCACCGCCACCGGCGGGGCGGGCGGCAACGGTACCGACGACAACAGCGTCGGTGGCGACGGAGGCAACGGCTGGGTGGTCGCTGCCACGGGATTCGGACACGACACCGCCACCGCGAGCGGCACCGGCACCGGCGGCGCTGGTGGTAGCGGCTACGCCGGCGGCCACGGCGGGGCCGGCGGGGCGGGCATTGTCGGCGCCGGTACCGGCGGTAGCCCCAGCGGGGGCTATGCCATCAACGGCACCGGCACCGGCGGGGTTGGCGGCAACGGCTATGACGGCGGAAGTGGCGGCAGGGGTGGTACGGGCTTCGTCATCGGCCAGTACGGCTGGACCACTACCGACGGCACAGCTACCGGCGGTGCAGGCGGTAACAGCGGTACCGGCGTCGGCAATGGGCACGGCGGGAACGGCGGCTACGGCTATCTGGATGCCGCTAGCAGCACTTCCGCGACGAGCACACTCGGTGGCAGCTCCACCGGCGGCGCCGGAGGGGCCGGCGGGAACGGTGGCACCGGCGGCGCTCTCGGCGGGGCCGGTGGCGACGGCGGCAACGCGCAGATGTGGTTCGGTACCAACAACAACTCCCTGGGCGGTGCCGGCGGTGCCGGCGGCAACGGCGGAGTCGGTGCCGGCAACGACGGTGCCGCCGGTGGCCACGGTGGCTTCGCTGGGGTCAACGGCAGTGGCGACGTCGGCTCCCTCACAAATAGCGATGCTACCGGCGGGGCCGGCGGCGCGGGCGGAGCCGGGACGGCTGCCTCTGCTGGCGGCGTGGGCGGCGGCGGCGGCAACGCCAACATTGGGATCAGCGGCGCAGACAGCACGATCTCTGATGCCGACGCCACCGGCGGGCTTGGCGGCAGCGGCGGCACTAACGGTGCTACCGGTGGCACCGGTGGGGACGCCAACGTCGTGGCCGCGACTGGCGGCCACGTGACTGCCAACGCCGACAATGGCGGCGCTGCAAGCACTGTGACCGGCGGAGCCGGGGGTAACGGTAGCGTCGGCGGGGCCGGCGGGACCGGCGGCAACGGCCTGATCGACGCACAGCATGGGGCCACCGCTTACGGTGACGCAACCGGTGGAGCCGGAGGTAACGCCAGCGGGGCCGGCAGCCAGGGCGGCACGGCCGGAAACGGCAACATCTGGGCCGGTCGGCCCTACGTCGCCTACGACGGTGGCCTCGCACACGGAACCTCCTTGGGCGGTGCGGGAGGTGCCGCGACGGGCGCCGGCTCGGTCGGCGGCAACGGGAGCATCGGGAGCATCGGTGCCACCGGTCCGAATGCCGAGGCCAGCGGATCCGCCACTGGCGGTAGCGGTGGTGCCGGCGTAGACGGTGGTACGGGCGGCAATATCAGTTACAACGCGCCTGCTCAGATCACCGCGTTGGGACCGGATGCCAAGGCCACCGACGTCACTGCTGTCGGCGGCACGGGCGGCAAGGGTATCGGTGCTGACGGGATTGGCGGCGACGGTGGGTACGTCCACGTCGGCGCGGACAACATTGCCAATGACCCCGATGGCAGCTCGTGGACCAACGGCTCCGCCACGGCTGGCAACGGTGGTGACGGCGACGGTGTCGACAACAGTGGGCCCTCGGGACGGGGTGGGTCTGACGACATCATCAGTGGCCCGGGAGTGCACACCAGCGATCAGGACATCACCCTGCCGAGCGGTCATAACGCGCCGTAATCGCCTCGTCACCGCTACCGCCGTCATCGGTGGTAGCGGTGACGGCGTCGGTAAACCGGACGGGGGCTGGGCGATTCGGGCTCCCCTAGTAGTTCCGCCGTCGACCGATGCAATTCTGCGGCTGGGTCGAAAGACCCAGCCGCAGTTGTTATTTGGCATCACTCACCGGGGGTTTGGGCGCTTGTATAGGATTCGGAGGCCCGAGACACGTGGTCGCACAGGCGTTGTAGCGTCAACACGCCACGCTGTCGTGCTTGATTCGGACGGCTAGCGGTTACCTGACGGCCTCGTCCAGCTATCGCCGGCTGTCGGCGTCACTGGAGGTAACCGAAGCCTGCGGCGAGTCGGCGCAACGACGCCTCTGGGCGCGGAAATGCACACGGAAAGTATGGCAGCACCGTCGGCGCCAACGACCTAGTAACCGGCAAATTCGACGCCCCCATCCAGGCCCCCACGGCGGCATTCCGGCCGGCGGAGATGGCCTCGCTGAGCCCAGCACGAACTCCCCGATGAAACGGTGCCTTGTGCCCGGCGCATAGCGTCCGGCGGCCCGCCGAGCCAGATCCTTCCGGGAACGCTCCATGAAGACCGGCTCGCACAGCGTCACCGAGACGGCTGGCAGCAACTGAGACGGTGAGGCCATGGTCAGGGGCTCCGGCTGACCACGGCCATACGAATCCCGCGGGTGCGGGGCGGTTGACAGCCCACGACCACGCGCCCCACGCCGGTCTTGGCGGCAACGCCGGCTAACCCAACCCGGCAGTCACGTCGGCTTAATCCGAAGAGGACAGTTACTGAGAAACATTCATCATCTCATTAATTGATGTCGATCTCCCGCGGCCCTCGGCAGGCCTCAAAACCGCTGTTCGCGGCCTGATCAGGGGTCGGACGTCCGTGTCAGTGAACAACAGTTGACTGGCTCAGAATAGATGTTAACCTTTCTTTCTGAAGATCTTGCTATGCCGTCAATATGTATAGTTAAGGGGATGCCGCCATGGCCCGTCATCGTCAAAGTGGTTCCAAGGGGCGTCGCAGCAGCCGGGTGTTCGGCGCCGGGACGGCGATTGGAGCCTTCCTCGCCTTCGGCATGTCCCCGCTGGGAGTGCAGCCAGCGCACGCGGACTTCGACGACGTGCTCATCGACTTGTTCGGCGAGGGCCTGGGCGATGCCCTGACTACCCTGAGCGCCGACTGGGCTGATCAGGACGCTTGGCAGTTGGTGTTGGACCCGGTCAGTTGGTCGCCATTCTTCGACAATGTGGGTGACCCGGCCGTCTGGGATGTGATCCTGTCTGATCTGGATCTGAGCGGTGTCGGGGCGGCCAGTTTCGACCTGCCCGGTTCTGCGGCGTTCAGCTGGAACGAGATCAACTGGTGGATGCCGTTTGGCAACGGCGCCGATGGCACCGCGGAGAACCCAGACGGCGCGGCCGGCGGGTGGATCTTCGGCACCGGTGGTGCCGGTTGGGACGCCGACGGCACGGACGGCCTGATCGACGGTGGTGCCGGCGGTCAGGGTGGCCTGTTCGGTGGCGACGGTGGTGCCGGTGGGGACGGCTACCTCGGCGGTGATGGCGGTGCCGGTGGTGCTGCCGGCCTGTTCTCCTGGTTCAGCCACGGTGGCGCCGGTGGTGACGGCGGCGACGCGGTTACCGCCGGTGGCGCCGGTGGCACCGGTGGCATCGGTGGTGACGCCGCCCTGTGGGGTCTGTTCAGCACCGCCGGCGCCGGCGGCCAAGGCGGTGATGGTGTGGCCGGTGCCGCCGGTTTGGCCGGCATCCTGGCCCCGGATGGCAATGGCGGCGCCGGTGAGAACGGTGGCGCCGGTGGTAACGGTGGTGCCGGCGGCAGGGGTTCGTACCTGTTCGGCGCCGGCGGTAAGGGCGGCGCGGGCGGTAACGGCGGCGCCGGTGGTGCCGGTGGCGACGGCGAGGACGGCCTTAACGGCACCGGCGACGGTGCCGATGGAACCGACGCCGGTAACGGCGGCCAGGGCGGCAACGGCGGCGCTGCCGGTAAGGCGGGCGCCGGCGGCGCGGGCGGCTGGTTCATGGGTAGCGGCACCGCGGGCACCGCAGGTGCTCAGGGCGCCGGCGGGGTCGGCGGCGACGGCGGTGAAGGTGGTGACGGCAGCGACGGCGCGGACGGCGCCGACGGCACCGCCGACCACGTCGACGGCGCGGCGGGTCACGCCGGTGGGCAGGGCGGCAATGCCGGTCAGGCCGGCGCCGGCGGCCACGGCGCCGGCGGTCAGGCCGACAGCGGTACGGCCGGTACGGCCGGCAAGGGCGGCAGCGGTGGTACCGGCGGCAAGGGTTATGACGCGGCCTCCGACGATGATGCCGCCGCGGGTACCGCGGGCGGCAATGGCGGCGCCGGTGGCGACGCGGGCCTGGGTGGCTTGGAGGCTGATGGCACGACGCATGCGGCCGCGGGTGCGGCCGGCGTCGGCGGTGCCGGTGGTGACGGCAAGGACGGTGCTGCCGGGGAAGCGGGCACCGCAGTCGACCCCGACGGCACGGCCGGCACCAGCGGTGGCGCCGGCGGTAACGGCGGTCTGGGTGGCCTGGAGGCCAACGGGTCCCGGGCGGCCACGGGCGTCGGCGGTGACGGTGGCGCCGGCGGCAAGGGCGGCGCCGGCTATGACGCGGTCGCCGAGGGCGCGGCGGCAGGAGTCTCGGGTGGCAACGGTGGTGTCGGTGGCGATGGTGGTGTCGGTGGCACCGGATCGACCGCCGGTACCCATGGTGCTGGTGGTGTCGGCGGCAAGGGTGGTAGCGGCACTGATGGTGCCCACGGTGGTGGCGGTTCTCAGGGTGATGCCGCCAACCCTGATGGTGGGGCCGGTCAGGCCGGCGGCAACGGCGGTAACGCCGGTGTCGGTGGTTCGGGTGGTTCTTCGGGTAACGGAGTTTTCGCTGACAGCGGCGCCAGTGGCATCGCGGGCAAGGGCGGCAACGGCGGCGAAGGCGGCGATGGCTATGACGCCGCCGCTGATGCTTTGGCGCTTGCGGGTACGGCGGGCGGCAACGGTGGTGTCGGTGGGGATGCCGGCATCGGTGGTGTGGAGGCTGATGGCAGTCGGGCTGCGGCAGGGACGGCGGGTGTCGGCGGTAACGGTGGCGACGGTAAGGACGGCGCCGACGGTGTCCACGGCACGCAAGCTAACCCCGATGGTGGGGCCGGTCAGGCCGGTGGTGCCGGCGGTAACGGTGGCTTGGGCGGTCTGGAAGCCGACAACACCCGTGCGGCCGCTGGTGATGGCGGTGACGGTGGCGCCGGCGGTAAGGGTGGCGCCGGATATGACGGGTTGGCCGGAGTCGACCCCGGCGAGGCTGGCGAGCACGGCGGCAACGGTGGTGCTGGTGGCGCCGGTGGTGTCGGCGGCACGGGCGCCAATGCGGGTAGCCACGGCGCTGGTGGCGAAGGCGGTAACGGTGGCTCGGGTGGTGCCGGCGCTGCGGGTGCCGACGGTGTTGCCGGCACCGCGGCTCACGTGGATGGCACGGCGGGTCAGGCCGGCGGTGCCGGCGGTAACGCCGGTAAGGGTGGTGTCGGTGGCGACAACGGTGACGGCACCACCGCCGCGGCTGGCACCGACGGCTCGGCCGGTGTCGGTGGCAAGGGTGGTGCCGGTGGTCAGGGCTTCGACGGTGTAGACGGCTCCAACAGTGGCGTTGGGCGCATCGACGGCACCAACGGCGGCGCCGGCGGCGCCGGTGGCGATGGTGGCCTGGGCGGCCTGGAGACCGATGGCACCCGCGCGCTTCAGGGCGATGGTGGTGCCGGTGGCGCCGGCGGTAAGGGCGGCAACGGCGGCAACGGTGTCACCGGAGCTACCGCGGGCGCTGCCGGCACCAACGGTGGTGTCGGTGGCGACGGCGGTGTCGGTGGCGTCGGCGGCCAGGGCGCCAACGAGGGCGCAGACGGTTTCGGTGGTGTCGGTGGCAATGGCGGTAACGGTGGCGCCGGTGCGGCAGGCGCTGCCGGTGTTGACGGCACCGCCTCGCATGTGGATGGCACCGCCGGCGGCCACGGTGGCGCCGGTGGTAACGCCGGCAAGGCCGGTACCGGTGGCGCCAACGGCGATGGCCTCGGGAAAGCTGCCGACGGAACCGACGGCTCGGCCGGTGTCGGTGGTGCCGGTGGCCAGGGCGGCAAGGGCTTCCAGGGCGCCGACTCCACCACCGCGGGTGTGGCCGGCGGCAACGGTGGTGCCGGTGGTGCCGGTGGTGACGGTGGCCAGGGCGGCCTAGAGGTCGACAACACGCGTGCTGCTGATGGTGCGGGCGGCAATGGTGGTGCTGGTGGTTCTGGTGGTGACGGTTACGACGGCCAGGACGGTGTCGACGCGGTCGAAGGCGCTGGTGTCGGTGCGGCTGGTGGTGCTGGTGAGTCGGGCACTAATGGTGGTAACGGTGGTGCCGGCGGTGCCGGTGGTTCGGGTTCGACGCAGGGCCAGCAGGGTGCTGGTGGAGCGGGTGGTAACGGTGGCTCCGGTGGTGACGGTGGTGACGGTGCTGATGGTGCTGAGGGCACACAAAGCCATGTCGATGGTTATGACGGTGGTGCTGGTGGTGCCGGTGGTAACGCCGGTAAGGGTGGTGTCGGTGGCCTCGGTGCGGGCGGCCAGGCTGCCAGCGGTGATGACGGCGCGGCTGGTGTCGGTGGTGACGGTGGTGTCGGTGGCGACGGCTTCGAAGGTGCCGACTCCACCACCGCGGGTGTGGCCGGCGGCAACGGCGGCAACGGTGGTACCGGTGGTGACGGCGGCCAGGGCGGCCTGGAGGCCGACAACACGCGTGCCGATGATGGTGTGGGCGGCAATGGTGGTGCCGGTGGTTCCGGTGGTGACGGTTACGACGGCCAGGACGGTGTCGACGCGGTCGAAGGCGCTGGTGTCGGTGCGGCTGGTGGTGCTGGTGAGTCGGGCACTAATGGTGGTAACGGTGGTGCCGGCGGTGCCGGTGGTTCGGGTTCGACGCAGGGCCAGCAGGGTGCTGGTGGAGCGGGTGGTAACGGTGGCTCCGGTGGCGCTGGTGGTGACGGTGCTGATGGTGCTGAGGGCACGGCGTCCCATGTCGATGGTTATGACGGTGGTGCTGGTGGTGCCGGTGGTAACGCCGGTAAGGGTGGTGTCGGTGGCCTCGGTGCGGGCGGCCAGGCTGCCAGCGGTGATGACGGCACGGCCGGTATCGGTGGCGACGGTGGTGTCGGTGGCGACGGCTTCGAAGGTGCTGCCGGTGCGTTGGGTGTCGACGGCGGTAACGGCGGCAACGGCGGTACCGGTGGTGACGGCGGTAAGGGCGGCCTAGAGGTCGACAACACGCGTGCCACCGATGGCGTCGGTGGTAACGGTGGCACCGGTGGTGCCGGTGGTGCGGGCTATGAGGGTCAGTCGGGCACCAACGCTGCCGAAGGTGCCGGTGACGGTGCTGTTGGTGGTGCTGGTGAGTCGGGCACCAATGGTGGTAACGGTGGTTCCGGTGGTGCCGGTGGCTCGGGTTCGACGGCTGGTGAGCAGGGCCTGGGCGGTGTCGGTGGTGCTGGTGGTTCCGGTGGCGCCGGTGGTCGGGGTGCTGATGGTGCTGATGGCACCGACACCCACCTCGACGGCTATGCCGGTGGCGCTGGTGGTGTCGGTGGTGATGCCGGCAAGGGCGGTGCCGGTGGTCTCGGCAAGGGCGGCGCGGCTGCCAGTGGTGATGACGGCACGGCCGGTATCGGTGGCGACGGTGGTGTCGGTGGCGACGGCTTCGAAGGTGCTGCCGGTGCGTTGGGTGTCGACGGCGGTAACGGCGGCAACGGCGGTACCGGTGGTGACGGCGGTAAGGGCGGTCTAGAGGTCGACAACACGCGTGCCACCGATGGCGTCGGTGGTAATGGTGGCACCGGTGGTGCCGGTGGTGCGGGCTATGAGGGTCAGTCGGGCACCGACGCGGTCGAAGGTGCTGGTGACGGTGCTGTTGGTGGTGCTGGTGAGTCGGGCACCAATGGTGGTGCTGGTGGTGCCGGTGGTGCTGGCGGCTCGGGTTCCACGGCTGGTGAGCTGGGCCTGGGCGGTGTCGGTGGTGCTGGTGGTTCCGGTGGTGCTGGTGGTCGGGGTGCTGATGGTGCTGATGGCACCGACACCCACCTCGATGGCTATGCCGGTGGCGCTGGTGGTGCCGGTGGGGATGCCGGCAAGGGCGGTGCCGGTGGGCTCGGTAAGGGCGGTACGGCTGACAGTGGTGATGACGGCACCGCCGGTATCGGTGGCGACGGCGGCCACGGTGGAACCGGCCACATCGGTGAGGCCGGTTCGTTGGGTGTCGACGGCGGTACCGGTGGTGACGGTGGCACCGGTGGTGATGGCGGTAAGGGCGGCCTAGAGATCGATGGGACCACGCGTGCCAC
The DNA here is from genome assembly GCF_002101885.1 of Mycolicibacter senuensis. Taxonomy (GTDB): domain Bacteria; phylum Actinomycetota; class Actinomycetes; order Mycobacteriales; family Mycobacteriaceae; genus Mycobacterium; species Mycobacterium senuense. The sequence goes on from NZ_LQPS01000039.1 coordinate 83,620, forward strand.
CGATGGCGACGGTGGTGACGGTGGCACCGGTGGTGCCGGTGGTGCCGGCTACAACGGCCAAAACGGTGTCAATCCCGGCGATGCCGGTGAAGACGGCAGCGCTGGTGGCACCGGCGGCACCGGTGGTAACGGTGGTAGCAGCGGCACCGGCACCGGTGGTAACGCCGGTGATGGTGGCGCTGGTGGCGCGGCCGGCAATGGTGGCGACGGCGCGAATGGCGATGCCATCAACACAGAAGGCGGCAAGGGCGGCGACGGCGGCAACGTCGGTACCGGCGGCGAGGCCGGCCAGGTCGGCACCGGCGCGACCGCGGGTCAAACAGGTACGGATGGTGCCACGCCGACCACCGGCGGCAACGGCGGCAAGGGCGGCGACGGCTACAACGCAGCCACCGATCCAGGTGCTGTGCCGGGGACCGCGGGCGGTCACGGTGGCGCCGGTGGTAAGGGTGGCGACCACGGTAACGGCGGGGCCGGCGGCCACGGTGGTGACGGCGCCACCGGTCTGGCCGGCGATGCCGGTACCGACAGCAACACCGACGGCACTGAGGGTGGCGTAGGCGGCACCGGTGGTAACGGTGGTGCCGGTGGTGCCGGTGGCTCGATTGCAGGTGCCGGTGGCCACGGCGGTAATGCCGGTAGCGGTGGCACAGGCGGCGACGGTGGTCACGGCTACACCGCCCCGGCTGGCAGTGGTGAATCCGGCAGTGACGGCGGTAACGCTGGTGCCGGCGGCCTGGGAGGCAACGGTGGCGCGGGCGGCGCCAGCGCCAACGGCAACGCCGGTGATGGCGGCAACGCTGGCAACGGCGGCAGCGCGGGCACGGCCGGTGATGGCGGTGACGGCGCCGGTGGCGGCGGCACGAACACCGGTGGTGACGGCGGTGACGGTGGTAACGGCGCCGAAGGCGGTGCGGCCGGCAACGTCGGTCTGGCCGGCGCGGGTGCAGGTGGCAGTGATGGCGACGACGGCACTGCGGGCACCGGTAGCGGCGGCGGTAACGGCGGTCAAGGCGGCGACGGCGAGGGCTTCTACCTGGTCGGTCCTATCCCGGTCGGCCAGGCCGGCGGCAATGGTGGAGATGGCGGTACTGCCAGCTCGGTCGGTGATGGCGGCCGCGGCGGTGATGGCGGTGCGGGTGCTGCCTTTGAACCTGCTGTTGGTGGTGCGGGCGGCAATGGTGGCCGTGGTGGTGACGCCACCACCGGTAACGGTGGTGCCGGTGGTAACGGTGGTGAGGGTGCTGGTGGTTCGGACTCCCAGGCTCTTTTCCCCGCTGGTCCCGGTGGTCTCGGCGGCAATGGTGGTGCCGGCGGTGATGTGTCCGTGGAGGGCACCGGCGGTGCTGGTGGTGTTGGCGGTGCTGGTGGTGACGGCGGCGATGGGTCGGCGGTTGCGGCCGGTAACGCCGGTATCGAGGGTGCTCAAGCTGGTGATGGCGGCCATGGTGGCGCCGGCGGTCAGGGCGCGGGAACCGGCCACGGTGGTGCCGGCGGCCAAGGTGGTGCCGCCGGTAATGGTGGTCACGGTTCGGCCGGCGTGTCGGATGCCGACGGTGTCGGCCAGGACGGTGGCGACGGTGGTCGCGGTGGCAACGGCGGCTTGGGTGGTGGCGGCGGTGACGCGCTCGGCTCCGGTGATGGTGGTGCCGGCGGTGCCGGTGGTGCCGGCGGTAACGCTGGAAACGGCGGTGCGGGTTCGGATTCGACCGCGGCCGACGGTGATGGCGGCAAGGGTGGCAACGGTTCGTCGGGCGGAAACGGTGCCGGCGGTGGCGCCGGTGGCACCGCGTTCGGGACGGGCACCGGTGGCGCAGGTGGCGCCGGCGGCCACGCGGGGCAGAGCGGTTCCGGTGGCAACGGTGGTGACGGCACCGGAACCGGCGACGGTGGTCTCGGCGGCAACGCCGGTGGTACGAACAACCTCGGCGGCGGATCGGGCGGTGCCGGTGGTGATTCAGTCGATGGTGACGGTGGTGTCGGCGGTGCCGGTGGCAATGGCGGTGCCGCGGGTGCGGTGGCCGGCAACGGTGGGGATGCGACCGGTACCGGTAATGGCGGCCACGGTGGCTGGGGCGGCGTAGGCGGCTGGGGTGGTGTCGGCGGTGCCGGCGGTGATGCGTTGGGTGCCACGGGCAATGGTGGTGCCGGCGGTAGCGGCGGTGATGGTGGCAACACCACCGCCGTTGGCGGCAACGGCGGCAACGGCGGCCTGAGCGGCAACGGCGGCCAGGGCGGCGTCGGCGGCTGGGGCGGCGTGGGCCGCGAAGGCGGCGCCGGTGGCAGCGCGGCCGGCTCGGGCAACGGTGGTCAAGGCGGTGACGGTGGTGACGGCGGCACGAACAGTGACGGCGGCCAGGGCGGCAACGGTGGCGATGCGCTGCCGGGTCAGGCCGCGGGTAACGGCGGCGCCGGCGGGCAGGGCTCCGGTGGTGAGCCCGTCACGTGGGCGCCGGGGGGCTACCAGTACGGCCAAGGTGGTGACGGCGGCGCCGGCGGTAGCTCGGCCACCGGCACCGACGGTGTCAGCGGCGATGGTGGCCAGGGCGCTACCGGCAGCAACGGCGGTAACGGCGGTAACGGCGGTACGGGCTGGACCGCCCCGGCCGGCAGCGGCCAGTCCGGCACTGATGGCGGTAACGCCGGTGCCGGTGGCGCCGGTGGTGACGGCGCTGTGGGCGGTGCCAGCGCCACCGGTACCGCGGGCGACGGCGGTGACGCCGGTAACGGTGGTAACGCCGGTACCGCGGGCGACGGTGGTGACGGTGCCGGCGGCGGCGGCGGTGACGTCGCGGGCGATGGCGGTAACGGCGGTAACGGCGCCGAGGGCGGTGCGGCTGGTGCCGTTGGCCTGGCCGGTACGGGTACCGGTGGCAGCGACGGCAACGCCGGCAGCGCGGGCACGTCCAGTGACGGCGGTACCGGCGGCCAGGGTGGTGACGGCGACGGCATTGGCAGCGGCGCGCTGATCGCCCAGTCCGGTGGCACCGGTGGTACCGGCGGCACCGGTGGCGCGGCGGCCGATGGTGGTGCGGCCGGCAACGGCGGTGCCGGCGGTGCCGGCGGTATGGGCGCCGGCATCGGCACCGGCGCGACCGGTGGATCCGGTGGAGCGGGCGGCGGCGGTGCCGTGAGCGACGCCACCGGCCCGGGTTACGGCGGTGGCGGCGGTGGCGGTGGTGGCGGCGCGGCCGTCATCTCCAGCAACGGTGGGGCAGCCAGCGGTATCGCGACCGGTGGCGCCGGCGGCAGCGGCGGCGACGGCTCCACCACCGCTGCGGGCGGTGACGGCGGGACCGGCGGGCAGGGGCTGATCGCCGCTGACGGCGCGGCCAGTACCGCCAACGGCACCGCCACCGGCGGTGCGGGCGGAGATGCTGTCGGCACCGGCACCGGCGGCGACGGTGGCGACGGCGAAATCGACGCCCACGGCGCGGGCGCCCACGCCAGCGGTGAGGGCATCGGCGGTAAGGGCGGCACCGGAACTGACGGTGGCGTCGGCGGCGCTGGTGGCATTGGCTCGGTCAACGCGGCTGCGAGCGGCACCGCGAGCGGTACGGCCACCGGCGGTAATGGCGGCAACGCCACCGGTGACGACAGCATCGGCGGTAGCGGTTCCGACGGCTGGGTCCAGGCCGGCTATCAAGGTGCCTCCGGCGGTGTTTCGGCCGGTACCGCGACCGGTGGTCACGGCGGTAACGCCTCCAATGGAGGTATCGGTGGTGACGGTGATTACGGACTCCTGCTGTCCAGCGGAACGGGTGTGGTCTCTGACAGCCACGCCAGTGGCGGCAACGGTGGCGATGCCAACGTTGCTGGTGCTATGGGCGGCAAGGGCGGCAGCGCCAACATCGCCGGCCTGAACGGCGGACAAATCACGGGCTCCAACGCCACTGCCGGCGACGGCGGTGACGGCCTCGGCGGTGACGGCGGCGACGGTGGGCGTGCCTGGCTCAACGCCAGTGACACAGGCAGCACCATCACGAACGGCACCGTGACCGGCGGAACCGGCGGCAACGGTGGTCTCGACGGTACGGACGGTGCCGAAGGCGGCGACGGCGGCGGCGGCTACTGGGCCAACATCTTTGTTTCCAATGGTGTGACCTCCACCGGCGCCAGCTCTACCGGCGGTAACGGTGGTACCGGCGGTGACGGTGGCGACGGCGTCGGCAGCGACGGTGGCGACGGCGGCCGCGGCGGCATGGGTGGCAACGGAAACGGTGACGGCACCACGGGCTTCGGCGGTAACGGTGGCAACGGTGGTGCCGGCGGCACCAACGGCGGCGCCGGCGGTGCGGGAGCCAACGGCGGCCAGGCGCTAGCCGATCCCGACACTGGTACCGCCACCGGCGGCGATGGCGGCAACGGCGGCGCGGGCGGCGACGGCTTCGACGGCGGCGCGGGTGCCGGTGGTGGCAATGCGACCATCACCACCCTCAACGGTGGTTCCGTCAGCTCCGACAGCACCGCGACCGGCGGCAGCGGTGGTAACGGCGGGGACGGCAACGCCGTGGCCGACGGCGGCAAGGGCGGCAGCGGCGGCAGCGCAACGATGACCGCCGACGGTGGCACCATCACCGACGGTCACGTCAACGGCGGCGATGGCACCGACGGCGAAGCCAACGGCGTCAACGGCGCCAACGGTGCCAACAACTCGATGACGGTCACCGACGGCAGCGTCTCCAACGTCACGGTCGAAAGCGGCCAGAACAGCGACAACGCCGCAGGTGGCCAGGCCTCGCTGGTGATCAACAGCGGTGGCAGTGTCGCCGACAGCACCGTGACCGGCGGCAAAGCCGGTGATGGATTCGACGGCGGCGCGGCGACCCTGACGTCTGTGGGTGCGGACAGCTCGGTTAGCAATGCCACCGTCACCGGTGGTGACGGCGGCTCGGGCGGTGTCGGTGGGAGCGCCGATGTGTCGGCCACTGACGGTGGCGTGATCGACACGGTCTCAGCGACCGGCGGCAACGCCAGTGACAGTGCTGCCGGCGGTGCGGCCACGGTGAGCGCCGATGGCGCAAACAGCGAAGTCACCAACAGCATTGCCAGTGCTGGTAACGGTGGGGTCGGTGACGCTAACGGCGGCACCGGTGGCCAGGGTGGTGACGCGGAGGTCGCGGCGGCCAATGGCGGCAGTATCACCGACGCCACCGCGAGCGGCGGTGAGGGCGGCGCAGGCGTCGCCGGCGGTACCGGTGGCGCGGGCGGTACCGGCCAGGTGGCCACGAGCTTGGGTGACATCGGCGGTTCGGGTGGCAGTGCCACTGGTGAGGCCACCGGTGGTGCCGGTGGTACGGGCACTGGCGACGGCAGCACCGGTGGTGCTGGAGGTATGGGCCAGATTGGTGGCGGTTTCCACGACAGCTACAAGGATGTCGGCGGTGACGGTGGCGCGGCCAGTGGCATTGCGACCGGTGGTATCGGAGGTGATGCCACCGGTGGCGGCACCGGTGGTGCCGGCGGTCTGGGCAGTGTCTTGGCCGGTGGTAACAACGCCACCGCTGACGGCACCGGAGCGGGCGGCGCCGGTGGTAGCGCCGACGGCACGGGCAGTGTGGGCGGTAACGGGGCTACCGGTCAGGTGTCGGCGCTCAACGACGGGGCGACGGCCAGCGGCAGCGGTACTGGTGGTACTGGCGGCAATGCCTCCAACGGTGGTACCGGCGGCAACGGTGGTACCGGGTGGGCGCGTGCCCTGGGAGAGAACAGCCACGTCACCGATGCCACCGCTCACGGTGGTGACGGTGGTGCCGGCACTGACGGCATGAAGGGCGGCAACGGCGGTACCGGCAATCTGCAGGCATATGCCGACGGCAGCACGATTGACGGCAGCCAAGCCCAGGGCGGGCAGGGTGGCGCCGGCGGTAACGGTGTCAACGGTGCCGGTGGCGGCAACGCCAGCATGTCGACGGGCAGTGACAGTGGTCCGACAGCTGGCGGTGACCAGATCACCGACAGTTCGGTGCACGGCGGCGACAGTGTCGGTAACTACGGTGGCAGCGCCGCAACGATGACTGCGACTGGTGGGTCGACCATCGACGACAGCCATGTCGTCGGTGGCGACGCAGCCGTCGGCGGCGGGGCCAGCCCGTATGCGCAGATGACCGCCAGCAATGGTGGTGCCATCAGCGGCAGCACCGTCACCGGTGGTGACGGTGGTGCCGGGGGTGCGCAGTTCGCCACCATGACCGCTGACGGTCCGGGCAGCTCGATCACGGACAGTTCGGTGAAGACCGGTGACGCCGGAAGCAATGACGGTACGGCTGAGGCGGGTCGTGGCGGTGCGGGCAACATGACCGCCACCAACGGGGCGACCATCGAGGACGCGCACGCGATCGGTGGCACCGGCGGTAACGGTGCCGATGGTGGCAAGGGCGGTATCGGTGGTGCGGCCACGGTGACCGCCGATGGTGAACACAGCACCTTGAGCGGCACGGCCAGCGGTGGTGTCGGCGGTAACGGCGGCGACGGACACAACGGCGGGCAGGGTGGTTCGGTCACCCTGAGCGCGACCAACGACAGCACCGCGAACGCTCTGGGCGACGGTGTGGTCGGCGGTGACGGCGGGAACGGTGGTGTCGGCGGTGTCGGCGGCACCGGTGGTGCGGCCTCCCTGTCGGCCGACAGCGGCAGCGCGGCCAGTGGTTCGGCCTCCGGTGGTGACGGCGGTAGCGGCGACTCGGGTGCCGGCAAGGCGGGCAGCACCGGCACGGTGACCGCCACCGACGGTGGCGTGATCACGAACAGCACCGCCACCGCTGCCGACAGTGTCAACGGTGTGGCCGGTGGTGCGGCCAGTGTCAGTGCTGACGGTACAAACAGCTCTGTCACCGACAGTTCCGCTGTTGGTGGTAAGGCCGGTGCCGGTGATGCCAACGGTGGCAAGGGCGGTGCTGGTGGTGCCGCCAGTGTCTGGGCGCAGGAGGGTGGCGCGGTCACCGATGGTCACGCGATCGGTGGTGCTGGTAACACCGGTAGCACTGGTGGTTCCGGTGGTGCTGGTGGTGCGGCTCGGGTGGGGGCTTATGGGGCTGACACCACTGCTGAGGGCACGGCCCAGGGCGGTGACGGTGGTGCTGGTGAGCTCGATGGGCAGGCGGGTGCCGGTGGTGACGCCTTCGTTGATGCCGGTATCACCAATGAGGGTGTGATCGTCGGTAACGGCGAGCACACCTCGGGTAACGCCACCGGCGGCACCGGTGGTGCTGCGGACGGCTCCGGTGCGACCGGTGGTAACGGTGGTGTGGCGATCGTGCGGGCTTCTGATGGCACGATCGGTGTCGCTGGTGACTCGAGTCTGGCTCAGGCCGCCGGCGGTGACGGTGGTGCAGGCCAGAACGGCGGTCAGGGTGGTGCCGGTGGTGCCGGTTACACCTTTGTCACCAACGGTGGCACGGTGACCGACGACGACGGGGCGGCCACTATTGCCCAGGGTGGCACTGGTGGTGCTGGTGTCGATGGCGGCAAGGGTGGTAACGGTAGCTTCGCGCAGGTGACTGCGGGCCAGGACGGGACTGCCTACGGTCAGTCCACAGCTGGTGACGGTGGTGTGGGTACCGGCGTGGGCAGTACGGGCGGCAACGGTGGTAGCGCCAATGTCCAAGGGGCCTGGTCTGGTCCCGGTGGTACTGCGCACGGTGTTGCCACCGGTGGTCACGGCGGCAACGGTGGTGATGCGACCGGTGCGGGTACGGGCGGCAACGGTGGTGGCGGCAGTGTGGTCGCTCGCGGTGCCGGTGCCGAGGCCAGCGGTGCCGGGCACGGCGGCAAGGGTGGTAACGGATACGACGGTGGCAAGGGCGGCAACGGCTTCAGCGGTGCGGTCCAGGCGTTGAGCGACCATGCCACCGCGAATGGCATCGCGACTGCCGGTACTGGTGGTGACGCCACCGGTGCTGGGGCTGTGGGTGGTAATGGTGGCTACACCTACATCCAGGCCAATGGGGAAAATTCGACCATCTCGGGCAGCACCGCTACCGGCGGTGACGGTGGTGCCGGGGTTCCCGGGGCTAACGGCAGGGTGGCCTCGGACACGGTGATCAACGCCAAGGGTGACGGTGACACCATCACCAACAGCCACGTCACGGGTGGTGACAGTGCCGGTACCAAGCAGGGTCCGGGGGCGCGGATCACCACCGATGGTGGTCATGTCGCTGACAGTTCGGTGACGGCGGGGCAGAGCACCGACACCACGCTGGGTGGTTCGGGCAGCCTGACCGTGACCGGCGGCGGCAATGTCACCGATGCTCACCTCACCGGTGGTAACGCCGGTACGGGTACCGGGGCCGGTGGTGGGGCTAACATGACCGTCACCGGCGGCACCGTCAACGGTCTCGAGGTTGATGGTGGCCACGGCGGTGTCAACGGGGCCGGCGGTAGCGCCACCGCGACCGTCGGGACGGACAGCTCCGTGGCCACCAGCTCGGTCACCGGTGGTGACGGCGGTGCCGGCGCTGCCGGTGGTGCGGCCTCACTGACCGCCACCGACGGCTCCCACATCGAGGACACCCACGTGACCGGTGGTGAAGGCTCCGACACGGCCACCGGTGGTGCGGCCAGTGTCAGCGCTAGTGTCGACAGCAGCATCACCGACGTCACGGTGAACGCCGGTGGTGCCGGCGGGACCGATGGCAACGGCGGCGCCGGCGGCGCTGGCGGTGCCGCGTCCGCCACGGCCGCGAGCGGTGGTGTCATCGACGGCGGCATCGTGACCGGTGGTGAGGGCGGCCAGGCTATCAACGGCGGTACCGGCGGCAGCGGCGCTGCGGCCGGAATCGAGGCGACCACCGGCGGCACCGTCACCGGCAGCGACACCGTTGCCACCGGCGGTTCGGGTGGCATGGGCGATGCCGGCATCGGCGGCGGCGGGCAAACGGGTGTCGTTCAGGCCGGCGGTGGTGGCACCGTTACTGATGGCATCGCCAAGGGCGGTGACGGCGGCGCGGGCATCAACACCGGTACGGGAGGCAGCGGTTCTGCGGCCAGCGTCTCCTCGCACGGCATCGGAAGCACCGCCACCGGTACGGCTATCGGAGGTACCGGCGGCAAGGGCATCGACGGCGGCGTCGGCGGTGGCAGCACTGGCTTGGTGAACTACGCCACCATCAACGGCGGCTTCTCCAGCTGGCCTGCCGGCAACGCCCACGCTGCGGGTACGGCCATTGCAGGTAACGGCGGCGACGGTTATGACGGCGCCCGCGGTGGCGATGGTGGCATGGCTTCCATCGGGGCCTTCACCACCGACGGCGGCACTTCACAAGGTACGGCGACCGGCGGTGTCGGCGGCGACAGTGGCAAGGGTGTCGACGCTGGTGACGGCGGCCAGGGCGGCGTCGGCGCTATCTCCAACGCGGTGGGTAACACGATCACCGGAGCGACGGGCACCGGCGGCGCCGGCGGCACCGGCGGCGACGGCGGCATCGACGGCGCCCAGGGTGGCCAGGGCGGTGCCGGCGGTGTTGGTGCGGTCCGAGACGGCGTCGGCAGCACGGCGACCGGTGGCGACGGTGGTGACGGTGGTGCCGGTGGCACCTATGTCGACGCCGCCAACACCGGTAACGGCGGCGCGGGCGGTGCTGGTGCCTCCGGTCAGGTCGGTCTGGGCGGCGAGCTCGGTTCGGTCAGCGGAACCGCGACTGGTGGTGCCGGCGGTGATGGCGGCGACGGTGACGTCAACGGCAACGCCGGCGGTGCGGGTGGCGCTGGTGGCATGGGCACGATCTCTGCCGACACCGCGGACAGCAGCGCCAGCGGCACCGCGACCGGTGGTGCCGGTGGCAAGGCGATCGGCACCGGTATCGGTGGTGTCGGCGGTGTGGGCGAGGTCAGCGCCACGGCGGGTGGCGTGGCTACCGGCACCGGTGACGGTGCGACCGGCGGCGCTGGCGGGGACGGTATCGACGGCGGCCAGGGCGGTGCTGGCGGTATCGGTTCGGTGAACGCCAACGGTGGCAGTGCCACGGGTGACGCGACGGGCGGCGAAGGCGGTAGCGGCACTGGTGCCGACAGCACCGGTGGCGCCGGTGGTGCAGCCTGGGTGCAGTCGAACTACAACGACCTGGGCGGCGGGACTGCTGAAGGCACCGGTATCGGTGGTGCCGGTGGCGACGCGACCAATGGTGGTGACGGCGGCAAGGGTGGCATCGGGATCGTGCTGGCCAACAGTGGGGCCAAGGCCGACGGTGTTGGCACCGGTGGTGACGGCGGTGATGCCACGGCGGCGGGTGCTACCGGCGGTACCGGCGGGATGGGCCAGGTGGTTGCTGGTGGAGACGCCACCAGCACGGCCAGTGGTGCGGCTACGGGCGGTAACGGCGGCGATGCCCACGGCGGCAACGGCGGTAACGGCGAGCGCGCCTTTGTCCAAGGTGTTCGCGGTTCTGCCAGCGGTACGGCGACCGCCGGTAACGGCGGTGACGGCAGTGTTGAGGGTGGCGACGGCGGCGACGGCGGATACGCCAAGGTCGAGGCCATCAACGGCAATGCCGCGGCGACCGCCAGCAGCGCCACCGGCGGCAACGGCGGTGCCGGCGGTGCTGACGGCACGACCGGCGGCAACGGCGGCTACGGCTGGCTCAAAGCCGAGAACGGCGGCTCCGTCACCGGCAGCGACGCGATCGGGACCAACGCCGTCGGAGGTGCTGACGGCGGTAATGCGTCGATCATCGTCGACGGCACGGACAGCTCGGTCACCCATAGCGCTGCTCACGCCGGTGCGGCCGGCGTCGGCGACGCCAACGGCGGCACCGGCGGCGACGGCGGTGATGCGCAGATCGCGGCTGCCTACGGCGGTGCGGTCATAGACAGCACCGCTACCGGCGGAACCGGCGGCAGCGGAGCCGACGGCGGTGCCGGCGGCCACGGTGGCCTGGGTATCGTCCACGCGGCCGGCGCCAACACCTCGCTGTCCGGGGGCACCGCGACCGGCGGCAACGGCGGAAACGGCAGCGATCAGGGCGTCGGCGGTGATGGTGGCCTCGGTGCGGTGACAGCCGGGGTCGATGACAACAACGTTCAACTGCCCGACAACACCGTCAGCAATAGCGCGGCCACCGGTGGTCTTGGTGGAGATGGCACGGGGCCGGGCAGCGAGGCCGGCGACGGTGGTGACGCCGTGATCCAGGGTGGCAACGGTTTCGAGCTCACCGACAGCACCGCTAAAGGTGGGATCGGCGGCGCGGCCACCGACGGCGGCACCGGCGGTAAGGGCGGTGTCGGCCAGATCCTCACCTTGACCCAGGGTGATGTCGAAAACGGTCACGGTACCGGTGGCAACGGCGGTTTGGGCACCGCGGGCGCTACAGGCGGCAACGGCGGTGTCGGCCAGGTCGTCTCGTGGAACCACGCCGACGGCACCGGTGTCGGTACCGGCGGCAACGGCGGTGCCGGCCTCGGCGGTGACGGCGGCAACGGCGGTGTCGGGTCGGTGTATGGCCAGTCCAGTGCCGGGCCCGGTAACAGCGTGGACGGGACCGCCCTAGGTGGCCACGGCGGTGACGGCGGCGAGAACGGCACCGATGGTGCCGTCGGCGGCAAGGGCGGTGACGGTGGCCGTGGCAGCGTCGAGGCAACAGCGTCGACGGGGCCGCATGTCAATGCCGACGCCACCGGCGGCAACGGCGGCAACGGCGGTGCCGGCGGCGCCGGCGCCGACGGTGGCGACGGCGGCAAGGGTGGCATCGGCAACGCGATCGGCACTGACGACGGTGTCGGCGGCGCCGGCGGCCAAGGTGGCGCTGGCGGCACCGATGGCCCGAGCGGGGACGGACACGGAGGTACCGGCGGCAACGGCGGCACCGGCACCGGCGCTACCGGCGGCGACGGCCAAAATGGCGGCGACGGCCAGGCCGACGGCACATCCGGCGACGACGGCGGCCACGGGGCGAACAACCCCTAGACTGCTCGCCGCACCGGCTGCGCGAATTGATACGTGTCCGAGGAGAAGGACCGTATCAATCCGCGCAGCCGGCCGAACAATTCGACTGGCCCGCAGCCTATTTCGTACTTCCATGGCCAATCGCTGTCATATAGAGCACTCGACGCGTGGCTCCGTCGTTCGGCACCTGGTACCGCGGAGGGGCCACCTCGATCTTCGGGAGAATTTTTCGGGCCGCCCGCGGCGGGCGGGCCCCACCGGTATCCCGACGGTGATTCGCGCCGCTCGTGCCGCCTGATCCGGAGGGCACCCACGTGACTCAGTGTGTCGGGCCGTGGGCAAAACCGTTCCATAGCTCGTCGTAGCAACCAGGTGACCGGCGTCCTCGCGTTCGGCCTGGCCCGACTGGACCCCGTTGCCCCGGCGACCTAACCGACGACTTCCTGCGCGACTTCGACGCGTTCCGCACCGGCGCCGGCGGTAACGGCGGCCACCAGTCCTGATCCCGAGAACTTCAACTACGTCACTATCTGAGGGGAAACACACCATGTCAGCTCGTAAGTCGCGGCATTCGCGCAGCCAGAAGTCCCGCCGGGTGTTCGGCGCAACCAGTGCCGCGGCGGCGTTCCTGGCGTTCGGCATGACTCCGGTGGTCGCCGCACCGGCCGCATACGCCGACCTCGACGACCTGTTCGACATCCTCAACACCGACCTGTTCGGGACCGCGACCGGCGACATCAGTTTCCTCAACGGCGACGACGCGATGACCGTCTTCACCAACCTGCATGCCGACCTCGAGGGCTGGCTGGCCGATACCGACAACACTGCGCTGATCGCGCAGATCAACGATCCGTGGATCGACCTGTTCGGCCGCGGCTTGATCGGTAACGGCGATGCCGCCTGGGATGGCACCAACGACTCGATGTTCGGGTGGCTGGGCTTGGGCAACCTGAACGACGGCGGCTTCCTGTTCGGCGACGGGGCCACCGGCGGTATCGACACCGATGGCAACGGGCTGGTCGGCGGAGACGCCGGATTCTTCGGCTTCGGTGGTGCCGCCGGCGCGGGCATCGACGGCGGTGACGGCGGCAGCGGTGGCGTCGGTGGTGACGGCGGCTTCCTGTTCGGCGCGGGTGGCACCGGCGGTGCGGGCGGCGCGGGCAAGATCGGCGCCGACGGCGTCAACCCATCCACCACCGGGCCGGCCGACGCCGGTGACCCGGGCGAAAGCCAGACCGACACCGACCCCGGCGGCGACGCCACCGGCGGCAACGGCGGTGACGGTGCCGACGGTGTGGGCGGGCAGGACGGTGGCGACGGCGGGACCGGTGGTGACGCCACCGCCGACCAGGATGCGATCGCCGGCAATGGCGGTAACGGCGGCACCGGCGGTAACGGCGCCGACGGCCAGACCGGGGGCAACGGCGGTACCGGTGGCGCCGGTGGCCGCGGCGGGCTGTTTGCCGGTGACGGTGGTGCCGGCGGGGCTGGTGGCGCGGGAGCCGACGGTGGAAGCGGCAGTGCCGCGGGCAATGGCGGCAACGGCTCCGACGGCGGTCACGCCGTCAGCGGAATGCACAACCTCACCGGGCCTTCATCCGGATTGATGGTCACCAACGGTGCGGCCGACGGCGGGACCGGCGGGGCCGGCGGCAACGGTGGCACTGGCGGCAGCGGCGGCGATGGCGGTACCGGCGGCGCGGGCGGTGTCGGTGGCGCCGCGCAGGCATTTGGAGCCCACGCCGGTGCGCACGGCGTCGGCGGCGCTGGCGGCGATGGCGGCAACAGCGGGGCCGGCGGCGACGGCGGCCAAGGTGGCAACGGCGGGCTGGGCGGGGTCCCCACGTCCGGGGCGTTCGCCAGCGTCGGCCAAGGCGGTGACGGCGGCGCCGGCGGGAACGGCGGGGATGCCGGTGCGGTCGGCAAGGGTGGTGCCGGCGGCGACAGCGGAGGCGGCAACCACGGCGCCGACGGCGTCAATGGCCAGTTGCCCGCGGCCAGCGGCAACGGCGGCCAGGGCGGCAACGGCGGTGGGTCGACCGGCAACGCGGCCGATTCCACGGTGGGTGGCGTGACCGGCAGCAAGGGCGGTGACGGCGGCGATGGCGGCAACATCGGCAACGGCGGCGACGGTGGCCAGGGCGGCTACGGTGGCTACGGCGGCTCCGGCCTCAAGGCCGACAGCGGCGACGACGGCGGTAATGGCGGCAACGGCGGCGACGGCGGGGCCGGCGGTAATGGCGGCAACGGCGGATCGATCTCCGGTAATGCCGGTAACGGTGGCAATGGCGGCAACGCCGGTGGTGGCGGTGCCGGCGGTACCTCGTTGGGCAAGGCCGCCGACGGCGACTTCAGCACCGGCGACGGCGACGGCGCCCACGGCGGCAACGGCGGGAACGGTGGTGACGGCGGTACGGGCGGCGACGGCGGCGCGGCCGGCCAGGTGCTGGGCACCGGTGACGCCGGCACCGCCGGTGATGGTGGCCGCGGCGGTTACGGCGGAACCAACGGTGGTGCCGGCGCTGGTGGCACCGGTGCGGCCGGAACAGCCGACCACATCAACGGCGGCAACGGTGGCGACGCCGGCGACGCCGGCGAGGTGGGCCAGGGCGGGGCCGGCGGCAGCGGCGCCCACGAAGGCGCTCCCGGCGCCGATGGCGCGCCTCGCACCGCCAACAACGGCGGCGGCGGTTCCGGCGGGCGCGGCTTTGACGCCACCGCCCCGGGCGCCAAGGGCGGTAACGGCGGCAACGGCGGTAACGGCGGGACGTACAACAGCAACGGCGGCAGCGGTGGCGCCGGCGGCAACGGCGGACCCGGAACCGCGGGTGATCCCAACACCGGCGACCCCGGCACGCCCGGCGGTGCCGGCGGCCAGGGCGGCGACGGCGGCAGCGGCGGCACCGTCTCCGGCAACGGTGGCTTGGGCGGTCGGGGTGGCAACGGCGGTGTCGGCGGTGCCGGCGGCACCGGGGTGCCGGGCGAGGACGGCGGCGCGGACGGTGCCGGTGGAGCGGCCGGGACCGGTGGATCGCGTGCCGGCAGCGTCTCCGGCGGCCAAGGAGGCACCGGAACGCCCAACGGGCCCAAGGGCGCGTCCGGTGATCCCGGCGCCGCCGGCCCCAATGGCGAACCCGGTACCGCCGGCGGCGCGACCAACCCCTAGCCCCGGTTCACCGACGGGCCTCGCGGGCTGACGTCAACGGTCCCCTGCGCGGGGGGTGCAGGGGACCGTTGACGTTTCAGCGCACCCGTCGATGCCGTCGTGGCCCGGACCGACGGCGCAACGGCTGCAACCAGTCCTAGCGATAGGAGATGACGCCGAGTCCGTCGATGCGGCGGAAATCCGCGGGATTGGCCGTCAGGACCGGGATTCCGAGTTGCAGGCTGGTGCAGCCGATCCACAGGTCGTTGCTGCCGATCAGTTCTCCGCGGCGGCGTAGCTCCCGGGTGGCCCTCGCGTACGTCAAAGCGATCTCAGCATCGACCGGGACGAGGGTGTGGCGTTCACGCATACTGACAACGATCGGATCGTCGGTGCGGTCGAATCCTGCAGCGAATTCACCGAGTACGACAGTCGAGAGAAACAATTCCGTATCGGGCGATTGACTCAGAAATCGGTGGGCGCACCCGTTGTGCTTGCCGGCGGCCCGTTCGCGCTGCAGGTCGATGAGAAACGTCGTGTCGACGCCTACGCGGAGTGCCACGGATCATCCGGCGGGAGGTCCATGTGCTGTGCCTCATCGAGGCGGTCGAGTACATCCGCAGTTGCGGTCGGCAGGTCGGCGAGGGCTGCCAGCAACGCGCCCGCGGTGCGGGCTTCGTTGCGCCAGTGTGCCCGCTTGATCACGCGTGAGAACGATTCGCCCGGCGAACTACGCGCCGCCCGGAGTCGCTCGTATGCCTCGATGTCAATCGAGATCGTCTTGGTGGCCATGTATCCATGTATACATGCATGGATACATGTTGACTAGGCATCATGCCCCCGAACGGGGCCGATGCGGCCCAGCGCCCTCCACAAACCCGATGTACATTGTGGTGTATGCGGAGAACCAACATCTACCTTGATGAGGATCAAACCGCGAGCCTTGATCTGCTGGCCAAACAAGAAGGCGTCTCCCGTGCGGAGTTGATCCGCCGGTTCGTCGACCGCGCCCTCGCCGGGGTTGACCGCACCGTCAGTGCGGATGTCTCCGCGATCGAGAGTTCCTTCGGGGCTCTGCGCGACGTTGAAGCCCCCTCCCGCGACCCCGGCGAACGTGAACAGCATCTTGCGGAGATCTGGGATCACGGGCGGTGATCCTCGTTGACTCCGATGTGCTGATCGCGCATCTGCGCGGGCATCCGACGGCCCGTGACTGGTTGATCCGGGCGCGCCACGAAGGCTCAATGGCGATCAGCGTGGTCACTGTCGCCGAGGTGGTGGGCGGGATGCGGTCGGCGGAGCGGCAGGCGGTGTGGCGGTTGCTGTCGGCGTTTCGCATCGAAGCCGCAACCGAGCTGGTGGGGCGTCGCGCGGGTGAGTTGATGCGCCGCTACCGGCGCAGCCACGGCGGTATCGGGCTGGGGGACTATCTGATTGCGGCGACCGCCGATGTCAACGGGTTAGATCTCGCGACCTTGAACACTCGGCACTTTCCGATGTTCCCCGGCCTGGAACCGCCGTTCGCGCTCGCCTGAGCTCAGCGCACCCGGAAGATCACCGTCCGCTGCACGATGAAATTGATGACGGTTGCGGTGCCCTGCGCGATCACGAACGCCACCGGCAGCGCCCAATGCTGGTAGTCCAGCAGCCTTAGCACCAAGTGGTTGAGGCCCACCTGCACCCCGAATGTCAACGCGTACAACACCATCACCGCGACGAACCGCCCGGTGTGCGCCGAGGACTGAAAAGTCCAGCGTCGGTTGATCAGATACGCGGTGACGGTGCCGGCCACGAAGCTGATCGCTTTGGCCGCATCGACGCCGAGCCCGGCGCCCAGATACAGCAGCAGGTACAGCCCGAAGTCCACCACCGCCGACAGTGCCCCGGTGACCAGGAAGCGCCACACCTGGGTGGACAGGTGCAGATGACTGGGCTGCGTCGTCTCGGCCACCCGGGAAGCTTAAACGCCCGTCCTAGGCTGAACAGATGTCCGGCTCGCCGATCACCGCCATCGAGGCCATCCCGCTGCGCATCCCACTCAAACCGGACCTGCGCGGCGCCGCGCTGTGGGGCGAGGAGCTGACGGCCGCGGACTCGCTGCTGGTCAAAGTCACCACCGACGACGGCATCATCGGCTGGGGTGAGGCGTTCGGGCTCTACGGCACCGCGCTGGCGGCCCGCGCGCTCGACGAACTCGTCGCTCCGTTGTGCCTGGGCCGCGACGCCGCCGACATCGCGGCGCTGATGGATCATGTGCAGCGCAAGCTGCACGTGTTCGGCCGAGGCGGGCCGGTCAGCTATGCGCTGTCCGCGGTCGACATCGCGCTGTGGGACATCGCCGGCAAGCGCGCCGGGCTGCCGATCTCGACGATGCTCGGCGGCGACGGCCGGGCCATGCCCTGCTACGCCAGCCTGGCCTGCTACACCGAGCCGCAGCGGGTCCGCGCTGCGGTGCGCCGCGTCGTCGATGACGGGTTCACCGCGATCAAGCTGCACGAATCCCAGCTGCCGGCGATCCGGGCGGCCCGCGACGAGGCCGGGCCGGTCATAGCGCTGATCGTCGATGCCGGCTGTGCTTGGACGCTTGACCAAGCCCGCGCCGTCGCTCCCGATCTGCACGCGGTGGACATGTTGTTCCTGGAAGAGCCGCTGTGGCCGCCGGAGAACTTCGACGGGCTGGCCGAACTGCGCCGCAGCACCGCTCTACCGATTGCCTCCGGTGAGAACATAGGCACCACAATGGAATTCGAGCGGCTCCTGGATGCCGGTGCGGTGGACTTCGTGCAGCCTAGCCCCGCCAAGGTGGGCGGAATCACCGAGCTACGCAAGGTCTTTGCGCTCGCCGAAGCCCGCGATGTGGCGGTGATGACGCATTCCTTCTACGACGGGCCCGGGTTGCTGGCCGCGATCCAGGTGACCGCCGCGCTGGGCGGCGCCGACGCGATGATCGAGTGGCGCTGGTTCGACCTGGAGGCCTCGGTCTACGGCGCCGCGCTGGCGCCGACGGAGGGCAGGGTCACCGTGCCGGACGGGTCCGGGCTGGGCCTCGATCCGGATCCCGACGTCATCAGTGCCTACCGGTTCGGGGTGTGAGTAGCAGCTGATTACGCTGGCCGCAGCTATCACAAGTCGAGGTGCAGTCGCAGCGCCTCGTCGAGTTGGGTGAGTTCGATCGCCGGGAGGCGGCCGATTCGCCGTTGCAGTCGTTCGACGGCAACCGACCTGATCTGTTCGGCTTGTGCTTTCGAATCGACGGCCAGGCCGGTGGAGGTGGCCGGCAGCAGCACCTGGAACGGGTAGACAGTGGCGGTGTTGCTGGTCACCGGGACGACGGTCACCACGCCGCGACCGAGTCGGCCGGCCGTTGCATTGGCCCGGTCGTTGCTGACGACGACGGCCGGGCGGTACTTGTTCGCTTCGCTCCCCCGGGCCGGGTCGAAGTCGACCTGCCAGATGTCACCGCGGCGCATTGACGGCCCCGTCGTCGGTGGCCCGGTCCCAAACCTGATCCTCACCGTCGGCCGACCACTGCGCCCAAGCGTCGGCGTAGTCGTCTTCAAGGGTGGGGTGGCGCAGCATCCGAATCGCATGCTGGACGGCCGCCGAACGGGACGGCAAACCCGTGCGTTGCGCGTAGGCGTCCAGTGCCTCGACATCCTCGGCGGAAAGGCTGATACTCAACTTCATACCACGATGCTACTCAGGTATGACCGCCCGCTACACCCAGTACGCCACCCGCGCCCGGAACTGGCGCAGCACCAGCGCGGCCACCGCCCAGCCGAGCGCCGTCAGCGCCAGCACGATCGCCCAGTGCCGCAACGGTTGGGCCGCCCCCAGCAACGGTGCCCGCACGATTTCGAGGTAGTGCATCAGCGGGTTGAACTCGATCACCGTCATCCAGCGCGACGCGCCCTGGGCCCGCAGCGTGTCGTAGTTCCAGATGATCGGCGTCATCAGGAACAGCAGCTGCACCACGCTGAACAGCAGCGGGGAGATGTCGCGGTAGCGGGTGGCCAGGATGCCGAAGCACAGCGACACCCACACGCAGTTCAGCGCGATCACCAGCAGCGCCGGGATTACCGAAAGATCCGCCCACGACCAGGGTTTCGGGAAGATCAGTGCGATCGGGATATAGATGACGATGTTGTGGGCGAACAGGATCATCTGCCGCCACACCAGCCGGTAGACGTGCACGCTCAACGGCGTCGGCAGCTGCTTTATCAATCCCTCGTTGGCGACGAACACATCGGCGCCCTCCAGGATGGCGGCGTTGAGCAGGTTCCACACGATCAGCCCCAGCGTCACGTACGGCAGATGCACCGCCAGGTCGAGGTGAAACAACTTGGAGTACAACCCACCCATCGCCACCGCGGTGGTGGCGGTGCCGATGGTGATCCAGAACGGGCCCAGCACACTGCGCCGGTAGCGCTGCTTGATGTCCTGCCACCCCAGGTGCAGCCACAATTCGTGGCGACGGAAGCCGTCCGCGAGATCGGCCCGGGCCCGCGCGAACGTCTTGGACTGCGCGGCGATATCGGTGAAGCTCATTGCTGCCCCTCGGGTTTGGCGAACTGCTCCCGGCGCCCCAGCCGGCGCAGCCGGAGCCATTCGACCAGACCTGCCATGTCCCAGCGGCGCGACACCAGGAAGAACCAGCCGAACCGCAGCCACTCCTGAACCAGCAGCCGGCGCATGCCGGGCTGCGACATCAGGTAGCCGCGGTTGCGGTAGGTGAAATAGCGTTTCGCCGCGTTGTCCGGGTACTGGGTGTGCATCCGGCCGCCGAGAATCGGCTTGAACTCCGCCGACCCGCACGGGTGCAGGTAAGCCGCGGTCAGACACGTCCCGAACGCCAGGCCCGAACGGACCAGCCGGCGGTGTACCTCCACCTCGTCGCCGCGCATGAACAACCGCAGGTCGGGCACCCCCACCGCATCCAGCGCATCGGCGGTGAACAACGCCCCGTTGAACAGCGAGGCGATCCCGGGCAGCAGATCGCCACCGCCACTGCGCAATTCGCTGACCTCGCGTCGCCACACCAGCCCGCGCCGCAGCGGAAACGCCAGCCGGGACGGGTCATCGATGTTGCACACCATCGGCGACACCTCCGCTAGGCCGTGCTTGGCCGCACAGTCGAGCAGCGCGGCGAGCACACCGGAATCGGCCGGCCGGCCGTCGTCGTCGGCCAGCCACACCCAGTCCGCGCCGGCCGCCAGGGCGTGCAGTATTCCCAGGGCGAAACCGCCTGCGCCGCCGAGATTTCGCCGCGATCCGAGGTACGTGGTCGGCACCGGCTGTCCGGCCACCAGGTCGCGCACCGCGGTGTCGCCCGTGCCGAAGTCGTTGTCGACGACGATCAGGTGGTCCGGCGCCCGGGTCTGGGTCACCAGCGCTTTGAGCGATTCGGTCAGTTGCTCGACGCGCCGGTGGGTGACGACGACGGCGTAGACGGTTTCGGTCACGCCGTGTCCCCGGCCCGCGTTTCGGCCAGCACCTCACGCACGTGCCGGGCGGCGTCGGGGCCCTCATAGGCGCCGACCACTTCCTCGATTCCGCCGGTCATCTTGATGGTGCCGTGGTCGATCCACATCGCGGTCTTGCACAGCCGGGCCAGAAACTCGTTGGAATGGCTGGCGAACACCAGGATTCCGGAGCGTTCGACCAGCTTCTGCAGCCGGGTCTGGGCCTTCTTCAAGAATTCGGCGTCGACCGCGCCGATGCCCTCATCGAGCAGCAGGATCTCCGGGTCGATGCTGGTAACCACGCCCATCGCCAGTCGCACCCGCATGCCGGTGGAGTAAGTACGCAGCGGCATCGCCAGATAGTCGCCTAACTCGGTGAATTCGGCGATCTCGTCGACCTTCGCGGCCATCTGCTTGCGGGTCTGGCCCAAGAACAGGCCGCGGATGATGATGTTCTCGTAGCCGGAGATCTCCGGGTCCATGCCCACACCCAGGTCGAACACCGGCGCCACCCGGCCGACCACGGTCGCCGAGCCCCGGGTGGGTTCATAGATACCCGAAAGTAGCCGCAGCAGAGTGGATTTGCCGGCGCCGTTGTGCCCGACCAAGCCCACGCGATCCCCCAGCGACAGTGACATGGTGATGTCGCGCAACGCCTCGACCACCACCACATTGGAGTTGTTACGCCCGATCGCCCCGCCGGCCTTGCCCAGGAACGCCTTCTTCAACGACCGCGATTTGGCGTCGAAGATGGGGAATTCCACCCAGGCGTCGCTGGTCTCGATATGAGGATCGGTGGCAGACAAGGTGCGCTACAGGTATTGACCGGAGCCGGTGTGGCCGTGTCCGCTGTGTCCGGGACCGCCGGCGGTGGGTCCGGCCGGCAGCGCGCCGTGGCGCATCTGCTCCAGCTGCGCGCGGGCGGCCATCTGCTGGGCGAACAGTGCGGTCTGGATGCCGTGGAACAGCCCCTCCAGCCAGCCCACCAGCTGGGCCTGGGCGATCCGCAGCTCGGCGTCAGACGGGGTGGCGTCCTCGCGCAGCGGCAGCGTCAGCCGGTCCAGCTCCTCGCGCAGCTCGGGGGCCAGGCCGTCTTCGAGTTCACGAATAGAAGCCGCGTGGACCTCACGCAACCGGACCCGGCTGGCCTCATCCAGCGGAGCCGAGCGGACTTCCTCGAGCAACTGTTTGATCATGGTGCCGATCCGCATCACCTTGGCGGGCTGCTCGATCAGGTCGGTCAGCGACGGCCCGTCGTCGTCGGCGTCCTCGGCGGGCGCACCGCCGGCCGACAGCAGCCGCGGGTCGCCACCGCTGATGATCTCAATGCCGTCTGAGCCGTCCGCGCTGCTACTACCGGTGCTCAACGCCCCTCGCCTCCCTGCCATTCATAGATGCTGGCCCCGCCATTGTCGTAGATCTTGGCCCACGACCGCGATTTCTCCAGTGAGACTAGTCCGTCGGGCAGCGCGAATCCGCGCACCGTCGGGCTGCTGATCAGCACGTAGCGGATGTTCAGGGCGCGCACGGCCGCCGCCACCCGCGGGTCGGTGTCGGCATCGTCGGCGTAGGCCCAGAAGATGAACCGGTGTGGGCCGGGGCCCTGCTGTTGGGGGTAGTCGTAGTGCGTCCACAGCGGGTGCAGGTCGGCGACCGCATACATCCAGGCGCTGCCGTCGACGTTGGCGTTGCCGATCACGGTGTCGCGAGCCCCGGGCAATTCCGCCAAATGCGCGAACGCCTCCAGGTCGCGGGCATCGACCATGACCGAGTCGTACTTGTCGCCGAACAGAAACGCGTGT
Source organism: Mycolicibacter senuensis (assembly GCF_002101885.1). GTDB lineage: Bacteria > Actinomycetota > Actinomycetes > Mycobacteriales > Mycobacteriaceae > Mycobacterium > Mycobacterium senuense. Next base: position 105,907 of record NZ_LQPS01000039.1, read on the forward strand.
CGCGGCAGATAGTGCCAGGCCAGCCCGGCCGACACAGTCCCGGCCAGCAGCACCCCGGTCAGCACGCCCTGAAAGCGGCCCCGCGCAACGAGCATGACGAGCCACGCCAGCCCGGCGCCGGCCACCGGGATCAGCAGCAGCGTCATCGCCGCCATGATCCGGCGCGGGTCGCTGTAGAACAGATCGGTGAAGCGCCCGAGCACGGCGCCGGCCGGGCCGCCCAGCGGAGCCGAGGACTGCACCACCCCCACCACCAGCACCGCCCACAGCGCCAGCGGCCACCACACCTTCTTATAGAGCAGCAGCCCCGCCCCGACCGCGGTCAGACCCACCAGCGCGTACTGAATCGGGAAGTCGTTGAGGTGGCGGGTGTACAGCAACAGCGCGTCGCGCAGCCCGGACTTGCGGCCCTCATGGGTCAGGAAGGAATGCCCCGCGATGATGTCGGCCTGCTCGCGCACGCTCAGCAGTTGCGGCAACAGCAGCAGCCCGGTCGGCACCAGGACAGCGGCCAGCGCGAGGGTGTCGCGTCGCTTGCCCCGCAACGGATTCCACAGCGCCCCGTCGCCGGGACCGAGCCACCAGGCGGCCAGCAGCAACACCGTCACCACGCCGCCGGTCAGGTGCACCGAGAACACCCCGATCAGCGCCAGCACCGCCACGCCGATCCGATCGCGGTGCGTGCGAACCCCGGTGACCAGCGCGAAAGCCGGCACCACCAGCCCGTAAGCCACCAGGTTGGGCATGGCCGCGGTGCCGAACTCGACGTAGGGCAGCGCGGTGAACGAGGCCGACAACGCGCCGGCGGTGGCCGCCGAAAGCGCAAGCCGGCGGGTGCTCAACACTCGCTGCAATAGATTCCAGGTGAGCAGCGCGGCGCTGATCGGGAACAGCCACACCGAGGCGGCCAGGCCGGCCAGCGTGTAACCGGTGGTGGGTGCCGCGCCGGTCAGTTGGCACAGCACCGCGGTCAGCGCGTGGAACGCCGACGGGTAATAGAGCTGGGTGTGGGTCTCGACGTTGCGCAGTTCGCCCATGTGGGTGGGCGAGGCCTGTCCGGTGTCGAGAATGAAACGGACCGTGTTGGCGTGCCAGACCGCATCCCAGGTGCTGGGGACGCTCTGCCAATCCGACAGGCCCCGCACCGCCGCCCAGCCGATCAGCAGCATGCCCAGCAACACCCCGGCGGCCACCGTGAGCGTCGGACCGAGGGCGGCTCCCGGTGCGGCCACATGAATGCCGGGCCGGCGGTCCAGCAACCCCCGGACGCCGCGGGCCAGGCCGGCCAGCAACGCGCCCACCACCACCAGAGCGGCCAGTGCGGTGCCCGCGTTCCAGGGGATGCCCAGTGCGCCGAACGGCACGATGGCCAGGCCCACCACCCCGTAGGTCAGTGCCGGGCCGGCGGTCACCGCCAGCGGCCAGGTCAGCCTCGCGCCAGCGGCGATGAGCGCTCCCGGCAGGACCAGCAGCAGTAGTGCGGCAACCATTCCGAACACCAGAAGCACTGCACTAGTATGTCTGCCAAGGTGACACGGCTCAGCGCGGCGGGGGAGCTATCCCGTAATCCGATGCTTCATCTATCACCCGATCTTGTGAGAAGTTTTAAGGTGGCTGACATGGCCTATGACGTCGCCCGGGTGCGTGGACTGCACCCGACGCTCGGTGACGGATGGGTGCACCTCGACGCGCCCGCGGGCATGTTGATCCCGGACTCGGTGGCGACCACGGTGTCGACCGCATTCCGGGGATCGCTGGCCACGTCGCGGGGTCCGCACCCGGCTGCGCGACGAAGTGCCGCGGTGCTGGTCGCCGCGCGCCAGGCCGTCGCCGACCTGGTGGGCGCCGATCCCGCCGGGGTGGTGCTGGGACCGGATCGCGCGGTGCTGCTGAGCGCACTGGCGGACGCCGCGTCGTCGCGGGTGAGTCTGGGCTACGAGACCGTGGTCACCCGACTCGATGACGAGGCCAACATCGCGCCCTGGGTTCGGGCCGCCAACCGCTACGGCGCCAAGCTCAAATGGGCCGAGGTGGACATCGAGACCGGTGAGCTGCCGAGTTGGCAGTGGGAGAATCTGATCACCCCGTCGACCCGGCTGGTGGCCGTCACCTCGGCGTCCGGGGTGCTGGGCGCCGTCACCGACCTACGGCCGGTCACCAAGCTGATCCACGACGTGGGCGGGGTGGCCGTCGTCGACCACTGCGCGGCAGCGCCGTACCAGCTGATCGACATCAACGACGTCGAGGCCGACGTGGTGGCACTCAACGCGGCGGGTTGGGGCGGACCGCCGGTGGGTGCGCTGGTCTTTCGGGACCCGGCGCTGATTGACACCTTCGGGTCGGTGTCGTTGAACCCGCATGCCGCGGGCGCGGCGCGCCTGGAGGTCGGATTGCATCAGTTCGGGCTGCTGGCGGGCCTGGTGGCCAGTGTCGAATACCTGGCCTCCCTCGACGAGTCCGCCCGGGGCAGCCGGCCCGAGCGGCTGGCGGTCTCGATGCAGTCGGCCGGTGCCTACCTGAACCGGCTGTTCGACTATCTGGTCGGCTCGCTGCGATCGCTGCCGCTGGTGATGATGATCGGCCAGCCCGATGTCCGGATTCCGGTGGTCAGTTTCGCGGTGCGCAACGTGCCCGCCGAGCGGGTGGTGCAGCGGTTGGCTGACAACGGCGTGCTGGCGATCGCCAACGCCGGGTCGCGGGTGCTGGACTCGATCGGGGTCAACGACATCGGCGGAGCGGTCACCGTGGGGCTGAGTCACTACTCGACGGCCTCCGAGGTCGATCAGCTGGTGCGTGCGCTGGCATCGTTGGGCTGACCTCGGGTCCGGTTCCGCTTCGCCCCGCTACGCTGTGGGCCGACACCCCGAGTACTTCCGAAGGCAGAGCATGGCAGAACCGACGACGTCCCTGGCCCCATTGGCGCTGGACACCCTGGTCGACCTGATGCAGCAGCAAGCTGCGCGGTTGCAGGACACGCCCGCGTTCATCTTCTGCCCGGATGGCGACGCTGAAGAAGCCAGGGTCACCTATCGGGAACTGGACAGCCGGGCCCGTTCCATCGCGGTGGACCTGCAGCGCCAGGGTGCCGCCGGCGAGCGGGTGCTGGTGCTCTGCCGGCCGGGAGTGGACAGCGTTGCCGGGTTGTTCGGCTGTTTCTACGCCGGTGCCGTCGCGGTCCCGGTCGACGAGCACTGGCCGATCCGCCGGATCGAGACCGTCGTCCCCGAGGCGGATGCGCGTTTCGCCCTGGCCACGGCCAAGACGCAGGCCAAGATGAAGGCCGCAGTCGATGGCCTCAGCGCCGGGCCGAAGCTGAGTTGGCTGGCCATGGACGAGATCGAGGACGACGGTCCGGACTGGGAACTGCAGGGCATCGGCGCCGACAGTCTCGCCATGATCCAGTACACGTCGGGCTCCACCGGGGTGCCCAAGGGTTGCGTGCTGACCCATCGCAACTACCTGAGCAACCTCGAGATCATGCGTGGGGCGCTCAACCCTCCGGCCGACGCTCCGGTGCTCAACAGTCCGATCAGCGGGGTGTCCTGGCTGCCGCAGTACCACGACATGGGATTCGTCGGGGGCATCCTCGGCACCATCTACGGTGGCCGCACCACGGTGTTGATGTCGCCGAGCGCGTTCCTGATGCGCCCCATTCGGTGGCTGCAGGCGATCTCGCGCTTCCAGGCCACGATCACGGCCGCACCCAACTTCGCCTACGAGGCCTGCGTCAAACGCAGCACCCCTGAACAGCGCGCCGCGCTGGATCTGTCGAGCCTGTCGATCGCGGTGGTCGGTGCCGGGCCGATCAGCTCCGAGACGTTGCGATCCTTCACCGAGACATTCGCGCCGGCAGGTTTCCGGTCTGAGGCCTTCATTCCGGCCTACGGTCTGGCCGAGGCGACCCTGGGCGTGACCGGGATGTCCGATTCGCCGGTGCCGGTGGTCCGGCACTTCGACCGGACCTCGCTCGGTGAGGATCGGGTGGTGGAGGTGCCCGACGATGCCGCCGGGGCGCTGCCTTTGGTGGGCTGCGGCGTCACACCCGAGACGCAGGAAGTGCTGATCGTCGACCCCGAGACCCGATTGCGCCGCGGTGCCGAAGAGGTAGGCGAGATCTGGGTGGCCGGGCCCAGCGTCGGGGTGGGCTACTGGGGACGCCCCGAGGAGACCGAGTACGCGTTCGACGCGCGCCTGGCCGACACCGGGGAGGGCCCCTACCTGCGCAGCGGCGACTTGGGATTCTTCCGCGACGGTGAGCTCTATGTCACCGGGCGGTGCAAGGACCTGATGACGATCGGTGGCTACAGCCACTACCCCAACGACATCGAGTTGACGGTGCAGGCCTGCCACCCGGCGCTGATGCCCGGCCGCGGTGCGGTGTTCCAGTTGCCGACGGAGCGCTACGCCCCGGAGTACCTGGTGGTGGTGCAGGAGATCCACCATCACCAGGCGGCCGGGGTCGACCTGAACGGCCTGATCGAATCGATCCGGGCCGCGATCCGCGCCCACCACGGGATCGACGCGCAGGCCGTGGTGTTGCTCAAGCCGATGCGGATCCCGACCACCACCAGCGGCAAGATTCAGCGCGGCGCGTGCCGCGATCAGTACGTTGCCGGTGAGCTGGTGGCGGTGGCGGAGTGGGCCGAGCCCAAGCCGGAGAAGCAGGCTCCGGGGCTCAAGGGTGCGCTGATGGCCGGTCTGGGCCGGCTCGTCGCGAACAATTTGGGGCAGCGGGTGGGGAGCCCGGACCAGCCGGGCCGCTCCTGACGGTCGGTCCTGCCGGGGCCGCGACGACGCCCTGAGGTTGCTGTCGTGACAACGTCGTCGATGTTCGCGACGGTGTCCTCGATGCGGTTGTGTAGCGGGCGGCGTCGCAGATGGTGGCCGGGCGCTCCAGCTGCCGGTCACGAAAAGCTCTCCGGTGCAGCGGAATTCGAGATGACGGGCGCGCAAGCAGGAGCGGCCTTCACCGATGTCGGCTGTCGCCGCTTTGACGGTGCGTGCGGTCCTGTGCGGCCGCTCCCAATAGCCCTGCGCGACACTGGAATCCGCTGCCTGGATCTCAGCCGCCTGGTCGGCTCGCACGCGAGGCGGGTTGCTGGGAGCCGACGGACGACTGCCCTGTTGCGCCAGAGGGGCCGGCGGCAGGCCATGACACCTTTGTGGACTTTGGTCGACCTGGACGTGTCTTCGATGTGCCGCGGTGTCATCCGGGTTGATATCCGGCGCAACCCATTCGGTCATCTGCGGGACGGTGACCTGTTCGAGGTTGGGCGGCTGCAGTGACGGCCCTCACCGGCCGGGGAGGCCGGGAACCGACTTTGTCCTCGCCGTAACGGCGGGCCTGCTGCTGCGCCGGCCTCAGGTTCGCTGCGCCCAATCCCTGGACGCCGCCTCAGCGGCCCGGCGCATCTCCGAATCGGCATTAACAAAACCTTAGAACAACATTTTCGGCTGGTCGGATGTATCGTCACCTCAGGCGTACAGACGTCCCCACCGACGGACGATGTATCGCGATACGTGCGATGCGGGGCGTTTTTCGGATGATTTTCATTAGAAAACTTCCGCGTCGACAAACCCAAAAACTCATGTAAAGTTCAGCAACGTCCATGATCAGTTCCTGTAGGAGAGCATGATGCAGCTGGCGCTACGCCCGTACGTCACCCCCGGCGTCGCCATTGCGGGTGCCGCCCTAATCGCGGTTAACACGGCGGTTCCGATGGCTGCGATGCGGCCGGCTCCCGAGCCGCGGCAGCTCGACAGCGTCGTGCACCATCCCGTGCAACTGACCGCGGACTTCTTCGGGCCGTGGACCGACCTCTTCGAGAACACCGCCACCAACCTGGTGGCGATGGGGACCGACAACGGCTGGGGCAACCTGCTCGAGCAGATCTTCAGCGACCCCAGCTCGCTGTCGCGGCTGCCCGAGGTGTTCGACTTCCTGACCAGCATCATGCCGTCGATCAGCGGCGACGACCCGATCATGGTCCTGCTGTCGCCGATCCTGACCATCGGGATGGGCATCATCGGCCCGCTGGTCACGGTCAACGACGCCTGGCAGGACGTCCTCAACCAGATCTTCAACCCGAGCGACCCGCTCGACCCGTTCGCGGCGATCTTCACCGCGCCGGCACGGTTGCTCGACGCCTTCCTCAACGGCACCAGCACCATTGGCGCGCTCGGTATCGACGCCCCCGCCTTCAACGGGATCCTGGTCGCCGGCCAGAACCTGGTCATCGACATGACCGCGGGTGATCTGGTCGACGAGCTGAACATCGGTGATGAGACCATCGCCGGCCTGCTCGACCAGATCGGGATCGGCACCATGCCGGTCGCCGGCATGTTGACCGGCCTGTTGGACAGCCTGGGCATGGGTGATCAAACCCCCATCGACGTGCTCGACTCGCTCGGTTTGGCTGACCTCGAGGTCGCCGGCGTGTTGACGACCCTCCTCGACGCGGTGGGCATCGGCAATCCGACGATCGCCGAGCTCATGGACCAGTTCGGCATCGGCGACGTGCAGGTCGCTGACCTCGTGATCGACTTGACCCACGCGCTGGGATTCGACAACCCGACGGTCGTCGACATCGCCGACAGCGTCGGTGTGGCCGACCTCAAGCTGGCCGACCTCGGCATGAGCGTGTTCAACGCGCTGGGCATCGGTGACCCGACCGTCAACGAGTTGCTCGGCGACCTCGGCGCCGACGACCTGACGCTGAACGGCCTGCTGCACACCGCGGTCGACGCGCTCGGCCTGGGCGGCACCACGACAGCGGGTCTGCTCGACGCCATCGGCATCGGTGAGCAGAGCACCCACGAGTTCTTCGGCTCGCTGCTCGAGGGACTGGGCCTGGGCAACCAGACCATCATGGACCTGCTGAGTCAGGCCGGCCTCGCCGACGCCGACATGGCCCAGTTGGCCATCGCCGTGCTTGGCGAATCGGGCAACGTAACGGTTGCCGAGATCATGGGGTTCGCGGGCTTCGGCACGGTCACGGTCGGGGACATCACCGACCTGATGGGCATCACCAACATGTCGGTGGGCGACATCGTCGGCAACCTGGAGCCCTACACCGGCGTTCTCACGATCAACGACATGCTCGCCGCCACCGGCATGACCCCGCTGGACAAGGGTGGTGACGCCCTGCTGACCGATTCCCTGTCGAGCATGACCATCGCCTCCGTCATGGGCGACCAGTTGAACGATCCCCTCATTTCGATGCTCGGCGACATGGGCAACGCCACGTTGGCCGACATGATCCAAGAGAACTTCTCGATGAGCCTGGGTCAGATGCTCGCCGACTCCGGCATGGCCGACCAGACCCTGCTTGAGCTGGTGCTGGCGGGAATGCCCGACCAGCCACTGTCCGAGCTGCTCGGTCCGATGGGCGCCGCCACCCTCACCGAGCTGATCAACCAGCTGGTTCCGGCTGACCAGACCATCGCCGACATGCTCGACGAGGCGGGCATCGGCAACCAGCACATCAGCGAACTTCTCAACCAGTTCCTCGGTGACCAGACCGTGGCCAACGCGCTTGACGACGGCGGCCTGGGCAGCATGCACCTCGACGACATCATCAGCCAGGCGCTGGGTCCGCAGAGCCTCAACGAGATGCTCAACGAATTCGGCCTCGGCGGGCAGTCGCTGGGCGACCTGTTCGACCAGTTCTTGGGCAGCATGACCATCGGTGACGCGCTCTTCGATGCCGGCCTGGGGTCTCAGACCCTCAACGAGCTGATCGACTCGATGTTCGGCGATTCGACGGTGAGCTCGCTGCTCGGCGACTTCGGGGCTCAGACCGTCGACGAACTGCTCGCGTCGATCGGCCTGGGTGACGTCACCCTCATCAATGCGCAGATCGGCGAGTTCTTCGGCTCGATGTCCTACTGGCTCGACGGCCTAGGGGACCAGATTGCGGAGATCCTCGGTGCTTAAGCGACAACAAGACTCTGGAACTTCCGTCCGGGAGGGCATCATGCAGCAAACACTTCGTCCGTACGTCACCACCGGCTTGGCCATCGTCGGGGTGGGCCTCGTCGCCACACCGCCGGTGGCGTCACAGCTGCCGCAACTGCAGCGTGAGATCGTCGCCGTGGAGCAGCGGGCCGTCGCCCTGACCGCGGACGGCGACTTCTTCTCGCCGTGGACAGACCTGTTCAACAACACCGCGGCCAACCTGCAGGCGTTGAACCAGAACTCGGTCGACATGTGGGGGCTGCTGGTCCACGTCTTCACCAACCCGCAGCAGGCACTGGCCGGCATCCCGGATGTCATCAACATCTTCACCAACCCGCTGCCCGGCATTGACGTGCAGGCGTTCCCATTCCCGGTCGAGATCGACCTGCAGCTGCCGCTGTGGCTGAATTCGCTGATCACCAGCATGGGCCCGATGATGGCCGTCTTCGCTGCGATGCAGCAGGTGATGCAGCAGGTCTTGGACTTCACCGACCCGATGGGGGCGCTGTCCGCGCTGGTCGGCGCGCCGGCGACGCTGCTGGACGCCTTCCTGAACGGCCACGAGAGCTTGGACATCGCGGGCTTCAGCCTGCCGCTGTTCAATGGCATCCTCACGCCGGCTCAGCCCGGGTTGAGCCTGGATGTCGGCGGTGTCGTCGACATGTCCGGCCTCGGCGACACCACCATCACCGACCTGCTGAGCCAGGCCGGCATCGGAGACACGCCGCTGGACACCCTGATCATCGATCTGCTCGACCAGGTCGGTTACGGCCACATGACGCCGGTGGATCTGCTCGACGAGTTCGGGGTCGGCACCGAGACCCTGTCCAACTTGCTCATCGGACTGTTCAACGAGGCGGGCATCGGCAACCCGACGATCGCCGAGCTGCTGACCGACCTCGGCGGCATCAGCCCGGATGACTCGATCGCGAGCCTGCTGATCGCCCTGCTCAACTCCCCGGAAGTCGGGATCGGCAACCCCACCCTCACCGAGCTGGTCCTGGACCTGGTCGGCGGCGACAACGCCACCGTGGGCGGCCTGATCAAGGACCTGCTCGGCGCCCAGGGCACCGAATCCCTCGCCAGCCTGGTCGACCCGTCGTGGACTGTCGGCGGTTTGTTGACCGACTCGCTGGGTGACCCCCCGCTGACCGAGCTCTTCGCGCTGATGGGCCTCGGCAACATCACCGTCGGCTCGCTCGCCGGCATGCTCGGCGAGTACGGCGAGCAGACCCTGGTCGACCTGCTCAACGAAGGGTTCATGCCGGGCATGACCGGCGACTCCGAGCTGATGGACGTGCTGCTCTCCATGTTCCCGCCCGGTGCCACTTTGGGCGATTTGATGGGCGATTACGGCTTCACGACCCTCGGCGAAATGCTGGCGGCGATGCCGATCGGCGAGAACGACATGGGTTACGACCCCACCACTCCGGTGACCGATGTCGGGCTCGTGGAATTGATGTACACGCTTCCCAGCCCAGAACCGGGCTACCCGAACCTGGCCGAAACGCCGCTGGGTGTTCTCGCCCCCGATCAGGCCAGCCTTCTCGAGAAGGCCGGCAACCCGACGCTGGGCGCGGTGATGGGTCCCAACACCGTCGGCGAAGTCGTGCAGAACATGGGCCTCTACGACGTCAACGTGTTCACCCTGCTCGGCGCCATGAACCTCGACGACTACGAGCTGGCGACGCTGTTCGAGGGCCTGGGCGACCTGACCGGCAATGTCACCGTGGAGGAGTTCTTAACCGCCTGGGACTTCAACCCGACGTTGACCGACCTCATGACGAACGTCTTCGACGGGCTCGGCTTGACCGACACCACCCTGTTGTCGCTGTTCTCGGACTGGGGGATGGACAGCGTCAGTCTGGGCGGCCTTATCGACAGCCTCGGCTTGAACGATCTCTACATCCAGGCGATGCTCAACAACCTCGGCCTGAACAACATCGACCTCGATATGTTCATCGACCGAATCGGGTTGAGCGACATCTATATTGCCAGCCTGCTCAACGGCTTGGGTATGGGCGACCAGCACCTCGACGACTTCATCAATGAACTGCTCGGCAGTACGTCGATCGGCAGCATGCTGGGCGGCCTCGGTCTCGACGAGGTCTATCTCGACAGCTTCATCACCGACGTGATGACCAGTGTGCTCGGCGACCCGACACTGAGCACATTCCTGGGCTGGATAGGCCTGGACAACTACGACCTGGACACCATCGTCGGCAACCTCGGCCTCGACGGTGTGACGATCAACTCGCTGCTCACCGACCTCGGGCTGGGCAGCCTCGACATCAACGGTCTGATCGATGGCATGGGTCTTTCCGACCTCGGCATCCTCAACTTCGACAGCGACTTCTTCGGAATGCTTCCGCTGTGGATGAACGACATTCCGCAACAGATAGCCGAAGCGTTGGGCTTCTACGGCTGACCCGAGACAACCAATCCCGATATCCCAGAACCGAATAGACAACCCGAGCCAGGACAACTGTGGGCCGCACAGACACAGATAGGAAATCCCCAATGACTGACAAGCAGCACCGCGCAGGGCGTCGTGGTTTGACTGGCGTGGTTCGCCGCGGGGGTGGCCGGGTGGCGGCTGCCGGTAGTGCGGTGGGGGCGTTTTTGGCGTTTGGGATGGCGCCGTTGGCGGCTGCGCCGGTGGCCAAGGCTGATGATCTGGATTGGGTTGTTGACCTGGTTGGTGCGGATTTGGTTGGGGCGTTTGGGGATTTGGGTCAGGGGGCGTCGTGGGAGACGTTGTTTGATCTGGATGCTTGGGGGCCGTTGCTGTCCAATGTGGGGTTGAGTTTTGATGCCTCGGTGGCGGATGTGCCGGGTTCGGCTGCGGCTGATGACTGGTTTGGGTCGTTGTTCTATGAGCCGTTCCATGAGTTGGGGCAGGCCTGGATTCTGAGTCCGTTCGGGTCGGCGGTCAATGACTTCATCAATATTTTCGGTTTCGGTCAGATTCTGATCGGTAATGGTGCTGATGGTGTTGATGGCGGCACGCTGGCTGAGGCTGCTGGTGGTGCTGGTGGGTTGTGGTTCGGTGATGGTGGTGCCGGCGGGACGTCGCTTGATGGCATCGGTGGTGCCGGTGGCGCCGCGGGGATGTTCGGTGATGGTGGCGCCGGCGGTGCGGGCCTGTCCGGTGGTTCTGGTGGCGCCGGTGGTGCTGGTGGCTGGTGGATGGGTGTTGGTGGTGACGGCGGCGCCGGTGGTGAGTTGGGTGGCCATGGTGGTGCCGGCGGTAACGCCCTCGGGTTTATGTACGGCGTTGGTGGTGCCGGTGGTGATGGCGGTGATGGCCTGGCGGGTCTGGCCGGGGCGGCCGGGGCGGCCGGTATGGCCGGAATTGCTGGTGACAATGGTGGTGCCGGCGGTAATGGTGGTGCCGGTGGTAAGGGTTCGTGGTTCATCGGTTCTGGTGGCGCTGGCGGCAATGGTGGTGTCGGCGGTAATGGTGGTGCCGGTGGTGACGGTGGCGACGGTGTGGATGCCACGACCGCTGGTGGTGCTGGTGGCGATGCTGGTGATGGTGGCAATGGTGGTGCCGGCGGTGCGGCCGGTAAAGCGGGTGTCGGGGGCTCGGGTGGCTTGATCGGTAGCTCCGGTGCCACGGGCACTGGTGGTGCTGCTGGTGTTGGTGGTGACGCCGGTGCCGGTGGCAATGGTGGTGCCGGCGCTGATGGTGATGCCACGACTATCGATGGTGGCGCTGGTGGTGCTGGTGGTAACGCGGGTGTGGCCGGTGCCGGTGGTGCGGCGGCGACCAGTGGCGGTAATGGTGGTGCTGGTGGTGACGGGTTCAGCGCGATCATCGCTGGTGAGTCCGGTGGTGCTGGTGGTGCCGGTGGTGATGCCGGCAACCTGGGCAATGGTGGCGCTGGTGGCGCGGGTGGTGACGGTGCGGCTGGCCTGGCTGGTTCCACGGATGTCGATGGTGAGGGCATCACGGGTCAGGCCGGTGGCAATGGTGGTGCTGGTGGTGCTGGTGGTGCTGCCGGTTCGGATGCCGGTGATGGTGGCGCCGGTGGTGCCGGCGGTAATGCCGGTTCTGGTGGTGCCGGTGGTGTTGGCGCGAATGGCGCCACGGGTGCCGATGCTGCCGCTGGTAGTGGTGAAGACGGTGCTGCCGGTGGTGACGCGAGCAGTAATGGTGGTGCCGGTGGTGCCGGTGGTGTCGGCGGCGATGGTGGTGTCGGTGGTGCGTCGACGCACGGCAACGCCGGTGCGCATGGTGTCGGTGGTCTCGGTGGTGACGGCGGCGCTGGTGGTGCGGCGGGCAATGGTGGCGATGGTGGTGCCGGTGCCGGTGGTGGCACCGAAGCCGCGGCCGGTGCCGGTGGTAAGGGCGGTGCCTCTGATGGTGCCGGTGGTGCCGGTGGTGCTGCTGGTGCCGGTGGCTCCAGTGGCGGATCGCAGGCCGCGTCGGGTCAGGCGGGTGCCGATGGTGCCGCGGGCAATGGCGGTAATGGTGGTACCGGTGGGCATGGCGAGGTGCTCGGTGATGGCACGGTGCAGGCCGGTGGTGTCGGTGGCGACGGTGGTGATGCCGGCGAGGTCGGTAACGGTGGTAACGGTGGTACCGGCGGCCAGGGCGCGACCGGTGAGCATGGCGTTACCGACGGCAATGGCGATGGCACCGCTGGTGGTACCGGTGGCGTCGGTGGCGCCGGTGGTACCGGTGGTGCCGGTGGCACCATCTCGGGCACCGGCGGCGCCGGCGGCGCTGGCGGCGTAGGCGGCACCGGCGGAAACGGTGGCGCGGCGGATGACGCGGTGGTGGCCGGAGGCACCGGTGGTACCGGTGGCGACGCCGGGGCCGGCGGCCTCGGCGGTGACGGCGGGGCCGGCGGCGCCTCGGCTATCGGTGCCGGTGGGGCCGGCGGTGCGGCAGGTAACGGTGGCGCGGCCGGACAGGCGGCAGCCGGCGGGATGGGCCTCGGCGGTGGTGACTTCGACGCAGCCGGCGCGGGTGGCCAGGGCGGTAACGGTGCGGTCGGCGGTGTGGCTGGTAACGCGGGCGTCGGCACCGACGGTGGTGCTGCCGGCGCGGCGGGCGAGGTCGGCGCCGGAAGCAACGGTGGCGCCGGCGGTGCCGGCGGTGACGGTGTCGGGTTGGCCAGCGATGGCGTGACCGGTCAGGCCGGTGGCGTGGGCGGCCAGGGCGGCAACGCCGCCACCGACGGCAACGGCGGCGCCGGCGGCGCGGGCGGTAACGGCGCTGACGGCACCGATGGCGTGACGGACGGCAACGGTGACGGCACCGCTGGTGGCGCCGCGGGTGCCGGTGGTGCCGGTGGCACCGGTGGCGCCGCAGGTAGCAACTCCGGTGACGGTGGTGTCGGTGGCGCCGGCGGTCAAGGCGGTGTCGGCGGCGACGGTGGTGCGGCCGAAGACGCGACGGTAGACGGCGCGGACGGTGGTGACGGTGGCAACGCCGGTGCCGGTGGCGCCGGTGGTGCCGGTGGTACCGGCGGCACCTCGGCCAACGGCAACGGTGGCGCCGGTGGTGACGCCGGTGACGGTGGCGCGGCCGGGCTTGCGGCTGTAGGTGGCCAGGGGCTGGGCGGTGGTGGAACCGACGCGGCCGGCAGCGGTGGACGCGGCGGTAACGGCGCCGACGGTGGTGCGGCAGGTGCCGGCGGCATCGGCGGGGCCGGGGTCGATGCGGACGCCGACGGTGCCGAAGGCGCTGCCGGTGAGGACGGTCTGAGCAGCGACGGCGCGGCCGGCGGTAACGGTGGCGCGGGTGTCGGGCTGGCCAGTGATGGCTTGACCGGTCAGGCCGGTGGCGTCGGTGGTGCCGGCGGCGACGCCGCCGCGAACGGCACCGGTGGCGCCGGCGGAAATGGTGGTGCGGGTTCGGCTGGCGCGGATGGTGTTACCGACGGCAACGGCGACGGCACGACCGGTGGCGTCGGTGGTGCCGGTGGTGCCGGTGGTGTCGGCGGCAGCGGCGGCAGCGACTCCGGTAACGGTGGTGCGGGTGGCGCTGGCGGTGTCGGCGGTACCGGCGGTGCCGGTGGCGAGGCAGCCGATGCGACGGTGGCCGGCGAGGCCGGTGGCAACGGCGGTAGTGCCGGTGCCGGTGGTGTCGGTGGCGCCGGTGGTACCGGCGGTACTTCAACGACCGGCAATGGTGGTGCCGGCGGCGATGCCGGCAATGGCGGTGCGGCCGGTGAGGCAGCCGCCGGTGGCCAGGGCCTCGGCGGTGGCGGTCTCGACGCGGCCGGTAACGGTGGTGTCGGCGGTAACGGCGCAGACGGTGGCGCGGCAGGGGTTGCCGGTGCCGGTGGTACCGGCGTCGAGGCGAATGCCAACGGCGCCGACGGCGGCGCGGGCGAGGCCGGGCTGAGCAGTGACGGTGCAGTCGGCGGTAACGGTGGCGCGGGTGTCGGGCTGGCCAGTGATGGGGTGACCGGTCAGGCCGGTGGCGTCGGTGGAGCCGGCGGTAACGCGGCGGCGGTCGGAACCGGTGGCAACGGCGGTGCCGGTGGTGTCGGTGCGACGGTCGACGGCATCACGGACATCGACGGCAACGGGACTGCCGGGTTCCTCGGCGGCACGGGCGGCAACGGCGGCACCGGTGGTGCCGGCGGTACCACCTCCGGTAACGGCGGCGCGGGCGGTAACGCCGGTAACGGCGGTAACGGTGGTAACGGCGGAGCGGGCGCCGATGCGACCGTCGCCGACACCGATGGCGGTAATGGCGGCAACGCCGGTAATGGCGGTCAGGGTGGCACCGGTGGCACCGGTGGTGTGGCCACCAACGGCGCCGGCGGTGTCGGTGGTAACGCCGGTCAAGGTGGTGACGCCGGTCTGGCGGGTACCGGCGGTATCGGCCTCGGCGGCGGTGGCGGCGCCAACGCCGGCGCGGGTGGTGCCGGCGGCGACGGTGCTGACGGCGGTGCCGCGGGTACTGCGGGCGTCGGCGGTGTCGGTACCGATGCCGGTGCCGACGGCGAATCGGGCAACGATGGTGCGGGTAGCGACGGCGGTGCCGGCGGTCAGGGTGGTGCGGGCGCGAGCCTCATCTCCGGCACCAACACCGGTCAAGGTGGTGGCGCAGGTGGCGCCGGTGGTAGTGCGGCGTCGGTGGGCACCGGCGGTGCCGGTGGTAACGGTGGCGCCGGCGCGACGGTCGACGGCATCACCGACACCGACGGCAACGGCACCGACGGCGCCGACGGCGGCACCGGTGGCGTGGGCGGCACCGGTGGTGCCGGCGGTACCACTTCCGGTAACGGTGGCGCCGGCGGTCAAGGCGGCGCGGCTGGCCACGGCGGTAACGGTGGCGACGGTGCGGATGGCACTGCCGGGATCGACGCCGGCGCGGGCAGCGGCAACGACGGAACCGCCGGTGGCGACGCCGGCGACGGTGGCGTCGGCGGTAACGGTGGCCAGGGCGGTGACGGCGGCCTGGGTGGCGCCGCGACCAACGGTCTGGCCGGTGTCGACGGGCTCGGTGGTGCCGGCGGCAACGCCGGTGACGCGGGCAACGCCGGCAACGGCGGCAACGGTGGACACGGTGCCGGTGGAGGCGCCGGGGTCAAGGCCGGTGCCGGTGGTGCCGGTGGTCAGGGCGGCGTTCGGGGCGAGACCGGTGGGACTGCTGGTGAGGGCGGCTGGAATGCCGACCACACCGAGCAGGCCGCCAGCGGCGCGGCGGGAGCCGCGGCTACCGGCGGCAACGGCGGTGCGGGCGGTAACGGTGGCGCGGGCCTGGTGCTGGGCGACGGATCGCCCCAGGCCGGTGGCGACGGCGGTCACGGTGGCGCAGCCGGTCCGGTCGGTACCGGTGGTGCGGGTGGTAACGGTGGAATCGGCTCGACCGGCGTGGGCGGTGTCGACGGTGCCGGTGTCGACGGTGCCGGCAACGGCGGCAGCGGCACCGACGGCGGCGACGGCGGCGAGGGCGGCAAGGGCGGTAACGGCGGCGCCGGCGGTAGCGAGTCCGGTGACGCCGGTGCCGGTGGCGCCGGTGGCGCCGGCGGCGCGGGCGGCCGCGGCGGCCACGGTGTCAACGGGGCCAATGGGGTTACGGCGGCCTTCGGTAGCGGTCTCGCCGGCGGTGCCGGCGGCGATGGCGGCGATGGCGGTTCGGGTGGCCTCGGCGGTAACGGTGGCCAGGGCGGCGTCGGCGGCGTGGCGACCCTGGGCAACGACGGCGCTGTCGGTGTCGGCGGCGTCGGTGGCCAAGGCGGCGCGGCCGGCAACGCGGGTAACGGTGGTACCGGTGCCAACGGCGCCGGCGGCGGATCGAACGCGGTGGCCGGCAACGGCGGTGCCGGCGGTGACGGTGGCGACCGGGGCGACTTCGGCCTCGGTGGCAAGGGTGGCCTGAGCGGCGACGGCCAGCAAGCCGTCAACGGCGGCAACGGCGGTGCCGCTACCGGCGGCAACGGTGGCGCCGGTGGCCGCGGCGGCAACGGTGTGGTGCTGGCTGGCGGTAACCCGCAGAGTGGCGGCATCGGTGGTGCCGGCGGCGACGCGGGAACCTACGGCAATGGTGGTGCCGGTGGTGCGGGCGGTGCCGGCAGCATCGGCGGCAACGGAGCCAACGGCACGACGCTCGGGCAGGTCCACGGTCAGGACGGTCAGTCCGGTGGATCGGGCGGCGACGGCGGCGCGGGCGGCGCGGGCGGCTCGATCGCCGGTAACGGTGGCGCGGGCGGCGGCGCCGGCGCGGCGGGCACCGGCGGTAACGGCGGCAACGGCGCCCTGGGCAAGGCCGGCCTCGACGCAATGGCCGGCACCGGAGGCGTCGGCAGCAACGGTGGCGCCGGCGGTAACGGTGGTCATGGCGGTAACGGTGGCAACGGCGGCAACGGCGGTGTCGGTGGAACCGCGACCAACGGCAACGCCGGCAGCAACGGTCTGGGCACGTCCGGTGGCCGCGGCGGAAACGCCGGAACCGGTGCCGATGGTGGCCGCGGTGGCCACGGCGCCGGCGGTGGCGTCAACCCCATCGCCGGCTCCGGTGGCAACGGTGGCGCCGGCGGCAATATCGGCCATGCCGGAACCGGTGGCACCGGCGGCTTCAACGGTGACGGAACCCAGCGGGCCGACGGCATCGACGGCACGGACGCCGCCCACGGCGGCAACGGCGGTAACGGCGGCAACGGCGGCAATGCGACAGGCGCACAGGCCGGCGGCAATGCCGGCCACGGTGGTGCCGGCGGCGACGTCGGAAACGGTGGTCACGGCGGCAACGGCGGCCACGGTGCCGTCGGCGCCAACGGTGTGACCGGTGGCGACGGCCACGGGACCGACGGCGGTGCGGGCACGGCCGCAGGCAAGGGCGGCAACGGCGGGGCCGGGGGCGCCGTCTCCGGTGACGCCGGTAACGGTGGTCACGGCGGCAACGGCGGTAATGCTGGTAACGGCGGCAATGGCATCGCGGGCGTCAACGGAGCGGCCGGCGGTAACGGCGGCGACGGTGGCGATGCCGGGGCCGGCGCGGCCGGCGGCCAGGGCGGCAGCGCTGCCAACGGCGCGGCGGGTGCCGGCGGCAATGGCGGCAACGCGGGCAATGCGGGCAACGGCGGTACCGGTGCCAACGGTTCGGGTGGTGGCGTGAACGCCATCGCCGGTGCGGGAGGCAACGGCGGAAACGGCGGCGACCAGGCCGCCGCGGGCGGCGGCGCCGCCGGCGGCACCGGGCTGGACGGCCCGGGTGCATCCGGCACCGGCGGTGACATCGGCACCGGCGGTAACGGCGGTAACGCCGGCCACGGCGGCACCGGCCAACTCCTCGCCGACGGTTCCTCGCAGGCCGGTGGTAACGGCGGCGCGGGTGGTTCAGCCGGAACGATCGGCAACGGCGGCGTCGGTGGCAACGGTGGCACCGGCTCGGTGGGCGCCAACGGCATCATCGACGGCGCCGGTGACGGCACCGACGGGGCCACGGGCGGCTCGGGCGGAAACGGTGGGGTCGGCGGCGCCGGCGGCAGCATCTCCGGTAACGGCGGTGCCGGCGGCCGCGGCGGTGTGGGCGGTACCGGTGGTATCGGTGGTGTCGCCCAGGGCGCCGACGGACAGAACGCGACGGCCGGCAGCGGCGACGACGGCGGCACCGGTGGTGACGCGGGCGTCAGCGGCAATGGCGGCACCGGTGGTCACGGTGGCGCCGGTGCGCTCGGCGGCGCGGCGACCAACGGAACCCAGGGCGCCGCAGGCGTTGGCGGTGTCGGCGGCGTCGGTGGTGCCGGTGGTGACGCCGGGCGCGGCGGTAACGGCGGCGACGGTGCCGGCGGCGGCAGCGACCTCGTCGCCGGTGTCGGTGGTGACGGTGGCAGCGGCGGTTACGCCGGCATCGGCGGTGCGGGCGGCAACGGCGGCGTCGGCGGTAACAACACCATCGCGGCCGACGGCAAGGCCGGCGCGGCCGGCGACATGGCCACCGGTCACGGCGGTCACGGCGGTAAGGGCGGCAGTGGTGTCCTGATCGGCGGTGTCGCGCAGGCCGGCGGCGCCGGTGGTAGCGGCGGCGACGCCGGCACGATCGGTAACGGCGGCGCCGGCGGCGCCGGCGGTGCGGGTGCCACCGGCACTAGCGGAACCGCTGATGGTTCCGGTAACGGCACCGACGGCATCAGCGGCGCCTACGGCGGCCAGGGCGGCGACGGTGGAGACGGCGGTACGCAATCGGGTAACGCCGGTGTCGGTGGTGCCGGTGGCAGCGGTGGCAGCGGTGGCAACGGTGGCAACGGTGTCACCGGTACCGGAGGTGCTGGCGGTGGTCACGGCGGCTCGGGCGGCGACGCCGGTGCCGGTGGTGCCGGTGGTGCCGGTGGCAGCGCCACCGGTGGTGCCGCCGGTCAAGGCGGTGCCGGCGGCAATGCCGGCAATGCGGGCAACGGTGGTACCGGTGCGGCTGGTTCCGGCGGCGGGGTCGACCACACGGCCGGGGCCGGCGGAAACGGCGGTGACGGTGGTGACCGCGCCGAAGCCGGGACCGGTGGTGAAGGCGGTACGGGCCAGGGTGGGCCGGCGGCCGACGGCAACGACGGAGCTCTCGGGATCGGCGGTAACGGCGGTGCCGCGGGTAAGGGCGGTACCGGCCAGATGCTCGCCGACGGGTTCGCCCAGACCGGTGGCAACGGTGGCCAGGGTGGCGCGGCCGGAACGATCGGCCAGGGCGGTGCAGGTGGCGACGGCGGCGCCGGCGCGGCGGGCACCCACGGGATCACCGAGGGATCCGGTGACGGCACCAATGGCGTGGGTGGCGGCGACGGTGGCGCCGGCGGAAACGGCGGTGCCGGCGGCACCCAGTCCGGCAATGGTGGCAACGCCGGTATCGGCGGTGCCGGCGGTGCCGGCGGTAACGGCGGCGACGCGGCCGACGGCACGGCGGGTATCGACGCGGCTGTGGGCAGCGGCGGCGACGGCACCGACGGTGGCGACGCCGCAGGCACGGCCGGTGACGGTGCGGACGGCGGTACCGGCGGCAACGGTGGCGTCGGCGGTGCGGCGACCAACGGCATAGCGGGTGTCGACGGGGTCGGCGGCACGGGCGGTAACGGTGGCTCCGCGGGTAACGCCGGTGACGGCGGCCGCGGCGGCCACGGTGCCGCCGGTGGCGGCGGTGCCGTGGCCGGGTCCGGCGGTGACGGCGGCGACAGCTCCAGCGTCGCCGGTAACGCCGGTACCGGCGGGGCCGGCGGCTGGAACGCCGACAACACCGTGCAGGCCGACGGCGGAAACGCGGGCGCAGCCGGTAGCACCGGCAACGGTGGCGCCGGCGGTAACGGCGCCACGGGCAGCAACGCCACCAGTGGGGCGGCCGCCCAGGCCGGTGGCGACGGTGGCGCCGGCGGCGACGCGGCACTCAACGGCAACGGCGGTGCGGGAGGCAAGGGCGGCGCCGGCGGCAACGGTTTGATCGGTACCGCAGGCAACACCGGTTCCACCGGTGGCTCGAAAGCTACCGGCGGCGTGGGCGGCAATGGCGGTGCCGGGACGGCCGGCGCGGCCGGCGGCCAGGGCGGCGCCGGCGGTGCCAGTGGCACCGAGTCCGGCAACTCCGGCGCCGGCGGTACCGGCGGCGCCGGCGGCACCGGCGGCAACGGCGGCAACGGCGGCACCGGCGGTACGGGCGGTAGCGGCTCGAAGGGCAACACCGCCGGGAACGGCGGGCTCGGCGGCAACGGCGGCACCGGTGGTACCGGTGGGGTCTCCGGCAGCGGCGGGGCCGGCGGTGATCTCCGTAACGGCACCGGTGTCGCGGGCGGCAACGGGGCCGATGGGGCCGACGGTGCCGGCGGCAAGGGTGGCACCGGCGGTAAGGGTGGCATCGGCGGCAACGGCAGCACCGGTAAGAACGGCTGGTCGGCAGGTGCCGGCGGCCAGGGCGGCACCGGTGGTGCCGGCGGGGCCAGTGGTTCGGGCGAGTCCGGTCTGTCCGGTTCTGGCGGTGCGGCGGGCGGCAAGGCCAGCGGTACCGACAGTGCTACCCCCGGCCAGGGCGGCGCAGGCGGTGCAGGCGGCAAGGGCGGCGGATCATGATGATCCGCCGCCCCCGGCGACCGGCGTCAGGCCTCTGCGCTGTAGATCGGAACGTCCTCGGGTGTTCTCGGCCAGGCGAACAGCGCGATCCGCTGGTTCCACTTCGGTACGAAGTGTTCGCCGAGGAACGCCCCGTTCCGCCGCTCCCAGGCGCGGCGTCCGAGGGAATTCACGTCGGCGTGGGTGTCTCCGATGATCCGTCGGCACTGCGGTTCGACATCGAATACGCCGTCGACAAGCGCGCGGAAGAGGATGATCCCGTGCCCGCGCTTGAGCATGTCGAACTCACCGAAGGCGATATGCAACCCCACGTCGTAGGGATCGGCGTCATAAAGGGTGGAGACGTCATCCTGGGCGGCCCGGAACAGCTCCATGTAGGCCATCGGCTGGCCGTCGATGCTGATGACGTACGGCCGGGAGTAGTTGCCCTGGAACTGAATTCCCAGGTGTTGGCGCCACTGATCGGCCGGGTAGTCGTAGTGCCACGTCTCGGCCAGATGCGGGCGGTTCATCCAGTCGGAGATCAGCTCCGCGTCGGCGTTCGGGTCTGCGAAACGCACGCTGTACGGGTCCGGGAATACCGGCAGCGGCGGCGCCGGAACCGCGCGAACCTCGGCGGACACGTTAGCCAGTTGCCGCGCCATCAGCGCACTCATGGCGCACCCGAACCCGTTATCGCTGAAGCGGTTTCGGTAATCATTAGAGGTTCCTCCTGGGGTTCCGTTGACGGCAACGCCGTCGTCAATGGGCTTGCCAATGATGCCACGTGCACTTGCGGGTGTCAGCGTCGAAATGCCGAACGACACGGCCCGAGCACCCGTCCGAATTTCCCCAGCGGTGCTGAGACGTCAGCACCGTTAAACAACTCAAAAACTTGATCCGAGAAGACATCACCGACATGGGTTCGTCGCAGAATAGGGAGTCCCGCATGACTGACAAGCAGCACCGCGCAGGGCGTCGTGGTTTGACTGGCGTGGTTCGCCGCGGGGGTGGCCGGGTGGCGGCTGCCGGTAGTGCGGTGGGGGCGTTTTTGGCGTTTGGGATGGCGCCGTTGGCGGCTGCGCCGGTGGCCAAGGCTGATGATCTGGATTGGGTTGTTGACCTGGTTGGTGCGGATTTGGTTGGGGCGTTTGGGGATTTGGGTCAGGGGGCGTCGTGGGAGACGTTGTTTGATCTGGATGCTTGGGGGCCGTTGCTGTCCAATGTGGGGTTGAGTTTTGATGCCTCGGTGGCGGATGTGCCGGGTTCGGCTGCGGCTGATGACTGGTTTGGGTCGTTGTTCTATGAGCCGTTCCATGAGTTGGGGCAGGCCTGGATTCTGAGTCCGTTCGGGTCGGCGGTCAATGACTTCATCAATATTTTCGGTTTCGGTCAGATTCTGATCGGTAATGGTGCTGATGGTGTTGATGGCGGCACGCTGGCTGAGGCTGCTGGTGGTGCTGGTGGGTTGTGGTTCGGTGATGGTGGTGCCGGCGGGACGTCGCTTGATGGCATCGGTGGTGCCGGTGGCGCCGCGGGGATGTTCGGTGATGGTGGCGCCGGCGGTGCGGGCCTGTCCGGTGGTTCTGGTGGCGCCGGTGGTGCTGGTGGCTGGTGGATGGGTGTTGGTGGTGACGGCGGCGCCGGTGGTGAGTTGGGTGGCCATGGTGGTGCCGGCGGTAACGCCCTCGGGTTTATGTACGGCGTTGGTGGTGCCGGTGGTGATGGCGGTGATGGCCTGGCGGGTCTGGCCGGGGCGGCCGGGGCGGCCGGTATGGCCGGAATTGCTGGTGACAATGGTGGTGCCGGCGGTAATGGTGGTGCCGGTGGTAAGGGTTCGTGGTTCATCGGTTCTGGTGGCGCTGGCGGCAATGGTGGTGTCGGCGGTAATGGTGGTGCCGGTGGTGACGGTGGCGACGGTGTGGATGCCACGACCGCTGGTGGTGCTGGTGGCGATGCTGGTGATGGTGGCAATGGTGGTGCCGGCGGTGCGGCCGGTAAAGCGGGTGTCGGGGGCTCGGGTGGCTTGATCGGTAGCTCCGGTGCCACGGGCACTGGTGGTGCTGCTGGTGTTGGTGGTGACGCCGGTGCCGGTGGCAATGGTGGTGCCGGCGCTGATGGTGATGCCACGACTATCGATGGTGGCGCTGGTGGTGCTGGTGGTAACGCGGGTGTGGCCGGTGCCGGTGGTGCGGCGGCGACCAGTGGCGGTAATGGTGGTGCTGGTGGTGACGGGTTCAGCGCGATCATCGCTGGTGAGTCCGGTGGTGCTGGTGGTGCCGGTGGTGATGCCGGCAACCTGGGCAATGGTGGCGCTGGTGGCGCGGGTGGTGACGGTGCGGCTGGCCTGGCTGGTTCCACGGATGTCGATGGTGAGGGCATCACGGGTCAGGCCGGTGGCAATGGTGGTGCTGGTGGTGCTGGTGGTGCTGCCGGTTCGGATGCCGGTGATGGTGGCGCCGGTGGTGCCGGCGGTAATGCCGGTTCTGGTGGTGCCGGTGGTGTTGGCGCGAATGGCGCCACGGGTGCCGATGCTGCCGCTGGTAGTGGTGAAGACGGTGCTGCCGGTGGTGACGCGAGCAGTAATGGTGGTGCCGGTGGTGCCGGTGGTGTCGGCGGCGATGGTGGTGTCGGTGGTGCGTCGACGCACGGCAACGCCGGTGCGCATGGTGTCGGTGGTCTCGGTGGTGACGGCGGCGCTGGTGGTGCGGCGGGCAATGGTGGCGATGGTGGTGCCGGTGCCGGTGGTGGCACCGAAGCCGCGGCCGGTGCCGGTGGTAAGGGCGGTGCCTCTGATGGTGCCGGTGGTGCCGGGGGTGCTGCTGGTGCCGGTGGCTCCAGTGGCGGATCGCAGGCCGCGTCGGGTCAGGCGGGTGCCGATGGTGCCGCGGGCAATGGCGGTAATGGTGGTACCGGTGGGCATGGCGAGGTGCTCGGTGATGGCACGGTGCAGGCCGGTGGTGTCGGTGGCGACGGTGGTGATGCCGGCGAGGTCGGTAACGGTGGTAACGGTGGTACCGGCGGCCAGGGCGCGACCGGTGCCGCCGGCACGACAAACATCAGTGGTGACGGCACGACGGGCGACACGGGTGGCGCCGGTGGTGCCGGTGGTACCGGTGGTGCCGGTGGCACCATCTCGGGCAACGGCGGCGCCGGCGGCGCTGGCGGCGTAGGCGGCACCGGCGGTGCCGGTGGAACCGGCTTCGACGGCCAGGCCGGACTCGACGCCACCGAGGGCAGCGGCGACAGCGGCACCGCCGGTATCGATGGTGGACACGGTGGCGACGGTGGCGCTGGCGGCGTCGGCGGCCAGGGTGGTGCCGGAGGTACTGCGACCGCGGGTGACGCCGGTGTGCAGGGCGAGGGCGGCCAGGGCGGCGTCGGCGGTGCGGCCGGCAGCGCCGGCAACGGCGGCCGCGGCGGTGACGGCGCGGGCGGCGGCAATAACGCCACCGCCGGATCCGGCGGCGAGGGCGGCAGCGGTGGTAACCGCGGCACGGCCGGCGCCGGTGGCGCCGGTGGCTGGAACGCAGACAGCACCACGCAGGCTGGCCAGGGCGAGTCCGGAGCCGAGGGTGGCGGCGGCAACGGCGGTGCGGGCGGCCGCGGCGGCGACGGTGAGCTGCTCGCCGGCGACATCGCTCAGGCCGGTGGCGCCGGCGGCAACGGTGGCGCGGCGGGCAGCGACGGCGACGGTGGCGTCGGTGGTGACGGCGGTAGCGGCGCTTCGGCTGTCGACGGGACCACCGTCGGTATCGACGGCACCACCGGTGGGTCCGGTGCGGCCGGCGGTAACGGCGGCGTGGGCGGTGCCGGTGGTACGAACTCCGGTAACGGTGGCGATGGTGGCGCCGGCGGCCAGGGCGGTGCCGGTGGTGACGGTGGCGCGGCAGACGATGCCCCCTTCCTTGACAGCGCGGGCGGCAACGGTGGCGGTGCGGGCGCCGGCGGCGCGGGCGGCAACGGCGGGTCCGGCGGTGCGGCCGCTGCTGGGACCGGTGGCAACGGTGGTGCCGCCGGCAACGGCGGCGATGCCGGCATCGCGGCAGTAGGCGGCCAGGGCGGTGGTGGTGGTGGCGGCACCAACGCCGGTAACGGCGGTAATGGTGGCGACGGCGCCGTCGGTGGCGCGGCAGGTGACTTCGGGATCGGTGGACTCGGCGTCGATGCGGATGCCGATGGTGCCGATGGTGCCGATGGCACAGCGGGCACCCACGCCGACGGCGCCGACGGTGGTCGTGCCGGTGACGGATACGGCTTGATCGCCGGGACCAACACCGGCCAGGGCGGCGGCACCGGTGGTAACGGCGGCAATGCGGGCGCGGTCGGCAACGGCGGCTTCGGCGGCACCGGTGGCCAGGGTGCGACAGTGGATGGCATCACCGACACCGACGGCAACGGCACCCATGGTGCCGAAGGCGGCCTAGGCGGCGATGGCGGCCAGGGTGGTGCCGGCGGCACCATCTCCGGCCACGGCGGCCACGGCGGCTTCGGCGGTGTCGGCGGTCACGGTGGCGCCGGCGGAGCGGGTGCGGACGCCACGATCGCAGACACCGACGGCGGTCACGGCGGCAACGCCGGTGCCGGTGGTAACGGCGGTAACGGCGGCCAGGGCGGCACGGCCACCAATGGCACCGGCGGTGTCGGCGGCACTGCCGGGTGGGGCGGCAACGGCGGGGTCGCCGGCAACGGCGGCCAGGGCCTCGGCGGCGGCACCGGTGCCACCGCCGGCAACGGCGGAAATGGTGGTAACGGCGCCGATGGTGGCCTGATGGGCAACGTCGGCACCGGTGGAACCGGCACCACCGACGGCGCCGACGGCAGCCTCGGCCTCGACGGAATCGCCAGCGACGGTGGCACCGGAGGCAACGGTGGTGCGGGCGAGGGCCTGATCACCGGAACCGAAATCGGTCAGGGTGGCGGTAACGGCGGCACCGGTGGCAACGCGGCAACGTTCGGCAACGGTGGTGCCGGTGGCACCGGTGGTCTCGGCGCGACGGTAAACGGCATCACCGGCGGTGATGGCAACGGCACCGACGGTGCGCTCGGTGGTGCCGGCGGTAACGGTGGAACCGGTGGTCTCGGTGGCACCACGTCCGGTAACGGTGGCGTTGGCGGCAACGCCGGGCGCGGCGGCAACGGCGGTGACGGCGGAGCGGGCGCCGACGCAACGGCCGCCGACACCGATGGCGGCAACGGCGGTAACGCCGGGGCCGGCGGCGTCGGCGGTAACGGCGGTAAGGGCGGTGCGGCCACCGACGGCACCGGTGGCAACGGCGGTAACGCCGGCGACGGCGGCGATGCCGGCACGGCAGGCGCCGGCGGTACCGGTCTCGGCGGCGGCGGCGGTGCCAATGCGGGCGCGGGCGGTACCGGTGGCAATGGTGCCGACGGAGGCCTGGCGGGCCTCGTCGGGCTCCCCGGATACGGCAGTGCCGAAGGCGCGGCCGGCGCCGCCGGTATTGACGGTGCCGGCAGCGACGGTGGTGCCGGCGGCAATGGTGGTGTCGGCGCAGGGCTGATCGCCGGCACCGACACCGCCCAGGCCGGCGGTAGCGGCGGCCTGGGCGGTAACGCCGCATCGGTCGGCACCGGCGGCGCCGGCGGTAACGGCGGCGCGGGCGCGGCCGGCGATGACGGGATCACCGACCTCGACGGCCATGGCACCAATGGCACCAACGGCGGCGCGGGCGGCGTCGGCGGCGTGGGCGGCGAGGGCGGCTCGATCTCCGGCGACGGCGGCGCGGGCGGTCTGGGCGGCGCGGGCGGCGCCGGCGGTAACGCCGGCCACGGCGCCAACGGCATCAACGGCACCCCGGTCACTTCGGGCAGCGGTGCATCCGGTGCCCACGGAACGGACGGCGGTAACGGCGGCGTCGGCGGTAACGGCGGCGTCGGCGGTACCGGCGGCGTCGGCGGCGGTGCCACCAACGGAAACACCGGCGCCGAAGGATCCGGTGGCCTCGGTGGCAACGCCGGTAACGCCGGTAATGCCGGCAACGGCGGGCGCGGCGCCGATGGCAGCGGCGGCGGCAGCAACGCCGTGGCGGGCTCCGGTGGTAACGGTGGCCACGGCGGTGAGCGCGGCACTGCGGGCACGGCCGGCGAAGGCGGCTGGAATGCCGGCAACACCACCCAGGCAGCTAGCGGGGCCGCCGGAACCGCGGCCATCGGCGGCAACGGCGGCGCGGGCGGCAAGGGCGGCACCGGTGCGCTGCTCGCCGATGGCACAGCGCAGGTCGGCGGCGCCGGCGGTGACGGCGGTGACGCCGGGTCGGTCGGCCACGGCGGCGCCGGGGGTAACGGTGGTGCCGGTGCGGCCGGCGCTACCGGATCGACGGCGCTGGCCAACGGCGGAGCCGGTGGAGACGGTGCGGCCGGTGGCAACGCGGGCAGCGGCGGCAAGGGCGGCTCGATCTCCGGCAACGGCGGCCTCGGCGGCGTCGGCGGCGCAGGCGGTAACGGCGGCACCGGCGGTGCGGGCGTGGAAGGTCTCGCGGGCGCCGACGCGGCAGCCGGCAGTGGCGGCAATGGTGGCGACGGCACCGATGGTGGTAACGGAGGCGCCGGTGGTTCCGGTGGTGACGGTGGTAACGGTGGCCAGGGCGGCAGCGCGACCAACGGCACCGCGGGCCTCGACGGCGCCGGCGGCATCGGTGGAAACGGTGGTGCGGCCGGCGCCGCGGGCGACGGCGGCCGCGGTGGTCACGGCGCCGGTGGCGGTGCCGACGACACCGCCGGGCACGGCGGCAATGGTGGCGCCGGTGGCGATCGCTCCACCGGGGGCGCCGCAGGCCAGGGCGGCCTGAACGGTGACGGTGTCACCTACCGGGCCGACGGTGTGGCCGGCGGAGACGGCGGCGGCGGCGATGGTGGCGCCGGCGGCAACGGTGGTAGCGGCGGGCTGCTGGCTGACGGTGTGACCGGTCAGGCCGGCGGCTATGGCGGCAACGGCGGTGCGGCCGGCGCGATCGGTACCGGTGGCGCTGGTGGTGCCGGCGGCGACGGTGGCAGCGGCGTGGCCGGTATGACCGACATCGACGGCAACGGAACCGCCGGCGGCAGTGGTGGTCTCGGCGGCCATGGCGGCAACGGTGGTACCGGCGGTACCACCTCGGGCGTTGGTGGCGTCGGCGGTGCCGGCGGCACCGGCGGTAGCGGCGGCAACGGCGGCGACGGTGTCTTGGGCACCGCGGGAAGCACCGGTGGTAACGGCGGCCTGGGCGGCAACGCGGCCGCCGGTGGCGCCGGCGGGCTCGGTGGCGATTCCGCCAACGATGCCGGCGGCGTCGGTGGCGCGGGCGGTAACGCCGGCGTTGCCGGTAACGGTGGTGCCGGCGGCCACGGCGGCGACGGCGGCCTTGACGCCGCTGCCGGTAACGGCGGTGTCGGCGGTGGCGGCGGTAACCGCGACCTCGGCGGTGCCGGCGGTGCCGGTGGCGTCGGTGCGGGCGGCCAGGCCGCTACCGGTCAGGACGGCACCGACGGATCCGGTGGCGACGGTGGCGCCGGCGGTAACGGTGGTGCCGGACAGACCTTGTTGGATGGCTCCACGCAAGACGGTGGTACCGGCGGTAAGGGCGGTGCTGCCGGGTCGATCGGCACCGGCGGTGTCGGCGGTAACGGTGGGGCCGGCTCGCTGGGTGTCGACGGAACCACCGACGGCACCGGCGACGGCACCCACGGCACCAGCGGCGGCAACGGCGGCAACGCCGGTCAGGGCGGCGCCGGCGGCTACCTGTCGGGTAACGGCGGTAACGGCGGCATCGGCGGGGTCGGCGGCGCCGGCGGCGACGGCGGCGCCGGCGTCAACGGCACCGACGGTTCCGACGCAGCGGCCAACAGCGGCGGCGACGGCGGCAACGGTGGTGACGCCACCAGCATCAACGGCAACGGTGGGGCCGGCGGCAGTGGCGGTCAAGGCGGCATCGGCGGTGACGCCATCAACGGCGACGTCGGTGCTACCGGGGCCGGTGGACAAGGCGGTGCCGGTGGTAACACCGGCGACGGCGCCAACGGCGGCAACGGCGGCGCCGGGGCCGGGGGCGGCGGCAACGCCAGCGCCGGGGCCGGCGGCAACGGCGGTCAAGGCGGCATAGCCGGTACGGCGGGCGCCGGCGGTGCCGGCGGTCTCGGCGGCGACGGGGTTGCGGCTGCCGACGGCCAGGAGGGCGTGATCCTCGGCGGTAACGGCGGTGACGGTGGCACCGGCGGTAACGCCGAGCTCGGCCAGATCGGCGGCAACGGCGGCGCCGGTGGCGCGGCCGGAACAGTCGGAACCGGCGGCGACGGCGGTGACGGCGGTGCCGGCGCGAACGGTTTGGCCGGAACCACCAGCGGTGTCGATGGCACCGACGGCGAAGCAGGCACGGCCGGCGGTAACGGCGGCCAGGGCGGCGCCGGTGGCAGCATCTCCGGCGACGGCGGCGCCGGCGGCCACGGTGGCATCGGTGGCGACGGTGGTGCCGGCGGCAACGCCGCCAACGGCACCGCGGGAGCCCACGCCGCGGCCGGCAGCGGCGCCAACGGCGGTACCGGTGGCGACGCCACCGGCGCGGCCGGGGCCGGCGGGGCCGGTGGCGCTGGTGGCAGCGGCGGTGCCGGCGGTGTCGCGAACGACGGAACCAATGGTGCCGACGGTGACGGCGCTGTGGGTGGCGACGGCGGCGCGGGCGGCAACGCCGGCGCGGGCGGCACCGGTGGTAACGGCGCGGGCGGCGGAACCAACGCCGTTGCCGGCACCGGCGGCGCGGGCGGCAACAGCAGCAGCACCGCCGGCGCGGGCGGCGCGGCAGGCGCCGGTGGTATCGGCGGCGACGGCGAGACCCAGGCCGACAGTGGCGCCGACGGCGAAGGCGGCGCGATCGCCGTTGGCGGTACCGGCGGCAACGGCGGCAACGGCGCGACGTTGGGCAGCGGCCTGGCGCAGGCCGGCGGCCACGGCGGCACCGGCGGTAACGCCACCGGCGAGTTCGGCAACGGCGGTACCGGCGGTCACGGCGGTACCGGCGCCAACGGCACCAACGGAACCAGCGCTGCCAACGGCGCCGGCGCAGCCGGCGGCAACGGCGGCAACGGTGGTTCGGCCGGACAGCACGGCACCGGCGGCACCGGCGGCACCGCCGGTGACGGTGGCAAGGCCGGCAACAACACCTCGGTTGCCGCGAACGGCAGCACCGGCAACCAGCCCAAGGACCCGAACGGCAACGCCATGGCCGGTGGGACCGGCGGCGACGGCGCCAAGGGCGCCACCGGGTTTACCGGTGGAGCGGGCGGTGTCGGCGGCGTCGGCGGTGCCGGTGGCACCATCTCCGGTGACGGCGGTGAGGGCGGCCTCGGCGGCAACGGCGGTATCGGCGGCGGTGGCGGCACCGGCGGTAACGGCGGTACCGGCGGCGCCGGTGGTGCCGGCGGTCTCGGCTTGCCCGGGCGTACCGGCGGTACCGGCGGCGAAGGCGGCCAGGGCGGCGACGGCGGTACGGGCGGGGCGGCCGGTCTGGGCGGCGCCGGTGGCGTCGCGTTGGGCGACGGCAACGCCGGTGCACACGGTGACGCCGGTGAAGGCGGCCAGGGCGGTGCGGGCGGTAAGGCAGGTGCCGGCGGCCTGGGTGGTGCCGGCGGCGCCGGCTACAACGGTCTTCTCGGTCAGGGCACCGGCGGTGGCGGTACCGGCGGCAGCGGCGGCGCGGGCGGAACTGGTGGCACC
This sequence comes from Mycolicibacter senuensis, assembly GCF_002101885.1. Classification (GTDB taxonomy): domain Bacteria; phylum Actinomycetota; class Actinomycetes; order Mycobacteriales; family Mycobacteriaceae; genus Mycobacterium; species Mycobacterium senuense. The sequence continues at coordinate 136,062 of NZ_LQPS01000039.1, forward strand.
GGTGGTCAGGGCGGTGCCAACGCCGACGGCACCACCGCGCAGGGCGGTGCCGGCGGCGATGGCGGCAAGGGCGGCAACGGCGTCAACGGTGCCTCCAAGCCCAGCAAGTCCAACTTCGCCGGCGGCGGTGGTAGCGGTGGTAAGGGCGGCGCTGGTGGTACGAATGGCGACGGTGTCGCCGGTTCGGCGGGCACGCCCGGTGCCGCCGGCAAAGCCCCCAGTAGCAGCGTTGGCACGGGCGGCGCTGGTGGCGCCGGCGGTAAGGGCGCACCGGCCCCGTAGGGACCCGCGCACGCTTCGCTCGCGCGAGCAACCCCTTGGCTCGCGCGGGCGTGCGTGTCCCCGGTCGAAACACCGGGCAGAATCCCGGGTTTGCGCACGCTCGATGGTGGCACCAACGGCAAGGGCGGTGACGGATAGTGCTCCGTCACCGCCCTTTCCGCGTTATAGCGACTGGCTGTAGATAGGGATATCGTCGGGCGTTCGGGGCCAGGCGAACAGTGCGATCCGCTGATCCCACTTGGCCATGTAGTGCTCGCCGAGGAACACCCCGCCGCGGCGCTCCCAGAACCGGCGCCCGTGCGACCCGGCGGCATGGGCGTCCCCGATGATCCGTCGGCACTGCGGTTCGGCCTCGAAGATGCTGGAGACCAAGGGGCCGAAAATGTTCTTCCCGTGCCCCTTTTCGACCATGTCGGGGTCGGCCATGGCCCCGTGCAAGCCGACATCGTATGGAAGAGCGTTGTAAATAGTGGCGAGGTCATCTTGTGCTACCCGGAACAACTCCATGTATCCGAGGGGCTCGCCATGGACGTTGTAGACGTAGGGCCGCGAGTAGCCGCCCGAGAACTGGACATCCAGGTGGCGCTGCCACTGATCGGCCGGGTATGCGTAGTCCCAGGTTGCCGCGAGGTGCGGCCGGTTCATCCACTCGGAGATCATTGCGGCGTCGCCGGGCTGGTCTGCGAATCGAATGCTGTACGGTTCGGCGAGTATCGGCAGCGGCGGCGGCGGAACCATCAGAATCTCGTCCGGCAAGTCAACCCGCTGGCGCGGCATGCGGGTACTCATGGCGCAGCCGAATCCGTTGTAGCCGACGTGGTTTCGGTCGCCATTACACATGCCTCCTGGGGGTCCGTTGACGGCAGCGCCGCCGCTAATGGGTTCACGAATGATGCTACGTTGGCCCGCGAGCGTGCGGGTCTGTACGCCGACACGCCGCAACAACTGGCATTCCACGCACGCTCGCTGCACCCCTGCGTCCCGAGCACGACCAGTCGCTCGTCGTTGTCCAGCGCGTCGATACCGCGATCGCGAGGCGCTGAAGCGGCTACGGGCGCAGCCGCTTGATGCGGTCCCATAGGACGGCCTTGGGAGTGTCGTACATCTGCAGCGCGAGCATGCAGTCATCGAGGCGATGCGGGTTGTCCCGCAGGTAGTCGATAGCCCTTCTCAGGTCGTCGACAATGGCCGACCTGTACGCGGTCTCGGCTTTGGCAATGGCCCGGTTCAGCAGGCCTGGGCCGGGTTCCATCATGGCAAGGTCGATGACATCGCGGCTGGACACCGACCGGTCGGCCCACCGGTCGGAGTTGGCCAACAGCTTGCCGGTGGCCATGTCGAGGGCGGTCAACTTCGCGAGCCCGCAGATCCTGTCGTCAGGACCCGGCGGCACAGCTCCACGGTTTCCCGAGCGGAGTACGCCGAACGGCTTGTCCGGGGAGGTTTTCCGGAAGCAGTAGCGCGGTCCAACGACCGGCGTCGGCGCAGCTTCTTCAATTCCTACCTCGGCGATCTCATCGCCCGCGATGTGCAGCAATTGTCAGAGATCGAGCGAACAACCGAGATGCGCGCCTTGGTGCAGATGCTGGCCGCTCGCTCGGGGCAACTGCTGTCGATCGCTACGTTGAGCAACGAGCTCGGACTCGGCGCCACGACCGTGAAGAAGTATGTCGCACTGCTTGAAGAGGTCTTTCTCGTCAAGCGGATACCGGCGTGGTCGCGAAACATCAGTAGCCGAGCAACGACAATCCCCAAGATTGCGTTCGTCGACTCCGGTGTCGCCGCACACCAGATCGGCGCGGACGCCCGCAGCATCCTCCGGCCTACCGGTCAGTTCGGGCCACTCCTGGAGGGGTTTGCGCTGATGGAACTGGCACGCCAGCTGACCTGGTGCGGGGAAGCCATTGCTCTCTTTCACTATCGGACCAGGGATCAGGTTGAGGTCGATGCCGTGCTCGAAGATCGGCGAGGTGGCGTCGTGGGCATCGAGGTCAAAGCGGCATCGACGTTCGGGCCCAACGATTTCCGCGGGTTACGGCACCTCGCCGAGCGCGTCGGCGCCGATTTCCGAGTAGGTATCGTCATGCATACCGGCCCGCAAACCCTCCCCTTTGGGCCGAAGATGCTTGCGATGCCGGTGAGTGCGTTGTGGCAGACATCCATGTCCTGACCCCGGTGTGCGCACCTACACCGTCAGCACGATCTTGCCGGTCACCTCACCCGAGGCCAGCAGCCGATGCGCTTCGGCGGCCTGTTCGATCGGCAGCCGTGCGCCGATCACCGGCTTGATCCGGCCGTCGGCAAGCATCGGCCACACCTTCTCGGTCACCGCTGCGACGACGGCGCCCTTGCCGTGCGGACCCTCCACCGGCCGGCCGCGCAGCGCGGTTGCGATCACTCCGGCGCGTTTGGCGAGCAGCTTACCCAGGTTCAGCTCTGCCTTGACGCCGCCCTGCATCCCAATGACCACGAGACGCCCGTCGGTGGCCAGCGCGTCGATATTGCGGTCCAAATAGGCCGCGCCCATGATGTCCAGGATCACGTCGGCGCCACCGGCCTCACGGATCCGCGCGACGAAGTCCTCGTCGTGATAGTTGATGGTGACCTCGGCGCCCAGCTCACGGCAGAGCGCCAGCTTGGCCTCCGAGCCGGCGGTGACGGCCACCCACGCCCCGAGCTGGCGGGCCACCTGAATGGCATGGCTGCCGACCCCGCTCGCGCCGCCGTGGATCAGCAGCTGCTGGCCTTCGTCCAGCCGCGCCGTCTGCACCAGGTTCGACCACACCGTGCAGGCCACCTCCGGCAGGCCGGCGGCGTCCACCAGGGTCACGCCGCTGGGAATCGGCAGCACCTGCGGTGCGGGTACCGCCACGTACTCGGCGTAGCCGCCGCCGGCCAACAATGCGCAGACCTGTTGTCCGACAGTCCAATCGGAGGCGTCGTCACCCACCGCGGCCACCACCCCGGACACTTCGAGCCCGATGGTGTCGCTGGCTCCCGGGGGCGGCGGATACTTGCCCGCCGCCTGCAGCAGGTCGGCCCGGTTCACCCCGGCCGCAGCGACGCGGATCAGCACCTCACCGGCGGCGGGTTGGACATCGGGGACCTCTTGCCAGGACAACGCATCAGCGGACTCGGCGACGATGGCACGCATGGTGGCCACGCTACTACCGGTGCGGCGTCGGATATTCTGGTCAGGTCTGACCAGACTAGATAACCTGTTGACATGAGTGCCGAAACCGTCAACATCTATGACGCCAAGACGCGCCTGTCCCGGCTGCTGGCCCAGGTGGAGGGCGGCGCAGAGATCGTGATCAGCAGGCACGGTCGGCCTATCGCGCGGCTGGTCCCCTACCGGCCGGATCGGCCGGTGCGCCGGCCCGGTCTGTGGAAGGACCGGGTCGCCATATCGGCTGATTTCGATCAGTTCTCGGACGCGGACGACCGTGACTGGTACGGCGCGTGAGGGGCCTGCTCGATACCCATGTTCTGCTCTGGTGGCTGGCCGACGACAAGAACCTCTCGCCTGCCCATCGTGCGGTGATCGCGGACCCCGACAATGAACTTTTCGTCTCCGCGATCGTCGTCGCGGAAGTGGCGATCAAGGCATCGCTCGGCAAGCTGCAGGCGCCCGCCGGACTCGACGAGGCGGTACGTCAGTCGGGGTTTGGTGAGTTGCCGTTCACCGCGGCACATGCCGAAGTGCTACGCGAGCTGCCCTGGCACCACCGTGACCCGTTCGACCGGATGCTGGTGGCGCAAGCGATCGCTGAGCGTCTGGATCTGCTCACCGCCGACGGGCGGCTGCACGCCTATGCCGTCACGTGCGTATGAGCGAGCGCGCCGGGGCACCGGGGTACGATTCCCGCGGTGGCGTGGCAGAGCGGCCTAATGCACTCGCCTTGAAAGCGAGAGACGGCTAACACCGTCCGGGGGTTCAAATCCCTCCGCCACCGCTCTGTGATGAGTCGCGTCATAGGTGACACCTGAGTCGCGTCAGCGGTTACAGATTACCCCGGTTTTTGCCGGACACTACCGCGCGCCTGCGCGGATCAGCTGTGGATCCTGCTCGTCGCCCGGCCGCAGCTCGTAGGCCTCGAAGGCCGCGGCGACCTCGGCCTGATGCGCGACGATCCAGGCGGTGGTGCGGGTCATGCCGGGAGTGGGTGCTCGGTATCCGCGGTGATGACCAACTGGGTGTGCAGCCCGATACGCGCGGCGATGTTGATCAAGGAATCCAGGGAAAACTTGCTGATCTTTCCGCGGAGCAGGTCTGACACTCGCGGCTGGGTAATCCCGAGATTGTGCGCTGCGATGGTCTGAGACCACCCGAACTCGTTGAGTCGGCGCTCGATGGCGAGGATCAGATCAGAGCGGGCACGCAGGTTCGCCGCCTCTTCGGGAGTGTCTGCGATGGCATCCCACACATTGTTGAAACTCTGCACTTCGTCGCTCATGGCTGCTCTCCTTTCCGTTGCTCCGCGTCTTCGCGAGCGTCTTTCAATCGCTTCTTGCCCAGATCGATGGCCGACTTCGGAGTCTTCTGGGTTTTCTTGGCGAAGCAGTGCAGGACGTAGACGCTCTCACCGATCACCGTCGTGTACATGGTGCGGAAGATGCCGTCGGCAGTTTTGACCCGGATCTCCCGGACCCCGGGACCGACTGAAGGCATCGGCTTCCAGTCGATCGGATCGAGTCCGCGCTGCACCCGCTGCAACTCGGAGCCCGAGTCGTGTTTCGCATCGGACGGGAACTCCCGCAGCTCGTCGAGCGCTCGCCCTACGAACCTGACCTCCTTCACAACCGCAACTATACAAAATTCTGTATAGGACAGCTATAGCACAGCTACAGCGGCTCTATGTTCGGGCCCGGCACCCCGGTCGCGGAGATCAACGAGGCCGAGGCCCACTACAAGTCGGCGTTGATGACCCGGTTCGGGTTGAACCGAAACTGACGGACAGCGAGCTGGTCGGCGGTGCTCCGCTCAGCCCACCAGGCCGGGCTCCGCTTCACCGCTGCGCCGCCGCTGCAGCAGGACCGCCGACCAGCCCGGGTCTATCCGGACATGTCGCACCGCCTGGACGCCGTACTGGCGCAACGCCGCCAGAAGCCACTCCCAGCGCAGATCGGTGCCCGGTTGTCCGGGTTCGCAGTAGACCAGCCACGCGGTTCGGCCGGAGCCTGCCGCGTTGTAGGCCGCGCGCAGAAACGCCAGGTCCACCCGCCGGGTCGCGAACGCGATCACCACGTCGGCGTGGCCGGGATTCGTTCGGCTGTTCGGCAGCAGCCGCAGCGCGGAGTCGGCCGGTGGGTTGATCACCGCCACCCGGTGGTGGCGGTCGATCTCCAATGTCGGCTCGAGTTGCGACAACCCCGGCGCGCTGGTCGGGTCGTCGTACAGGGTGCTCGTCATCAAGTGGTGACCCTGCCTTTCTCGCATTCGACGTTTTCCAGCTGTTTGAAAACCGTTCACTCAGCCGGCATTCAGCATGGAGGGCGGCGACCGTACTGTCCAATACTCAAACCCACGCCGAGCTATTGGTTAAATCAATACCTGCTGGTCGAGTCCTGTCGCGCGGCCACCACGGTGTCGAGTGTCTTGGTGAACGCCCGCGCGGCCGCGGACCGGTAGACGCCGGCCCGCTGCAGTAGCTGCACGGTGCGCGTCGGCAGCGGTGGGGTCAGCGGCACCGGGTGCAGATCAGCGCGTTCGCGGGCGATCGCATCGGGCAACACGGTGGCCACCACATTGCGGCGCACCAACTCCAGCAACGCGCTGATCGAGTTCGATTCGATCGCGATGTGCTGCTGCACTTCGCATTCGGCAAAATACTCGTCGACGTGCTTGCGGGTGGCGAAGTCCGAACTGAGCAGGCCGAGCGGCTCATCGGCCAGCGCCGAGACCGGCACCGCCGCCGTCGCCGTCCCCAACGGGTGATCCGTGCCGACCACCAGGCACAGCGTCTCGGTGAACAGGGTGCGGGTCTCGATCCCAGCAGCGTGCTGGCCGTCGAAGCCGATCCCGAGGTCGAGTCGATCCGCCAACAGGTCGGCCTCGATCCGATCCTGGTTGGTCTCCAGGACCGTCACCCTGATGCCGGGATGGGCCACCCTGAAACTATGGGTGAGCACGCCGACCAGGTACGCGGTGAAGGTCGGCGTGACCGCGATCCGCAGGTGGCCGCGGGACAGATCCCGGACGTCGTGCACGGCCCGCTGGCCGGCCTGCAGGTCCCGCATGGCCAGCCGGGCATGGTGCACGTAGGCCGCTCCGGCGTCGGTGAGGCGGACGGTGCGCCCGGACCGGTCGAACAACTCCACCCCCAGCGAGTGCTCGAGTTGCTTGATCTGCTGAGACAGCGTCGGCTGGGAAATATGCAGCGCCTCGGCGGCCCGGGTGAAATTCTGATGGTCGGCCACCGCCAGCAGATATTTGAGGTGCCGCAGCTCCATCGATCAACTATAGGAAGCACGGCAAACGCCACGCCGTAGTTAGGATGGCGAGCCAAGACCGGGAGGATGGCGACATGCCCAGGCTGAGCACCTTTGAACGGCACGGACTGGTCTTCGACGTCACTGATGCCGGTCCGCGGGATGGGGTTCCGGTCGTGTTGCTGCACGGCTTCCCCCAGACCTCGACGTCGTGGGTGGCGGTGGCCGAGTTGCTGAACAGTCAAGGGTTTCGCACGCTGGCCCCGGATCAGCGCGGCTATTCACCCGGAGCCACACCAACGCGTCGCCGCGACTACCGGCTCTCGGAGTTGGTCGCCGACGCCGTCGCCCTGATCGAAGCCGCCGGCGCGGGTCCGGTGCACCTCGTCGGTCACGACTGGGGGGCTGCAGTCGCCTGGGGTGTGGCGGCTGCGCGCCCCGATCTCGTGCGGACGCTGACCGCGGTATCGGTGCCGCATCCGCTGGCGTTCGTGTTGTCGATGGCGACCACCACCCAGGCGTTCAAGTCCTGGTACATGCTGGCCTTCCAGCTCCCCGGAATCCCAGAACTGTTGGTGCGCGACAAGACCGGCCTGGGCTATCGCGGCCTGCTGAGCTCGGGTCAGACCCCGGCGAACGCCACCAGGGATCTGGACCAGCTTCATCGGCTCGGCGGCGCCAGGACCGCGCTGAACTGGTACCGCGGCATGCCGTTTATCCGCCCGGCCGTGCTGCGGCGAAAGATTCCGGTTCCCACCCTGCAGGTGTGGAGTGACGGCGATACCGCCGTCGGCAGGAGGGGCCATGAACTGTCCCGACGATTCGTCACGGGCCCGTGGGAATTGCGGACGCTCGAAGGGGTCAGCCACTGGATTCCAGACGAGGCGCCGACCGAGCTGACCGAACTCCTGACCGAACATTTCGCAAAGCATGCAACGGACGCGCCTCGCTCCAGTTGACATAACACGAATTGTCGCTCGTAGGCGGGCACCACACCACATGGTGGAGCGCGGAGACGCATGTGACTCCGCGGGCTGCCGTTACCCCTGGGGGATCTCCGCAGCGATCCGGTCCATCAGTACCCCGTAGCGCTTGGCCTCCGGATCGCGGCCGGGCTTGCCGCTGGAGATCAGCCCGGCGGCCAGGCCGCGGGCCGGATCCGCCCAGATCGCCACATTGACCAGACCCAGATGCCCGAACGCCGACGGCGCACCCCGGCCGAACGGGCCGAACCGCTCCGAGCCGAGCATGTAGCCGGTTCCCCAGCGCAACGGCACCAGCCCGGTCGCCACATCGGGCCGGAGCCGGCGGCACTGGGCCGTCGCGGCGGCCATGGTCTCCGGCGAGACCACCCGCACCCCGTCGAGTTCCCCACCCCGGCGCCAGATCTCGGCGAAGCGGGACAGCTCGAAGGCCGTCGAGATGGTGTTGGACGACGGGATGACGCTGGTCAGATACAGCGGGGTGTTGGTGAACGGGATGATCTCGTGCATGGTGCCGCCGATGGCCCGGCGAAACACCGCGGCCACCGGCCCGGGAAGCGGGCGCCCGGTGGCGTGACTCGGCGCCACCAGCGGGACATCCTCTTGCGTCACACCGAAATTCGTCCACCGGAATCCCAGCGGGTCCAGGATCTCGGAGGCCAGGACGTCGCGGATGTGCCGCCCGGTGGCCGCCGAGACGATCTCGCGCATCAGCGGACCCCAGGTCAGCGCGTGATACATGTGCGCCCATCCCGGCGGGTAGATCGCCCGCAGGTTCGCCAGCTGCTCGCGGGTGTAGTCGCTGTCGTCGACGCGATGCACATCCGGTCGCGGTCCGGTCGCGAACGGCACCCCGGCGCTGTGCGTTAGCACTTGGCGGATCGTGGTGCGGCCCTTGCCATGCCGGCCGTAGCCGGGCAGGTAGTCGGCTACCCGATCGTCGAGCGAGAAGGCACCCCGCTCCACGAGCATGTGCACCACGGTCGAGGTGATCGCCTTGGCCGCCGAATACGCGCAGAACGGGGTGTCGACGGCCACCGGGACCTTGTCGGCGTCCGCGGCGTCGGTGGGGGCGTTGCCCCATGCGTGTCCGATCGCCCGATTGAGCACCACCCGGCCGTTGTGGCGCAGGCACAGCTGGATAGCCGGATGCATACCGGCCGCGTACCAGTGCCGCGCCGCCTGCCAGATCCGTTCCACCGCCGCGGGGTCGATACCGGAGTGGTCCTCCTCGCCGATCACGGTGACCGCGTCGAGGTCGGCCGGCATCCGGATCCGCCCGTCGGGCGTGGTCATCGCCGGAATCCGGGGCATCTCGGGATTCCCGGACGTTTCAGTAGTCTCAGATGTCATCGCCGCCGCTCCTTGCCCCTGCCGAAATAGAGTTCCTGGGTGGCAACGCAGACCAGTTGCCCGGCCCGGTTGTACATCGTGGAGGTCGCCAGCCCGCGTCCGGCGACCCCGCTGGGCGAGAACTGATCCGACAGCACCCAATCGGACAGATCCACCGGCCGCTGAAACCACAGCGCATGATCGATCAGCGCGTTGAACGTGCTGGCTACCGTGGCCCGCCGCATGGTCACCGCGGTCTCGACCATCTTGGTCCCCGACAAGTAGGTCAGCAGCGCGCTGTGCAGCGCGGGGTCGGCCGGAACCGGCTCGGAAGGCTTCCACCACAACCGGATTCGCGGCGACGGCTCGGCAAGTTCCAGGGCCAGCCGCGGCGGCGGGTCGATGTAGCGCTGGTCGAACGGGTGCGGCTGGACCCAGTAGCCGCCCAACTCGCCGGCGTAGTCCGCCAGCTGCTGCTGCGACGGCGCCAGCGACTCCGGATCGGGGACATCCGGCATCGACTGCTGATACGACGGCGCATCCACGGCGGCGCTGAACGACGACAGCACCTCCAGCAGGATCTGGCCGTCCTGGCGGGCGGTGACCTGCCGGGTCGACAGCGTGCCCCCGTCGCGCGCCACCTCCACGTGCAGGTCGACCGGGCGGCGGGCGTCGCCGGCTCGCACGTAATAGGCGTGCATGCTGTGCGGCACGCGCCCCGGGGCGGTGCGGGCGGCCGCCATCAGCGCCTGGCCGGCGATGTGCCCGCCGACGATGTGATGCTGCGGGTTGTCGAGTTGGGTGGCCACGAAGTGCTCGTCGTCGAGGCGGTCGACGTCGAGCGTGGCGACGATGTCGGCCAGCGCGGGCTGGCGGTGGGTCAGCTCGGAGGTCATGCGTGCGCTCCGTACTCCAGCAGGAACACCCCGGCCCCGATCAGCACCACCCCGCCGGCCATCACCGCCGTGAACGGGTCATCGAACAGAAATCTTGCCAGCACCGCTGTCACCGCCACCCCGACTCCCGACCAGACCCCGTAGGCCACCCCGACCGGGAGTCCCCGTTTCAACACCATGGCCAACAGCGCAAACGACAGCAGGTAGCCGACCACCACCGGAACCGCCCACCCGAGCCGGCTGAACCCCTCCGAGGCCCGCAACGACAGCGTCCCGGCGACCTCGAATCCGATCGCCCCGAACAGCAGCAGCCAGACCATCACTCGCCGGTGAACTCGGCCTTGCGTTTGCCCATAATGGCGCCGATGCCCTCCATCAGGTCCTTGGACGCCAAGAACGCCGAGTTCCACGCCGCCACGTAACGCAGGCTGGCCGCCACCCGGTCGGTGCGCTGCTCGTCGAGCACGTCTTTGACGCCGGCCACCGTCAGCGGCGGGTTGGCGGCGATCTCGGCTGCAGTGGCGTGCGCGGCGGCCAGGCACGCCTCGGCATCCGCATACACATCGTTGACCAGGCCGATCTTCTCCGCCCGGGCCGCGTCGATGTCCTTGCCGGTCAGCGCCAGCTCCCGCAGATGCCCGTCGGAGAGGATCAGCGGCAGCCGGGCCAGGCTGCCGACGTCGGCGACGATGGCCAGCTTGACCTCGCGCACGCTGAACTTGGCGTCGGCCGACGCGTAGCGGATGTCGACCGCGGAGATCAGGTCGACCCCACCGCCGATGCACCAGCCCTGCACCGCGGCGATCGTCGGGGTGCGGCAGTCGGCGACGGCGCTGATCGCGCCCTGCATGCTTTGCAGTTCGCGGTGGAAGTCCGCCCGCGGCCGGGCCAGCGCCCCCTCGGCCAGCATCGGGGTCATGGTGCCGCCCATCGCAGCCAGATCCAGCCCGTAGCTGAAGTTCTTGCCCGCCCCGGTCAGCACGATCGCCCGCACGTCGCGGTCCTCATCCAGCTGGCTGAACACCACCGGCAGCTCCGACCAGAACGCCGGACCCATCGCGTTGCCCTTGCCCGGCCCGATCAGCGTGACCTGGGCGACATGGTCGGAGATCTCGACGGTGAGGGATTCATAGGTCTGAGCCATACCCAGACGGTAGCGTGCGACCCCCGCAGCCGGTTGAGCGCATTCACCGGCCGGTCACGGACCGGCAACCTGCGCGCCAGCCCGGTGTCGTCCGATGTGGCTACCGTGGTCAGGACATGCACACTTCGGGGTGGTTATGGGGGCTGACGATCGTCGGCCTGGCCGGATTGCTCACGTTCGACTACGTGTTCCACGTCCGCAGGGCCCATATCCCGACGCTCCGCGAAGCCGCCCGCTGGTCCGCCGGCTACGTCGGCGTGGCGGTGCTGTTCGGGTTCGGCATGCTGATCTTCGGTGGGACGGATGCCGGCTCGGAGTACTTCGCGGGCTACGTGACCGAGAAAGCGCTGTCGGTCGACAACCTGTTCGTCTTCGTGATCATCATGACGAGCTTCCGGGTGCCTCGCGAGTATCAGCAGAAGGTGCTGCTGTTCGGGATCGCCTTCGCCCTGGCCGCTCGGACCGGCTTCATCTTCGTCGGCGCTGCGCTGATCGACAACTTCGCCTGGGTCTTCTACTTCTTCGGGTTCGCACTGTTGCTGACGGCCCGCAACCTGTTCCGGTCGGGCAGCGGTCAACGGCCCCGCCAGGGCCCCGACGGCGTCGCCGGCCTGGCGAAGAAACTGCTCCCCGCCACTGAGCACTACGACGGTGACAAGCTGCTCACGACGGTGGGCGGCCGGCGGGCGATGACCCCGATGCTGCTGGTGATGATCGCCATCGCGGGCACCGACGTGCTCTTCGCCGTCGACTCGATCCCGGCGATCTTCGGCCTCACCCAGAACACCTACATCGTGTTCACCGCGACGGCGTTCTCCTTGCTGGGCCTGCGGCAGCTCTATTTCCTCATCGACGGCCTGCTCGATCGGCTCGTCTACCTCAACTACGGACTCTCGGCCATCCTCGGATTCATCGGCGTGAAGCTGATACTGCACGCCATGCACCAAGATGGCGTCGGTGTCGGCGAGATCGGTACCGGGGTATCGCTGCTGGTGATCGTCGGCGTGCTGGCGCTCACCGTCGTGGCGTCGTTGCTCAGCCGCCGAAGCGAACCCCAGACCGCGGCGGAAGACGATCGCGAACTGGTGCCACACCGCTGATGGCCTGCTCGGCGCAGGTGGTGCTTAGGAGCGGTCGCCTTCGGTGCTTTCGAAGAACCGCCATTGGCCGTCGAGGTCGACCTCCATCCGCCACCCCAGTTCGGTGTTGTCGGCCTTGACGTCGACGAACCAGGCGTGCGCGTCGTCGGCGCTGGCGATGTCTTTGGTGCCCACGACGTCGCCGTGTGGGTTCAGTACTCGGTAGGTAGACATGCCCGGGGGGTTCCCACCCGCCGGGATCGCGAATCGCGGCGCTACACCCGTTCCAGGTAGAAGTAGAAGTAGCGGCCGTTATCGAGCACGCCCTTGCCGTTCATGATGCCGAACACGGTGTCGTCGTCGACGCGCTTGAAGTGGTCGTGGGTGGGCTGGCCGTCGTAGACCATGGTCGCCACCACCTCGCCGCGGAACTCCTCGGACCACAGGCTGGCCTCGCCCTTGCCCAGCTTTGTGTTGGAGAACTTGTTGCCGTCCTCATCGAGGCAGACCAGCGGTTGCACGTCGGTGATCGACTTGAACGTCTTGCCGAACCAGCGGGCCTTCTCCAGCAGGCCGTTCATCTTGTGGCCGGTCACGAATTCGCCGCCGCGCCACTCGCCGATCAGCTGATCGAGGGTGGCCGGTGGCAGTGCCGCCCAGAACTCGTCCAGTTCGGCGTCGGCGATGGTGTCCGTGCGCTCCTTGAACGCGGTGAACGTCTTGCGGGCCAGGTCGTCATTCATCGTCTAACTCCTCATCCGGCTTTCTTCACGGCCCGCTTGAGACCGAACAGCAAAACGTTGGCCAGCACCGTGGCCACCCCGGGCAGCCGGTTATCGGCGCTGACGGTGTAACTGATCTGGGTGCCCGACCCCGCCGGCGCCAGCACCACGTCGCCGACGTAGTTGCGGAACGGGATGCCCGAGACGCCCCGGTAGCTCAGCCGGTGGTCGGGATCGAACACGGTGATCTCCTCCACCAGGGGCGCCATCCCGGGCACCGCCTGGATACGCCGCTGGGCGCCGACGCCGTTGGGATCGGGGGCGCCGGGCCGGACCACGGTGATCTTCAGGCCGGGAGCCCACGAGGACATGCCCTCGTAGTCGGAGAGCACCTCCCACACCCGGGATGCCGGTGCGGCGACGGTGGCGGTTGCGGTGGCGTGCATAGAACTCCTCGTCAGATCCAGCCCTGAGCGAACCGTAACAGCGCGTCGTTCTCCGGCTGCGCCCCGATGGTCACCCGAACCCCGTCCTGCCCGTAGGGGCGGACCACGATGCGGGCGTCCGCGGCGGCGGCCACAAAGTCTGCGGTGCGCTCGGCCAGCGGCAGCCACACGAAGTTGGCCTGCGAATCCGGCACCTCGAACCCGGCGTCACGCAGCGCCGCGGTGACCCGGGTCCGCTCGGCGACCACCGCGTCGGTGCGGGCCAGCAGTTCGTCACCGGCGTCCATCGAGGCCATCCCGGCGACCTGCGCCACGCTGGACACCGTGAACGGCACATAGACCTTGCCCAGTGCGGTGATGATCTCCGGATCCCCGACCGCATAGCCCAGCCGCAGGCCTGCCAGCCCGTAGGCCTTGGAAAAGGTCCGCAGCACAACCACATTGGGGTGCTTGCGGGCCAGGCCCAGGCTGTCGGGGGTCATGGGCTCGCGGATGTACTCCACGTACGCCTCGTCGATGGCGACCAGGATGTGCGGCGGCACCGCGGCCACGAACCGCTCCAGCGCGTCGGGGCGCACGACGGTGGAGGTGGGGTTGTTCGGGTTGCAGACGAAGATCAGCTGGGTGCGCTCGGTGACGGCGGCCAGCATCGCGTCCAGGTCGTAGGTGTGATCGCGCAGCGGGACCTGCACCGGGACGGCGCCGGCGGTGCGCACCTGCAGCGGGTAGATCTCGAAGCTGCGCCAGCCGAACACCACCTCGTCGCCCGCGCCGCAGCTGATCTGGATGAGCTGCTGGCACAGGCTCACCGACCCGCAGCCGGCCGCCACCTGCTCGGGAGCGAACCCGACGTGGGCGGCCAGCCGGGCCCGCAGCGTCGCGTAGCCGTTGTCGGGGTAGCGGTTGATTCCGGCCAGAGCGGCCTCGACGGCCTTGACCACGCTGGGCAGCGGCGGCAGCACCGTCTCGTTGCTGGCCAGTTTGATCGATCCGGGCACCGTCTTGCCCTCGACGTAGGCCGGCAGTGCGGCGATCTCTGGGCGCAGGCGGACGGTCACGGACCACAGCATATGTGGGTCGGGGGTAGGCTCTGGACCCGGAGAGCCGAAGCTGGAACCGCCGTATGAACCCGCGGTTTCGAAGCTCCGGCATCGATCCGGTACCCTCGACAAGTTCGAGGAGGCGTGCCAGAGCGGCCGAATGGGACTCACTGCTAATGAGTTGTCCCCTTAACGGGGGACCGGAGGTTCAAATCCTCTCGCCTCCGCCACGGCCGGGCTTGCTCGACCGACAATTGAAGACAGGCGCCCGTAGCTCAACGGATAGAGCATCTGACTACGGATCAGAAGGTTGGGGGTTCGAATCCCTTCGGGCGCACCATTTATCACGTGAACTGGGTGCCGATCCCGGTGCGGCGAAGCAACCAACAAACCTGTCGATGTCGCCATGCAGATTTTTGACGTCCGTCAGGCGGGCGTCCCTCTAAACGGCATTGCTACGAGCGTGGAGATGCATCGTAAACCCCCGCCTGCACGCTTTGGTCTTTCAGACCGTCAAAGGGGGTGAGGGGAGTCGGTCGATTACAGTCCCACTATGGGACTTGTATTCAGGAGGCGCGTGAAAATTGGAAAGCGGACCGGCCTCAACCTGAGCAAGTCGGGGGCGAGCGTGTCGCGGCGCGGAAAGCGTGTCAGCGTCTCATCCAAAGGTCGCGGATCGGTGCGGATCGCCAAGGGCGTCTCTTGGCGGTTCTGACCGCAAGAGTGGCCGCCGCTGCCCACGTGGTGTTCACTGCTGTCGTGCTGGCCGGGTGCGGCGCAACCACAGCTACAGACAGCGGCGCACCGACGACGACCGGCAGCCCTGCGCCCGCTAGCAGTGCGGCCGAAAAAGCTTGGCACGAAGTCACGACGTTCGTCCACCACGCGGGCGAGGATAGGCGCGCATCACCGCGCTTCCGTCTCGATGGCCCGGCCCGACTCCGGTACACGGTGACGGCGCAACCAGCGAACGTCGATCAGCTTCTGCGCGTGGCCGACATCATGTTCATAGACGAGCGCTACGACGCCGAGAGCGCCACGGTCGAGGAGATCATCTACATCGATACCCCGGGAGAGGGGACCAAGGAGCTCGGCAAACGCAAGGGCAACTACACCATCGAGGTGACAGCGGCCGGTCGCGACTGGAAAAACACCGTGATCACAGTGGTGATCGAGCAAGAGAAGTAACCAACGTAGAGTACGGGGCGGGTGGCATCGCGGGACTGCACAATTCACCCGCGACATATGGCGTTGTCGCCGGGCTCGCTTTCATCGATCTTGACCTGACTTAGGTCACTTCCGCCGTCTTACGAATGTAATACACTCTTGGAATGGCGGTCGACTGGAGCAAGCGAGGCGAGTACATCGCCAAGCGCGGCATGACGCCCGCCATCGCGAACGAAGCGCTCGCCGATCCCGACGCGCTGGTCCAGGTCCCCGACCCCGCCAGCCAGTCCGGCGTCAGCGACCGCACCATCGGCTATTCGCCGACCTTCGGCGTGCTGATCACCGTCATCACCGTCGAGGACGACGGCGTGGTCTACGGGGTGAACGCGTGGCCGTCGAACCGGGCCGACACCCGCAAGTACGAGAGGCAGGAGTGAATCATGGGTAAGCGACTTGACGAGGCGCTCGCTGAGGCCGACGAGATCGAGCGCGCCGACGCCGAGGCCGACGCTGCCCCGGAGACGCTGGTACCTGGGCATGTGAAGGTGAGCCGGCCGAATCGGGCGCGCAGCCGCGTGCTGCAGGTTCGCCTCAACCCCGACGAGTTCGAGGCGTTGGAGGCGATCGCCGAGCGGCGAGGTCTGCCGGTGTCGACGGTTGCGCGGGAGCAGCTGCTGCGGCTGGTCGCGCAGGATGAGGCGGCGCAGCGGGGTGAGACGCCGATCAGGGCGTGGGGTGACCTGGTGTCGGCGATGGATCGGCTTCGCTTGCTTCAACCGGAGATCGTGATGCTGCAACTTGGTGCGGCGCTGGAGCACCGGGCCGACGTGGGGTGATCCGCACGGCTGGTTGACAGCCTCGACGGCATGAAAGCCGTCGCCCGGCCCCCGCGCCTCAGTCTTGCTTCCGGTGTGTACGGGCCTGGAACTTATTGGGGGATGGGGCCGATGGGCTGGCGGGGACAACGGTGGCAAGTGCCCCAGCAAACCGTATTCCGCGGGGATCTATTGTCGGCGCGAAGTCCAATATGGCCCTGACCTGCGATGTCCTCGGACGTGTGAAGCAACTTCGCATATTGTCCAGAAATGTAAAAATTTCGACGGAAGCTTTACATATAACGGCCGTCATGGACCGCTGCAGCGTTTCGCGTCCCACTGCTACTGCCTGGCTCGGAGCACTTGCGAACGCCGGCATGCTCCAAGACGTCAAAATCGGTCGGGACCGGCTCTTCATCAACAGGGAGTTCCTACGCTTGCTCGTCCGTCCGGAGCTGACACGTCAGCCAGATGGGGAAGTGAAAGGGCCCGGCGAGAACCAGGCGGTCTTGGCCTTCCAGGATCGCGCCAGCCCGTAGGCGAAGATCGTCACCGACAGGCAGATGCAGCCCCAGATCGCCGGCCCGGCATAGCCGCCGGCCCAGATCGAGGCGATCGCGATCAGGCATGCGACCACCGTGAACGACATCGATGCCAGGTACAGATTGACCGTCGTCCTAGCCCGGGGATCGTGCCGTAGCGCCAGCATCAGCCGGCCGACGTAGCCGCTCAGGTAGAGCACGATCCAGCACGCGGCCACCTCGTAGGCGGTCAGCCACCAGCCGTTGCCGGTCAGGTTGGCGAACATGTCGGGCTCGTGGCCCCGCTCGAGCCTGATGAAGGTGACCAGCAGCACCGCAACACCCACCCCCAGCGGCATCTGCAGGTGTTTGCGCATGAGCGGCCGCACCTGGTCGGGATCGGCGAGTCGCACCATCATGTGGTAGATGTTCGCGATCACCGCCATGATCAGGACGAGACTGCCGAGCAGGTGCTGGACGTTCCACAACCCCAGCCAGTGGTACAGCCGCGGCCCCAGCTCGGTGCCGGCCCACGGCGACAGCAACACCAGTGCGCATCCCTCCGTCGCGATGGCGAAGGTGGCGGCGGCCTCCCACCGCGACCACCAGGTGTCGCGACGAACCCACAGGCTGTACAGGATCACCGCCAGTGTGGCGGTGATGAACACCGAGGTCATTGCGCACCGATCGCCGTGCCGCCCCCCGAGGTGAACCAGGCGCTCTTGGCCTGCCAGGATCGCGCCGACCCGAACGCGAAGGTCCCCACCGACAAGCAGATGCAGGTCCAGATCGCCGGACCGGCATCGGCGCGGCCGCCCCATGCCGCACCGACCACGATCAAACAGGCCGCGGTGGCGAATGTCATCGACACCAGGTAGAGGTCGATGGTCGACTTGGCCCGCGGATCGTTCCGCAGCATCAGCATCAGCCGGCTGACGTAGCCGCTGAGGTAGATCACCAGGGCGCAGCCCACCAGTTTGTAGACGGTCAGCCAGGGATCACTGCTTGCGGTGGCGAACATGTCGGGGTGGTATTCCTGGTCGGCGAGCAGGTAAGAGGGCGCCATGATCGCCATGCCGAGCAGTATCGGCGGCATCAGCTGGCGGCGCATGATCGAGCGCACCTGATCGGGGTCGGCGAGTCGCACCAGCATGTGATGCACGTTCGCGGTGACGGCCACGATCAGGCAGAAGTGACCGAACATCTGCTGAACATTCCACACGCCCAGCCCGCGGTACAAAAGCGGCCCGAGTATGGGGGCGGCCGATGGCGACATCAACAGCAGCGCAGCACCTTCCACCACCAGCGCGAGCGAGGCGGCGACCTCCCATCGCGACCACCAGGTATCGCGGCGTATCCAAGAGCTGTAAGCGATGAGCGCCAACGTGGCGGCGATGAATCCCGACGTCATCCCACGCTCTCAAGAAAGCGCTGGCGGCGGGTTGGGCTCCTTGATGGGTCGAGCGCGGGCGACGAACCACGCCGCCTTTGCCTGCCACGAGCGGGCAGAGCCGTAGGCGAAGATAGCCACGGAGATGCACACGCACGGCCAGACCAGCTGGCTGGCATCGGCGTTGGTCCAGGTGGTGCTCAACTGGGCCAACAGGCCGGCCAGTGCAAACGCCGCCGAGGCGGCGTAGAGCTCCACGGTCTCCCTGGCCCGCGGATCGGATCGCACCATCAGCAGCAGCCGTGTCGCATAGCCGGACAGGTAGATCAGCATGCCGCAGAACAGCAGCCAGTAGATCTCGGCCCAGGCGCCGGTGTCGTCACCGGTCGACAGGCCGTCCGGGCGGTAATCGGCGTCGGCGGTGATGAAGACCGCCACCAGCGCCACCACACCGAGTCGCACGGGCCATTCCACGTGCCGGCGGAACAACGGCCGGATCCGGCCGAAGTCCGCCAGCCGGGGCAGCACGTGATAGATGTTGGCCGCGATCGCGATGATGAAGCAGATGTGACCGAGCAGCTGCTGGACGTTCCATATCCGGGTGACGCTGTGCACCGTCGGCCCGAGCACTGCGGACGCCCACGGTGACATCAGCACCAATGCGCAGACCTCCAGCGCGATCGCCAGGGTGATGCCGATCTCCCAGCGTGACCACCAGGTTTCGCGGCGCACCCACAGGCTGTAGAGCGCCACCAGCACGGTGGCAGCGATGAATGCCGACGTCATGCGTCGACGGTACTTCCCGCGGGTCCGCTTAGACCGGCGGTTTGTCCAGATCCGCTTTGAGATCGCCGAGACGCAGCGGCCGCGACGACGATTCCAGATATTCGGTGACGGCATCATGCTCGATCAAGCCGAATCGGACCTGCAGGTCAACGGGATTCAACCCGAAGTACCTGGCAACCCGAATCAGATTGTCAGCACTGATAAGCCGGCCCTCGTGTGCCGCCTTGTAGTAAGCCGACTTGCGGTAACCGAATGCCTCGTAGACCTCGGTCGCGCCGAGCGGCCTGCCGACGAGATAGGGCAGCACTACGGTTGGGTCTTTGTGACGATCGTCCACAGCAGTAAACCTTAGCTCAGATTGGTAGACTACACAACCATACGATCATAACGGAAGTACGGAAATAGTCCCAGAACCTAACCGGCCGCCAGTAGGTCGAGCATCGCTCGGCTCGCGATCCGGGCGCCCAGCGGGATCGCGGCGAGGTCGACGATGTAGTCGGGCGAGTGCGGGGAGTAGGGGAATAGCTGACCGCGCGCGGCCGCGTCGGCGTACACCTGCGGATCGGCCACACCGACCAACAAGTAGGCCAGCGGCACGTCACCGTGCGGCCCCTTGAGCAGGTGGCAGTCCTCCGATGCCGAGACCGCGGGCAGTTCGGTGATGACGTTGTGTTCACCGAGCGCCTCGCGCAGGGTGGCGGCCAGCCGGCCGGTCAGACCCGCGTCGTTGACCAGCGGGGTGGAACCACCGCCCATGGTGATGACGGGCATCAGCTCATCGGGCAGGCCGAAGCCGTGGGCGATGCCGTCGCTGATCGCCCGGATCCCGCTGAGCAGTTGTTCGCGTACCGCCGGGTTGTACCAGCGCAGGTTGGCCAACAGCCGGGCCTGATCCGGGATGACGTTGTAGGTGGTGCCGGCCTGCACCGAGCCGACGGTGAGCACAGCGCCCTCGTTCGGGGCGATGCTGCGGCTGATGATGCCCTGGAACTGCACGACGGCCTGGGCGGCCATCAGCACCGGGTCCTTGGCCAGTTGCGGCAGCGACCCGTGTCCCCCGACGCCGTGGAACACGATCTCGAGCTGGTCGGTGCCGGCCATCCGCTCACCGCCCGCGGCGGCCACCATGCCCACCGGGACCGGCGCGGTGTGCATGGCGATGAACGAGTCCGGTGCCGGCGCCACGTCGTAGAGACCGTCGTCGACCATGGCCCGGGCGCCGGCGATCAACTCCTCCGCCGGCTGACCGATCAGCACCGCGGTCCCCGACCAGGAGTCGGTCGTCTCGGCGAGCACCTTGGCCATCCCCAGCATCCAGGTCACGTGCGCGTCGTGGCCGCACATGTGCCCCAGCGCGGGGTCGCTGCTGGCGTAGTCCAGGCCGGTGGCCTCCGGCACCCGCAGCGCGTCCATGTCGGCGCGGTACATCACCACCGGGCCCGGGCCGTTGGCCAACACCGCCACCACCCCGGTCCGGCCGATGCCGGTGGTCACTGTGAATCCGAGGTTGCCCAGCGCCTGCGCGACGATCCGCGCGGTGCGCACCTCCTCGAAGCCCAGTTCGGGGTTGCGGTGCAGGTCCTTGAAGATGTCGACCAACCGGCGGGTGTCGGCCGAGACGATCCGGTCGATCTCGTCGAGGTGACCGGTCATGTCTTGCTCGCTATCAGGGTCTGCGCCCGCTCGAACAGCCACACCGCCGCCTCGTGCAACTGGTCGCCGACGTCCTTCTCCGCCTTGCCCGCCGACGCCCGCGCCAGCGTTCCCTCGATGACGATGGCCAGCTTGAAGCTGGCCATCACCTCATACCAGCCGATGTGGGACAGGTCGCGGGAGCTGCCCTTGGCGTACCGCTGCACCAGATCGTCGGTGGAGGCCAGCCCGTCCATGCCGGTCAAGGTGTGGCTGAACACGCTGGAGCCGTCGTCCTGGCGCCAGGTGGCCAGCAGCCAGCCCAGATCCAGCAGCGGATCCCCGATGGTCGACATCTCCCAGTCCACGATCGCCGCGACCTCCGGCCCGGTGGGGGAGAACAGCACGTTGGCCGCGTGGTAATCGCCGTGCAGGATGCCGGGCTGCCACGACGCCGGCACGTTGCGCTGGAGCCAGTCGGCGACCTCGTCCAAGCCGGGCAGCTCGGGACCCGGGTAGTTCTCGAACTGCCGGTAGGAGTCCAGCTCGGAAAGCCACCGCGGCACTTGGCGTTCCAGGAAGCCGTCCGGCTTGCCGTAGTCGGCCAGCCCTACCGCGAGGTGATCGACGGCGCCGAGCTTGGCCAGCGAGTCGGCCATCGACAGGCCCATTCCGTAGCGCACCGCGGGGTCGTTGGCGTGCAACTCGGGCAGCTCGCCGCCGGCGTTGAACCCGTCGATCGGCTCCATCAGGTAGAACACCGCGTCGCCGAGCACCGCCGGGTCGTCGCAGACCGCGATCAGCCCCGGGTGCGGTACGTCGGTATCGGCCAGCGCGGCCAGCACCCGGGTCTCGCGCAGCATCACGTCGTTGCTGCGCGGCCGCAGGTGCAGCGGGCCGCGCCGCAGCACGTAGCTGCGGCCCGAGCGGGTGAAACGCAGCATCACGTTCTGGGTGCCGCCGGACAGTTCCGTGACGTCGGACAGTGGGCCTTCGCCGAGCTGCCGGTCGGACATCCACTGCGCTACCGGTTCCAGATTCATTCGCGGTTCAGCCCTTGGGCCGTACCAGTTGGGAGATGGTCTGCACCCGGATCGAGTCGTCGCCGAACACGAAGGTGTCCACGCCGTCGACCTGGAACCCCGGCGAGTCGAGCGTCCACTCCAGCAGCAGGATCTCGCCGTGGTAGGTCTTCGACTTGATGTCGAACACCGCGGAGGCCAACGCATCCGACAGTTGGCTGAACGCCGCCCTGATGCCGTCGAGGCCTTGCGCGACGCCGGCGGGGGTGATCAGCACCGAGTCGTCGGTGTAGTCGACGAGCAACTCGTCGACGTCGCGGGTGACCAGTGCGTGGAGGTGGTGGTCGAAGATCTCCTGCGGGGTGCGGGCCATGCACCGACGATATCGGTTCACAGCGCCGCCATAGTGTCGATACAGGGAAGACCCATGGGCGCAGACATACTGGAACGCGATGACTGCGCCACGGGGATCGGTGGAACGTGTCGTGATGGCGCGCGCCGACGGCAAGCCCATCACCGTGTTGGTGGTGGACGACGAGACGGTGCTGGCCGAGATGGTGTCGATGGCACTGCGCTACGAGGGCTGGACCACCGCGACCGCGGGCGACGGCGCCTCGGCGATCGCCGCCGCCAAAGCCGAACGCCCCGACGTGGTGGTGCTCGACGTGATGCTGCCGGATATGAGCGGGCTGGACGTGCTGCGCAAGTTGCGGGAGATCAACCCGCGGCTGCCGGTGCTGTTCCTGACCGCCAAGGACGCGCTGGAGGACCGCATCGCCGGGCTGACCGCCGGCGGCGACGATTACGTCACCAAGCCGTTCAGCATCGAAGAGGTGGTGTTGCGGTTGCGGGCGCTGCTGCGGCGCACCGGGGTCAGCACCGCCGAGGCCGGCGCCCAGATCGTGGTGGGCGACCTGGTCCTCGATGAGGACTCCCACGAGGTGACGCGCGGCGGGGACCCGATCACGTTGACGTCCACCGAATTCGAGCTGCTGCGCTACCTGATGCACAACGCCCGGCGGGTGCTGTCCAAGGCGCAGATCCTCGACCGGGTGTGGGACTACGACTTCGGCGGCAGGGCCAACATCGTCGAGCTCTACATCTCCTACCTGCGCAAGAAGATCGACAACGGTCGGGAGCCGATGATTCACACATTGCGCGGCGCCGGGTATGTGCTCAAGCCGGCTGTCTGAATCGCTGCGAGCCGGCACTCGCCGCAGTTGGTCGCTGCGGGCGCGATTGCTCGCCGGCCAGGTCGCGCTGCTCACCGTGGCGTGCATCGGAATCGGCGCCGTGACGGAGTTGGCGCTCTATCAGTACCTGGTCAGCCAACTCGACCATCAACTGTCTGACGCCGCGCGCCGTTCGGCGCGGCTGCACGGCCAGCCGCCGGCGCCGCCCGGGCACCGCCCCCGCCATCGGCCCCGGCCGGGGCCGGGACCGGACTTCCTCGACGCGCCCGGCCAGCCGGTCGGCATAGTCGGTGCGGTAATGGACTCGGTGGACGGCTCAGGGGCTGGGCCGGACCGGATCGCCGAGGCCGGCCGCCTGAGCACCTCCGGTTTGCGCGAGGAGCTGAGTCCTTCGGCCACAACCCAATTGGCGGGCATCGTCACTGAGCCCGCCCCGGTCACCCGGCGGCTCGACGGTATCGGCCGTTACCGGCTGGTGTCGACGAACGCCCGGCATGGTGGAGAGCAGCTCATCATCGGGCTCCCGCTGGCGGCCGTGAACGCCACCATGGTGCGGGTGCTGCTGATCTTCGGGTTGGTCACCCTGGTCGCGGTGGCCGCTGCGGCCACGGTCGGCAGTGTCGTCACCCGACGGGCGCTGGCCCCGCTGCGCCGTGTCGCCCAGACCGCCGGCGAAGTCGCCGATCTGCCGCTGGACCGTGGGCCGGCGACGCTGCCGGTGCGCGTCGCCGAGCCCGACACCAACCCGCGCACCGAGGTCGGGCAGCTGGGCGCTGCGGTCAACCGGATGCTCGACCACATCGCCGCCGCGTTGGTGACCCGGCAGGCCAGTGAGACCCGGGTGCGCCAGTTCGTCGCGGACGCCAGCCACGAGCTGCGCACCCCGCTGACCGCGATCCGCGGTTACACCGAGTTGGCGCAACGCATTCCGGTGGCCGACGGCGTCGACTCCGAGTCGTTGGCGCACGCCTTGAGCCGGGTGCAATCCGAAACCCAGCGGATGACGCAACTGGTCGAGGACCTGCTGCTGCTGGCCCGGCTGGATTCCGGCCGGACGCTCGAGCACGAGCCGGTGGACCTGTCGCGGTTGGCGGTCGACGCGGTCAGCGACGCCCACGTCGGCGGCCCGGATCACCAGTGGGAGCTCGACCTGCCCGATGAGCCGGTGACGGTGCCCGGTGATCCGGCCCGGCTGCATCAGGTGCTCACCAACCTGCTCACCAACGCCCGGGTGCACACCGGCGCCGGAACCGTGGTGACCACCCGGCTCGGCGTCGACCGCACCGAGGCCGTGCTCAGCGTGACCGACGACGGCCCGGGCATTCCGGAGGAATTCCAGCCGGAGATCTTCGAACGGTTCGCCCGTGGGGACACCTCCCGGTCCCGCAAGGGCGGCAGCACCGGGCTCGGGCTGGCGATCGCCTCGGCGGTGGTCCGCGCCCATCGCGGGACCATCGGGGTGACCAGCAGGCCCGGCCACACCGAGTTCACCGTCCGCCTCCCGCTGTAGCCCCTCTTGCGCGAGCGTGCGCGTCCCCGGGGGTTTGCCCCCGGCGCGCGACGGGTAGGCGACGCAGATGAATCCCGAGCTGCCCCCCGAACCGGGAACACCGAAAGAGCCACCGCACCGGCGGGTGCCCGAGGACCCGCCAGAACGGCTGGTGCCCGCGGACCCGCCCGAACGGCTGGCCCCCGAGGAGACACCGGAGCGGCTGGTACCCGAAGACCCACCGGAGGAGTGAGACCCGTGCGTGCGGAAGAAGGCGACGAATCCATTCAGGATTACGCCGAAGAGGCCCAGCAGACCCAGCGCAATCTGGACCAGCCATCGTTGTGGGCACGCCTTCGCAACATGGTGGGGCGCCTAACCGGCTCCGCTCCCCAGCAATAGCGTTCACGCGGGACGTCGCGGGCCACCGACGCCACCAGGCTCTAGGGTGGCAGCGTGCAATTGCTGCTTATCCGTCACGCGCTCCCGCTGCGCAGCGAATACGGCCAGGGTTCGGACCCCGAGCTGTCCCAGACCGGGCTCGAACAGGCGCTGCGGCTGCCCGATGCGCTGGCGCGCTACCCGATCACCCGACTGGTCAGCAGCCCGCAGCGCCGGGCCGTGCAGACCGCCGAACCGCTGGCGAGCCGGCGCGCCATGGCCATCGACATCGATGAACGGTTCGCCGAGTACGACCGGGACATGGCCGGCTATCTGCCCATCGAGCAGCTGCGCACCGAGCGCCCGCAGGACTGGGCCCGGATGTCGCAGGGGCACCTGCCCGGCGACGTCGACGAGAGCGCGTTCTGTGCCCGGGTGGCCGCCGCTGTCACCGACGTCGTGGCCGCCGCCGACGCCGACGACACCGTGGCGGTGTTCAGCCACGGCGGCGTGATCAACGTGGTGCTGCACCAGATCCTGGGCACAGCCCGGCTGCTGTCATTCCCGATCGACTACGTGTCGGTGACCCGGCTGTTGTATTCGCGGTCCGGGCAGGCCGCGGTGGCGTCGACCAACGGCACCGAGCATGTTTGGGACCTGCTGCCGCGCAACCAATCCCGGCTGCCCGGCAACGACGCCGCCGAAGCGGGTTAGCCTCCGGCTACCGCCGGGCGGCGAGCGTCCTCTTGGCGGCGCGCCGCAGCTGGAAGATGCGTGCCGTGCCGGCCAGCGCGGTTACCAGTCCGCCGCAGACCGCCGCCAGCAGGATCGCCACCCCCAGCGGCAGGCTCCACTGCCACGCCAGGAATCGCAGGTCGACGGGATCGGTGTTCTGGGTGACGAACACCAACAGCACGATCAGCACCAGGAAACCGGCGATCAGGGCGCTCCACAGCGCACCGGCGCGGGTGAACGGCATCGCAGCCGGGGACTGAGGTGCGCCGGGTTCGCCATGCGGCGGGTCGACTGGCACGGAGTGATCGCTGCTCATAGTGCCATCTTGCCGGTTCTGAAGCGGTTATGCCGAGTTCTCGTCGGTTTTCGGCAGGACGTGAGGCTGCGGTTCGCCGACCCGTCGCTTACGGTGGTCCGGTGAGCGCAGCCCCGTCCGGCTCGTGGCCGGCGATCCTGACCTGGCGAGCGCCCGACGCCCCGCGGATGGAGTCGGTGCGGGTGCAGTTGTCCGGGAACCGCATCAGGGCCAACGGCCGGATCGTGGCCGCGGCCACCGACGCCCACCCGGCGTTCAGCGCCTACTACGACCTCAAGACCGACGAGTCCGGGGCCACCAAACGGCTGGGGGTGACCGTCACGGTGGCCGAACGGGACCGCCAGCTGGTGATCGCCCGCGACGAAGAGAACATGTGGCTGATCACCGACTCCCGTGGGCAATCACGCGCGTCCTACGACGGAGCGTTGGACATCGACGTGGTGTTCAGCCCGTTCTTCAACACTTTGCCGATCCGGCGGGCGCGGCTGCACGAGCGGGCGGCCGCGGTAGCCCTCCCGACGGTCTATCTGTGGCTTCCAGAGATGTCGGTGGTCGCGGCCGAGGCCAGCTACCGCAGCACCGAGGCCGGCATCACGATCCTGACCCCGGGCACCGATCGCGACGGCACCACCATCACCGTCGACGAGGACGGGTTCGTCATCGACTATCCAGGGTTGGCAGCGCGGATCTGATCACCCCGCCGGCCCGGCCGGCCGCGGCCAGCTCCCGGCGCCAGTCGTTCGCCCCGACGACAACGGTGACGATCTCGGGGCGCGGGAAGTTGTCGTAGCGGGTCCGGGCGGCATGGCCATGGTTGACCAGCTCGGCCACCGAGTCCGCGGCGGACAGCGAATCGCGCGCGTCACCCAGCAGTTCGATGATCCGGTCCAGCGCCGGCAGCAGGTACAGCCAGTTGGCCTCACACATCGCGCGCACCAGCTCCGGGGCCGTCCCGGCGACCCGGGTGCCGTCCCGGAACGATCCGGCGGCCAGCGCGAACGCCAGCGGCACGTCGGCGGCGGTGACAGCCAGCGCCTCGGCCAGCAGGTGCGGCAGATGTGAGATCGCCGCCGCCGCCGCGTCGTGCTCCTCGGAGCGGGCCGGCACCGCGATCGAGCCGCAGTCCAGGATCAGGTCCAGCACCGTCGAGAACACCGTCGGGTCCACGTCGTCGTCGACGCTGATCACCCACGGTGCGCCCTCGAACAACCCGGCGTGTCCGGCGGGCCAGCCCGAGTGGGCGGTGCCGGCCATCGGGTGTCCGCCGACGAAGCGGCCCTGCAGCCCGGCGGCGGTGACGGCGTCGAGCACCGCCGCCTTGACGCTGGTGACGTCGGTCAGCGGGCACTCGGGCGCGAGCCGGCGGACGTGGTCGAGCAGCGCCGGCAGCGCCGGCACCGGGACGGCGAGCACGATCAGCGCGCCGGATTCCGCCGCCCGGGTCAGCGCCGTCTCCAGCTCGGTGGTGGCGTCGAAGCCGTCGGCGATCGCGGCGTTCATCCCGTCGGCCGAACGGTTGTAACCGAACGCCTGGCGGCCGGCGGCCGCGGCGGCGCGCAGCACCGAGCCGCCGATCAGGCCCAGCCCCAATACACACACCGGTGTTTTCACTGCACTTGCCACCACCCCTCCAGGTTGGCACACGCTGGTCAAGGGCGTGAACGGCGACTACCGTTGGCGGCCATGGGAGCACAGGGCGCGTCCACACAGGGCCGGCCGGCGGACACGCTGGACGGCTTCGGTGTCGCTGTTGTGCGCGAAGACGGCAAGTGGCGTTGCACGTCGATGCGTGCGGCGGCGTTGACCAGTCTCACCAAGGCGGAGACCGAGCTGCGGGAACTGCGCAGTGCGGGCGCGGTTTTCGGACTCCTCAACGTCGACGACGAATTCTTCGTGATCATCCGGCCCGGCCCGGCCGGCACCCGGCTGCTGCTGTCGGATGCGACGGCCGCGCTGGACTATGACATCGCCGACGAGGTGCTCGAGGAACTCGACGCCGACATCGACGCCGACGACCTCGAGGATGCCGACCCGTTCGAAGAGGGCGATCTGGGCCTGCTGTCCGACATCGGGCTTCCGGCCGCGGTGCTCGGGGTGATCCTGGACGAATCCGATCTGGCCGTCGACGAGCAACTGCACCGGATCGCCAGCGAGATGGGCTTCGACGAGCAGCTCACCGCGGCGCTGCCGCGACGCGGTCGGTGACCGGCCCGGCGGCAGACGAGGACCTGATCCGCGCGGCATTGGCGGCCGCCGGGCAGGCCGGTCCCCGCGACGTCCCGGTGGGCGCGGTGGTGGTCGGTCCCGACGGCATCGTGCTGGCCCGGGCGGCCAACGCCCGCGAAGCCCTCGGGGATCCGACCGCCCACGCCGAACTGCTGGCGATGCGGGAGGCCGCCGCGGTGCTCGGCGACGGCTGGCGGCTGACCGGCGCCACGCTGGCGGTCACCCTGGAGCCGTGCACCATGTGCGCCGGCGCGCTGGTGGCCGCCCGGGTGGCACGGTTGGTGTTCGGGGCTTTCGAACCCAAGACCGGGGCGGTGGGCTCACTGTGGGACGTGGTGCGCGACCGCCGCCTCAACCACCGCCCGGAGGTGCGCGGCGGCGTGCTCGCGCAGGAGTGTGCTGCACCACTGGAGGCGTTCTTCGCCCGGCAGCGATTGGGATGACGGCGCGGTCGTTCGGTACGCTGTCCCGCGGTGGCGTGTCCGAGCGGCCGAAGGAGCACGCCTCGAAAGCGTGTGACGGGTAACCCCCGTCCGTGGGTTCAAATCCCACCGCCACCGCCATGTGAAACGCGCGCCGAGTGTGCGGTTTCGCGCCAGATCCTCGGGGTCAGCGTGCGAAACCGCACACTGGACGCCGAACGTCACCGCGGCCGGTCCACCTCGTAGGTCCCCGCGTCGTCGGCGAACTCTGCCAGCACCTGGCGCGGGGTGCCGTCGACGATGACCGTGCAGCTGAAACTGTTGCCCTTGCGCACCCTGGGATTGACGCCGTTGTTGCAGCGGACGTCGGTAACGTCCTCGCGCCCGTAGCCGTTGATCGGATCGGTGAGCACCCGGCGGACACCGTCTTGGGCGTGGCCGACATCGAGTTCGACCGGCCCGGAGTCGATGACAGCGCGCAGCACCAACGTCAACACCACGGCCAACCCAAGCGTCCCGGTGACGGCCGCCGCGGTCAACAGCATGCGATTCGACGGCTGTTGTGGCTCAGCCTTTTTCGGCGAGGACGGCGGCGAAGGCGGCGGCGAAGTCGCGGGCGAAGGCGGCGGTATCGGCGGTCGCGGGCCGGAAGCGGGCTGTCGTGGTGGCCGGGCCGGCGGCGGACGCCGCGGCGGCGGCGCCGAGGGACGGCGGAACTCCAGATACCAGGGCTGCTGGCCGGGAGGCTGCGCCGGCCGGCGCGGTGGTGGCGGCGGGGGCGGGCGCTGCGGCCGACGGGGTATCGGCGTGGTCCGCCGCTCTGGGGGTTCGGGCGGGTCAGGTCGGCGGTTCACGGGAATCGCTCGAAACAGCCGTCGACGTCGCCGTGCAGCCCGGAGCGGAACGCCAGGATCCGGGTGAACCCGGCCGGCACGGTGTTGTCGTCGGCATCGCTGGCTACCACGCCGTTCATCAGCAGGCCGGTGATCGCCTCGTCGAGATCGCCGCCGGCCAGCGTCAGACCCGGTCCCGACGGCAACCTCATCGGCTCGGCCATCCGTCGCTGGGCCACCCCGGTCAGGCACGCCGTCCGCAGCGCCGCGGCCGCCGACTCCAAGCCGACTTCGCGTTCGCGTTGCACCGCAAGCGCATACCGCGACGTGACGGCCGACAACCCGGTGTTGTCGCCCTGCGGCAGACTCAGTGTGGACTGGTCGGTGGGTTCGCTCATCTCCTGCAATCCGGCCAGATCCACCACGACGGTATTGGACTCCGGGCAGTAGGCCACCGGGTCGGGCTCATGGCCGCTCGGGCACTTGCCGCTCGTGGCCAGATCCGGCGGGCGGGACAAGGCGAAGATCTGGCCGAGTTGCTCCATCAGGGTCGACAACACGTGTTCGTCGATGGTCAGGTCGCTCTGCGGGTTCTCCGACTCGAACAGCGCGTGGGGCAGATTCCCGCGCCGCTTGCGGATCTCGCCCATGTCGATCTCGGCGCACATCTCCGCGCCACCGTCGAAACCGGTCTGGAAGGCGCCGACGCGGTCCAGCGCGGTGCCGTGCTCGTCGGAGATCGACACCGGATTGTCCAGCGTCGAGACCGGGTCGCGAATCACGATCAGTCCGGCCAGCACGTGATTGAGGCCGTCGCCGGTGCTCAGCGTCGCGCGCGACGAATTCCCGGCGGCCACCCACTGGAGGTACACCCCGGCGAAGCAGTCGGCCTGCTGTTCGCGCACCAGGGTTCGGGTCAGCGGGTTGACGGTGTCGGCCATGGCCTGCACGGCGTGACCGTACTCGTGGGCCAGTGTCCCGTTGATCGCCATGTCGCCGAAGTACTTTCGGGCGGTCGGCATGAACTTGGCGCGATCCCAGGCCATGGTGTCAGCTCGCCTGCAGTACATCGCGTTCGGCAGATGGTAGACGTCGCCACCGCACACCCTCGGGCTGTTCGGGTCGGTGGAGTCATAGGACACCAGCGTCGACACCGGCTGGAAGCGTCCGTCAAGGGAGTCGGCGTAGTGCTGCGTCCAGAACTCCTCGATGTCATCGATCGCGAACATTGACAGCCGGTCGATCTCCCCGCCGTCGCTGTTGCCCACCCTGGCGGTGACGGGTGGGACATCGCCGCGCGGGCCACTGGGGCCCTCGGCGGTCGGCAATCCGCCGACCCGCCCGGGGTTGTACAGCATCGACACCGCGCGCCCGGCCACCACCGTGGGCGCAGCCTGCGAGCAGCCGGCTGCCAGCATCAAGATCAGACAGGCGCTGAGGACTCTGGCGGTAATGGCGACTCCCACGATCTCCGGTCCGTCCGGCTGCGTCCGCCGGCCGTTTAGTGAACGTACCTCGTCGGTTCAGCGATTCGGCCGGGTGTGCTGTGCGACGAGTTCGGCGAGCACCTGCCCGGTGCGTCGCAGTGGGGCATCGGATTTGGTGGCCAGTGACATGATCAACGCACCCTCGATCGAGGCGACGGTCGTGGTGGCCAGCAGCGCAGCGGTCTCGGCGGGAACGTCGGCCGCTTCGAGCCGGCCGGCCAGCAGCTGCTCCCATTCGGTGAACACATCGCCGGCGATATCGGCGGCCTCGGGGCTCTCGGCCCTGCCCAGCGCCGCAGCCGCGATCGGACAGCCGGCCTGAAAGTCGCTGCCGCTCAGGGTCTCCGTCCACAGCGTGACGAATGCCTCGACCGCCGCCACCGGGTCGGACTCGGTGGCGAAGCGTCCGATCACCCCGGAGAGGGCGTTGCCGGCAGCGGTGGTGGCGCCGGCGATCAGTTCCGCCTTCCCGCTGGGGAAGTTGAGATAGACCGACCGGCGGGCGACTCCGCTGTGTTTGAGCAGTTCGGCGATGCCGGTGCCGTGAACACCGTTGCGCTGCATTAACGCGATGGTGCTGGCGATGAGCCGATCCCGTACAGCCACGGCTGCCCTTTCGTCGCTTGCTGGTTGCGGTATACCGGTCAGTCTACTATCTTCGCGGTGGGTAGACCATTCGGTATACCACGATTTCGGCCTTCGCGATGAGGGTCTCGGGCGGAAGGGTTGCTATGTCGATTTCGGGATGGGACGCCATCGTGATCGGCTCGGGCTTGGGCGGGATGTCGGCGGCTGCGCACCTGGCCGTCACCGGGCATCGGACCCTGCTGCTGGAGCGCTACGACGTGATCGGCGGCAGCTCACACGTATACCGGCGCCGCGGCCATTGGGAGGCCGACTGCGGAGTGCACTACATCGGCGACTGCGGCCCGAGCGGGCAGCTGCCGACGCTGTTTCGCGGGCTCGGACTCGATGATCGAATCCAGTGGCTTCCGCTGGACGAGGACGGGTTCGACACGGTCGTGGGACCGGATCTGCGGTTACGAGTGCCGTTCGGTTGGGACGCCTATCTGGAGAATCTGCTGGCCGCCTTTCCCGGTGAAGAGCGTGGCTTGCGTCGGGCCGTGGCGATCATGCGCCGTATCGGAGGAGCATCGGATCGCTCCATCACACCGTCGTCGCGGGCGGCGATGCTGCGCTTCGCACGGGACTGCGGTGCGGAGGCGCCCTGGCTGGCGACGCCCTACATAGCCGTGCTGGCCGGCTGCGGGCTCAAGCCCCGCACCATTCTGGCGCTGTCGGTGCAGTGCGGCGCGCTGGCCAGCACGCCGCAGGCAGTGAGCACGGCGGCGATGGCGGGATTCCTGCAGAACTACGTCGGTGGCGGCGCCTACTATCCCCGGGGCGGCGGGCAGATGCTGGCGGCGGGTTTCGCCGATGTAGTGCAGAGCCACGGTGGCGCCATCCGCAGCCGCGCCGAGGTGGATCGCATCCTCATCGAGGCCGGCCGGGTGACCGGGGTGCGGCTGACCGACGGTGAGGAGATTCGCAGCCCGGTCGTGGTCAGTGATGCCGACATCATCCGCACTCTCCGAGATCTGGTCGGCTATCACCACCTGCCCTGGTCGTTGGCCGAGCGGGTGAAGCGCTGGAAGATGTCGTGGCCGTTGATCAATGCCGTCTACGGCGTCGAATTCGACGTGACCGACACGCCGAACTCCAACTTCTATGCGATCCCGAGCTGGGACGACGCCGGATCGTTGCTGCAGTTGCACCGTACGGTCTCCCAGCTGCTGTTCCGTGCGGATCGGCGTGACCCCGTCGAATGGGCCACCGACTTCGCCCGCCGCCAGCCCGCCTTCGTGCAATGCTCCACTCGCCGCGATCCCGGCCATGCCCGCAGCGCCCCGCCGGGCCACGCGACCATCCAGGCGCAGACGATCGCGCCGTCCGATCTTCGGCTGTGGGGTGCCGCCGGCGCCGATATCGCCGGTGGCGACTATCGCCGCCGCGGCAGCTATCGCGAGGTCAAGGAGATCATCACCAGCGGGCTGCTGCAGCGCATCGAACAGGTGTATCCGGGAGCGGCCGCGAAGGTGGTATGGAGCGAGCTGGGGACCCCGGCCACGCAGGAGCGGTTCACCCACGCCAGCGGCGGTAACGCTTTCGGATTGGAAACCAGGCTGTCCCAAGTCGGCCCCTTCCGTCCGGGCGCCAGCACCCCCGTTCGGGGGTTGTTCCTAGCCGGTACCAGCACCGCGTGGGGTCCTGGCACGGAAGGCGCCATGTTGTCGGGATTGCACGCCGCCAGCGCGATCAGCGGCCGTGATCTGCAAGCAGAAATCCGGGCCGGGGCGGTGCTGGCAGACCGGGCGCGGCTGACCGCGTGGCCGGCCGGCTTCGATCCGCTGGCCGCTTCCCAAGGCCTCGGCCGCCAGCAGCCGAGACCAACGCCTGCGACCCAGCGATGACTGTGCGGGGGAGATGGCCCGCGCCGCTACCCGCCGAGGAACGTGACGATCCCATTGGTGACGGCAGCGGCGTACTGCGCCCGCCCGTCGGGGCTGCCCAGCAGGGCCGCGTCGTCGGCGTTGCGCATGTTGCCCAGCTCGACCAGCACCGCCGGATACTCGGCCAGGTTCAGCCCGGCCAGATCCGCCCGGCCGTAGAGGCCGTCGGCGCCCAGGTAGCTGGAGACGGGGATGCCCGCGGCCGCCAGCGAGTCCCGGATGTCACCGGCCAACCGCAGTGCCGGGCCGGCCTGGGTGTCGTTGAGCGGCGGGCTGGAGTAGTTGACATGAAACCCGCGGCCCGAGGCCGGCCCGCCGTCGGCGTGGATGGACACGATGGCGTCGGGGCGCGCGGCGTTGGCCGCGGCGGCCCGCGCGTCGATGCACGGGGCGGACGAGGTGTCGTCGGCACGGGAGAGTTCGGTGTGCACGCCCAGTTGGTCGAGGGCGGCGCGGATCCGGTTGGTCACATCCCAGTTCAGGCTGTGCTCGGGATAGCCGTCGTCGGCGGCGGTCCCGCTGGTCTGGCACGGCTTGGTGCCGCCGCGTCCGTTGGGGACCTGCCGGGCGATCGAGGCGTCGTTGGCGCCGGCGTGCCCGGGATCCAGAAACACCGTCTTACCGGTGACATCGGCGTCCGCCGGAGCAGCGGGCGCACCGACGCCGGCCGCCACCAAGCACGCGGTGAAGCCGACGCAGACAATGGTCCGGCGGCGCACCCGGAAAGACTAGCAAGCAAGCGCGCGTCGGCCGGTCGCGGTGTAATGGATCGATGCAGCTGATGACACCGACCGATTCGGTCTTCCTGCTGGCCGAAAGCCGCGAGCATCCCATGCATGTCGGTGGCTTGATGCTGTTCGAGCCGCCGGAGGGGGCCGGCCCGGAATTCGTCGGCGAGATCTATCAGGGGCTGGTGAGTGCCCGCGATCTCCAGCCGGCCTTCCGCAAACGACCGGCGACCCTGCTCGGCGGGATCGCCAACGTCGGGTGGGCCTTCGATGACGAGGTCGATATCGAGTACCACATGCGGCGATCGGCGCTGCCGGTTCCCGGCCGGGTGCGCGACCTGCTGGAGTTGACGTCGCTGCTGCACGGCAGTCTGCTCGACCGGCACCGGCCGCTGTGGGAGGCGCACCTGGTCGAGGGCCTCAACGACGGCCGATTCGCGGTATACGTCAAGATCCACCACAGCTTGATCGACGGGGTGTCACTGCTGCGGCTGCTGCGTCGCACCCTGTCGGTCGATCCACGGGAGGCCGAACTGCGCACCCCGTGGTCGATGCCGCCGCCGTCGCGGCCGCGGCCCGACGCCCCCTCCCGGCTTCGGGAGCTGACCGGGATGGTCAAAGGTGTTGCGGCGCTGGGCCCCTCGACGGTGAAGCTGGCGCGTGCCGCGCTGCTGGAGCAGCAGCTGACCCTGCCGTTTGAAGCCCCGCGCACCATGTTCAACGTCAAGATCGGCGGTGCCCGCCGGTGTGCGGCGCAGTCCTGGCCGGTGGAGCGCGTCGTTGCGATCAAACGGGCCGCCGGGGTGACCGTCAACGATGTGGTGCTGGCGATGTGCGCCGGAGCGCTGCGGGCCTACCTCGACGAACACCAGGCGCTGCCGGAGCAGCCGCTGGTGGCGATGGTTCCGGTGAGCCTTCGCACCGAAGCCGACGCCGATTCCGGCGGCAACATGGTCGGCACCATTTTGTGCAATCTCGCCACCGATCTGGCCGACCCCGCGCAGCGGCTGGCCACCATCAGCGATTCGATGTGCCGCAACAAGAAGGTGTTCAGCGAGCTGCCGCGCACCCAGGCGCTGGCGTTGTCGGCGGCCAACATGGCGCCGTTGGCATTGGCGGCCATCCCCGGCTTCGTCTCGACGGCGCCGCCGCCGTTCAACATCGTCATCTCCAACGTGCCCGGTCCGGCCGAACCGATGTACTGGCGCGGCGCCCGCCTGGACGGCAACTATCCGCTGTCGATCGCCCTGGACGGCCAGGCGCTGAACATGACAGTGGTCAGCAACGCCGGCAACCTCGACTTCGGCCTGGTCGGCTGCCGCCGCTCGGTTCCGCACCTGCAGCGGCTGCTCGGTCACCTCGACACCTCGCTGGAAGACCTGGAACGCGCCGTGGGTGTGTGAGGCATGGCCAAGCGCAGCGCCGGACTGTTGCTCTACCGGTGGGGCGCCGACGGAATCGAGGTGCTGATCGCGCATCCGGGCGGGCCGTTCTGGACGCGCAAGGACGACGGCGCGTGGTCGATCCCCAAAGGCGAGCATCCCGACGGTGAAGACCCGTGGGACACCGCGCGACGGGAGTTCGCCGAGGAGATCGGCCTGGACCCGCCCGACGGCGAGCGACTCGATCTCGGTGTGGTGCGGCAGGCCGGCGGAAAGCTGGTCACGGTGTTCGCCGTGCACGGTGACCTCGACGTCAGCGGCGCGCGCAGCAACACCTTCGAGATGGAGTGGCCGCCCCGGTCGGGACAGCTGCGGGAGTTTCCCGAGGTCGACCGGGTCGGCTGGTTCACCGTTGCCCTAGCCCGCACCAAACTGCTGGCCGGTCAGCGTCCTGTCCTGGACCGGTTGGTGGCCGGTGTGGGGACCGGGCCTTAACCGCCGGCGCGAGGCGGTATTCCGCGCTGTTGCTGCTGCTTTTGACGCTGCACCAGACTGTTGGAGATCAGCCGGGCCAGCCCCCCGCCGTTCGGGGCC
This sequence comes from Mycolicibacter senuensis, assembly GCF_002101885.1. GTDB lineage: Bacteria > Actinomycetota > Actinomycetes > Mycobacteriales > Mycobacteriaceae > Mycobacterium > Mycobacterium senuense. The sequence continues at coordinate 172,047 of NZ_LQPS01000039.1, forward strand.
GGAGCAGCCGGCGGCGCCGGGGCGTGCCATTCGGCCAGCGCCTCCAGCTCGCCGTCGAGGAACTGCCGCCGGCATTCTGCGCGCCGGATCTTGCCACTCGAGGTGGTGGGCAACCGCATCGCGGGCACCAGCAGCACGTCGTGCGCATCGAGGCCGTGCTGCGCGCTGACCGCCGCCCGGATCGCGTCGATGACGCCGGGGAACTCTTCCGCGGCGACCTGCTGCTGGTGGTCCACCTCCTGCAGGACCACCAGGTGGTTGTCGGCGCCCTGGTTACCTTGCACCGCCACGACCGCACCGCGGTCGGCGAGCAACGCCGGGTGACAGTCCTGCACGGTCGGCTCGATATTGTTCGGGTAATAGTTGCCGTCCCGGATGGTGATCAGGTCGTTCCAGCGTCCGGTGACGAAAACCTCGCCCTTACACAGGAAGCCGAGGTCACCGGTGCGCAGGAACGGGCCTTCACCGGTGTCCGCCAGGAAGCCGGCGAACGTGTGCGCGTTCTCTTCCGGTCGGCCCCAGTAACCCTGCGCGACGCTGGGCCCCGACACCCAGATTTCGCCGACCTCGTCGGGACCGAGGGAACGGCGAGTCTCGGGGTCGACGATCAGCACCCGCTGGCCGTACACCGGCGGACCGCAGCTGACCACCGGGACGGCCGCGGTGTCGGGAGTGACGTCCACGGCCCGGTTCTCGCTCAGTGCGGCGGCGTCGACGTAACGGACGCCGGCGACGTCGCGGCTGGGGTCTGCGGCGACCAGCAGGGTGGCCTCAGCCAAGCCGTAGCACGGAAGAAACGCCTCTAGTCGGAAGCCGGCCGGGGCGAACGCGTCGGCGAACTCCTGCATGGTCGATGCGTGAATCTGCTCGGAACTGCTCGCGGCGGTGGTCCAGCGCGACAGATCCAGCGCCGCACGCTGGGCCGGCTTGCTGTGTTTGACGCACAACCGGTAGGCGCTGTTGGGTGCTGCGGTCGTGTTGGCGCGAAACCGGGACATGGCTTCCAGCCACGCCATCGGGCGCTGGAAGAAGACGATCGGCGACATCAACACGGTGGTGCAGCCGACGTAGATCATCTCCAGGACCCCACCGATCAGTCCCATGTCGTGCTGCTGCGGCAGGAAGTAGACGCTCGTCTCGTGCTCGTCGCCGTGGTAGGCCCGCCGAATGGCCTCCAGGTTGTGCATGAGGTTGCCGTGCGTCACCACCACGCCCTTGGGCGACCGGGTCGAACCGGAGGTGTATTGGATCAAGGCCGTGGTGTCCGGGCCGACGTCGGGTGTTTCCCAGTCGTCGGGGTCGGCGGTGTACTCGTCGATGGCGCACCACCGCAGCGCCGACAGGCCGGGAACATCGGCGGCCACCGCCTGCAGTTGGTCCCGGGTGCCCGACGTCGCTACCGCGAAGGCGGCTTGCGCGTCGGGGGCGAGCAGTTTCAGGCGCGGGAGCGGGGTGTCCACCGGCACCGGTACCGCGCCGGCGTACAAGCAGCCGAAAATGCTGGCGATGCTGTCCAGGCCGGGCCGGCAGATCACCAGGGCCCGCTCACCGGCGGCGCCTTCATGTTGCAAGCTGGTCGCGATTGCCCGCGCGTGGACGTCGAGCTCCCGATACGTCAGCCGGGCGGTGACTTGCTTCCCGTCGGGGGCGAAACTGAACGCGACCTTGTCCGCGTACCGCTCGGCCTGCAACCGCAACAACTCCACCAGGGTAGGCACGGTCGGCGGTGTCTGCTCTGGCATCCCGACACCATAGTCGCTGGGCTCAGCGCCGCCACCAGGAACGCTGCCCGGTCTGCTGTTCGCGATGGCCCTCGCACCACTGCTCGGGCGGCACCTGCGCGCGGACGTCGGCGATGTGGTCGCCGCAGCCGTCCCAGGTGGTCTTGCCGCAGACCCGGCACGGTACGGGGTAGCACATCAGCGGTTCCTCTCAGGCGGTGCGAAATGCACCAGCCAGAGTATCGATGACGGCGCGGATCCTCTCGGTCACCTCGTCGGCGATCGGCGCGAGGGCCGGATTGTCGACGACTTGGGCCATCAGCTGCGGGTTCATCGCTTCGACGAGGACCGTCTCGGGCTGTTGCGGGTCTTCGCGCACCACGACGTTGCACGGCAGCAGCACCCCGATGCGTTTCTCGGCGGTCACCGCGCGATGCGCCAACGGCGGGTTGCAAGCACCCAGGATGAGGTAACGCTCCATGTCCTCGCCGAGCTTGGCCTTGAGTGTCGCCTGCATGTCGATCTCGGTCAGTACGCCGAAACCCTTGTCCTTCAATATCTCCCGCGTCTTCGCGGCAACAGTGTCAAAATCGGCGCCGGTCACCGCGGTGCTCATCGCGACGGACATGAGACCTCCTTCGTGGGTGTGATCGCAGCCTACCACATACCCAGGGGGGTATATACCCTCGCGGTATCGTCAGCTCATGCAGACCCTGCGCACCCCCGATGACAGGTTCGTCGACCTCCCTGATTTCGGTTATCCGCCGCAGTTCTGCGACCTCGACGACTTGGACGATGCCGAGCCGGGCGGCACGCTGCGGGTGGCGTGGGTGCAAGACGGTCCGGACGACGGCGATCCGGTCCTGATGCTGCACGGCGAGCCGTCGTGGTCGTATCTGTACCGCAAGATGATGCCGATTCTGGCCGAGGCCGGGTATCGGGTCATCTGCCCGGACCTGGTCGGGTTCGGACGCTCGGACAAGCCGACACAGGCGGCAGACCACACCTACGCACGCCACGTCGAGTGGATGCGGGCGCTGGCGTTCGACCACCTCGACCTGCAGAACGTGACTTTGGTCGGCCAGGACTGGGGCGGGCTGATCGGGCTGCGGCTGCTCGCGGAGAACCCGGACCGGTTCAGCGGCGTCGTGGTGGCCAACACCGGCTTGCCCACCGGTGACATTCCGATGCCGGAGATCTGGTGGCGCTTCCGCGAGAGCATCCAGGCCGCGCCGCAGATCGACGTCGGCTGGTTCGTGCAGTCCGGGTGCCGTAAGCCGATGACCGACACCGCCCGGGCCGGCTACGACGCGCCGTTCCCCGACGACAGCTACTGCGTCGGGCCGCGGACGATGCCGTCACTGGTCCCGACCAGCCCCGATGACCCGGCCGCGACCGCCAACCGGTCGGCATGGGCGGCGCTGTGCGCCTCGGAGACCCCGATGCTGGTGGCGTTCAGCGACGGCGACCCGATCACCGGGGCGATGGGCCCGATCTTCCAGCGCGAGATGCGCGGCGCACGCGGTCGCGCGCACCCGGTGATCCACGACGCCGGCCACTTCCTGCAGGAGGACGCCGGCGAGGAGTTGGCCCGCCACATCGTGGAGTTTCTGCGCCGTTGACCGGGCCGTCGGGCGGCATGATGGACACCATGGATCTGCCCGTGGCGCCGCCGGTGGATCCGATGCTGGCCAAGGCCGCGGCCAAGGTTCCGGCCGACGCGGGGCAGTGGTCGTATGAACCCAAGTGGGACGGCTTTCGCGCCATCGTGTTCCGCGACGGCGACGAGGTGCTGCTGCAATCGCGCAACGGCAAACCGCTGAGCCGCTACTTCCCGGAACTGCTGGAGGCGCTGCGCGCCGAGGTGGCCCCGCGCTGCGTGCTCGACGGGGAGGTGGTGGTGCCCCGGCAGATCGACGGCCGGATCCGGCTGGACTGGGAGTCGCTGAGCCAGCGGATCCATCCCGCCCAGAGCCGGGTGCGGCTGCTGGCCGAGCAGACTCCGGCGCAGTTCATCGGCTTCGACGCGCTGGCCACCGGCTCGGCGTCGCTGCTCGACGAGCCGTTCCGGGTGCGACGGCAGGCGTTGGCAGACCTGGTCGGCGACGGCCCCAGCTGCCATGTCACCCGCGCCACCGACGACCCCGAGCAGGCCATGGTCTGGCTCACCACCTTCGAGGGCGCCGGGCTCGACGGGGTGGTCGCCAAGCGGGCCGACGGGCCGTATCTGCCCGGCAAGCGCGAGATGGTCAAGGTCAAACATCGCAGGGACGCCGACTGCGTGGTGATGGGCTACCGAATTCACAAGAGTGGCACCGGTATCGGATCGCTGCTGCTGGGCCTGTATCGCCCCGACGGCGAGCTGGCGATGGTCGGCGGCGCGGCATCGTTCACCGACGCCGACCGGCTGGCCCTGCTGGCCGAGCTGGAGCCGCTGCGCATCGGCGAGGTGCGCGAAGGCGAGCCCAGCCGCTGGAACACTGGCCCCAACAAGGCCGACAAACAGTGGGTCCCGATCCGGCCCGAGCGCGTCGCCGAGGTCGCCTACGACCAGATGGAGGGGGATCGCTTCCGGCACACCGTGAAACTGCTGCGGTGGCGCCCCGACCGCGACCCGGCCAGCTGCACCTTCGACCAGCTCGACGTCCCGCTGAACTACGACCTCACCGACGTGCTGGAGACCTGACATGCCCGCCGGGAACAGCGCCGAGGAATTGGACGTCGACGGCACCGCCGTCCGGTTCACCAGCGGGGACAAGGCGTACTTTCCGCGGCTGGGCGCCGGCGGCACCAAGCGGGCACTGGCCGACTACTACCTGGCGGTGGCCAATGGCCCGCTGCTGCAGGCGCTGGCCGACCGGCCCACCCACCTGCAGCGGTTCCCGGACGGCATCGACGGCGCCGAGGTGTACCAGAAGCGGTTGCCGCGCGGGCATCCCGACTATCTGGAGTCGTGCCGGGTGACGTTCCCGTCCGGCCGCACCGCCGACGCACTCAAGGTCACCCGGCCGGCGGACATCTTGTGGGCGGTGCAGATGAGCACCGTCACCTTCCACCCGTGGCCGGTGCGCTGTCCTGACACCGACCACCCCGACGAACTGCGCATCGACCTGGACCCGCAGCCCGGCACCGGCTTCGCCGAGGCACGCGCGGTCGCGCTGGAGGTGCTGCGCCCGCTGCTCGACGAGCTCGGCCTGGTCGGCCACCTCAAAACCTCCGGTGGTCGCGGGCTGCACGTCTTCCTGCGGATCAAGACCGACTGGGACTTCATCGAGGTCCGTCGGGCCGGAATCGCGCTGGCCCGCGAGCTCGAGCGGCGCGCACCGGAGGCGGTCACCTCGTCGTGGTGGAAAGAGGAGCGCGGCAAGCGGATCTTCGTCGACTTCAACCAGAACGCCCGCGACCGCACCATGGCGTCGGCCTACTCGGTGCGTGCCACCCCGATCGCCACCGTCTCCATGCCGTTGAGCTGGGACGAGTTGGCCGAGGGTGCCGACCCAGACGACTACACCATCGCCACCGTGCCCGAGCTGATCGCGCGGCGCGGTGACGCGTGGGCCACCATCGACGACCTCGAACAGTCCCTGCAGCCGCTGCTGGAGATGGTGGCCGCCGACGAAGCCCGCGGCCTGGGCGACCTGCCGTACCCGCCGAACTATCCGAAGATGCCGGGCGAGCCGCCACGGGTGCAGCCCAGCAAGCAGGTGGCCGAGCACTGGGACGAGAAGGGCAACCGCCGTTAGCGCCACGCTGGCCGAGGTAGCCCCAATTGCGGGGCTGGCGGGTTCACCGGTCTGGCGTTGCCTCCAGAACGATTCGGAACTGCCGCGTCAGAGGGTGCACAACCCCAGGGCCAAACCGGGAACAGCGGCGGTGACCGCCACTATGCCGACCATCGCGAGTGAGCGCGGGTCCCACCACGGTCCCTGCTCCGGCTCCATCAGCCGCCTCATGCGATCGACGACCGCAGTGCCGGCGGCCGCCAACGCCCCATCGGGAACGCGGTGTCCGCTACTCAGCGTGAGCAGGCTGGCCAACAAAGATTCGCGACCATGGTCGCGGGCAGCGGCGTCATCGGCGCACATCTCCAACAATGCGGGTACCGACTTCGCCGCCGAACGCATCAACGGCAGCCGTGGCAGCGCTGCTGCCAAGGCATTGAGAGTGGCGATGATGCGATGGTGCCGGCCGCGCAGGTGCGCGCGTTCATGGGCCAGCACCGCTGCCAAATCGGTCGAGCTCAGCAGCTCGAGCGCGGCGGTGGTCACGACGACAGTCTGGCGTCGACCGCCTGAAACGCAGTACGCCGTAGGCTGATCGGCGGCCATAGCGACCACACCGTGGTGGCTGGTGGGATAGCCGACGATGCGAACTGCTTCGGCGTGCTGCAGGTTTCTGCGCCGATAACCGCGCAATGAGATGACCACGCGACGCGCCGTGCGCAATGCCACCGACGCGGTCACCAGCAGTAGCAGGACCACCAGCGCAGTGGCGATGGCCGGCGGCAGTCTGTCGGCTCGTGCGATACCGAGGGTCTTCACGCAGAACGTCATGGCGGTGTTGGTGACCACGCTGTGGATCGCCCCGACGATCATGATGGCCAGCGCTGACAGCCACGCGATCAGCGTTGTTCCGACCGCTACCAGCCAGCCGGTCACGGCCAAGCGCGGAGGTATTCGGGCCACACCGGGCCAGGTGAGCAGCGCCGGCGCGACGCAGCTCAGTACAACGGCATAGCCGAGCAGGAGCGTGACCGCGTTCAACGGGCTTTTTCTTTCTTGAAGCGTTGCAGCGCTTTTCGAACAGTCTCGGAGTCTTCATCGCCGATTGTCTCGAGGAAGAAGTTCAGAATCAACTCACCATCGCCGCCGGATTCGAACACCGTCCGCATCAATTGTGCCGAGTGCTCCTCGCGTGTCATCGTGGGCCGGTAACGGTAGGCCAGCCCGACCTTGTCCCGGAGCAGCCAGCCTTTGCGGAACAGGTTGTCCATCGTCGACATCACCGTGGTGTAGGCGATCTGACGCTTGCCAACGAGTTCGTCGTGCACGTGGCGGACGGTGGCCGGTTCCGAACGTGACCACAGCAGGTCCATCACGACGGCCTCGAGTTCACCGAAGCCCTTGATTGTCATTCCGCCTACCGCCCGTTCGCCTGCCGTGTGGTCGCCGTACCTCGACTGTCGCCGGATGCACCGGACCTACGTAGCGCCATAGTAGCTTCTCCGCTCACGCCACGACGCCATAGCCGATGGACCCGCCATCCCAGCAGCGCAACGACAACGCCCAGCCATACGGCGACGTCGCTGGCGCCGGCAGCCACGCGGCTGAGCCAGAGTTGCAGCTCGTACTCGGAATCGACGGTCAACAGACCCCCCAAGTTGGCGGTTCCGTCCGTCGCAATGAACAGGACGCCGATCCCTGTCAGGACTACGCCGGTGATCAACGAGGTGGTGTGGGTCTGCAGCGGCCCGAGCTTTACCGGGCGGCCTCGAAGCCACGGACGCTTGCCGAGGTCGAAGCGCTCCCACAGCCACGCCAGCACAAACAATGGGGTGGCCATCCCCAGGGCATAGACGGCCATCAGCAACGCGCCGTAAAGGGGAGAGGCGCCCATCGCAGACATGGTCAGAACTGCTCCCAATAAGGGGCCGGCGCAGAACCCGGCCAGGCCGTAGACGATGCCGAGCGCCAGTACCGACAAGGTCGAGGCGATGTTGATCCGGTCGGCCATCTGCTGGATGCCCGGAATGGTGAAACCCTTTCCCAGCGCGGTGAGCATCCCGAAGCCGATCAGCAGCAGCCCGCCGCCGAGGGCCAGTTCGCTGCGGTGGTTGGTGACCACATTGCCCAACGCTCCCACTCCGGCGCCGATCGGCGTCAAAGCGGCACAAAGACCGATCCAGAAGGTGACGGTGCGGCGGATCAGCAGTTGGACCCGATCGAAGGCGTACGCGAAGAAGGACGGCAAAAGCAGGGCTGAGCAAGGGCTGAACAGTGCGGCCAGGCCCCCGAGGAAGGCACCGAGTACCCCGACGCCGGTCATCGGCTGTCCCGGGAGTGGGTGATGACCCGTACGAACTCGTCGAGAGATTGCGCGCCCAGAACCGGCGTGTCGTTGATCAGGAACGCCGGGGTGCTGGGAACTCCGATGCTGTTTCCCTGAGCCAGGTCAGACTCGATGGCCGCGTCGAAATAGTCGCTGCGCAGTTGCGTGGTGAATCGCTTGATATCGGCGACGCCCGCCGCCCGCGCGAATTCGATCAGCTTGGCTTCGGTGAGGTCCGCCTTTGCGCGTTCGGGTGCCGCGGCGTAGACGGCGCGGTTGAACTCCCAAAACCTGCCCTGTGCGGCGGCCGCCCGGCCGGCGCGGGCGGCCTGCGTCGACTGGTCGCCGAGGAGCGGGTAGTCGCGCCATTCGATCCGCAGGGCGCCGTTGTCGACGAAGCGCTCTACAAGTTCGGGCTCGATATCGCGACTGAACTTGGCGCAGAACGGGCATCGGTAATCGGAGAACATCACCATCGTCACCGGTGCCGTCGTGGCGCCGAGAGCGAACGGGTCGTCGGCTTGCCGGCGCTCGATGGATGCCGAACGGGCATCCCGGTCGGCACTCCCAACGGTTGCTGTCGTAGCTGAGGACGGCGGCGCGTCCCGGGCAGTTGACACGGGGTGCGACTGCGAGTTGGTGACCAGGTACAACACCAGGCCGGCAGCGATCACGACGAGGGCGACGATCAGGTAGATGTCCTTGCGCATGCCGTGGCGTGACGAACTTCCCACTTTCAGCCTCCTGCTATCGTCGTCTACTATCTACGTACATACGTAGTAGCTACGTACTTTCTAGCACAGCCAGCGTCGCGGCCCGATCGCCCAGGGGAGGCGTCATGAAAGTGGTCCCAACGGCCGCCGTGATGCTGTCGGTTCTCGTGGTTTTGGCGGTGGCGGGCCTCGTCGTCACTCGTTCGGGTGCTGACGACATCGCGGACGTTGGCGTGATCGCGCCCCCGTCGCCCATTCCCGCTGTCGTCACGGTGTCGCCGTCGCCAGGTGCCTCCGGCGTCGAGCCATGGCATGAAGTGCGCGTCGACGTCACCGGTGGAACCCTCAGCGATGTCGTATTGGCCGACGAAAGCAACGACGCAGTGTCCGGTGTGCTGAGTACCGACCAGCGCTCCTGGCAATCGGATGCGCCGCTCGACTACGGCCGGGCGTATACCCTGACTGCTTCAAGTCGCGACGCTACCGGAGCCACCAGCACTCAAACCTCGACCTTCACAACGCTTACGCCGCATGGGCAGACCAAGGTGGTGTTCGCCTCGACGTCAGGCGCCGATCTGGTGGACGGTGGCACCTACGGTGTCGGGACCGTGGTCGTGGCCAAGTTCGATCACCCAGTCGCTGACCGCAGCGCCGCCGAACGGCAGCTACGCGTCGAAACCACGCCGGCTGTCGCGGGCTCCTGGTACTGGATGGACAATCAGCGCGCCCATTGGCGACCACAGCACTACCACTCGCCGGGCACCCGCATCGTTGCCAGTGCCGAGCTCCACGGTGTACCCCTCGGTGACGGCCGCTACGGGGGAGGCGACAGCCGGGTCGAAATCGGCATCGGTGATTCCAGAATCGCCATCGCCGACGATGCGACCAAGCAGATCAGCGTCTATCTCAACGACGAGCTGGTCCGGACGATACCTACATCGATGGGTATGGGGGGATCGGAAACGGTTGGCGGCAAGACGATCTCGTTCTGGACCCAACCCGGTGTCTACACCGTCATGGGCAAGAGCAACCCCGTGGTGATGGACTCGTCCAGCTACGGATTGCCGGTCGATTCGGCACTCGGTTACAAGCAGACGGTCAACTACGCGGTACGCCTGACCAGCAGTGGGATCTACGTCCACCAACTCGATGCCACCATCTGGGCGCAGGGAACCACCAACGTGTCGCACGGGTGCCTCAACGTCAACGCTGACCACGCGCGGTGGTTCTACGATTTCGCCCAACCCGGTGATGTGTTCGAGGTCCGCAACACCGGGGGAGAGCCGCTGCCGGTCTGGCAGAACGGTGATTGGACGGTGACCTGGCAGGAGTGGCTTGCCGGCAGCGCTCTCTGACGGCAGGTATGGGCTCCGGTCTAGATCGGTCTAGATCCGTCCAGCAACCCCACACAGGTGGCGGTGAGCAGCCGGGTCAATGCGGTGGTGAAGTCCAGATCCCAGCCCGGCGACAGTTCCGGCTCGTCGGAGTAGGCGTTGGTCAGCGTCTCCGGCGGGTGTGCCCGCTGCCACAACACCGAGCCCAGTGAATAGGCGGCGAGCAGCAGATCCAGGGCTCCGCGCGGACCGAGCCGGGGCAGTGCCCGCTCGATCGCGCCGGCACTGGCCATCACCGCGGCGGCGCTGACCCGTCTCAGCTCGATGACCCGCTCGACGTCCACGTCGTGTTCCAAGTGCAGGTGCAGGTTGGACAGCAAGTCGCAGAACAGCGGGTCGGCGGCCAGGCCGGTGACCAGGATCTCGACCACCCGCTCGGGCGACATCGGCCCGGGCTGGTCCAATCCGGTGCAGACCGACGCCGACCAGCGTTGCCAGCTCTCGGCCGCCAGGTGCAGCAGGACCTCCTTGTAGGAGCTGAAGTAGCGGCGCACGGCCGAGTAGTGCATCCCGGCCCGGGCGGCCATCGCGGTCAGCGTCACCGATGCGACGCCGGCCTCCAGCGCCACCGAGCGCGCGGCTTCCACCAGGGCTTCTGCGCGCTGGCGCTTCTTCTCCGCGCTGCGAGCGCGTTGGAACGAGACCTGCCGCACGGCGCGAGGATAACGCACATGCTGTGCGTTGCGGCAGTTCTAGGCGGTGCTGTAGCGTGCGTTTACGCACGTGGACTTGGGTTAGGGTACCCAAAGGTGCGAGGTGAAGGGGACTCTGATTTTCAAGGTGCTGAGTCGGGTGTGGATACCCCTGGTGATTCTGGCCGTGGTCGGTGTCGCCGGGTTCACGGTGACGCGTATCCACGGCCTGTTCGGGTCCGAGAAGCGCCCGTCCTACGCCGACGGCCAGATCGACGAGACCAAGCCCTTCAATCCCAAACGCTTGACCTACGAGATCTTCGGTCCGCCCGGGACCGTGGCCGACATCAGCTATTTCGACGTCAACTCCGAGCCGCAACGCGTTCAGGACGTCGCACTGCCCTGGCAACTCGAGATCGTCACCACCCTCCCGGCGGTGGTGGGAAGCATTATGGCGCAAGGCAACAGCAACAGCATCGGTTGCCGGATCACCGTGGACGGGGAGGTGAAGGCCGAGCGCATCTCCAATGAGGTCAACGCCTACACCTTCTGCCTGCTGAAGGCGGCATGAGCCCGCCGATAACCGGTAGCGCGGGCGGGCATCCGGAGCGAACGTTCATCGCGCGCACCATTCGCCGGCTGTCAATTCCGATAATCCTTGCCTGGCTGGGCCTGATCGTGCTGCTCAGCGTCACCGTGCCGTCGCTGGAACAGATCGGTAAAGAGAACGCCGTCTCGGCGAGCCCGACCAGCGCACCGTCCATGCAGGCCATGACCGAGATGGGCCGGGTCTTTCAAGAATCGGATTCCGACAGCACCGCGATGATCGTGCTCGAGGCCGACCACGAACTCGGCGACGCCGAGCACGAGTACTACGCCGAGATGGTCGAGCGGCTCAAAGCCGACACCGCTCATGTGCAGCACGTCCAGGACTTCTGGGGCGATCCGCTGACCGCCGTCGGCGCCCAGAGTGCCGACGGCAGAGCGACTTACGTGCAACTGAACCTGGTCGGCAACATCGGCCAGGCCAAGGCCAATGAGTCCGTCGAGTCGGTCCGCACCATCGTGGACTCGATCGAGAAGCCACCCGGGCTGACGGTCTATGTCACCGGCACCGCGGCGCTGGCCAACGATATGAACCACGCCGGCGACAAGTCCATGCTGCGGATGATGGCCGTCACCATCGCGGTGATCCTGACCATGCTGCTGGCGGTCTATCGGTCGGTCACCACCGTGGTGCTGCTGCTGGCCACGGTCGGCATGGAGCTTTCCGCCGCCCGCGGCGTGGTGGCCTTCCTGGGCCACCACCACCTGGTCGGGTTGACGACGTTCTCCGTCAACCTGCTGGTCTCGCTGGCGATCGCCGCCGGCACCGACTACGCGATCTTCCTGATCGGCCGATACCACGAGGCCCGCCATGACGGCGAGGATCCCGAAACGGCCTACTACACGGCGTTCAACGGCGTCTCGCACGTCATCCTGGGCTCCGGCCTGACCATCGCCGGCGCGGTGTTCTGTCTGCACTTCACCCACATGCCCTACTTCGTCTCGCTCGGTATCCCGTGTGCGGTCGGCATGGTCATCTCGGTGCTGGCCGCGTTGACGCTGGGCCCGGCGATCATCACCGTCGGCAGCCGGTTCGGGCTGTTCGAACCCAAGCGCAAGATGAGCACCCGCGGCTGGCGGCAACTGGCGACGGCGATCGTGCGCTGGCCCGGGCCGATCCTGGTCGCCTCACTGGCCATTGCGGCCGTCGGCCTGCTGGCGCTGCCGGGCTACCAGCCGGCCTACGACGACCGCAAGTACATCCCCAGCGACATCCCGGCCAACGAGGGCTTCAACGCCGCCGACCGGCACTTCTCGCAGTCCCGGATGATGCCGGAGGTGCTGATGATCGAAGCCGATCACGACCTGCGCAACCCGGCGGACTTCCTGGTCATCGACAAGCTGGCCAAGGCGGTGTTCAAAGTCGTCGGGATCTCCCGGGTCCAGGCCATCACCCGGCCGCAGGGCACCCCGCTGGAACACACCTCGATCCCGTTCCAGATCAGCATGCAGAACGCCGGCCAGATGCAGACCATGCAGTTCCAGAAGAAGCGCATGGACGACATGCTCACCCAGGCCGACGCGATGGGCGAGACCATCGCCACCATGCGCCAGATGCTGGGCTACATGGCCCAATTGGCGGGCACCACCCACGAGATGGTGGTCGACATGGACGAGCTACAGGCCCAGATCTACGACATCCGGGACCACATCGCCGATTTCGAGGATTTCTGGCGGCCGATCCGGAACTACTTCTACTGGGAGCCGCACTGCTACGACATCCCGATCTGCTTCTCGCTGCGCTCGGCGTTCGACATGGTTGACAGTGTCGATCCGATGAGCGAGAGCATGGACAAGATGATCGCGCACATGGCCGACATGGATGCGCTCATGCCGCAGATGCTGACCACCTTCCCGCCCATGATCGACACCATGCAGACCATGCAGACCATGATGCTGACGATGCACAGCACCATGTCGGGGATCTTCGCCCAGATGGACGAGATGGGCGACAACGCCACCGCGATGGGCAAGGCGTTCGACGAGGCCAAGAACGACGACTCGTTCTATCTGCCGCCGGAGGTCTTCGAGAACCCGGACTTCAAGCGCGCGATGAACATGTTCGTGTCCCCCGACGGCAAGGCCGTGCGGATGATCATCTCGCACCGGGGCAATCCGGCCACGGCAGAAGGCATTGCGCGCATCGACCAGATCCGCACCGCCGCCGAGGAGGCGCTCAAGGGAACACCGCTGGAGGACGCCAAGATCTATCTGGGCGGGACAGCGGCGCTGTTCAAGGACATGCACGACGGTTCCTACTACGACCTGCTGATCGCCGGAATCGCGTCGCTGTGCCTGATTTTCGTGATCATGCTGCTGATCACCCGTGCGCTGATCGCCGCGTTGGTGATCGTCGGGACCGTCGCACTGTCGCTGGGGGCGTCGTTCGGGCTGTCGGTGCTGGTCTGGCAGTACCTGATAGGCATGCAACTGCACTGGCTGGTGATGGTGATGTCGGTGATCGTGCTGCTGGCGGTGGGATCGGACTACAACCTGATGCTGGTCTCCCGGTTCAAAGAGGAGATCCACGCCGGGTTGCATACCGGCATCATCCGAGCGATGGGCGGCACCGGGAAGGTGGTGACGGCGGCCGGGCTGGTGTTCGCCTTCACCATGGCGTCCATGGCCGTCAGCGACCTGCGCATCATCGGGCAGATCGGCACCACCATCGGCCTGGGCCTGCTGTTCGACACCTTGATCGTGCGGGCGTTCATGACGCCGTCGATCGCGGCGTTGCTGGGCCGCTGGTTCTGGTGGCCCATCAACGTGCTGCCGCACGTCGGCGGCAAGGCCGCCCGGCATCGGGAGGCGGCCGCCGCCGCGCGCGAAGCCGACGCCGACGCGACCGATGCGTTCGCCGACAAGCCCTGACTTGAGTGAGCCCATGCGATCAGCAACGACAACTAATTAGGTAGCAAGACTAAAGTTATGTAGCATCATTCTCCGGGTTCGCCATCGCCCGCCGCCGGCTTGTTGCGCAGCCGGCTCACCGGATCATCGGTCTGAACAGCGGGGATCGGCCTGAAGAACTGACATAGGGAAAGGACCGGGGAATGGCTACAGTGGATTCCATGCCCACGCACCGCCCGATTCGCCGCCGCGGCGCCGCGGTGGCCGCTGCCGCCGCCCTGGCCGCGCTGACCGCTGCACTGTTGCCGGTGACCGCCTCCGCCGACGCCACCGACGACTTTCCCATCCCGCGCCGGGTGATCCGCACCGACTGCAGCGCCGAGCAGATGTTGGCCGCCAGTCGCGACCTGTCGCCGATCTACTACGAGCGCTACATGATCGACATGCACAACAAGCCGGTCCAGGTGCAGCAGGCCGCCATCGATAAGATGCACTGGTTCTTCTCGCTCAACCCCGAGCAGCGCCGGGCCTACTCCGAGGAACTGGCGACCAACTTCGCCGACCCACTGACCGTGTCCTGGCCCAACCACGCCAAGATCTTCTTCAACAACAAGGGCGTCGTCGCCAAGTCGACCGAAGCCTGCAGCCAGTACCCGCGTGACGACATGTCGGTGTGGGACTGGTCGCCCAAGCCCTGACCGACCGGAGACACCGATGCCCGGTTTCGTCCGTCGAATCACGCAGGCTCTGGCCGTCGCCGGCATGACGGCCGGTGTCGTCGCGGTCGCGGGTTCACCCGCGCACGCACAGCCGGCCGGGTTCCCCGATCTGGACACCTTCAGCCCGGCCCCGGTCGACGACTACCTCACGACCGGCCCCAAGGGGCCCGGACGCTGGGTGAATTTCTCCACGCCGTACAACATCGCCTGCCAATTCGACGCGACCGAGCCGCCGGCCGGGTCCTCGCAGGCCATCATGTGCGACGGCGACATGCCCGGCATGGCGAACGCGCCGCTCAGTTCGGGTGCTCCGGTGGCCGAGGGCTGTGTGATCGGGACGGTGCGTTCCCAGGGTGCGGCGGGCCTGCGGTTGAACCGTGAATCGGCGAGCTGCGGCCGGCAGTTCTCCAACGGAGCGTTCCTGGGGGTCGGGCAGAAGCTGTCCTACGGCAACGTGACGTGCGCGGTGGGCACCGACCAATTGGTCGCCTGCCTCGACACCTCGCTGGGCCAGCACGGTTTCGTGCTGCGACCCTCCGGCAGCACGGCGTTCTGAGCCCCGAACCGGCCCCTGCGGGCTACGGGTTGATGTTGAACGTCGTCGTATAGGTCCGCGGGTGATACGGCGGCGGCGGGGCATCCGGCCCGACGGGCCAGCCCTCGGGGGTCGGCCAGGTACTGACCCGCATGGTGACCTGTTCCTGCCCGTTCGGCAGCGTCTCGACGTTGACGACGCTGGGGCCGTAGGGGACGGCCGGCTGATTGCCCGCGCTGGGAATGAAGCCCGGCCCGGTGAGCTCCTGCGCCGGCGCGGTGAGGAGTCCCTGCGGACTGCCCGCGGTCACGCCGACGATCTGGCTGCCGTTGCTGGCGCTGGTCAGCAGGTAGCCGCCCTGGGGCAGCGACACGATCTGGTTCTCCCGGTCACCGGCGCCCAGATTGTCGAAGGTGCCGACCTGATGCAGGCTGTCCATCCAGGTGTGGGGCGGGGCGCCGGCGGCGACCGGATCGGACTGCCACATCGCGCGCGGACCGTCCTGGCCGATGTTGCCGACGATGATCATCCTTCCCGACTCCGCGTCAAAGACCCCGCTGGCCTGCGAGATGCCGACCTTGGTGTCCGAGCCGATCGTGGTGCCCAGCAGCGGTCCCAGATCCGTTGCGGGATCAGCCAGGTTCTGGACCCGGGATTCCGGTGCGATGAAGTTGTCCGGAGACGTGCCGGGCCCGTAGGGGCGCACGCTGTAAAAGGCGTACTGCTGACCGTCGGGTCCGACCGCCGTCCCGGTCGGCAGCGCCCGGAATCCCTCGTCGACGGGAAACGGGTTGTCGATGTCGGGCTGTCCGGGGATGTGCAGTCGCGGATGACCGGCCTCGGGGTCTCCGGTGATGACGATGCCGGTGCCCGGGATGGTGGCGCCCAGGTCGTAGGGCGAACCCTCCTGGTTCTCCGGCACCGGTGGGCTGCCCGGACCGGCGATGGTGGGAGCGTGCGGCTCCGCGTCGTCGCCCTCCACAGCCGGTATCTCGTTGTCCACCAGCTGGATCCGGGGCTCGCCGTCCCCGGACTCGTAGCGACCGGCCAGGGTCCGCGCCAAGCCCGCCCGGTGCTCACTGTCGGCGCGAGCGTCGCGGACGATCTGGTGGATCTCGCGGGTCTTGCCGTTCAGGAACTGCTGGAACTGGCGGGCGCCGGTGGGGGTGTCCAGCCCCGGCCAGGTGGCTGCGGCCTGCCTGATCTCGGCCTCCATCGCAGCGAGGCGCTGACGCGATACCGAGTTGTTGCGGGCCGCGTCCCGCAGGATCGCCTGGAACTCCTGGTCGGCTGTCACCGACGCCGCCAGCCGGTTGGCCAGCTTGTTCTCCCGCGCCCGTGCCGCGTCGGCGAAAGCGCCGCGGTTCTCGGTCATGGGGCAAAGGTTAACCGGGCGGGGTGGGACCTACCTGCCCTTTTTCGCCCCGCGCTTGCCGGACGGGCGCAACTTGTCCTGGACTCCGGTCGATGCGGGCTCGGGGGCTTCTTCGCTCGCGGACTCGGTGGTCTCCGCGACCGTGTCGGCCTCGACGGTCTCGACAATCTCGTCGTGCTCGGCGTCGGTGTCGTCGGTGTCGTCGGTGTCGTCGTCGGGGACCTCGCCGTCGGGGTCCTCGCCGTCGTCGTCGGCGTCGTCGTCCTCAGCCTCAGCGGCGGCCGCGTCGGACTTCTTGGCGCGCCAGCGCCGCAGCGTCGACTGCTTCTCCGTCTTGGGCTTGATCGGTTTGGGCGGGGGCGGTGGCATTGCGGCGACAAACGACAGGTAGAACGCGCCGATGCCCAACAGTGCGATCGCCGCGGCCGCCCCGTAGATGCCGAACAGCCATATCCCGGCAGCGTCCAGCGACAGCCAGATCTCGCTGATCGCGGTGCCCGCGATCAGGGTTCCGGCCACCCCGTGGGCCACGATCGAACCGGTCAGCAGCGTCAGCGCCAGCTGCGGCGTCCCGTACTCCGGTTTGCGGGTGTGCTTGAGGATGGCCACCACCGGCAGCGCGGTCCCGGCGACCAGCAGCCCGAGGAAGATCCGCAGCACGATGCCCAGCGCATGCGGGGTGAAACCGGTCAGCTCCCACCAGCGGGGCAGAACGAACAGGAAGTACAAGATGGCGGCGAGGGTCGAGAGTGACGCGTGCCAGACCGTGGCTACGGTGCGACTCACGCCACCTCCCGTGTTTCGTCAGTAGTGATTCAGGTGCGACCGGACCACGGGATTGCGGTCCGGTCGCACCTGCAGTGCGGAGGATAGGGGATTTGAACCCCTGAGGGCTATTAACCCAACCCGCGTTCCAGGCGAGCGCCATAGGCCACTAGGCGAATCCTCCGTCGGCAATGGTAGCGGAGACTCCCGCGGGGGCCACGCGCTCCTCGTCCGGCCCGCCGCTAGACTTGGCACTCGGACCCCGCGCGGCGTCTATCCTGTGAACTCCCCCAGGGCCGGAAGGCAGCAAGGGTCAATGGGCTCTGGCGGGTGCGCGGGGTCCCCTTATGTGTCGGGCCTTCGATTGTGAAAGGCACACCGTGTCGTTGCAGAACCTCAGCCGTGCCGACCTGGGCGCTCAACACGAGAGCTACCAGCGCGCTTACGCCGAGCTACAGGACAAGAAGCTGGCGTTGGACCTCACCCGCGGCAAGCCCGCGCCCGAGCAGCTCGACCTGGCCAACGGCCTGCTCACCTTGCCGGGTGCCGACGACTACCGCGCCGACGACGGCACCGACACCCGCAACTACGGCGGGTTGCACGGTCTGCCCGAACTGCGGGCCGTCTTCGGCGAACTGCTGGGCATCGCGGTGCCCAACCTGATCGCCGGCAACAACGCCAGCCTGGAGTTCATGCACGACGTCGTCGCCTATTCGATGCTGCACGGTGGCGTCGACTCGCCGCGCCCCTGGGGACAGGAGCCGGACGGCGTCAAATTCCTGTGCCCGGTGCCCGGCTACGACCGGCACTTCGCGATCACCGAGACGCTGGGCATCGAGATGATCGGTGTCCCGATGCGCGAGGACGGCCCCGACGTCGACCTCATCGAGGAACTCGTCGCCGCCGACCCCGCCATCAAGGGCATGTGGACGGTGCCGGTGTTCGGCAACCCGACCGGCATCACCTACTCCTGGGAGACGGTGCGCCGGCTGGTGCAGATGGCCACCGCCGCACCCGACTTCCGGCTGTTCTGGGACAACGCCTACGCGGTGCACACCCTGACCACCGAGTTCCCCCACCAGGTCGACGTGCTCGGGCTGGCCGCCGCCGCCGGCAACCCGAACCGGCCCTACGTGTTCGCCTCCACCTCGAAGATCACCTTCGCCGGCGCCGGCGTCAGCTTCTTCGGCGGCTCGCTGGGCAACATCGCCTGGTACCTGCAGTACGCCGGCAAGCGCTCGATCGGCCCGGACAAGGTCAACCAGCTGCGCCACCTGCGGTTCTTCGGTGACGCCGACGGGGTGCGGCTGCACATGCGCCGCCACCAGGAGATCCTGGCGCCGAAGTTCGCGCTGACCGCCGAGATCCTGCAGAACCGGCTCGGCGAGTCCAAGATCGCGTCGTGGACCGACCCCAAGGGCGGCTACTTCGTCAGCCTCGACGTGCTGCCCGGCACCGCGCGGCGCACCGTGGCGCTGGCCAAGGACGCCGGGATCGCCGTCACCGAGGCCGGCGCGTCCTTCCCGTACCGCAAGGACCCCGAGGACAAGAACATCCGGATCGCCCCGTCGTTCCCGTCCACCGACGACCTGCGCAACGCCGTCGACGGCCTGGCCACCTGCGCGCTACTGGCCGCCGCCGAGCACCTGCTGGGCTGACATCGCGTGGAATTCGACGTACCTGCCGGCGTCGCCGCCTAACATTTCCCGAAGTTGCGTCGGGAGCCCGTCGAAATGCCGGTGGAGGCCGAGAAATGGCGAACAGGATCGGTGTCTTGGGCGGTGCGCTGGCGGTGCTGGGCGCTGTCGTGCTGGGCCAGGTTCCCGCGGCATATGCCCCGAGCCGGGCGGACCCGGTGATCGACCACTGGCCGGCTCAGGTGGGCGACGCCGGCCCCGGTGCGGCCGACGCGTTGCCGGCCAAGGTCACCCCCGCCCTCGACGTCTTCCGGGGCGCCGCCGCCGACGCCGCGCTCGGGCACCCGGTGATGTACGGCGACGGCCAGTGTTATCCGCTGATCCTGCAATACATCCGCGCGCTCGGGTACCCCTGGCGAAACCGCGACCCCAGCGGCAACGCCTTCGATCTCTACGAACATTTCCCCACCAACGGGCTGGGGGAATACTTCGACCAGGTTCCGTCGTCGCGACTCGGGGGCGGCGCGAACCTGCCGCAGGTCGGCGACGTCGTCGTCTACGGTCCGGGCGGGTACGTCAGCGAGCACGGGCACGCCGCGGTGGTCACCGCGGTGCGTGGAAGCGGCCCGCTGTTCGGCTACGAGACGGCCGACCAGAACTCCGGCGGCCGGCTGTTCGTGACGTTGAACTGGCGTGACCTCAGCCCGATGTGGAACACCTTGGGGTATCTGCGGCCCAGGGTGTAGCGCGGTGGTCTGCCGGGCGGCGCACCGTCGTCGGCCCGAGCAAGTAACCTGCTGGCGTGGCGCTCTACCGCAAGTACCGGCCGGCAACATTCGCCGAAGTGGTCGGGCAGGAGCACGTCACCGAACCGCTGTGCACCGCCTTGGCGGCGGGCCGGATCAACCACGCCTACCTGTTCTCCGGGCCTCGCGGCTGCGGCAAAACCTCGTCGGCGCGCATCCTGGCCCGGTCGCTGAACTGTGCGCAGGGGCCCACGCCCACGCCGTGCGGAACCTGCGATTCGTGCGTGGCACTGGCGCCCAACGGCCCGGGCAGCATCGACGTCGTCGAACTCGACGCGGCCAGCCACGGCGGGGTCGACGACACCCGGGATCTGCGTGACCGCGCGTTCTACGCCCCCGCCCAGTCGCGGTACCGGATCTTCATCATCGACGAAGCGCACATGGTGACCACCGCGGGCTTCAACGCGCTGCTCAAGATCGTCGAGGAACCACCCGACCACCTGATCTTCGTGTTCGCCACCACCGAACCGGAGAAGGTGCTGCCGACCATCCGCTCGCGCACCCACCACTATCCGTTCCGGCTGCTGGCGCCGCGGACCATGCGCGAGCTGATCGGGCGGATCTGCGAACAGGAACAGGTCGCCGTCGACGACGCGGTCTACCCGCTGGTGATCCGCGCCGGCGGCGGCTCGCCACGCGACACCCTCTCGGTGCTCGACCAGTTGCTGGCCGGCTCGGTGCCGATGGCCGGCAGCCCCGGAACCAGCCACGTCCACTACCAGCGGGCGCTGGGCCTGCTCGGCGCCACCGACGTCGCCCTGATCGACGAGACGGTCGACGCGCTCGCCGCCGGGGATGCGGCGTCGGTATTTGCGGCGGTCGAAGCCGTTGTCGATGCCGGTCATGACCCCCGCCGATTCGCCATCGACCTGCTGGAACGATTCCGCGACCTGATCGTGCTGCAGGCGGTGCCCGACGCGGTGGCCAAAGGTGTGGTCGACGCGCCCGAGGACATCCTGGAACGCATGCATGAGCAGGCCGCCCGGATCGGCCCGGCGACCCTGGCCCGCTACGCCGAGGTGGTGCACGCCGGTCTCGGCGAGATGCGCGGTGCGACCGCCCCGCGGCTGTTGCTGGAGGTGGTGTGCGCCCGGCTGCTGCTGCCGTCGGCGGCCGACACCGAGGCCGCGCTGCTGCAGCGGGTCGAGCGCATCGAGAGCCGGCTGGACATGTCGATCCCGGGTGCGGCCACCCCGTCGGCAGCCGGCGACGGCGCATCCGCGGCCAGGCAATTCACCCGGCGTTCCCAGGCTGCCGAGCCCGCCCCGCGACAGCCCGCCCCGGAACCCGCGCCTGCGCCGGAACCCGCGCCCGTGCCGGCGCCCGCCGCCGCACCGGCGTCCGCGCCCGCACCGAAGCCCGCTCCGCCACCCGAACCGGCACCCCCGGCAGCACCACCACCACCGCCGCCGGCCGCAGCACCACCACCACCGGCCGCGTCACCGCCGTCGCCCAGCTCGCCCGCGCCGGGAGAGCCCGATGCCGCCGCGGTGCGCGCGATGTGGACCACGGTGCGGGAGAAGGTGCGCCAGCGCAGCCGCACCACCGAGGTGATGCTGGCCGGTGCCACCGTGCGCACCGTCGACGGCAACACCCTGGTGCTGAGCCACGAGTCGGCTCCGCTGGCCAAGCGACTCTGCGAACAACGCAACGCCGACGTCATCGTCGAGGCACTCAAGGACGCCCTCGGAGTGAACTGGCGGGTCCGCTGCGACGCTGGGGCGCCGCCGGCCGAGCCCGCGTCGACGGCCCCGCCCGCGCCAGCCGCTGCGGACCTGGCCCAGCGAGCCGACGAAGAGGCCATGCTGGCCGAGGCAGCAGCCGAGCAATCCGACCCGGCGCCGCGCCGCGATCCCGAGGAGGCGGCCCTGGAACTGCTGCAGAGTGAGCTGGGCGCTCGCCCTATCGGTGGTGACTGATCGTCTAGGGGATCCACCAGGGCCGCAGCGGCAGGTCGTCTCGGCCTTGCTCGTCGACATTGCTGGCCAGTACGTGGTGTAACTGACATTGGTTGCGCTCGAAGCCGAGCACCGATGCCGCCATGTACAGGCCCCACACCTTGGCGCGGCCCAAACCGACCTCGTCGACGGCCTCGTCCCAGTGGTCGACCAGGTTCTGGCACCAGCCGCGCAGCGTCTTGGCGTAGTGGAGCCGGAAGTCCTCCTCGTGCAGCATCTCGAAACCGGTCTGCTGGATCTCGGCGATGATGCTTCCCACGCCGGTGAGCTCGCCGTCGGGGAAGACGTACCGATCGGTGAAGGCGTCGCCTTTGTAGACCGAGTTGTCCGCGGTCGTG
Source organism: Mycolicibacter senuensis (assembly GCF_002101885.1). Taxonomy (GTDB): domain Bacteria; phylum Actinomycetota; class Actinomycetes; order Mycobacteriales; family Mycobacteriaceae; genus Mycobacterium; species Mycobacterium senuense. The sequence continues at coordinate 194,144 of NZ_LQPS01000039.1, forward strand.
ATGCAGTGGTTGAGCAGCAGGCCACCGGTGCGCAGCTTCGACTTCAGGAAGCCGAAGTACGACGGATAGTTCTTCACCCCGATGTGCTCGGTGAGTCCGATCGAGGAGACGGCGTCGAAGCCGGTCTCGGGCACGTCGCGGTAGTCGCAGTGCCGGACTTCGGCGAGATCGGACAGGCCCTCCTCGGCGATCGCCCGCTGCGCCCAGTCGACCTGCTCGGCCGAGAGCGTGGCCCCGACTGCACGGACCCCGCGACGGGCCGCGTAGCGCACCATGCCGCCCCAGCCACAGCCGACGTCGAGCAGGCGATCGCCCGGCTTCAGTCGCAGCTTGTCGAAGATCAGCCGGTACTTGTTCTCCTGGGCGTCCTCCAGCGTCGCGTCGGGGCTCGGGTAGATCGCGCAGGTGTAGGTCATCGACGGGCCCAGCACCCATTCGTAGAACCGGTTGGACACGTCGTAGTGGTGGTGGATGGCGGCGGCGTCGCGGGCCTTGGAATGTCGCAGGCCCGCCGCGGTGCGGCGCCACTTGGCCGGTGCTTCCTCCGGCGGCGGCGCGATCGGCTTCAGATGCTTCAAACCGATCGACCGGATGATGTTGACCAGCGTCTGCGGCGACGGCTGTTTGAACTCCAGGTCCGCCAGCGCCTTGAGCATCTCGTAGGGGTTTCCCGGGTGCACGCCGCGCAGTTCCAGGTCGCCTGCAATGTAGGACCGGGCGATCCCCAGTTGCCCCAGCGACGTGGCCAGGTAGGTGGTCGCGCGCGGATTGAGCAACTCCACGGCCAGCGAGGCGTCATCCGGCCCGACGCTGCTGCCGTCATAGGCGGTGACCTTGACCGGCGGTTGCCCGCCGCCGGAGAGCAGTACCAGAATCTCGGCCAATCCCAGCTTGCCGTTCGTGGTGTTCTGAGTGTCTTCGGCTTGCGTTTTCAACATGGTGGTCTGCCCCCTGGCATCGTCCGCTCCCTGGCCAGTTGCGGATTACCACGCGGCCGGCACCTCAAACACGCGTAATCTGGCACCGCAATGGGCGACACCACCGACACCACTTCCTGTGCGATCGTCGGCGGCGGACCCGCGGGCATGGTGCTGGCGCTGCTGCTGGCTCGCGCCGGTGTCGAGGTCACGCTGCTGGAGAAGCACGCCGACTTCCTGCGCGACTTCCGCGGCGACACAGTGCATCCCACCACACTGCGGTTACTCGACGAGCTCGGCTTGTGGGACCGCTTCACGGCGCTGTCGCGCAGCGAGATCCACCAGGTCGTCCTCGACGTGGCCGGCCACGGCGTCACGGTGGTGGACTTCGGCCGGCTGCGGGGCCAACCGCACCCCTACATCGCGATGGTGCCGCAGTGGGATCTGCTCAACCTGCTCGCCGAATCCGCGCAGACCGAGCCGACATTCACGCTGCGGATGCAGACCGAGGTCACCGGACTGCTGCACGAGAACGGCCGGGTCGCCGGCGTGCGCTACCAGGGCCCCGACGGGCCGGGCGAACTGCGTGCCGGGCTGACGGTGGCCTGCGACGGACGGTGGTCGATCGCACGGCACGAGGCCGGCCTGCGATCCCGGGAGTTTCCGGTGAACTTCGACGTGTGGTGGTTCCGGCTGCCCAACGACCGCGCCGCGGAACCGACCCTGCTGCCGCGACTCGGCCCGGGCCGTGCCGCGATCATGATTCCGCGCGAAGGCTACTTTCAGGTCGCCTACCTTGGGCTCAAGGGCGGTGATGCGGCGCTGCGAGAGCGTGGCATCGAGGCGTTCCGGCGCGAGGTGGTCGAACTGATCCCGGAGGCCGCCGACGCGGTGGGCGCATTGCGCAGCCTGGATGACGTCAAACACCTGGACGTGCGGGTGAACCGGCTGCGGCGGTGGAGCGTCGACGGATTGTTGTGCATCGGCGACGCCGCGCACGCCATGTCACCGGTCGGTGGTGTCGGCATCAACCTCGCGGTGCAGGACGCGGTGGCCGCGGCCAGGATTCTGGCCGAGCCGCTGCGACAGGGCCACGTCACCAACCGCGACCTGGCCGCGGTGCACCGGCGCCGGATCCTGCCCACCGTCGTCACCCAAACGGTTCAGCGGGTGCTGCACCGCGGCCTCACGCCGATCCTGCGCGGTAAGAACCTCACCCCGCCGGCGGCTTTCGGTGCCGTGATCGACAAACTGCCCTGGCTCGCCGCAATCCCGGCCTACCTGGTAGGCGTCGGGGTGCGTCCGGAGCGGGCGCCGGCGTTCGCCCGGCGCTAACCGATGGCGATGAGCCGCTAGGGCTGCCACCACTGCCGCAACGGCAGCCCGTCGTCGCCGCCGCGGTCATCGAGCCTGGCCGCCAGCACATGATGCAACTGAATGACGTTGTGTTCGAAGCCCAGCCGCGAACCGGCCATGTACAGCCCCCATACCTTCGCGGTGGCCAGGCCGACCTCGGCCACGGCCTCGTCCCAGTGCGCCACCAGATTGGCGCACCAGTCCCGCAGCGTCAGCTCGTAGTGGTGCCGAATGTTCTCGGCGTGGACCACCTCCAGACCGGCGTCCTGGATCTCGCTGATGATCCGCCCCGACCCGGCCAGCTCACCGTCCGGGAACACATAGCGGTCGATGAAGTCGCCCGCGGTGGCACCGGATCTGTTGTCCGCCCGGGTGATGCAGTGGTTGAGCAGTAGGCCGCCGCGGCGCAGCTTGGACTTGAGGAACCCGAAGTAGGCGGGGTAGTTCGCGACGCCGATGTGCTCGGTCATCCCGATCGAGGAGACCGCATCGAATTCGGTCTCGCGCACATCGCGGTAGTCGCAATGGCGGACCTCGGCGAGGCCGGCTAACCCCTCGGAGGCGATCGCGCGCTGCGCCCACCGGGCCTGCTCGGTCGAGAGCGTCGCACCGATAGCGCGCACGCCGTGCCGCGCGGCGTAGCGCACCATGCCGCCCCAGCCGCAGCCCACATCCAGCAGCAGGTCGCCGCGACGCAGCCGCAACTTGTCGAACACCAACCGGTACTTGTTCTCCTGGGCCTCGTCGAGTGTCGCGTCCCGGCTCGGGTAGACCGCGCAGGTGTAGGTCATCGACGGCCCCAGCACGGCTTCGTAGAAGGCGTTGGAGACGTCGTAATGATGCTGAATCGCGCTGGCGTCTCGATGCTTGCTGTGCCGCAGGCCGTCGGCGACGCGCAGCCAGCGGGGGCGGGCCTCCTGCGGTGGCGGCGCGATCGGCACCAGGTGCTCTATCCCGACGGAGCGCACGATGTTGGCCAGCACCCGCGGCGACGGCCGTTTGAAGTGCAGTTCGTCGGCGAGCGCCTTGAGCAGGCGGTACGGGTCACCGGGGTGCACGCCGTGCAGTTCCAGATCCCCGGCGACGTAGGCGCGGGCCATGCCCAGATCGCCCGGGGCGGTGGCCAGATAGGTGGTGCCGCGCGGAGTGAGCAGTTCCAGGCCCAGCGGGGCGTCGTCGGGCCCGGTGCTGCTGCCGTCGTAGGCGGTGAACCGCAACGGCAGGTGACCGTCGGTGGCCAGGGTCTCCAGCACCTCCGCCAGGGTCAGTCTGCCGGTGTGCGTCTGCTCCTTGTAGGTGGTCACTGTCGTCGCACCGCCTTGTCGTAGAGGTCCAGCAGCCGGGCGTCGGGGTCGTATGCCCGCTTGACCTTCCGATAGGTTTCCCCGCCGTAGAGCTCGTCGAACTCCGCGGCGGTGTAGTAGGCGTCGGAGTACAGCGACTTGTGGCCGTCGAGTTCGCTCACCTTCGCCTCGATCAGCCGATTGGTGGCGCCCTCGGTGGCGCCGGCCGGGACCGAGGACCAGAACCCGACGTTGACGTAGGTGCGGTTGGGCCGGATCGGGTACAGCGGCCAGTTCTCGTCGGTGCGCAGGCGCAGCGGGCACAGCCACACCGGCTCGATCGGCACGTGGTCGAAGAACCAGTCCAAGAACTCCCGGCAGCGCCCCAACGGCACCTCGACGTCCTGCACCACCCGCTCGCGCGAGGGGGCGGTCTTCGGGCGGTGGACACTGCGTTTCTCGATCCGGTCGGCGATGGCGAACCGCCGGTCGTAGCCGATCAGCTTCGCGTAGAAACTGCTGCGCCGATAGCGCCGCGGCCACCAGCGCCGCACCAGCGGGTGCTGCGCCCCGAACGCCCGCGAGCACCAGAACCAGTCGGTGTCCCAGCGCCACAGGTAGTCATGGATGGTCAGCCGGTCGTCTTTGATCCCGTGCGCGTGCTGAATCGAGCGGTAATAGACCCGCTGGCCGGTGTAGTCGCTGACGGCGCCGGGGGTGTCGGTCTCGATGCCCACACACAGGTAGCTCTCGGCGGGGGAGAACACCACCCCGTCGAGATAGTCCACCGCAACACCGTCGAACCCGCCGGTGTCGATGATCCGGTCCATCGTCGCGATCAGGTCGTCCAGCGCATCGAACCGGATGTGCCGTAGTGCCACGAACGGTTTGACCGCTTCCAGCTCGATCCGCAGCCGAGTCGAATAGCCCAGCGTGCCATAGGAATTCGGAAACGTCCGGAACAGGTCCGGGTGCCGGTCACGGGAAACGGTCAGCAGCTCACCGGCACCGGTGAGCACGTCCATCTCCAGTACCGACTCGTGCGGCAGGCCGTTGCGGAACGACGCCGACTCGATCCCCAGGCCCGACACCGCGCCGCCGACCGTGATCGTCTTCAACTGCGGGACCACCAGCGGCGCAAACCCGTACGGCAGGGTCGCGGCCACCAGGTCCTCGTAGGTGCACATGCCGCCGACGTCGGCGGTGCGGTTCGCCACGTCGATGCCGATGACGTTCACCAGCCCCGAGCTGTCCAGACCCGGCGCTGCGCGTTTGGCGCGTGCCCGGAACAGGTTCGAGGTGGGTTTCGCCAGCCGGACCGACGCGCTCGCCGGAATCGCCCGGTAGCTGTCCAGCAAGCGTTGCACCCCCCGCGTGTGGGATGTCGGTGCGTCGGCCGGCCGAACGGACATCACCTCCCACGCTAGCGGCGGATCGTCGGCTCTGCATCCGACGCGGCCGGGCTTACTGGGCTTGTTGTGGCATGCTCTGCGCGCTCAGGTAGCCGGCAATCCCGCGCGCGACGGCGTCGGCGTAGCGCTGCCGCCCCGACGGACTCTCCATCAGGGCCGCGTCCGCGGGGTTTTTCATATTGCCCAACTCGACCAGGATCGACGGATACTCGGCCAGGTTCAGCCCGGCCAGGTCGGCGCGTCCTTTCAGGCCGTCGTTGCCGATGTAGTTGGCCGGCGGGATACCGGCGGCCTGCAGCTGGCTGCGCATCACCTGCGCCAACCGGACCGCCGGGCCCTCCTGGGCCGGGTTGAGTGGCGGCGCGGAGTAGTTGACGTGGAACCCGCGGCCGGTGGCCGGTCCGCCGTCGGCGTGAATCGACACGATCGCGTTGGGGTGCAGCGAGTTGGCCATCGCGGCGCGTTCATCGACGCACGGTCCGGGCCCGTTGTCGTCGCCGCGGGACATCGCGGTGCGCACCCCCGCGGAGTTGAGCGCCTGCCGAATCCGCAGCGTGGTGTCCCAGGCGAAGCTGTGCTCGGGATAGCCGGAGTTGGAGGTGGTGCCGCTGGTCTGGCAGTTCTTGGTGCCGCCCCGGCCGTTGGTCACCTGGCGGCCGATGGCCGCGGGGTCGGCGGTGCCGCTGTGACCGGGGTCGAGGAACACGATCATGCCGGCGATGTTGCCGGGGGCGGCCCAGGACGACGGGGCGCTCGGGACCGCGGCGGCCGCCACCAGGCCGGTGATGATCGCGATGCCGACACGCGAGAGAACAGGTACGCGCACGCCGCCAACGTAGGCTCGCGCCGACTACGCTGGTGCTTCAACACGCGCCGGGTCTTGGAGCCGAAACCAAGCCGCAACCAAGTCGAGACCACGCACAACAACGCAAGGGGAGTGTCATGCAACCAGGAGGCCCGCCCGACATGTCGGCGCTGCTGGCCCAGGCCCAGCAGATGCAGCAGCGACTGTTGGCCGCGCAGCAGGAGCTGGCCGCCACCGAGGTGCAAGGCGAGGCCGGCGGCGGCCTGGTCAAGGTCACCTCCAACGGCAGCGGCGAAGTGCTGGCCGTGCAGATCGACCCGAAGGTCGTCGACCCCGACGACGTCGACACGCTGCAGGACCTGATCGTCGGCGCGCTCGCGGATGCCTCGAAGAAGGCGCACACCCTGGCCCAGGAGCGGCTCTCCCCGCTGGCCGGTGGCATGGGCAACGCGCTCGGCATGCCGGGCACCTAGGTGTGCCACCTTGTTTGAAGGCCCGGTTCAGGACCTGATCGACGAGCTGGGCAAGCTGCCGGGTATCGGCCCCAAGAGCGCCCAGCGGATCGCGTTCCACCTGTTGTCGGTGGAACCGTCGGAGATCGACCGGCTCACCGCGGTGCTCACCAAGGTGCGCGAAGGGGTGCAGTTCTGCGAGGTGTGCGGCAACGTCTCCGACGCGCAGCGCTGCCGGATCTGCGGGGATCCGCGCCGCGACTTCGCCCAGATCTGTGTGGTCGAGGAACCCAAGGACGTGGCCGCCATCGAGCGCACCCGGGAGTTCCGCGGCCGCTACCACGTGCTCGGCGGGGCCTTGGATCCGCTCTCCGGGATCGGCCCGGAGCAACTGCGGGTGCGTGAGCTGCTCAACCGGGTCGGGGAGCGCGTCGACGGGGTCGACGTCAGCGAGGTGATCATCGCCACCGACCCCAACACGGAAGGCGAGGCGACCGCCACCTACCTGGTTCGGATGCTGCGCGACATCCCCGGGTTGAGCGTGACGCGTCTGGCGTCCGGGCTGCCGATGGGCGGTGACCTGGAGTTCGCCGACGAGCTGACCCTGGGCCGGGCGTTCACCGGCCGCCGCGCCATGGCTTAGTCGCCGCGACCCTTTCCCCTTCCCCGGCGCCCGCGCCCCTTCCCTTCCCCCCTTTCCCGCGAGCCTGTACTTAGCGTGCTCGCTACTCGCACTTCTTCGCGCCAACAACAGGCTCGTGGAATGTGTCAGTCCCCGTCGGCAGCATCTGGGCATGGGTGAGGTCTTCATCGGCAGCGAGGCGCTGGCGCAGGGGCGCCTCACCGAGTACGAGCTGCGCCGTTGGCATCGTGCGATTTGCCGCGACGTCTACGTGCCGGCAGGCCATCAGCTCACCCTGCGCGACCGCATCGAAGGGGCGTGGCTCCGGTCGGGACGCAAGGGTGTGATCGCGGGGGTGGCCGCATCGGCCCTACACGGCGCCAGATGGGTCGACGTCGATATCCCGATCGAACTCATCTGGTCCAACACCCGCCCGCCTGCCGGCCTCATCGCCCGTGACGAAACCCTCGCCGACGACGAAATCACCAAGGTCGCCGGTATACCGGTCACCACACCCGCCCGCACCGCCTACGACCTGGGGCGGCACCTGCCCAGGGTCCAGGCGGTGGCGCGGATGGACGCCCTGGCGCGGGCCACCCCGTTCAGCACCGAGGACGTGTTGCTGCTGGCCAAGCATCACCGCCGCGCCCGCGGCTTACGACGGCTGCGGACAGCGCTTCCGCTGGTGGACGCCGGCGCCGCCTCACTCGAAGAGTCCTGGCTGCGGCTGCGGCTCATCGATGCCGGGCTGCCCACTCCCACCACCCAGATCCCGGTGATCGAGCGGGGGTATTGGCCGTTCGCCTGGCTGGATATGGGCTGGGAGCGATATCGAGTCTCCGCCGAGTACGACGGCGATCAGCACCGCAAGGACCGCGCGCAGTACGTCCGGGACCACCGGCGTCAACGCAGGCTGGAAGCCTTGGGCTGGATCAACATCCGGGTGATCAACGAGGACGCGCCCAGCGACGTCATCCGCCGCGTCACCGCCGCCATGCGGTCCCGCGGCTGGCACCCCTAGGCCGGCACCAGCACATCGGCGATCGCTGCGCCGGCGGCGATCTTGCCGCGAGCCGACCGGACCTTCTCCGGAACCCCGGCGCCCACCACGGCGACCAGCACACCGTCGCGCTCGTAATAGGCGACGAACCGGCGGCCGTCATCCTCGGCCAGGTGCACGGTGTCACCGGCCTGCGGGTGGCCCAGGCACTGGATCTTGACGTCGTACTGGTCGCTCCAGAAGTACGGCACCCCCGCGCGCGGCAGCGCCGAACCCAGCATCGCCGACACCATGGTCTTCGCCTGCTCGGCGACGTTGCTCCAATGCTCGACGCGGGCCTGCCCGCCGGCCGGGTCGCGCCACGACGCCACGTCGCCGATCGCCCAGACGTCCGGGGCGCTGGTACGGCCGGCCTCGTCGCAGACCACACCGTCTGCGACGGCGATACCGCTGCCGGCCAGCCAGTCGCAGGCGGGCCGCGACCCGATGCCCACCACCACCAGGTCAGCCGCCACCACTGAGCCGTCCGACAGCGTCACCGACTCGACACCATCCGCGCCGGAGACAGAGCGCACCCCCATGCCGGTGCGCACGTCGACGCCCTCGTCGCGGTGCAGCCGGGTGATCAGCGCGCCCACCTGCTCACCCAGCACCGCCGCCAGCGGGGTGGGCTGCGGCTCCACCAGCACCACCGGCACACCGGCGCCGCGCAGACTGGCCGAGACCTCACAGCCGATGAAGCCCGCCCCGATCACCACGGCGCGCCGGGCGCCCGCGGCCCGCTCCCGGAGTGCCACACAGTCGTCGTACGACCGCAGTACGAAGACGCCGTCCAGGTCGCCGGCCTCGATGCGGTTGGGCACCAGGCCGGTGGCGATCACCAGCTGGTCGTAGCCCAGCACCTCGCCGTCGGCCAGCGTCACGGTGTGGGCCGTCACGTCGACGGCCCAGGCGGCGCGGCCGAGCCGCAACCCGATGCCGTTGTCGTCGTAGAACCCGGCCGGCTTGAGCGCCACATCATCGACCTCGCCGCGCAGCAGCTGCTTGGACAACGGCGGGCGGTCATACGGTGGGTGGATCTCGGCGCCGACGATGGTGATCGGGTCGGTGTAGTCGTTGCGGCGGAGCTGCTCGGCGGTGCGGACCGCGGCCAGCCCGCCACCGATGATGAGCACCCCGCTCACCGCCGCACCACCTCCACCATCTCGAAGTCGGCCTTCGCCGCGCCGCAGTCCGGGCAGCTCCAGTCCTCGGGGATGTCGGCCCAGCGGGTGCCGGGGCCGATGCCGTCCTCCGGCCAGCCCAGCGCCTCGTCGTACTCGAAGCCGCACTGCAGGCACCGGAACAGTTTGTAGTCGTTCATGAGTTCTCTCCCATCGGTTCGAAATCGAGCTTTTCGCGGACCGCACAGTCGGGGCAGGTCCAGTCGTCGGGGATCTGCGCCCACGTCGTCCCGGCTGGGAAGCCTTCGCGCGGTGCGCCGACACCCTCGTCGTAGACGTAGCCGCAGCCCGGGCATCCGTAGCCGGCCATCAGGCGTTCACCGCCGCTGCCCCGTAGCGGGCCAGAATCTTCTCCCGGCGGCGCGGCGAGATGTTGGCCCGGGTGATGTCGCCGGCGTAGTGCGCCAGCACCCGGTGGTCCATCAGCTTGCGCCACACCGGCGGGAAGTAGGTCACCCCGATCAGCGCCCCGTAGCCGGCCGGCAGGTTCGGCGAGTCGTCGAAACTACGCAGCGTCTGGTAGCGCCGGGTCGGGTTGGCGTGGTGGTCGCTGTGGCGCTGCAGGTGGTACAGGAACAGGTTGGTGACCATGTGGTCGGAGTTCCAGCTGTGCTGCGGGGTGCAGCGCTCGTAGCGGCCGCCGGCCTTCTTCTGGCGCACCAGGCCGTAGTGCTCCAGGTAGTTCACCGACTCCAGCAGCGACGAGCCGTAAAAGGCGTTGATCAGCAGGTAGGGGATAAGCGCGACACCGAACACCGCGATCATCACGCCCCAGAACAGCAGCGACATCGCCAGCGCGTTGATCACGTCGTTGCCCGGCCAGGTCCGCGGGTTCCAGGGGTTCTTGCCGGTCCTGCGGACACGCGCCGCCTCCAGCTCCCACGCCGAACGGATGCCGCCCCACATGCTGCGCGGCAGGAACTCCCAGAACGTCTCGCCGAAGCGGGCCGACGCCGGGTCCTCGGGGGTGGCGACCCGCACGTGGTGGCCGCGGTTGTGCTCGACGTAGAAGTGTCCGTAGCAGACCTGCGCCAGGGTGATCTTGGCCAGCCAGCGCTCCAGCGACTCCCGCTTGTGACCGAGCTCGTGGGCGGTGTTGATGCCCACCCCGGCCACCGTCGCCGCCGACATCGCCACACCGATCTTGCCCAGCCAGCCCAGCGACCCGTCGAAGCCCAGCCAGCCCAGGTCCGACGCGGTGAACAGGTAGGCGCCCAGGATGGCGCTGGCGTACTGGAACGGGATGTAGGCATACGTCGCGTAGCGGTAGTACTTGTCGTTCTCCAGCGCGGCCATCACCTCATCGGGCGGGTTCTGCCCGTCGGCCCCGACGGCCAGGTCCAGCACCGGCAGGATCACATACAGCAGGATCGGCCCGATAAAGAGCGGCAGTTGCGACGCGGTCTGCAGGCCGGCGGCGTTCATCGCCCACACCAGCGGCAGCACCAGGAACATCATGGTGGGCACGAACAGGCCCAACAGCCACAGCTGTCGTTTCTTGTCGTGCCAGATCTTCGGCTTGTCACTCAGTTCGGTAGTCATGTCGCCGACGTTAGGTATCGACGCCCGCTAGCCGCTCGTCCCGCGAAACCGGAATTCGGCGGGTTATTCGTCTCCGGGAGACAAGGGGGACAACACCGTGGCGCCGTACCACTGACAGAGCAGCAGCGCGATCTCCACGTCGAGGCGGTCCTCGGCGATCGGGCGGCCGCGACGTTCGATCGCGCGCTGGACGCGGTACTTCATCGTGTTGACGTGGAAGTGCAGTTGCTCGCCGGCCGCCTTGAAGCTGGAACCGGTCCGCAGGAACACCCGCAGCGTGTCGCGGAGTCGCTCGTCGCCGTCGGTGGCGTGGGCCAGTGGCCCGAGCACCTCACCGACCCAGGCCCGTGCGGCGGCCACGTTGTCGCCGCCGAGCAGTGCCGCCGCCGACAGCCCCGGATCGGCTGCCGCGCTGACCCGGGAGACACCGGAGGCCACCGCCAGGGTGTGTACCGCCAGCGCCTGCTGGTGCGACCGGCGGAAACCCTCGACGCCGGGCAGCGGATCACCGATCGCCACCCAGGGCCCGCCGGGTGCGGTCTGCGCGCTGCAACGGATCTGTTCCACCGCATCGACTCCGGCGGCCGAGGCCAACGGGATCCAGGCCCACCCGGTGGTGCTGTCGGCCGGGATGAACAGCGGCGCCCCTTGACCCGCAAGCGATTCGGTGAGCTGTTTGACGAAACCTTCGGCGGCGGTGAGCTTGTCGCCGGCTGACTCCGGGTACCAGACGATCAGCGCGACGTGGGTTCGCCGCAGCGGATAGCGGATCGCGGTGGTCATGGCGTCGACGTCCAGACTCTCGTCGGCGAGGATCTCCCGGACCCGCAACGCGCGCACCGCGTTTCGGCTCTCCAGCCAGCGTTCGCGTTCGGCCTGGTAGACCGCGGACACCTGTTGCGACATCTCGTCGATGTAGCCGAACATCAGCGTCGACATCTCCGAGAGCACATCCAGGCGCAGGTCGGGATCCAGGTCGGCGGAACGGATCTCCTCCAGCACCACCCGCAGCGCCATCGAGTGGCCCAGCCGGTAGCCGCGCACCAGTGCGTTCACCGGCACCCCGCGCTGCGCCAGCCGGCGGGCATGCTCGAGCGCCACGGGCGGCGCGGCGATATCGGCCACCGGGATGTTGTGCCGGATCGCCGAGAAGTAGGTTTCGACGTTGGCGGCCACGGTTTCGTGCAGCAGCTGCAGCAGCGACGAATCCCCGGTCAGGTCCGGCGACTCCCTGGCGATCAGATCCTCGATCACCTGCGTGGTTTCGGCCAGGTGATCGTAGAGCCGCTGCGAGATTCCGATCGCGGCCTCGGCGACGGCGGTGTCGGCGGACGTGCTCGGCTCGGCCATAGCCAGACCGTAGTCCGCTACTGGGCCCGGCGGGGCGCGGCCAGCCGCTCGCGGCGCAGCATCTCCACCTCGGGCAACTCCAGCGGCGCCAGTTCGCCGACCACCTTCGACAGCAGCAGGTCGGCCAGTTCGGGGTTGCGGGCCAGACACGGCCCGTGCAGATAGGTGGCCACGACGCTGCCCTGCACCGCGCCGTCGAATCCGTCGCCGGCCCGGTTGCCGGCGCCCTTGGTCACCTTGCTCAAAGGCGATGCGGCCGGACCCAGCACGGTGCCGCCGCGGTGGTTCTCGAAGCCGGTCAGCGGCTGCGTCAGCTCGGCCGGCAGCGGGTCTGCGACCACTTCGCCGATGGTGCGCGTCTGCTGCGGTGAGGTGGTCACATCCAGCAGGCCGACGCCCTCGACGCGTTCTCCGGCCGAGGTCTCATACCAGGCCCCGAGCACTTGGACGGCCGCGCAGATCGCCAGGACCGGCGCCCCGCGTTCTGCGGCGCGCTGCAGGCCCGGGTAGCGGATCAGATGCCGGGTAGCCAGCCGCTGCGCGTAGTCCTCGGCGCCGCCGAGGGTGTAGAGGTCCAGCGACTCCGGCACCGGGTCGGCCAGGGTGATCTCGACGATCTCGGCGGCGATACCGCGCAGTGCCAGCCGCTGCCGCAGCACCACCGCGTTGCCGCCGTCGCCGTAGGTGCCCATCACGTCGGGCAGCACCAGCCCGATCCGCACCGGATCAGCCATCACCCCAACCTCCGCTGCAGCTGTAAGAACGCGGTGTAGTTGGCGACGACCTCGACCGGCCCGGGTGGGCAGGAGGCGATCGCGGCGAGGGTGTCGTGCACCAGGGTGTGCTGCACACCGGCGTAGCCGAGTCGCACCGCCAGATCGGTGCCGCGCTCGCCGGCGGCCACCACCGCCACCCCTTCGAAGTGCTCGAACCGCACATCCCACAGCCAGGACAGGTCTTCGCCGTCGGGCACCTGCCCGTTGACGGCGATCACCACCCCGGCGGCGTGGTGGTCGACCATCGACAGCGCCTCCTGCCAGCCTGCCGGGTTCTTGGCCAGCAGCATGCGCACGGTGTGCTCGCCGACCTGCACCGACTTGTAGCGCCCGGCCACCTCATCGACGGCGGAGACCGCGGCGACGGCCTTGACCGGGTCGGCGCCCAGGGCGACCGCAGCGGCGACGGCCTGGGCGGCGTTGCCGCGGTTGACGGTGCCAGGCAGGGCCAGCCGCATCGGCAGCACCAGCCCGTCGGGTCCGTACAGCGAGTCGTCGTCGAACCACCACTGCGGGGTGGGCCGGACGAAGTCGCATCCGGTGGAGGACCAGTGGCCGTCGCGCCGGTCGATCACCTCGCCGCTGCGCGGGCAGCTGACCGAGTCGCCCGCCCACCCGACGCCGGCGGCCACCCACACCACGTCGGGACAGTCGTAGGCGGCCGAGGTCATCAGGATGTCGTCACAGTTGGCGACCACGATCGTCTGCGGATGCCGGGCCAGGCCGGTGCGCAGTGCGCGTTCCACCGCGTTGATCTCCCCGACCCGGTCCAGCTGGTCCCGCGACAGGTTCAGCAGCACCACCACCGCCGGCGACACCGCGTCGGCCACGTGCGGCACATGCATCTCGTCGACCTCGAGCGCGGCCAGCCCAGCGGTGCGGTCGGCGGCCAGCGCCGCCACCAGCCCGGCGTCCATATTGGCGCCCTCGGCGTTGGTGGCGACCGGGCCCAGGTCGCGCAGCGCGGCCGCGATCATCCGGGTCGTGGTGGACTTGCCGTTGGTGCCGGTGACCACGACGCTGCGCCGCCCGGTGCCGAGCTGACGCAGGATCGAGCGGTCCAGCGTCATCGCGACCAGGCCGCCGATCATCGCGCCGGCGCCGCGGCCGGTGATGCGAGAGGCCCAGCGGGCGCTTGCTCCGGCGGCCAGCGCGAGGCGTCCACGGGCGGTGATCACCCGACGAGTTTAGGGGCGACCACAAGCGCGGTGTTCGCGCCGGGCGCACCGGGTCGCCCCGCGACCGATTGAGTCGCCGACACGAGCCCTCGCCGACCGCTATCGGTCACCCCGGCATGCCATTCTCATGGCATGAGTGCGCTGTGGGGGCGCCCGGCCCGCGAACCCGGCGACGGCTGGGTGGTCGTCGACGTCGAGACATCGGGGTTCCGGCCCGGGCAGGCCCGCGTGCTCAGCCTCGCCGCCCTGGCGCTCGACGCCGACGGGCGAATCGAGAAATCGGTGTCGCACCTGGTCAACCCGGGCACCGATCCGGGTCCCACCCACGTGCACGGGCTGACCGCGGAGATGCTGGCGGGCCAACCGCAGTTCGCCGACGTCGTCGACGAGGTCGCGGCGCTGTTGGAGGGGCGCACCCTGGTGGCGCACAACGTGGCGTTCGACTACACGTTCCTGGCGGCCGAGGCCGAGATGGCCGGCGCTGAACTGCCCGTCGACTCGGTGATGTGCACGCTGGAGCTGACCCGCCGGCTGGATCTGGGCCTGGCCAACCTGCGGTTGCAGACGCTGGCCGCGCACTGGGGTGTGGTGCAGACCAGGGCGCACGACGCGCTCGACGACGCCCGAGTGCTAGCCGGAGTGTTGCAGCCGGCCCTGCAGCGGGCCCGGGAGCGCGATGTGTGGCTGCCGGTTCGGCCGGTGACCCGGCGCCGGTGGCCCAACGGCCGGGTCACCCATGAAGAGCTGCGGCCGCTGAAGGCGCTGGCGTCGCGGATGGCGTGCGCCTACCTCAACCCGGGCCGCTACGTGCGAGGACGCCCGCTGGTGCAGGGCATGCGGGTGGCGCTGTCGGCGGAATGCACCCGCACCCACGAGGAGCTCGTCGAACGGATCTTGCACGCGGGGCTGGCCTACAGCGACGTCGTGGACACCAACACCTCGCTGGTGATCTGCAACAACGACCGCCCGGAGCAGGGTAAGGGCTACCAGGCGCGGGAACTCGGGGTGCCCACGGTCTCCGACGAGCAGTTCATGGCCTGCGTCGACGGCGTGGGCGGGGTCGTCGGAGGCACCGACATCGAGCAGTTCGTCGACACCGGCCCGGCCGGTGAACAGATCTCGCTGTTCTGAGGACCCCGGGACTCAGCCCAGGCGAGCCGCCCGGTTCACCGCCGAGACCACCGCGCGCAGTGACGCCGTGGTGATCGACGACGCGATCCCGACGCCCCAGACTGTCTGGCCGCTCACCGAAGCCTCCACGTACGCCGCGGCCTGGGCCTCCTCGCCGGCGCTCATCGCGTGTTCGGAGTAGTCGAGCACGTTGACGTCGATCCCGACGTTGCCCAGCGCATCGACGAACGCGGCCAGTGGCCCGTTGCCGGAGCCGGTGATCTCGGTCTGCACTCCGTCGACCAGGACGGTGGCCTCGATGCGGTCGGTGCCGTCGTCGGTCTCGGCGGCGATCAACCGCTGATGCATCCGCTCCAGCGGCCGGATCGGGTTCAGGTACTCCTCGGCGAACGAGTCCCACATCTCCTTGGGGGTGACCTCGCCGCCCTCGCCGTCGGTCAGCTGCTGGATCACCTTGGAGAACTCGATCTGCAGTCGGCGCGGCAGCACCAGCCCGTGGTCGGTCTTCATCACATACGCCACGCCGCCCTTGCCCGACTGCGAGTTGACCCGGATCACCGCTTCGTAGGTGCGGCCCACATCGCGGGGGTCGATCGGCAGGTAGGGCACCTGCCAGAGCATGTCGTCCATATCGACGTCCGCGTCGTCGGCATCCAGCTTCATCTGGTCCAGGCCCTTGTTGATGGCGTCCTGGTGACTGCCGGAGAACGCGGTGTAGACCAGGTCCCCGCCGTAGGGGTGGCGTTCGGGCACGTTCAGCTGGTTGCAGTACTCCACGGTGCGGCGGATCTCGTCGATGTTGGAGAAGTCGATCTGCGGGTCCACACCCCGGGAGAACAGGTTCATCCCGAGCGTCACCAGGCAGACGTTCCCGGTGCGTTCGCCGTTGCCGAACAGGCAGCCCTCGATCCGGTCCGCCCCGGCCTGATACCCCAGCTCCGCTGCGGCGACCGCGGTGCCGCGGTCGTTATGCGGGTGCAGGCTCAAGATGACCGAGTCGCGCCGATTGAGGTTGCGGTGCATCCACTCGATCGAATCGGCGTAGACGTTCGGGGTGGCCATCTCCACGGTGGCCGGCAGGTTGAAGATGATCGGGTTGTCCGGCGTCGGCTCGAGAACGTCGCCGACGGCATCGCAGACCGCTTTGGCGTACTCCAGTTCGGTGCCGGTGTAGGACTCCGGGGAGTACTCGTAGCGCCACCGGGTGCCCGGGTACTTGGCCGCCTCTTCCAGGCACTTGCGTGCCCCGGCAACCGCGATCTGCTGCACCGCGGCGCGGTCGGCGCGGAAGACCACCCGGCGCTGCAGGATCGACGTCGAGTTGTAGAAGTGCACTATCACGTTGGGGGCGCCGTTGCAGGCCTCGAAGGTGCGCTCGATCAGCTCGTCGCGGCACTGCGTGAGCACCTGCAGGGTGACGTCGTCGGGGACGGCGCCGGCTTCGATGATCTCGCGGACGAAGTCGTAGTCGGTCTGGCTCGCCGAGGGGAACCCGACCTCGATCTCCTTGTAGCCCATGTTCACCAACAGGTCGAACATCCGTCGCTTGCGCGCCGGGCTCATCGGGTCGATCAGCGCCTGGTTGCCGTCGCGCAGGTCGACGGCGCACCACATCGGGGCACGCTCGATGACCCGGTCGGGCCAGGTGCGCATCCGCAGGGTGATGGGCTCCACCTCGTCGGCGAAGCTGCGGTACCGGCTGACCGGCATCGTCGAGCCGCGCTGGGTGTTCCAGCCGGGTTGGCCGGGGTTGGGCGGACCGGCGGGTTTGGTGATACGGCGACCCGACGTGAAGGCATCGGGGGAGGCCTGGGAAAAACTGGTCACGGTGATTGCTCCGGGGTTCTCAGATGGAATTGGAGACCGGCGCATCGCGAACACCCGCGACGGGAAGCCGGTCTGGATCAGACCCCGCCGCGGCGTCCGAGAAGGAGCACCCGCTGCACATCGTGCAGTTTACGCGCTCAGACGGCTGTTGCGGAAAACGGCCCCGGGCGCAGCGTCAGCGCACAAAGCCGCTTCCCCTATTCTGGGACGAGCCCATCCGAGGGAGGGATGAATAGTGGCGCTCGTCGTGCAGAAATACGGCGGCTCGTCGGTGGCCGACGCCGATCGGGTCCGCAGCGTCGCCGAGCGCATCGTCGAGACCAAGAATGTCGGCGACGACGTCGTCGTGGTCTGCTCGGCGATGGGCGACACCACCGATGACCTGTTGGACCTGGCCCAACAGGTGTCGTCGGCGCCACCGGCCCGGGAACTGGACATGCTGCTCACCGCGGGTGAACGGATCTCCAACGCGCTGGTGGCGATGGCCGTCGAGGAGTTGGGCTGTCAGGCCCGCTCCTTCACCGGATCGCAGGCCGGGGTGATCACCACCGGCGTGCACGGCAAGGCCAAGATCATCGACGTCACCCCGGGCCGGCTGCAGGCCGCGCTCGGCGAAGACCAGGTGGTGCTGGTCGCCGGTTTCCAGGGAGTCAGCCAGGACACCAAGGACGTCACCACGCTGGGACGCGGCGGTTCGGACACCACCGCGGTGGCGCTGGCCGCAGCCCTGAACGCCGACGTCTGCGAGATCTACACCGACGTCGACGGCATCTACAGCTCCGACCCGCGCATCGTGCCCAACGCCAAGAAGTTGGACACCGTCACCTTTGAGGAGATGCTCGAACTCGCCGCCTGCGGCGCCAAGGTGCTGATGCTGCGCTGCGTGGAGTACGCCCGCCGCTACCACCTGCCGATTCACGTGCGCTCGTCGTACACGGACAAGCCCGGCACCATCGTTACCGGATCAATCAAGGACATTCCCATGGAAGACGCGCTGCTGACCGGAGTCGCCCACGACAAGAGCGAAGCCAAGGTGACCGTCGTCGGCATCCCCGACCTGCCCGGCTACGCGGCCAAGATCTTCCGCGCGGTCGCCGACGCCGACATCAACATCGACATGGTGTTGCAGAACGTCTCCAAGCTCGAGGACGGCAAGACCGACATCACCTTCACCTGTCCGCGGGACAACGGCGAGGCCGCGGTTGCCAAGCTGGACTCGCTCAAGGCCGAGATCGGCTTCACCGAGGTGCTCTACGACACCAACGTGGGCAAGGTGTCGCTGGTCGGGGCGGGCATGCGCAGCCACCCCGGGGTCACCGCCACGTTCTGCGAGACGCTGGCCGACAACGGCATCAACATCGACCTGATCTCCACCTCCGAGATCCGCATCTCGGTGCTGGTGGCCGAGGACGACTTGGACAAGGCTGTGGTCGCGCTGCATCAGGCATTCGACCTCGGCGGCGACGAGGAAGCCACCGTCCACGCCGGAACGGGGCGCTGACGAATGGGTCGCCAGGGGTTATCAATCGGGGTAGTGGGCGCCACCGGCCAGGTCGGCCAGGTGATGCGCACCCTGCTCGACCAGCGCAATTTCCCCGCAGATGACCTGCGGTTCTTTGCTTCGGCGCGATCGGCCGGGCGCAAGCTGGAGTACCGCGGCGCCGAGATCGAGGTCGAGGACGCCGAGACCGCCGACCCCACCGGTCTGGACATCGCGCTGTTCTCGGCGGGTGGGGCGATGTCGAAGGTGCAGGCGCCGCGGTTCGCCGCCGCCGGCGCCACGGTGATCGACAACTCGTCGGCGTGGCGCAAGGACCCGGACGTCCCGCTGGTCGTCGCAGAGGTGAACTTCGATCGGGACGTGCGCGGGAAGCAGTTGGCCAAGGGCATCATCGCCAACCCGAACTGCACCACCATGGCGGCGATGCCGGTGCTCAAGCCGTTGCACGAGGAGGCCGGCCTGACCCGGCTGATCGTCTCGACCTATCAGGCGGTCTCGGGCAGCGGGCTGGCCGGGGTGCGGGAACTGGCCGAGCAGGTCCGCGCGGTCGCCGACGGTGCCGAGCAGTTGGTGCACGACGGCGGTGCGGTGACCTTCCCGCCGCCGAAAACCTACGTCGCGCCGATCGCCTTCAACGTGGTGGCGCTGGCCGGTTCGCTGGTCGACGACGGCTCGGGCGAGACCGACGAGGACCAGAAGCTGCGCTACGAGAGCCGCAAGATCCTCGGCATTCCGGAGCTGCTGGTCAGCGGCACCTGCGTGCGGGTGCCGGTGTTCACCGGGCACTCGCTGTCGATCAACGCCGAGTTCGCCCGGCCGTTGTCCCCGCAGCGGGCCGCTGAGCTGCTCGCCGCCGCCCCCGGGGTGACCGTGACCGATGTGCCCACCCCGCTGGCCGCCGCCGGTGCCGACGACTCGCTGGTGGGCCGGATCCGGGTGGACCCCGGCGCGCCCGACGGGCACGGCCTGGCGCTGTTCGTGTCGGGCGACAATCTGCGTAAGGGCGCTGCGCTCAACACCATTCAGATCGCCGAGCGGCTCGCCGCTCCCTAGCCCGGCGGCTTTGGGCGCCGAACGTGCACCGGCTGCGAAGGATCGCGACGAATGTCGCGGTGATTGCACGCTCGGCGGGGTGTATGGCCCTGGCCGCACTGGTGACGGCACCGTTGGTCGCGCACGCCGAACCGCCCGCGCCGATCCCGCGTCCGGTGTGGTGGCCATTGGCCGAAGGTCAGGTGGTCCGCATCGGCCCGAGCGCGGGAACCGGCACGCTCACCGGTGATTACGGCATCGGCGCGACCGATCTGTGCGAGTTCATGGAGTTCCCCAGCGCGATGCTGCAGATCTGCGGGGACAGCTTCGCCGGCCAGGGTGTGGGGTTCGGCGGCTGGTACTCGCCGATCGCACTGCGGCTCGATCCGGATTCGGTCGACGACTCCGCCGGGGTGCGCCACACCGGTGTGCTCGGCGTGGACAGGCCGCTGCTGGCCGACCCGTCGCCGGCCGGCAGCACGCAACTGCCGGCCGGGGTGGTCTCGATCAACCGCACCAACTACCTGATGGTGACCACCGCCAAGATGCTGGTGCCGCAGACGTCGCGGCTGGTGAAAGCCGATCCGGCACAACCGGGTTGGCCGACGGTGCCGGGCTCGGTGCGGGCTGCCTCCCACCAGGATTTCGGCCAGTCCCAGATCAGTGGCTACTACGATCCGGTCCCGGCCCCCGACTCGGTCACCGGCTGGGTGTACGTCGTGGCCAACAACTTCGACCGCAGCGCGTCGGTGACGCTGTACCGGGTCACCCCGGACAAGTTCACCGACCGGTCGGCATGGCAGGGCTGGTCGGCCGACAAGGGCTGGGGGCATAAGCCCACGCCGTTGTGGAACGACCAGATCGGCGAGCTCAGCCTGCGCCAGGTCGACGGCAAGCCGGTGTTGTCCTACTTCAACGGCACCACCGGGAACATGGAGGTGCGGGTGGCCTACGAGCCGACGGGGTTGGGAACCGCCCCGGTGACCACGGTGGTGCAGCACGCCGAGTGGCCGGACCCGCCGGTGCCGGTGGAGACGCTGCCGTCGCCGTTCGACAACCGACTGGCCCAGCCCTACGGCGGCTACATCTCACCGGGATCGACGCTGGACGAGTTGCGGGTCTTCGTCAGCCAGTGGAACAACAGCGAGCCGTGGGCCCGGGCGCCGTATCGGGTGATCCAGTTCGCGGTCAATCCGTTCAAGCCGTGGTCGGCCGGCATCGTTCATAGCTGACGCATAGCCGGCACCTAGCGGTCGGGGGTGGTTGCCCACGCACCATGTCAACCATGAGCGAAACACCCGAAACCACGACACCCCCGGCCACACCGCCCGGGCCCGTCGAGCCGAAGCCGTACTGGGTCTATCGGCTCGCCGCCTGGGTGGCCATCGTCGCCGGGGTGGTCTTCATCGTCTCGTCGATCTTCTTCGCCGGGGTGTGGGCCAGTAAGGGCGGCCCGCGCGGGCATCACTGCCACCACGGGCCGCATCACGGCGCGATGTTCCACAAGGGCTTCCACGACGGTCCCCGGCAGGGCCCCCACCACGGCCCGGGCCGGATGGGGCCGCCGACGGGTCCGGAAACCGCGGGTCCCGGCGAGGTTCCGCCGTCGGTCTCGCGGCCCGCGCCACCGCCGCCGCCGGGCCGGTAAGCCCCGGCCACGATCAACCAGCCGCCGCCCCTCCCGAAGGGCGGCGGCTGGCGTCGTTGTCAGGCATGATTGGGCGATATGACCGAAACACCTGCACCGAAGCCGCCGCCACCGCCGCCACCGGCAGCACCGGCGGCCAAACCGAACCGGCTGTACCAGGCCGCAGCGTGGGTGGTGATCGTCGCCGGGACCGTGTTCATCGCCGCGGTGATCTTCTGCGCCGGCAGCTACCTCAGCAACGGCGGTTGGGGCGGACACCATCACGGGCATTGCATGATGCACCACGGTCCGCCCATGGGCCCCGGTTCCGGGCCCGCCGACCACGGCAAGGAACCGGGCTGGCCGGGGTTCCGCCCCGCCGGCCCGGGTAACCCGCCGGGTGGACCGCTCGGTCCGCCGCCGGGACCGCCGCCGGCGGCACCGCCGCACCGGTAGTTCCCAGCAGACCCGCTGAGTGTGCGGTTTCCTACGCCTCGCATGGCGAGCTGCGCGGGAAACCGCAACCTCGCGGGCCCCTTTGAGCCGAAATCCTTTGAGCGAAAGAGGAGACCTGACCGATGGCCGAGCACCACACCACCACCGAGGCCGGCGCCCCGGCGCCCAGCGACACCGACGCGCTGACGATCGGCCCGGACGGCCCGATCCTGCTGCAGGACCACTATCTGCTCGAGCAGATGGCGATGTTCAACCGGGAGCGCACCCCGGAACGTCAGCCGCACGCCAAGGGGGGCGGGGCGTTCGGGCACCTCGAGGTGACTGCTGACGTCAGCGCCTACACCAGGGCGGCCGTGTTCCAGGCGGGGGTCAAAACCGAGATGCTGGCCCGGTTCTCCACGGTCGCCGGCGAACGCGGCAGCCCCGACACCTGGCGTGACGTGCGTGGTTTCGCGCTCAAGTTCTATACCACCGAGGGCAACTTCGACATCGTCGGCAACAACACCCCGGTCTTCTTCTTCCGGGACCCGATGAAGTTCCAGCACTTCATTCGTTCCCAAAAACGTTTGGTGGCAAGCAATCTGCGTGACCACCACATGCAGTGGGACTTCTGGACGCTCAGCCCGGAATCGGCGCATCAGGTCACCTACCTGATGGGTGACCGCGGTCTGCCGAAATCCTGGCGGCACATGAACGGCTACGGCAGCCACACCTACAGTTGGAGCAACGCCGCCGGTGAGATCTTCTGGGTGAAGTACCACTTCATCAGCGACCAGGGTGTCGAGAACCTCAGCCAGCAAGACGGCGAGCGGCTCGCCGGCGCCGACGCGGACTACCACCAGCGGGATCTCTACGATGCGATCGAACGCGGCGACCATCCCAGCTGGGCGGTGAAGGTGCAGATCATGCCGTTCGAGGACGCCAAGACCTACCGGCTCAACCCGTTCGATCTCACCAAGGTGTGGCCGCATGCCGACTACCCGCTGATCGACGTCGGGCGTTTCACCCTGGATCGCAACGTCAGCGACTATCACAACGAGATCGAGCAGGCGGCCTTCGAGCCGAGCAACACGGTGCCCGGCACCGGGCTGAGCCCGGACAAGATGCTGTTGGCCCGCGGCTTCTCCTACGCCGACGCCCACCGGGCCCGGATCGGGACCAACTACAACCAGTTGCCGGTCAACGCGCCGAAGACCGACGTGCACGCCTACTCCAAGGACGGCGCCATGCGGTTCCGCAACGCGACCGACCCGGTGTACGCGCCGAACTCGGTCGGCGGCCCGGTCGCCGACCCGGCCCGCGCCGCCGAAGTGCGGTGGCATGCCGACGGCGACATGGTGCGCGCGGCGTACACGCTGCGTGACGATGACGACGACTTCGGGCAGGCCGGCACCCTGGTCCGTCACGTGTTCGACGAAGAGCAGCGGAAACGGTTGGCCGCCAACATCATCGGCCATGCCTCCGCCGGCGTTCGCGAGCCGGTGCTGTCCCGGGTGTTCGAGTACTGGCGCAACGTCGATGAGGATCTGGGGCGCGAGGTGGAGGCCGGGGTGCGGGCCAACCTTGGCTGACGGCGGACCGCCGGCCTGGCATGATCGAGCCATGAGCATCAAAGTCGTTTTCGCCACCGAGTCGACCGCGACCGGCGGTGGCCGAGACGGCCACGTCCGCTCGGCGACCGGCCGAATCGACCTGGACACCCGCCCGCCCCGCGAGTTGGGCGGCGACGGTGCGGGCACCAACCCCGAGGAGCTGTTCTCCGCGGCCTACGCGGCGTGTTTCCTGGGCGCGCTACGGCTGGTGGCGCGCCGGTCCGCCGTCGCCCTGGACGACGCCACCGACGTCACCGTCCAGGTCGCGCTGGGCAAGGATGTCGCCACCGAGGAGTTCGCCCTGACCGGCACCATCATCGGGAATCTGCCCGGGCTGGCGCAGGCCATCGCCGACGACCTGATGGCCCAGGCCCACGAGGTGTGCCCGTACTCGAGAGCCACCCGCGGAAACGCCGAGTTCATCGTCTCGGCGAAGGTGTAGCGTGCGGGCCGCCGCGACGTTCGTGGTGGCGGGCCTGTGCCTGGCGATCGGGACCGCCCCGGCCGGGGTGGCCCGGCCCTCGGAACCCGGTGTGGTGTCCTACGCGGTGCTGCCCAAGGGCTCGGTCGGCAACATCGTCGGTGCCCCGATGACGTGGGACGCGCCGTCCGGCCAGCCGTTCCAGGCGTTCTGGGTCGACGATCCGGCCTGCAACAACTGGGCCGACATCGGCCTGCCCGAGGTCTACAACGATCCCGATCTGGCGTCCTTCAACAGCGCGGTCACCCAGACCGCGGCCGACGACCAGACCCATTTCGTCAAGCAGGCGGTGGGGGTATTCGCCACCGAAGCCGCCGCCGACCGGGCCTTCCACCGCGTCACCGACCGCACCGCGGGGTGCTCGGGGCGCACCACCGGGATGCACCTGGACAACGGCGTCACCCAGGTGTGGGCGTTCGACGGCGGGCCGGCCGCGGCGACCGACGCCGCCTGGGTGAAGCAGGAGGCCGGCACCGATCGGCGCTGTTTCAACCAGACCCGGTTGCGGTCCAACGTGCTGTTGCAGGCCAAGGTCTGCCAATCCGGCAACGCCGGACCGGCGGTGAACGTGCTGGCAGGAGCGATGCAGAACTCGCTGGGGCAATAGGCTGGGGCAATAACGGGCCGTCACGTTGTCGGATGACTCCGGTAACGTCGAAAAAGTTCGACGGGCGGAGGGGTTGATATATGGCGCTCGCCGCGGCGACACGACTGTCCCGCGACGATGAGGCATACCCCGGTGAGGCCCTGTCCGGTGCCGCCGACGCCGCCGACTACATCGTCGAGCGCTGCCTCACCGATGCGCCGCTGGGCCGGGTGGGCCTGGAGATCGAGGCCCACTGCTTCGACCCTGCCGATCCGCTGCGCCGCCCCGGCTGGGCCGAGATCGGCGATGTGCTGCAGTCCCTGCCGGTGCTGCCCGGCGGCAGCAGGGTCACCGTGGAACCCGGCGGCGCGGTGGAGCTCTCCAGCCCGCCGCTGATGGGTGCGGCGGCCGCGATCGAGGCGATGGCGGCCGATCAGGCGGTGCTGACCACGGCTTTCACCGACGCCGGGCTGGGGTTGGTGGCCCTGGGCGCCGACCCGGTGCGACCAGCCAGCCGGGTCAATCCCGGCGCGCGGTACGCCGCGATGGAGCAGTTCTTCGCCGCCAGCCACACCGATTCGGCCGGTGCGGCGATGATGACGTCGACGGCGTCGGTCCAGCTCAACCTGGATGCCGGCCCGCGGTCCGGGTGGGCCGACCGGGTGCGGTTGGCGCACGCCTTGGGTCCGACCATGGTCGCGGTCGCCGCCAATTCCCCGCTGTTGAGCGGGGAATTCTCCGGCTGGCGTTCCACCCGGCAGCGGGTCTGGAGTCGGCTGGACTCGATGCGCTGCGGTCCGGTCCTGGGGCTCGACGGCACCGACCCGGCCGCCGACTGGGCGCGCTACGCCCTGAAGGCGCCTGTGATGCTGGTGCAGACGCCCGAAGCCATCCCGGTCAGCCGCTACGTGCCGTTCGCCGACTGGGCCGACGGACGGGTGCGCCTGGGCGGCCGCCGCGCCGGCGTTGCCGATCTCGACTACCACCTGACCACGTTGTTCCCGCCGGTGCGCCCCCGCGGCTGGCTGGAGATCCGCTACCTCGACAGCGTCGGGGACGCGCTCTGGCCGGCGATCGTCTTCACCTTGACGACCCTGCTCGACGACCCGGCCGCCGCCGGCGCAGCCGCCGACGCCGTCGCGCCCGTCGCAACCGCCTGGGACGTCGCCGCCCGGATCGGACTGGCCGACCCGCGGCTGCACGCGGCCGCCCGGCAGTGCCTGGGATTGGTGGCCGACCGGGCACCGGCGGCGTTGCGTCCCGGGATGGACCGGTTGGTCGAGATGGTCGAACGGGCCCGCTGCCCGGCCGACGACGTCGCCGACGAGGTGGCTCGCACCGGCGTCACCGCCATGGTGGCCAGGCTGGCGGGAGGACGGACGTGACCGAGGCCGTCACCAAACGCGAGACTCAGGCCGTCGTCAGGGCCGAGACGCTGGCCCGCGACCTGTCCCGGGCGCGGGAACGCACACTGGCACTCGTCGATTTCGACGAGGCCGAACTGCGTCGCCAGTACGACCCGCTGATGAGCCCGTTGCTGTGGGATCTGGCCCATATCGGCCAGCAGGAGGAGCTGTGGCTGCTGCGCCGCGGTAACCCGGACCGGCCCGGCATGCTTCCGGCGGATGTCGAGGGACTCTACGACGCCTTCGCCCATCCGCGGGCCGGCCGCGTCGACTTGCCGCTGCTCTCCCCGGAGCAGGCCCGGAAGTATTGCGCCACAGTACGATCCAAAGTGCTCGACGAGCTGGCCGCGCGGCCGGACGTTTCCGGGGATGCCGGTGCCGATGGTTTCGTGTTCGGGATGGTGGTCAGTCACGAACACCAGCACGACGAGACCATGATGCAGGCGCTGAACCTGCGCACCGGGGAACCGCTGCTGAATGCGGGCCGCGAGCTACCGGCCGGCCGGGCCGGGCTGGCCGGAACCTCGGTGCTGGTGCCCGCCGGCGAATTCGTGCTCGGCGTCGATGCCACCGCCGAACCGTTCGCGCTCGACAACGAGCGGCCGGCGCATCGCGTGCAGGTGGCAGCCTTCCGGATCGGCCGAGTGCCGGTGACCAACGCCGAATGGCGGGCGTTCATCGACGACGGCGGCTACCGGCAACCGCGGTGGTGGACCGAACGCGGCTGGAACCACCGGATGCAGGCCGGTCTGACCGCACCGCAGTTCTGGAGTTCCGATCACACCTGCCGGACCCGGTTCGGCCGCGTCGAGGACCTCCCCGACGACGAACCGGTGCAGCACGTCAGCTACTTCGAGGCGCAGGCCTACGCGTCCTGGGCCGGCGCCCGGCTGCCCACTGAGATCGAATGGGAGAAGGCCTGCGCGTGGGACCCGCGCGCAGGCGCCCGCCGCCGCCGCCCGTGGGGCGACGGCGACGCGACCGCCGAACTGGCCAACCTCGGCGGCGCGGCACTGCGCCCGGCCCCGGTCGGGGCCTACCCGAACGGCGCGTCGGCCTACGGGGCCGAACAGCTGCTCGGCGATGTCTGGGAGTGGACCAGCTCGCCGTTGCAACCGTGGCCGGGCTTTACGCCGATGATCTACCGGCGCTATTCCGAACCGTTCTTCGGCGGCGACTACCGGGTGCTGCGCGGTGGGTCGTGGGCGGTCGCGCCCGAGATCCTGCGGCCCAGCTTCCGCAACTGGGATCACCCGTACCGGCGGCAGATCTTCGCCGGTGTCCGATTGGCCTGGGACGTCTGATGTGCCGCCATCTGGGCTGGCTGGGGAGGCCGCGTTCGCTGGCCGAGCTGATGCTGGAACCGCCGTACGGTCTGCTGGTGCAGTCCTATGCGCCGCGCCGCCAACAGCACGGACTGCTCAACGCCGACGGTTGGGGCGCCGGGTTCTTCGATGTGAGCGGCAGTGACGAGCCGCGGCGCTGGCGCAGTGCGTCGCCGCTGTGGAGCGACACCTCGTTCGCGTCGGTGGCGCCGGTGTTGTCGAGTCATTGTGTGGTAGCCGCGGTGCGCTCGGCCACGGTCGGCATGCCGATCGAGGTCAGCGCCACCGCTCCGTTCACCGATGGCAACTGGCTGCTGTCGCACAACGGCGTGGTGAACCGCGCGGTGCTGTCGACCCGCGCGGGGACCGAATCCGTCTGCGACAGCGCGATACTCGCGGCGACAATCTTCGAGCACGGAGTGGAGTCGCTGGGCGCTGTGATCGTCGAGACCGGCACGGCCGATCCGCAGGCACGGCTGAACATCGTGGCCGCCAACGGTTCCCGCCTGCTGGCCACCACCTGGGGCGACACCTTGTCGATGCTGCACAGCGCCGACGGTGTGGTGCTGGCCAGTGAACCCTACGACGACGACCCGCGTTGGGTGGACATACCTGATCGGCACCTGGTCGACGCCCATGACGGCGAGGTCAGTGTCATCGCGTTGGAAGGAAGTCGATGACGGGGTTCGATGCGGCGGTCTCACTGTCCAACCATCTGGCGGCCGACGCGGCGCGCACCGCGCTGCGCGACGATGTCCGGTTCGGCCTGCAGCAGCATCCGAAATCGTTGCCGCCCAAATGGTTCT
This sequence comes from Mycolicibacter senuensis, assembly GCF_002101885.1. Lineage (GTDB taxonomy): Bacteria > Actinomycetota > Actinomycetes > Mycobacteriales > Mycobacteriaceae > Mycobacterium > Mycobacterium senuense. The sequence continues at coordinate 221,830 of NZ_LQPS01000039.1, forward strand.
ACGATGACACCGGCAGCGAACTGTTCGATCAGATCACCCGGTTGCCCGAGTACTACCCGACCCGCGCCGAGACGGAGATCCTGCGCGAACACTCCGCGGAGGTGGCGTCGCTGTCGGCGGCGGACACCCTGGTCGAGCTGGGCAGCGGCACCTCGGCGAAGACCAGGATGCTGCTGGATGCGCTGCGGGCCACCGGGTCGCTGCGCCGATTCGTCCCGTTCGACGTCGACGCCGGAGTCTTGGAGACGGCGGGGGAGGCCATCGCCCGCGACTATCCCGGGATCCAGGTGCACGCCGTCTGCGGCGACTTCGAGCACCATCTGGCGCAGCTCCCCGAGGGCGGCAGGCGGTTGTTCGTGTTCCTCGGTTCCACCATCGGCAACCTGACGGCGGGTCCGCGCGCCGGCTTCCTGGCCGGCCTGGCCGCGGTGATGCGCGAGGGCGACGGGTTGCTGCTGGGAACCGACCTGGTCAAGGACACTGAGCGGCTGGTGCGTGCCTACGACGACGCCGCCGGGGTCACGGCGGCCTTCAACCGCAACGTGCTCGCCGTGGTCAACCGGGAACTCGGCGCGGACTTCGACCTGGACGCGTTCGCTCATGTGGCGCGGTGGAACTCCGATGAGCAGCGCATCGAGATGTGGTTGCGGTCCGGCCACCGGCAGCGCGTGCTGATCGCGGCGCTGGACCTGGCCGTCGAGTTCGCGGCCGGCGAGGAGATGCTGACCGAGGTGTCCTGCAAATTCCGGCCCGAGCAGGTGGCCGCCGAGCTGGCCGCCGCCGGCCTGCACCGCCGGCGGTGGTGGACCGACGCGGCGGGCGATTTCGGCCTGTCGCTCGCCGTCAGATGAGCTTTGCCGAGGTCTGGCGGGCGGCCCGCCCGCCGGCCGCCGGTCTGCACCTGGACAGCGCCGCCTGCTCACGGCAGAGCCATGCCGCAATGGACGCCGCCGCCCGCCACGCCCGCCACGAGGCCGAGCTCGGCGGCTACGTCGCCGCCGAGGCCGCTGCACCGGCGCTCGACGCCGGCCGGGCCGCTGTGGCGGCACTGACCGGGATGTCCGCCGCCGGCGTCGAGTTCAGCACCGGTTCCCGGCACGCATTGGATCTGCTGCTGTCGCGGTGGCCGGCCGCCGGCCGCACGCTGGCCTGCCTGCCCGGGGAATACGGCCCCAATCTGGCGATCATGGCGGCCCACGGCTTCACCCGACGGATGCTGCCGGTCGATGGCACCGGCCGGCTGGTGCTGGACGAGGCGGCGGCCACGCTTGCCGCCGACCCGCCGGACCTGGTGCACCTGACCCCGGTCAGCAGTCACCGGGGACTGGTGCAGCCGCTGGCCGGCATGGCGCGGATCTGCACTGACGCGGGGGTGCCGCTGGTGGTCGACGCCGCCCAGGCGCTGGGCCAGATCGACTGCGCGGTCGGCGGCCCGGCTGACTATGCCGTCTATTCGTCGTCGCGCAAGTGGCTGGCCGGCCCCCGCGGCGTCGGGGTGCTGGCGATACGGCCCGAGCTGGCCGCGCGGCTGGGACCCGGACCTCCCGGCGGTGACGTGAATGTCGCTGCGCAGCTGGGTTTTTCTGTCGCGGTTGCCGAGCACCTGGCGGCCGGCCCGGCGACGGTCCGGGCCCGATTGGCCGAGGTGGGTGCGCTGAGCCGGCGGGTGCTGGCCGAAGTGCCGGGCTGGCAGGTGGTCGAGCCGGTCGAGGAGCCCAGCGCGATCACCACCTTGGCGCCGGTGACCGGTGCCGACCCGGCGGCGGTGCGCTCGGAGTTGCTCGCCCAGCACCGCATCGTCACCACCGCGGCCGGCGTCGAACGCGCCCCGCTGGAACTGACCTCGCCGGTGCTGCGGATCTCACCGCACGTCGACACCACCGAGGCGGATCTGGCTGCGTTCGCCCAGGCATTGGTGGCTGTGACCGCGGCACGCTGAACCGCTGCCGATCCAGCACCGTTTACCCGATTGAGCCACCCGTGATGTGGGTATGGACGGAAACGCCGCCCGTAAACGGGGGGACTACGACGGCTGGACGGTGCAACTATGACCACATCGAAAACGATGACCACATCGACAACAGAGCATGCTCGCGGTACCAAAGGCCGGCTGGGCCTGGCCGAGATTCTGGTACTGCTGGCCGGCGGGGGCCAGCCGCCGATCAAGATCACCGCTTACGACGGCAGCAGCGTCGGGCCCGACGTTGCCCCGTTGGGCGTGGATCTGCTCAATCCGCGCGCGACCACCTACCTGGCCACCTCGCTCGGTCAACTCGGCATAGCCCGGTCCTACATCGCAGGTGACCTGGAACTGCGCGGTGTGCACCCGGGAAACCCCTACGAGGTTCTCAATGCGTTGGCAGATCTGGAATTCAAGCAGCCCTCACCGCAGGCGCTGCTGAACATCATCCGGTCGATCGGTTTCCGGCACTTCAAGCCGATCGCGCCGCCGCCGGAGGAAGCACCGGCCAAGTGGCGCCGCACCGCGGCGGGCCTGCGGCATTCCAAGGCCCGTGACGCCGATGCCATCCACCACCACTACGACGTGTCCAATCGGTTCTACGAATGGGTGCTGGGCCCGTCGATGACCTACACCTGCGCGATCTACCCGAGCCCCGACGCGACCCTGGAGGAAGCCCAGGAGAACAAGTACCGGCTGATCTTCGACAAGCTGCGACTGAAGCCGGGCGATCGCCTGCTCGACGTCGGCTGCGGCTGGGGCGGCATGGTGCGCTACGCGGCCCGTCGCGGGGTGCGCGCAGTCGGGGCCACGCTCTCGGCCGAGCAGGTCGACTGGGCGCAGCGGGCGATCGCCGAGGAGGGCCTGTCCGATCTCGCTGAAGTGCGGCACTGCGACTACCGCGACGTGCCCGGGACCGGCTTCGACGCCGTCTCCTCGATCGGACTCACCGAGCACATCGGGGTGAAGAACTATCCGTCGTACTTCGGCTTCCTGAAGTCGAAGCTGCGCACCGGTGGCCTGCTGCTCAACCACTGCATCACCTTGCCGGACAACTCGACGTTCAAAGGTGACGCCTTCACCGACCGCTACGTCTTTCCCGACGGGGAGATCACCGGCGCGGGGCGAGTGATCACCGAGATCCAGCAGGCCGGTTTCGAGGTGGTGCACGAAGAGGACTTCCGGCATCACTACGCCAAGACGCTGCGCGGCTGGAGCCAGAACCTGGTCGACCACTGGGACGAGGCCGTCGACGAGGTGGGTTTGGGCCGCGCCAAGGTGTGGGGCCTGTACATGGCGGCATCGGTGCTGGGCTTCGAGCGCAACCTGTTTCAGCTGCATCACGTGCTGGCCACCAAGGTCGGCGAGCGGGGTGAAGACGGGGGCCTGCCGCTGCGGCCCTGGTGGCAGCCCTAACCGTCACTCGGCGCGCCGGCCCCTGACCGAGGGGGCCGGCGCGATCCACTAGCGGCCGAACACGCTGCCGCCGCCACCGCCGAACAATCCGCCGCCCCCGCCGCCGCCGAAGATGCCGCCACCGGGTTTGCCGCCGAAGATTCCGCCACCCGGGTTGCCCCCGAAGATCCCGCCGCCGGGCTTCCCGCCGAAGATCCCACCGCCGGAGCCGCCCCCGAGCTTGGGCAGCGACGGCATTGCCGGTGCCTTGGGTGCCGGAAGTGAGGGCAGTGAGGGCGCCTTGGGTGCCGGAAGTGATGGCAGTGAGGGTGCCTTGGGTGCCGGAAGTGAGGGCAGTGAGGGTGCCTTGGGTGCCGGAAGTGATGGCAGTGAGGGCGCCTTGGGGGCCGGAAGTGACGGCAGTGAGGGTGCCTTGGGGGCCGGAAGTGACGGCAGCGCAGGCGAATTGGGCGCCGGCAGACCCGGCAGGGCGGGCGGGTTGAATGCCGGAAGACCGGGCGATGCCGGCATGGCCGGCGCCTTGGGGGCCGGCAGCGACGGCATCACCGGCGATTGCGGCAGGCCGGCCGGCGGCGCCGACTTCGGTGGCGAGATCGGCAGACCCGGCCACTGGAACGGCGGGTCGGGGTTGACGGCCGGCGGGTCGGGCAGCTTGATCGGCGCCTCGGGGAGCTGGACCGGGGGGTTCGGTTTGATGACCGGCGGGTCGGGTAGCTGCACCGGTGGGTTGGGCTTGACCACCGGCGGGATCGGTTTGATCACCGGCGGATTGGGCTTGACCACCGGGGGGTTGGGCTTGACCACCGGCGGGGTCGGGAGCTGCACCGGCGGATTGGGCTTGATCACCGGCGGGATCGGTTTGATCACCGGCGGATTGGGCTTGACCACCGGAGGGGTCGGAATCTCCACCGGGGGATTGGGCTTGACCACCGGCGGCAACGGTGTGACAACGACCGGCGGCAACGGCTTGACGTCCGGTGGATCCGGCTTGACCACCGGCGGGGACGGAATCTCCAGCGGCGGCTCAGGCACCGCACTGGGCGGTCTGGGCGCGGTGGGAAGCTTCGCCGGCAGCCCGAGCAGGAACGACAGATCGGGCAGCGCCGCGGCGACCGGCCGGATCGACGGCGTCGAGTGGTGCACCGGCACCGGCACCGGCATCGGCATCAGCACCGGCAGTGGGGCCGGGTTGAAGGTGAACGGGCTTGCGAGGGGTACCGCGGCGGGCGGCGGCTGCAAAGCGGGACCGAACACCGGGGGTGCCGCGGGCGACGGCGGAATAGGAACCGAAACCGGTGCCGCCGGCGGCATGTCCAGCGGAGGCAGCGGCAGCGCGTCCGGTTGACTCATCGCCACGGGCGGGTCGACATAGGGCTGCAAGGCCGGTTCCTGCATCTTCGGCGGGGTGAGTGGCGAACTCAGCACCCGTCCGATCTCCGGCCGCAATGCGACCAGGTTCGGGGTGATGTCCAGCGCCATCGACACCATCAGCGCCGAGGCCGCGGCGAACGTGGCGGAGGCCAATGCCGTCCCGGCGACCAGCAGTGGACGCCGGGTCGGCTGGCTAACGGGCGGAAGGAATTCGGTGGCGGTCTCGTCCTCGTCGTCGGGAACCGCACTGTAGGCCAGGTCGTCGGCTTCCCGGCCCGGGATGTCGTAGTAGCCGGCGCGGATCACACCGGAGTCGGACTCCTGGGTGTAGGCCAGCGCCGAGGTGGAGTGCTCGACAGCTGTGGTCACCTGGGTCGAGGCCAGCGCGGCGCCGCGGGCGAGTGCCGTCTGCGGTTCGGCGGGCTCGCACACTTCCTGTCCGACCGTGGCCTCCAGTCGCGGCCTGATCGCGGTCGCATCGGTCTCGGTGCAGACCAGAAACAGGCCGTCGGGGCGGGTCTCCGGGGTGTTGAGCTGCTCGGCGACGGACTCGACGGCGGCGGTGGGGTCACCGTCGGCCAGGAACTGACGGAAGACCCGGGTGATGGAGCCGTCGGTGCAGTCGACCACGGCGAGCGTCGCGTCGGACGGCCCCACCGACAGCAGGCCCATCCGGTCGCAACCGACGGTCTGACCCAGGTTGCGGGCCAGGCTGGCGGCGGCCAGGTCGGGCGAGATCAGGGCGATGTCGTTGAGCCCATCGAGGCCACCGGCTGCCAGCCGCGAACTCAGTTCAGCGGCATCGAGTGGATCCGTCACGGTCACCCCGGTCGAAACCAGGCGATACCCCGCGGTGTCGGCGGCATGGCGCGCCTGCAGAATCGCGGCGATCAGCGCGTCGACCGCGGCGAATCCGGTGGTGTGATCGGTCGGCAGATCGAAGCTGTGCGTCTCCAGGATGACGCCATCCCCGTGGTCACCGCCCACCAGCACGGTGTGGATGGTGGCAGGCGGGCTTGACGCGAGCGCCACACCGAGAACGACGTCCATTGCTCCTCCGATTCAGTTTTGACCTGCACGCGCCGACCACGGCGACGAGGGCGTCAGACGGCTTCGAGGGATGTCGACCGACACCGTTTGTTCACCAATACGACATCTACCGGTGACACCTCGAAATATGCGATCGTGCGAATAAATACTGACTGATGGCTTCGTGAAGAGTGTCTAATTTTGTGGACCCGCGTCGTTGCCGAGCCGTGTCCGGGTAGCGCCGCCCGATCCGGGCCGGTTGCGCCATGATGGACGGACGGACCGGCAGGGCACGTGGACAGGAGTCAGACTTGGGCGATTTCGTCGCGTCGATCGACCAGGGAACCACCAGCACCCGTTGCATCATCTTCGACCATGACGGCGCCGAGGTCGGCCGTCACCAGCTCGAACACGAACAGATCCTGCCGCGCGCCGGCTGGGTGGAACACGATCCGTTCGAGCTGTGGAACCACACCGCGGCGGTGCTGGTCTCCGCACTCAACACCACCAAGCTGCAAGCCTCCGACCTGGCCGCGATGGGCATCGCCAACCAGCGCGAGACGACGGTGGTGTGGAACAAGAACACCGGTCAGCCGTACTACAACGCGATCGTCTGGCAGGACACCCGGACCGACTACATCGCGGCCGCTCTGGAGCGCGACGGCCACGGCGAGCTGATCCGGCGCAAGGCGGGCCTGCCGCCCGCCACGTATTTCTCCGGCGGCAAGCTGCAGTGGATTCTGGACAACGTCGACGGCGTGCGCGCCGACGCCGAACGCGGCGACGCCTTGTTCGGAACCTGTGACACCTGGGTGCTGTGGAACCTGACCGGCGGCCCGCGCGGCGGGGTGCACCTGACCGATGTCACCAACGCCAGCCGCACCATGCTGATGAACCTGGAGACCCTGGACTGGGACGACGAACTGCTGGCGCTGTTCTCGATCCCGCGCCAAATGCTGCCCCGCGTCACACCGTCGTCGTCGCGGCGACGGCATGCGGTCACCGTCAGTACCGGCCCGGTGCGCGGCGAGGTGCCGATCGCCGGCATCCTGGGCGACCAGCAGAGTGCGATGGTGGGGCAGGTCTGCCTGTCGGCGGGGGAGGCCAAGAACACCTACGGCACCGGAAACTTCCTGCTGCTCAACACCGGTGAACAGATCATCCGCTCGGAGAACGGGCTGCTGACCACGGTCTGCTACCAGTTCGGCGATGCCAAACCGGTCTACGCTCTGGAAGGTTCGATCGCGGTCACCGGCTCGGCGGTGCAGTGGTTGCGTGACCAATTGGGCATCATCAGCGGCGCCACCCAGGTGGAATCGTTGGCCCGCCAGGTCACCGACAACGGCGGCATGTACTTCGTGCCGGCGTTCTCCGGGTTGTTCGCGCCGTACTGGCGTTCGGATGCCCGCGGCGCGATCGTCGGGATGTCGCGATTCAACACCAACGCGCACCTGGCCCGCGCGACGCTGGAGGCGATCTGTTATCAGAGCCGGGACGTGGCCGAGGCGATGGAAGCCGATTCCGGTGTGCACCTGGGGGTTTTGAAGGTTGACGGCGGGATCACCGCCAACGACCTGTGCATGCAGATCCAAGCCGACGTGCTCGGCGTCGACGTGGTCAAGCCGGTGGTCGCCGAGACCACCGCGCTGGGCGCGGCGTACGCGGCCGGGCTGGGGGTGGGGTTCTGGAAGAGCCCCGAGGACCTGCGGGCCAACTGGCAGGAGCACAAACGTTGGACCCCGAACTGGTCCGACGACCAGCGGGCCGAAGGCTATGCCGGATGGCGAAAGGCGGTGCAGCGCACGCTGGACTGGGTCGAACTTCCCTGACGATGGCCGCACGCAGGCGGGTGCTGCCCGGTGCGGTGGTCGTGTTGGTGGTGGCAGCCGTCATCGGGTGGGCCTGGTGGCAGCACAACGACTCGTCGCGTTCTTCCGGGCCGTCGCCGACCTGGACGCCATCCATGCCGAGCGCCGCGCCGTTGAACCCGGGTTACGACGCCGCCCGCCGGATGCTCGACGGGTTGCCGGTCAAAGGCTGGGATCGGGCGCAGGACTTCAAGCGCTACCGGTTCGGTGAGCGTTGGAGCGACGACGTCGATGTCGAATTCGGCCGCAACGGCTGCAACACCCGCGACGATATCCTGCGCCGTGACCTGGCGCAGGTCGAATTGCGCCGGGGCACCTGCCTGGTTCAGCGCGGCATCCTGCACGACCCGTATTCCGGGCAGACCATCCACTTCGTCCGGGGCCCCGGCACATCCGAGGCCGTGCAGGTCGACCATCTGGTTTCGCTGGCGGACGCCTGGTACAAGGGTGCGCGCGCCTGGGACGACGCGCGGCGTCGCGACTTCGCCAACGACCCGCGCAATCTGCTGGCGGTGAGCGCACAGGCCAACTTCGACAAGGCTTTCCGCGACGCCGCCGGCTGGCTGCCGGCGAACGCCGCGTTCGAATGCGAATTCGTAGCCCGTCAGGTCACCGTCAAAACCGACTACCGACTCTGGGTCTCCGCGAACGAGAAGACCGCAATGCACCGGGTCCTGCGTCGCTGTTGAGCCGGACCTCTGGCCTCAGTCGGTTTCGCCGAGGATGCCGTAGACCTCCTTGCGGGCGCCGTTGACGATGTCGACGATGCGCTGCTGCTGTTCGGCGGTGGCGGCCTGGCTGGCCTGTGCGACCGCGCCGAACAGCTGGCCGATCGCGGTGCGCAGCCGAAGCTGCCCCGGGTCGGCGCCGTCGGCGATCTCCTCCCACGGTGGGGTCTCGATCTCGTCGGCGACCGCGCGACCGTCCTCGGTCAACTCGAAAAGTCGCTTCTTGCCGTCGGTTTCGCTGCCGCTGATCAGGCCCTCGTCGACCAGCATCTGCAGCGTCGGGTACACCGAACCTGGGCTGGGGCGCCACAGTTGCTCGCTGCGTTCGGCGATCTGCTGGATGATCTCGTAGCCGTGCATCGGGCCCTCGGCCAGCAGCGCCAGGATGGCGAGCCGCACGTCACCGCGCCGGCCGCGGTGGCCGCGCCGATGGCCGCGGCGCCCGGGCGGACCGAAGCCGAAACCGGGACCGCCGGGGCCGAATCCGGGGCCGAAGCCCGGGCCGAAACCGTGCCGGAAGTCGGGGCCGAAGCCCGCGCCTAAGCCCGGCCCGCCGGACTCGTGACCAGGGTGCAAGCCGAACGGCCCGCAGCGCTCGGCGCCGTCGTCGCGCAGTTGCCGGCGGAACTCGCGCCGGGCGTGCCGGCGCGCCGCGTGGGCGGCTCGGCGTTGATGCGGGGTGGCGCCGAATCCGAATCCGCCGGACTGCTCGGGGTCGTGCGTGAAGGGTCCGTCGGGCGGACCGAAGGGGACATTCATAACTCACCTCTTGTGCTCTGGGGACCGGAAGCGTTCCTCGCTTCCGATACGCTAACGATATATCGGAACCTATCGGGTGGCAAGTCGCTTAGGGGCTTTCCATCGGGAGTCTGCCGACAGGGGTGTGACGGGCGGCGCTGCCTATGACGCGCTGGTCGCGTCGGCGGCTCGAGAGCATGGTGTTGCGCTGGCCACCAGGGACGCCCGGGCGCGCTCCATCTACGAGGCGATGGGCTCACCGTCGAACAACTCTGATCGAGTCAGCGCGGCGGCGCGAACCCGCCCGGCCCCGTCGGCGGCCATGAGTCGGGAGCCGCGGTGAAATAGGGGATGGGTGGCCCGGCCTGGAGCCGGGCCAGCTCACGTTGATGGCGCTCGGCGAGCACCGCCGCCAGCACCAGTTCCGGCGGGGCATCCGGTGGCGGTGGCGGCGAGATGTGCGCGAGCACCTCACCGGAGATCCGGTAGGCCATCATCTGCCTGGTGTGCGGGTCGAGTTGTGCAGCGCGGCCGAGGAATTGCCTTGCCAACTCGGCTGATTCGGATCGCAGCCCCGAGAGTTGCAGGCTGGACGCCCACCACGCCAGCCCGGGAGGCATCTGCGGTGGCGGCACCGCGGCCGGCCCGCGTTCACTGATCACCATCGTGCCGGCGAAGATATCGCCCAGTCGTTTCCCGCGCGCCGACAGCAGGCTGGCGATCACCGCCGGGCTGCCGGTCAGCGCCCAGATCTCCACCACGCCGGCCAGCGCCCGAAACAGCGCCTGCCGGAAGCGTTCCGGGCCGCCGTCGTCGGAGACCACCCGCAATCCCATCGCCATCTTGCCCAGCGACCGGCCCCGGGTGAGTGTCTCGATGGTGACCGGATAACCGACCAGGAGCACCACCGCGAAGATGATCATGATCGCGGCGGTCAGGGCGGCGTCGAAGCGGCCGAGGGTCATCGCCCACAGCACCATCGAACACACGTAGGCCACCATGACGACGGTGATGTCGATCAGCGCGCTGACCGCGCGCACCGGCAGCTGCGCGATCGGTATGTCGAGAACGACGGCGTCGCCGGTCACCAGCTCGTGGCTGCGATTCGGCATAGCGCAGACGCTACCCGCCGATCCGGCGCCGGCGGGGAACTCCGGGCTGTACCTATGGCGAGACCTGTCCCGCTCGGCTTCGCCGTGCTCGCAGTCCTCGCTACGCTCGACGGCGTGGATGTCGACGCCTTCGTGCTGACCCATGGCCCGGCCTGGGATCGGCTGGAGTCGCTGGTGAAGCATCGTCGCCGGCTCAACGGTGCCGAACTCGACGAGCTCGTGGAGCTCTACCAGCGGGTCTCCACCCACCTGTCGGTGGTGCGCTCATCGTCGACGGATTCGGCACTCATCGGCCGGCTCTCCGGGTTGGTGGCGCGCTCGCGTGCCGCCGTCACCGGTGCGCACGCCCCGCTGGCCTCGGAGTTCGTCCGGTTCTGGACGGTGTCGTTTCCGGTGGTCGCCTACCGGGCCTGGCGGTGGTGGCTGGGCACGGCCGCGGCCTTCCTGGCCGTCGCGGTGGTCATCGCGGCCTGGGTGGCCGGCGACCCGGACGTGCAGGCGCTGATCGGCGCCCCCGCCGAGCTCGACCAACTGGTCAACCACGACTTCGCCTCGTACTACAGCGATCACCCGGCCGGGGCCTTCGCGCTGAAGGTCTGGGTGAACAACTCCTGGGTGGCCGCGCGCGCTATCGCGTTCTCCGTCCTACTGGGGTTGCCGATCCCGGCGCTGCTGCTGGCCAACGCCGCCAACCTCGGTGTGGCACTCGGGTTGATGTTCGACGCCGGCAAAGGCGGCTTCATGCTCGGCCTGCTGGCCCCGCACGGCCTGCTGGAGCTGACCGCGGTGTTCCTGGCCGGCGCGGTCGGTATGCGGCTGGGCTGGATGGTGATCGCGCCGGGCGACCGGCCCCGCGGACAGGTGCTCGCCGAGCAGGGCCGTGCCGTCGTCGCGGTCGCCGTGGGGCTGGTCGCGGTGCTGGCGGTGGCCGGGTTGCTCGAGGCGATGGTGACGCCGTCGCCCTTGCCGACGTGGCTGCGGGTCGGTGTCGGGGTGCTGGCCGAGGCGGCGTTTCTGGCCTACGTGGTGCACTTCGGCCGCAAGGCCGTAGCCGCCGACGAGACCGGCGACATCGTCGACGCCCCCGACGTCGTCCCCACCGGCTGATTCCCGCCGAGCAGACATGAAAGCCCCATTTTCGAGCGCAATTTGGGGGTTTGCGCGACTGCTCGCCGACGAATGAGGATCAGAGCCGTCCGGCGGCCTTCATCGCCAGATAGGCATCGGCCAGGGCCGGCGCCAGGTCATTCGGCCCGGCGTCGATGACCTGCACGCCGCTGCGGCGTAACGTGGCCGCCACCGTCTGCCGGTCGTTGCGGGAACGTTCGGCGGCGCCCGCGTCGTACACCGCGGCCGCGTCGGTGCGGCCCCGGGCCAGCCGGTCCACTCGGGGATCGGCCACCGCGGCCAGGATCACCTGGTATTCGGCGGCCAGTTTCGGCAACACCGGAAACAACCCTTCCTCCAGTGCGGAGGCGTTGAGGTCGGTCAACAACACCACCAGGTTGCCTCGGCGGGCGCGGCGGGCCAAGACCGAAACCATTGCCGCGGCATCGGATTCGACCAACGCCGGTTGCAGCGGCGCCATCGCGTCGACAAGCTGGGCGAACAGCCGGCTGCGGGCGGCGCCGAACACACCGGCGCGGGTCACCTGGTCGTGGGCGAGCAGATCGACATGGTCGCCGGCGCGTAACGCCAACGCCGCCAACAACAGTGCGGCATCCATCGACCAGTCCAGCCGAGGCCAACCCGCCGGGTCGCGGGCGGTCGGGTCGACCCCGATCCGGCCGGCCGCGGTGCGGCCGGTGTCCAGCACGATGACGACCCGCCGGTCCCGTTCCGGCCGCCAGGTCCGCACCACCACCTCGGAGCGCCGGGCGGTCGCGCGCCAGTCGATCGAACGCACATCGTCGCCGGCGACATACTCGCGCAGCGAGTCGAACTCGCTGCCCTGGCCGCGGACCAGCGCCGGCAGATTCCCGTCGATCTCCCGCAGCCGCGCCAACCGGGCCGGCAGGTGCTTGCGGGACAGAAACGGCGGCAACACCCGCACATGCCCCGGCACCCGCCGGGACCGCTGGCGGCCGGCCAGCCCCAGTGGCCCGACCGAGCGCAGCGTGACCCGCGCGGCGTGCTGGTCGCCCCGGCGAATCGGGCGCAGCTCGGTGAGCAGCCGACGCTCCTGCCCGGCCGGCAGCTCGAGCAGGTGGGCGCGCGGGTGGGCGCACGCACTGGGAGGCCAGGCGTCGCGCAGTTGCCCGCGGAACCGGCGGCCGTCGTTGACGACCGACAAAGTGGTCGCCACCGACTGGCCCAGCCGGGCGGCGCTGTCCATGCTCCGGGTGATCGCCAGCCTGGCCGGATCGGTCGCCAGCGCGATGTCGAGTGCCACCGCGGCGCCGAGCCCGGCCAGCAGCACGGTGAACGCCGTCGCCGGCCAGGGGGCCAGCGCGACGGGCAGGGCGCAGACCAGTGCGATCAGTGCGGCTCGACCGGTCAGGATCACCAGCGCGGCACCGGAACCGAGGCCAGGATGCCGTCGAGCACGCCGTCGGCGCTGGCGCCTTCGAGTTCGGCCTCCGGGCGCAACACCACCCGGTGCCGCAGTGTCGCCGGGGCCATCGCCTTGACGTCGTCGGGTGTCACATAGTTGCGCCCGGACAGCCACGCCCACGACCGCGAGGTGGCCAGCAGTGCGGTCGCGCCGCGCGGCGAGACGCCCAGCTGCAACGCCGGCGAGTGCCGGGTCGCCGCGACCACGTCGACGATGTATCCCAGCACCTGGTCGGCGACCAGAACCTGGCGCACCGCGGCGCGGCCGGCCGCCAGATCCGCGGCGCCGGCCACCGGAGCGACCGCGGACAGGTCGTGCGGGTCGAATCCCCGAGCGTGCCGGGACAAGATGTCGATCTCGGCCTCCCGCCCCGGCAGCGGGACGGTCAGCTTGAGCAGGAAACGGTCGAGCTGCGCCTCGGGCAACCGGTAGGTGCCCTCGTACTCGATCGGGTTGGCGGTGGCCGCCACCATGAACATTTCGGGTAGCGGTTTGGCTGCCCCGTCCACACTGACCTGCCCCTCCTCCATCGCTTCCAGCAGTGCCGCCTGGGTTTTCGGCGGGGTGCGGTTGATCTCGTCGGCCAGCAGCAAGTTGGTGAAGATGGGACCAGGGCGAAAGGCGAACTGTGCGGTGTGAGTGTCATAGATCAGCGAGCCGGTGATGTCGCCGGGCATCAGGTCCGGAGTGAACTGGACCCGCTTGAAGTCCAGCCGCAACGCCGCGCTCAGCGTCCGGACCAGCAGCGTCTTGGCCACCCCGGGAACGCCTTCGAGCAGCACGTGGCCGCGGCACAGCAGTGCGATCACCAGGCCGCTGACCACGGCGTCCTGGCCGACCACCACCTTGGCGACCTCGGTGCGCAACGCCAGCAGCGCCTCGCGCACCGCCGGGCCGGCGGGGGGATGCGGGGGAGTCTGTGTCACGATTCGGTGACCTGCCTTTCGATGTCGTCGAGTGCGCGGGCAAGAGCTACCAGCGCGTCGTCGTTTTCCGGGTGCGGGCCGAACAGCAAGTGCCACAACCAGTCCGGAGGTGCTCCGGTGCGCTGGGCCACCGCGGCGACCAGTGCCGGGGGATCCGGTGCAGGGCCCAGGCCCAGGCCCAGTCGCGGGGCGAGCCGGCGCAGGGTCGCGGTGCGGAGCGCGGCGCCAGCCCGGTCGCGGGCCCGGCGGGACCGGTAGAGCCGGCCGAGGCCCTCGACGGTCTCGGAGGCGCGCACCACGACCGGCAGGGTTTCGGCGACCAGCGGACCGAGTCGGCGTCCCTTCCACAATGCGGCCAGCGTCAGCGCGACGCACAGCTGCCAGACCAGCCAGCTCACGTTGCTCGGGATCAGCCCGAGAATCGTTGCACTCCCGGCTTTTCCGCCTTCGATATGTTGGGGTGCATACCAGATCAGGCGGTCCCGCGCGCCGGCCAGGTTCATCGCCAGCGCGGCGTTGCCGTCACGGGCCAGATCGGTGTTGGTCATGAAGGACGGGCTGCCGATCACCGTGACGGTGCGGTCGTCGCTGCGGTAACGCACCAGCGCGCCGTTGTAACAGCTGCGTACTGACAGGTCGTCCGAGGCGACGTAGGTGGCGGTGGCGCCGAGGTCGACGGTCCCGGCCCGCTCGGCCTCGCGCAAGGTGCAGGCGGGCCGGCGGGTGAACGGGCTGGCCGGGCCGGACCGGATCCCGGGTGCCAGGGCCTTGCGCGCCCGGGCGCCGGGCGCCACCAGCAGCAGGTCGCCGGGAAGGCGGGCCAGCCGCTGCAAGTGGTCGTCGCCGACGATGCGCTGGGTCTCGGCGACCAGCATCAGCGTGTCCGGTCGGGCCGCGCGGGTGACGTCGTCGAGGGTGCCGGCGATGACCACTTCGACGCCGTGGTCGCGCAGCAGCGCCACCACGGCGTGCGCGCCCTGTGGGCTGGTGGCGGCCGGGTCCATCCGGCCGCCCGGTCGGGGACTGCCCAGATAGGCGCCGACCGCCGACACGACCACGATCACGGTCAGGGCGAACGCGACCCACAGTCCTTTCCGTCGTATGGCCGTCACCGGTACTGCCGCCGCTGCGTCAGGGCGCAAACCTGCTCGTCCAGGTCGGCGACGAGGCGGTAGCCGTCCGGGGTGGCCGGCAACTCGCCGTAGCTGACATCGTTGAACGTCTCGGCGGCCCGCGCCAAGGCGTCCGCCAGGTCGGGCAGTGCGGCGCCGGCGTCGCGGGCCAGTTCGGTCGCGGTGCGCCCCGCAGCGGCATGGAGTACCCCGGTTTCCTCGAGTTCGCGTGCCACCGCCCGCAGGCGGTGCCGGATCGCCTCGGCCCAATCTCCTGCGGCCGCACAGTGTTGCGCGGTTGCGCGGTGTTCGTCGGCGCTGCGCTGCACGGTGCCGAACAATCTCTGGTCGCCGCGGCCGTCGCGCAGCATGCGCCGGCCGACGGCGACCGCGGCCACCACCGCCGCCGCGAGCAGGATCAGCAGCACACTGATGGTGAACCACCCACCCGGCAGCTCTGCGCCCTTGCGGATCAGCCGCTGAACCAGTTCCTCGAGGAAGTCGATGAACTGCTGCTTCGGCGACGGCCGCGGATAGATCGGTTTGCTCAGCTCGCGTTCGGCGGCCTCCCGGGCGGCGTCGCGGTCGATGTCGATGGTGGGCACCCGGCGATCCTCACCCCGGCGGCCGGGTCAGCCACAGCTGGTCGGCCGGCCCGGCGGCATGGGGCCCGCTCGGCACGCCGGTGCGCAGCACCAGGTCGAACGCTTCGGAACGGATGCGGCGATCGGTGTACAGCAGCACCGCCACGCCGGCGGTGAAGGGCAGCACGATGATCTGGCCGATCGTCGCGCCTATCCGGGAGAATACGTCCAGCTGCGCCGACGTGGTCAAGGCGTCGGCGCCGTGGGTGACGGCCATCCCGATGATGTTGAACGGAAACGCCACCGCGCTGCTGACCAGCGAAGCGATCAGCGCGGTCAGGATCAGGATGCCCAGCACCCGCCAGAAACTGTTGCGCACCAGCGTGAACGACCGGCGCATCGCCTCGAACACCGGTTGGCGTTCCAGCACGATCACCGTCGGCGCGAACACCAGCACGGCGTAGCCGTAACCCAGCGCCGCGATCACTGCCAGCGCCAGCGGCAGCCCGACCAGCACCGCGGCGCCGGGCCCTCCGGCTCCGCCGGCCATCACGATGATGAACACGGCGAATCCGCACAGTACCGCCGCTGCCAGGCCGACCAGGGCGGTCAGGCCGATCAGCGCCGCAAAGCGGGTGCGGACGATGGCCCAGGCTTCCCCGACGGTGATCGGTGAGCCGAACACCGAACGTCCGACGACGGCGGTCAGCATGCCGGTGAGCACGATGGTGCCCAGCGCTGTCACGAGTCCCGCGCCGGCGAACGCGACCAGCCACGCCACCACGTCACCGCCGGAGATATCGCCGGCGGTCGACCCGCGATGCTCCGGCGCGACCGCCTTCAGCAGGCCGAACAGCGCGATCCCGCTGATGATCTGGGTGGCCACCACGACGATCGCGGTCAGCCCGAGCACCACGGCCGGGTTGGCCCGGACGTAGCCGACCGCGCCGTTGTAGATGTCGGTCAGGCTGAGCGGGCGCAGCGGGATCACGCCCGGTTTGAGTTCGGGCTGCGGATATCCCGGTGGTGGCGGCCCGTAGCCCGGTGTGCCGTAGCCGGGTGGTGGGCCATAGCCCGGTGGTGGTGGGCCGTAACCCGGCGGTGGGCCGTAGCCGGGTGGTGGGCCGTAGCCGGGTGCTGGGCCATAGCCCGGTGGTGGTGGGCCGTAACCCGGCGGTGGGCCGTACCCGGGCGGGGGAAAGCCAGGGCCCGGGTATCCGGGCGGCGGCGGATTCACCATGTGGCTGAGCGTAGCGTTATGCGGCATGGCGGAACTCAAATCCCGGTTGCGGGCGGACCTGACCGAAGCGATGAAGGCGCAGGACAAGCTGCGTACCGCAACCTTGCGGATGCTGCTTGCCGCGATCCAGTCCGAAGAGGTCTCCGGCAAGCAAGCCCGCGAGTTGACCGACGACGACGTGCTCAAGGTGCTGACCCGCGAGGCCCGCAAGCGGGCGGAGTCCGCCGCCATCTACACCGAGAACGGGCGCGGTGAACTCGCCGCCGAGGAACACGCCGAGGCCCGGATCATCGCCGAGTACCTGCCCGAGCCGCTCAACGAGGCCGAACTGGCCGACGTCGTCGACACCGCACTGGCGCAGGTGGCCGAACAGATCGGGGAGCGGCCGCACATGAAGCACATGGGTCTGGTGATGAAGGCAGCCACCGCGATCGCGGCGGGCAAGGCCGACGGTTCCCGGCTGTCGGCCGCGGTGAAGGAACGCCTCTAGTAGCCGATGGCATCAGCGCTGATCGAGGACTACGCACTGCTCGGTGACCTGCACACCGCGGCGTTGCTGGGCCGCGACGGCGGCATCGACTGGCTGTGCCTGCCCCGGTTCGACTCCCCGGCCTGTTTTGCGGCGCTGCTGCATGACGAATCCGCCGGCTACTGGCGCATCGCCCCGGCCGGCGGCGGCCCGGCCACCCGGCGCGGCTATCGCGGCGACACGCTGATCGTCGACAGCGAATGGGACACCCCGGGGGGCACGGTGCGGGTCACCGACTTCATGCCGCCGCGCGGGAAGAGCGCCGATGTCGTCCGGATCGTCGAAGGGGTGTCCGGGCGGGTGCCGATGCGCATGGACCTGGTGATCCGGTTCGACTACGGCAACGTGGTGCCCTGGATGCGCCGCAGCGACGACGGGCTGATCGCGGTGGCGGGTCCGGACACCGTTTGTCTGTCCAGTCCGGTCGGAATGCGTGGCGAGAACATGACCACCGTCGCGGAGTTCGAGGTGTCCGCCGGCGAGCAGGTGCCGTTCGTGCTGACCCACACCCCGTCGCACCTGCTGCCGGATACCGTGCGGTCCGAGGCCGTGCGGGCACTGGGCAAAACCGAGTCGTTCTGGCAGAACTGGATCGACCAGTGCTCCTACCGTGGCCGGTGGGCCGACGCGGTGCGCCGCGCGGTGATCACCCTCAAGGCGCTCACCTACGCCCCGACCGGCGGGATCGTCGCGGCAGCCACCACATCGCTTCCGGAATGCATTGGCGGCGTGCGAAATTGGGATTACCGGTACTGCTGGCTGCGTGACGCCACCTTCACCCTGCAAGCGCTGCTGGGCACCGGCTACATCGCCGAAGCCAAAGCGTGGCGGGAATGGCTGGTGCGCGCCGTGGCCGGCGATCCGGCCAAGCTGCAGATCATGTACGGCCTGGACGGCACTCGCCGGCTGCCCGAGCAGATGCTGGATTGGCTGTCGGGATACGAGGGTTCGACGCCGGTGCGGACCGGCAACGAGGCCGCGGGCCAGTTCCAGCTCGACGTGTGGGGTGAGGTGCTCGACGGGCTGAACCTGGCGCTGGACTCCGGCCTGGAGTGCGAGGACACCGCCTGGGACATCCAGCGCGCGCTGCTGGACTTCCTCGAAGGCCACTGGGACTCTCCCGACGCCAGCCTGTGGGAAGTCCGTGGCCCACAACGCCATTTCGTGCACTCCAAGGTGATGGCGTGGGCCGGGGTCGACCGCGCGGTGCACGCGGTGCAGAACCACGGACGCGAAGGCCCGGTCGACCGGTGGCGGGCACTGGCGAGTGCGATTCACGCCGACGTCTGCGAGCACGGCTTCGACACCGAGCGTGGCACGTTCACCCAGTACTACGGTTCGGCGGGACTGGATTCGGCGCTGCTGCTGATCCCCCGGGTGGGATTCCTGCCGTGGGATGACCCGCGGGTGGTGGGAACCGTCGAGGCGGTCCAGCGGGAGTTGTCCAGCGACGGATTCCTGCGGCGTTACGACACCTCCGAGGGATCCGTCGACGGACTGCCCGGCACCGAGGGGGCGTTTCTGGTGTGCACGTTCTGGCTCGCCGACGCGCTGCACGGCATCGGCCGGCGCGACGAGGCGCGGGCGCTGTTCGAGCGACTGCTGGGCCTGCGCAACGACGTCGGCTTGCTCAGCGAGGAGTACGACACCGAATCCGGGCGCCAGGTTGGCAATACGCCGCAGGCGTTCTCGATGGTGGGGCTGGTCAACACCGCGCGGGGGCTCAGCGGGGAGTCGACGCGCACCAAGCTGGGCGCGAATGGTTGAACCGGCCGGAAAAAGGTGATGGCCCGTGATTCCGGTCTCGGGCGGTCAACCCCGGGCTAACATCACCGGGTGGTCCCGGGGTTGCGTGACATGTGGAAGCCGAGCCTGCTCACGGCCGCGCTCGCGGCGGTCGGCGTGGCGTTCGCCGACACGGCGCCCGCCAATCCGACGGCCGGCATGGAAGTGGGCAACGACAACAGCGTCTGCACTGCCGGCTTCGCCGCCCAGAACCGTCACGGCGACTACTTCATGTTCACCAGCGGGCACTGCGATTCCGGCGACGGCTCGGAATGGACTGACGCCGCGGCCGCGCCACTGGGCCCGATCTTCGCCAGCGAGAACAACGGCGACGACCGCGACGCGGCCATCATCCGGCTGCGCCCGGGAACGCCCCCGCCCAACGGTGGCGTCGACGGCCGCTACCCCATCCGGGATGTGTTGAGTCCCGGCCAGATCCACGTCGGCATGCCGTTCTGCAAGGTGGGTTCGCGGACCGGGGAGACGTGCGGGGCCGTGACCGAGGTCGCCGGCAACCTGGTGGTGACGAATCTGTACAGCAGCGAGGGCGACAGCGGCAGCCCGGGTTTCGTGACGAACCCCGACGGCACCATCAGCGCCGCGGGAATACTGACGGGCGGCCCCGAGGGCGACGACAACACCACCTATTTCGTGATGATCGAGCCGATATTGCGTGAGTGGCGGCTGCAGATCCTGAAGTGAGTGCTCGTGGCGGGTTGTCGTTGCGGTAGGTGACGGTCAGAGCATGGCCACACCCGACCAGTCATCCGAGTCTTTGATTTCAGCGATGAAGTGGGCGCGGATCCCCGCCAGTCCGATACGAGCAACGCTGCCCGGCTGGAACCTATTCGACTCAGCCACCGGTGAAACCGGTTACGCGCGCTTATGGTGGACGGGTTGACACCCTTATCAGTGCTCAGCTGACAACAGAAATGAGACGGCAATGAGCCGATTGCTGCGGCGCCGAGCCACCATGTTCGCCGTTGTCGCGACATCAGTATCGCTGACCGGACTCGCGTCACCCGCTGTCAGCGGGGCCTATCCCGTCGATGGCTGTGGCTACGGCATGTACTTCAACACCGAGACAAATCAATGCGAGCCCGGGGGCATCGACCCGCATCCGTTCATCGGACCCGCTGGACCCGCCGGCGTCGGCGTTGGCGGTCCCGTGGGACCTGGCGGTGTTGTTGGCCCGGCCGGCCCTGGCCCGGTCGGCCCTGGACCGGTCGGCGCCGGCCCAGGCGGACCCGGTCGGCGCTAGGCACCGCCACCCGTCGCTGCGTTTCCTGCGGCATGACCGGCGGGCCGAGGCAGAAAACTGCAACAACATGAGTCGCGGTGGCGGTGTGTGGTTCCAGTTGCCGCCGACGTGAACCTACGTACCCGGCGGGGGTATCCCGTGCTCGTCGACCCACTCTTTTGCGTTGTCCAGGACGCGGGTTCGCTGGCGATAAATCCAGACCCATGAAGGAGTCTCCCTTTCAAACCGTGAATCGGCGCAACCACGAGGACGTATGCCCGTATTCGGAAGCGTTGAAGCACCGCCGGCTGAGATCCATGGCGGCCTGGCCGCAAGCGCGGGCACGGGCGGGAATGGGACGCGCGTCGTTTGCCCGCGTTGCCCGCGAGCAGCGGCAAAAAACCCGCCCCTCCTGTTCGGCCAGGTGAGAGCGGGTTTCTACTGTCGGGGTGGCGGGATTCGAACCCACGACCTCTTCGTCCCGAACGAAGCACGCTACCAAGCTGCGCCACACCCCGTGTGAAGCCACGACAGCGTATCGCACCGCCCCGGTAGCTACCCAAACGCACTGCCCAGAAGCCGATTGCGGGACACAGGTCACTCCGCCGACGCAGCATGAAACGCCCCACAATCCGGCGCGGGAAGCTGCAAACGCCGCCAAAACTAGGCAGACTGGCTAATAACTAACGCTGTGCAAGGGAGTCAGATTATGACGCTGTTGGGCGGGGCGGTGTATGCGGGGTTCTTCACGCTGGCTGCGCTGTGGCTGGTGGCCACCAACCCCGACAACGCCGACGAACAGACTCACTCGAACGCGAAGCGGCAGGACCGCTCGAACTCCGACAGCACCGCCGCGGCCCCCGTCGGGTCCAGTCCCTGCTGTGCCAGCCAATCGTCGCTGAAGTAGGTGTCGGCGTAGCGGTCGCCGCTGTCGGCCAGCAAGGTCACGACCGATCCGCTGCGCCCGTCGGCGACCATCTCCGACAGCAACCCGAACGCACCCCAGACGTTGGTCCCGGTGGAGGCACCCACCCGCCGGCCCAGGACCGCGCTGACATGACGCGCCGCGGCCACCGAGGCCGCGTCCGGGACCGCGACCATCCGATCCACCACATCCGGCAGGAACGACGGCTCCACCCGCGGCCGCCCGATGCCCTCGATACGCGACGACTCCTCGATCTCCAGGTCATACCGGCACTGCTCGTAGGCCGGGTAGAACGCCGAATGCTCCGGGTCGACCACGCAGAGCCGGGTGGCGTGGCGGCGATACCGGATGTAGCGCCCGATCGTCGCACTGGTGCCGCCGGTACCGGCCCCGACCACGATCCAGTCCGGGATCGGGTGCGCCTCCTCGCGCATCTGCTGAAAGATCGACTCGGCGATGTTGTTGTTGCCGCGCCAGTCGGTGGCCCGTTCGGCGTTGGTGAACTGATCAAGGTAGTGCCCGCCGGTGTCGGCGGCGATCCGCTCCGCTTCGGCGTACACGTCAGCCGGATGTGCCACGAAATGGCAGCGCCCGCCCTGCGTCTCGATCAGTGCCACCTTCGATGCGCTGGTCGAGGCCGGCATCACCGCGACGAACGGCAGGCCCAGCAGGGCCGCGAAGTAGGCCTCGGACACCGCCGTCGACCCCGAGGACGCCTCCACCACCGTGGTGCCCTCGGCGATCCGGCCGTTGCACAATCCGTACAAGAACAGCGAGCGCGCCAGCCGATGCTTGAGGCTGCCGGTGATGTGGGTGGTTTCGTCCTTGAGATACAGCGCCACGTCAACGTCGGCGGCCCACGCCGACGGCAGCGGGTAGCGCAGTAGGTGGGTGTCGGCGCTGCGCCGGGCGTCGGCCTCGATCAGCTGGATCGCGTTGTCGGCCCAGCGGCGTGGATGGCCGTGGTCGGCAACCCGCCCGGTCAACGAGCCGACACGGACGGCTCCCAGGAGCCGCGAGTGAGCCGCGAGTCATCGCCGCCGGTGGGCGCGGGCACCAGGGTCAGCAGGGTTGCCTCCGGGCGGCACGCGAAGCGCACCGGCGCGAACGGTGAGGTGCCGATACCGGCCGAGACGTGCAGGCGCAGGTGGGCACCCCACTGCGACGGTCCCTTGGCACGCGAGCGGTCCAGGCCGCAGTTGGTCACCAGCGCGCCGTAGAACGGCAGGCACAACTGCCCGCCATGGGTGTGGCCGGCCATCACCAGTTGGTAGCCGTCGGCGGCGAAGCGGTCCAGCACCCGCGGCTCCGGCGAGTGGGTGAGCCCCAGCCGCAGCGTGGCGGTCGGGTCGGCCGGGCCGGCGATGGTGTCGTAGCGGTCCCGTTCGATGTGCGGGTCGTCGACACCGGCCGCGGCGATCCGCTGCCCGGCCACGTCGAACTCCCGACGGTTGTGGGTCAGGTCCAGCCAGCCCCGCTCGGTGAACGCCGCCCGCAGGTCCTGCCACGGCAGCGGAGTGCCGTAGACGCGATGCGTCGGCTTGGTCAGGTACTTCGCCGGGTTCTTCAGCCGCGGCCCGAAGTAGTCGTTGCTGCCGAAGACGAACACGCCGGGCACCGAGAGCAGGTCACCGAGCGCCTGCACCACCGCCGGCACCGCCTTCGGGTGGGCCAGGTTGTCGCCGGTGTTGACCACCAGGTCCGGTTCCAGCCGGACCAGCTCGCGCAACCACGCCTGCTTGCGGCGCTGGCCGGGCCGCATGTGGATGTCACTGATGTGCAGCACCCGCAGCGGTGACGAACCCGGCGCCAGCACCGGCATCGTCGCCTCGCGCAACACGAAGGCGTTGCGTTCGATGATCGCGCCGTAGCCGATGGCCAGGGCCGCCGGTCCGAGCGCAGCCGATGCGGCGACCAGGGAACGGGTCAGAGCGGGTGATGGAGCCATGCGTTTCAGAATACTGCGCCTCGACAGCGGCTCCGCGGTTACGGCGGCAACGGCTGCCCCGGCGCCGGCGGCGGCAGCAGCGGAATGGTGATCGGCGGCAACCCGGGAATCTCCACCACCGTCGAGCCCACCGGTGGCGGCAGGCCCTCCGGCGGCGGCGGAGGTGGCGGCGGGATGCCGTTGCTGACCTCGATGGTCACGATGGAGCCGGGAATGGTCTGTCCGCTCGGCGAGGTGCCCACCACGGCTCCGGAGCGGGCGCTGCTGTTGACCCAGTTCGGTTGTTCGGCGACCTGGAACCCGACTTCTTTGAGCCGCTGGCGTGCGGCGTCGACGTCCAGGCCGACGACGCTGGGCACCCGCGAGTTGGGGCCGCCGTCGACGTAGCGGGGATCGGTCGGCGGCATGACGACGTCACCGAAGTCGGTGGCGATCGGCTTCATCGCGGCGAACCAGGTCCGGGCCGGCTCGTTGCCGCCGTAGAGGTCGCCGTCCCCGCAGTGCCGCAGCGGGAACGAGCACAGGTCCGACGGTGAGCTGGAGTCGTCGAAGATGTAGTTGGCCGCCGCGTACTGGTTGGTGAAACCCAGAAAGCCCGACGACCGGTGCGCCTCGGTGGTTCCGGTCTTTCCGGCCATCGGCAGATCCCAGCCAACCGAACCCGCCGCCGGTGCTGCGGTGCCGCCGCCGGCGATGTCTTTGCTCAACGCGTTGGCCAGCGTGTTGGCCAGGCCTTCGGGAACCACCCGTTCACAGGTCTCGGTGGTGACGGCCATCTCGTTGCCGTCGCGGTCGAAGACCTTGTCGATCGGGTTCGGCGGGCACCAGACACCGCCGGAGGCCAGGGTGGCGGCGACATTGGACAGCTCCAGCGCGTTGACCTCGATCGGGCCCAGCGTGAACGACCCCAGGTTCTGCCGCTTGACGAAGTCGGCCAGGCTCTCGTTGCTGTCCGGGTCGTAGTCGCGGGCGGTACCGGGATCGGCGTAGGAACGCAGCCCCAGCTTGATCGCCATGTCGACGGCGCGCCCCACCCCGACCTGCGAGATCAGTTTGGCGAACGCGGTGTTGGGCGAGGTGGCCAGTGCGGTGGAGACGTTCATCGGCGACCGGTAGGGGGCGACGTTCACCACGCACCAGGTCTCCTTGGGGCAGCCCTTGGCGCCGCCGCTGCCCATGCCCTTGGTCTGGAACCGGCCCGGCACCTCGAGTTCGGCGCTGATTCCCATGCCCATCTCGAGTGCGGCGGCAACCGTGAACGTCTTGAAGATCGACCCGGCGCCGTCACCGACCAGTGAGAACGGCTGCGGGCGCATGGTTTCGCCGATGTCGCCGTTCAGTCCGTAGGTGCGGTTGCTGGCCATCGCCAGCACCGGATGCGCGTCGGGGCCGGGCTTGATCACGCTCATCACGCTGGCGATGCCCTGCACGTTCGGGTTGGCGAAACTGTCGATCGCCTGCTTGACCGAGCCCTGCACGTCCGGGTCCAGCGTGGTGTGGATGACGTAACCACCGCGGGCCACCTGCTCCTTGCTGATGCCGGCCCGCGCCAGGTACTCCTGCACGTAGTCGCAGAAGAACGCCCGGTCGCCGGCCGCGATGCAGCCTCGCGGCAACTCGTTGGGCTGCGGCAGGATGCCCAGCGGTTCTTCCTTGGCCGCGCGCAGCGCGTCGGCCTGGTCGGGAAGGTTCTCGATCATGGTGTCCAGCACCAGGTTCCGGCGTGTCAGCGCACCCTCGGGATTGGTGTAGGGGTTCAGCGCGCTGGTCGACTGCACCATCCCGGCCAGCATCGCCGACTGTTGCCAGTTCAGGTCCGCGGCGTCGACGCCGAAATAGGTCTGGGCGGCGTCCTGGATGCCGAAGGAGTTGTTGCCGAACGACACCAGGTTCAGGTAGCGGGTCAGGATCTGCGGTTTGGTAAAGGTGCGGTCCAGGGTGAGCGCCATCCGGATCTCGCGGAGCTTGCGCGCCGGGGTGGTCTCGATCGCGGCGCGCTTCTCGGCATCGGTCTGGGCCAGCACCAGCAGTTGGTAGTTCTTGATGTACTGCTGCTCGAGGGTGGACCCGCCACGGGTGTCGAGGTCGCCGGAGGCGTAGCCAGCCAGCCCGGTCAGCGTGCCCTTCCAATCGACGCCACTGTGCTCGGCGAACCGCTTGTCCTCGATGGAGACGATCGCCAGCTTCATGGTGTCGGCGATCTTGTCGCTGGGAACCTCGAACCGGCGCTGGGAGTACAACCAGGCGATCGTGTTGCCCTTGGCGTCGACCATCGTCGTCACCGCCGGCACGTCGCCGCCCACCAACTGGGCCGAGCCGTTGGCGACCACGTCGGAGGCGCGGTTGGACATCAGGCCGATACCCCCGGCGACCGGGAACAGCAGCGCCGCGAGCAGCACAGCGGCGAGCAAACAACACCCGGCCAGTTTGAGCACGGTTGGGCCGGTCGGGGGACGCTCCGACATG
This sequence comes from Mycolicibacter senuensis, assembly GCF_002101885.1. Taxonomy (GTDB): domain Bacteria; phylum Actinomycetota; class Actinomycetes; order Mycobacteriales; family Mycobacteriaceae; genus Mycobacterium; species Mycobacterium senuense. The sequence goes on from NZ_LQPS01000039.1 coordinate 247,361, forward strand.
GCTAACACCCTAACGCCGGTGGCCGGGGGCGCTGACCGAAGTCCCCGGCAGACCCCGGCGGGCGGGGGCGAACGCCGGATCCGAGGCCTGTCTGCGCCGCCGGGAAAACGCCGGGCCCAGACCGGTCGTGGCGCCCGGTAACCGTGCAGATCATGATCGGACGGCACGGTTGTCCCAAAAAAGGGGGCATCTACCAGTTGCGCGAACCCCACCTGACCACCTAACTTGGACATCGGGTGCGATTCAGGTAACACTCATGACACGATGTGGCGTAGATCGCAATGGTGGTCGACGTTGATATCGAAGGTGCTGAATAGGTGGCTGCTGGGGCGGCCGGGACGGAGGATCGTCAGTGTCTCTTACACGGCCAGCGGTTCAAAAGACCAACCCACCGGCGACACCGGCGTCCCGAACGGTCCTGCGCGGCGTGCAGGACGAGAGCAGGATCGCCTGGGTCTCCAAGGCACTGTGTCGCAGCGCCGACCCCGATGAGCTCTTCGTACGCGGTGCGGCACAGCGCAAGGCCGCGGTGATCTGCCGGCACTGCCCGGTGGTGCTGGAATGCCTGGCCGACGCCCTGGACAACCGGGTCGAGTTCGGCGTGTGGGGCGGCATGACCGAGCGGCAACGGCGGGCGCTGCTCAAACAGCACCCCGAGGTGGCCTCCTGGCGCGACTACTTCGCCGCCCAGCGCAAACAGCGCGATGCTGGTTGAGGCCGGCTGAAACGCGGCTGAGTCTTCTTTGCGGCTACTTCGCCGTCAGTTGGTCGGCGATGGCGCTCAGTGCCTCCAGGTCGGAGACATCGAACGGTAGCGACGGCACCCCGACGATGGGAACCCGCGGGTTCGCCCGGGTGAAGCGCGACAGCAGCCGGACCTCACGCTTGGCGGTGGCACCACGTTCGGCGTGAATCCGCAGTGCCGCGGTGGCCAGCGCCTTCGCCCCGTCGGACACCGTCTCGCCCGGGGCTTCCTGCAGCGTTTCGATGCCGTCGATGGCGCGCTCGATGGGCAGCTCGCACAGCATCGGATGGGTCCGGTTGAGGACCAGCCCCGCCAGCGGCATGTGCTCGGTGGAGAGCCGGTCGACGAAGAACGACGCCTCACGCAGCGCGTCGGGCTCGGCAGCTGACACCACCACGAACTGGGTGCCACGGCGCTTGAGCAGGTCATAGGTGCGGTCGGCCTTCTCCCGGAATCCACCGAAGGTGGCGTCCAGGGACTGAACGAAATTGGCCGCATCGGAGAGCATCTGCGAACCGAGCACGGTTGACAGCGCCTTCATCGCCAAGCCGAGCGCACCCGCCACCAGCTTGCCGATGCCGCGCCCGGGCCCCAGCAACAGCTTCCACAGCCGGCTGTCCATGAAGCTGCCCAGCCGCTTCGGCGCGTCCAGGAAGTCCAGGGCGTTGCGGGACGGCGGGGTGTCGACCACCACCAGATCCCAGCGGTCCTCGGCGAGCAGCTGGCCGAGCTTCTCCATCGCCATGTACTCCTGCGTGCCGGACAGCGAGGTGGCGACCGTTTGGTAGAACTGGTTGCTCAGGATCGCCTCCGCCCGCTCATCGCCGGAGTACTGGACCACCATCTCGTCGAAGGTGCGGCGCATGTCCAGCATCATCGCGTGCAGCTCGCCGGGAACCTCCGGTCCCAGCGGCACCCGCTGCGGGGTGTTGCCCAGATCGTCGATGCCCAGCGCCTGCGCCAGCCGCCGGGCCGGGTCGATGGTCAGCACCACCACGGTGCGGCCGTATTCGGCGGCACGCAGTGCCATCGCGGCGGCGGTGGTGGTCTTGCCGACGCCGCCGGCGCCGCAGCACACCACCACCCGGTTGGCGGTGTCGGCCAGGATGGCGGCCATGTCCAGCGCCGCCGGCTTGCCGGTCGTATCCGGTGTCATCGGACCCCCTGTCGGCCGAGAATCTCGGAGAGCTCATAAAGGCTGCCGAGGTCGACCCCGTCGGTGATCGTCGGCAGGTGCAGCCGCGGCACGTCCAGCTGCTCCAGCTGCTCGGCCGTCTCGGTCCGGGCGCTGATGCGGGTGGCGTGCTGGATGGTCTCGGTCAGCAGGCCGGCGAAGTCGTCGTCGGTCAGCGTGATGCCGGCCGCGGTCAGGCCGGCGCGGACCGCGTCGGCGTCGACGACGCCCTCGGCGGCCTTGGTCAGGTCGTCGGGATCCAGATGTGCGGGGATGTCGCGGTTGACGATCACGCTGCCGATCGGCAAATCCAGCTCCCGCAGCTCGTCGATCGCCTCGAGGGTCTCCTGCATCGGCAAGGCCTCCAGCAGCGTCACCAGGTGGATCGCGGTCGCATCGGAGTGCAGCAGCTGCACCACGCCGTCGGCCTGCGAGTGCACCGGGCCGCCCTTGGCCAGCTGTGACACCGCCTTGGTGACGTCGAGGAACCGGGCGATCCGGCCGGTCGGCGGCGCGTCCACCACGATCGCGTCGTAGACCGGCTTCTTGTTCTTGTCGGTCTGGATCACGTGGTACTTGATCTTGCCGGTGAGGATGACGTCGCGCAGGCCCGGGGCGATGGTGGTGGCGAACTCGACCGCCCCGACGCGCTTCATGGCCCGGCCGGCGATGCCCAGGTTGTAGAACAGGTCGAGGTATTCCAGGAACGCGGCCTCGATGTCCATCGCCAGCGCATCGACCTGTCCGCCATCTTCGGCGGTCGCGACCTTGAGCGGGTCGATCGGCAGCGGTGGCACGTCGAAGAGTTGCGCGATCCCTTGGCGCTCTTCGACTTCCACCAGCAGTACCCGGCGCCCACCGGCCGCCAGCGCCAGCGCCAGCGCGGCGGCCACCGTCGACTTGCCGGTACCGCCCTTACCGGTCACGAAATGTAGCCGTGCCTTCGTCAATCGCGAAGGCCAGCCGATGGGACTCGTGCCTGTCGACGCGTGCGCGCCGTCCTTCCCCGGTGTGGCTGTCACCACTGCATGCTAACCAAGCGCTTGTCCGGGCTAGCGATAAGCTCGCTGCTATGAGCGAACGCACCGTGTGGGAGTACGCCACCGTCCCGCTGATCACGCACGCCACCAAGCAGATTCTCGACCAGTGGGGCGAGGACGGCTGGGAGCTGGTCTCGGTGCTCCCCGGGCCGTCGGGTGAACAGCTCATCGCCTTCCTGAAGCGCCCGAAATGAGCTGGCGGGCGCGGCTGACCGAACTCGGGATCGAGCTGCCCGAGACCGCGGCACCGTTGGCGGCCTACGTTCCGGCGGTGCGGACCGGCGACCTGGTCTACACCTCCGGTCAACTGCCGATGGCCGCGGGCAAGCTGACCCGCAGCGGCAAGGTCGGCGCCGAGGTCAGCCCGGAGGACGGGCACGCGCTGGCCCGGATCTGTGCGCTCAACGCGCTGGCCGCCGTCGACGCCCTCGTCGGACTCGACGCGGTGACCCGGGTGGTCAAGGTGGTCGGGTTCGTGGCGTCGGCGCCGAACTTCAACGGCCAGCCCGGCGTGGTCAACGGGGCCTCCGAGTTGCTCGGCGAGGTGTTCGGGGAGGCCGGTGCGCATGCCCGCTCGGCCGTCGGGGTCTCGGAGTTGCCGCTGAATGCGCCCGTCGAAGTCGAGTTGATCGTCGAGATCAGGTCAGCAATCGGATAAGCGTGTCGCTGAGTCATCCCGCCTACGGTCGGCTGCGACCGGTCACCGAGACCGCGTCGGTGCTGCTGGCCGACAACCCCGGCCTGATGACCTTGGAGGGCACCAACACCTGGGTGCTGCGGGGGCCGCGCAGCGATGAGGTGGTGATCGTCGACCCCGGCCCGGACGACGACGAGCACATCGGCCGGCTCGCCGAGCTGGGCAAGGTCGCGCTGGTACTGATCAGCCACCGGCACTTCGACCACACCGACGGCATCGACAAGCTGGCCGACTCGCTCGGGGTGCCGGTGTACTCGGCGGGCAGCGGATTCCAGCGCCGGCTCGGCGGCGGCTTGGTCGACGGCCAGGTGATCGATGCCGCGGGTCTGCGGATCACGGTGTTCGCCACTCCCGGGCACACCGCGGACTCGCTGTCGTTCGTGCTGGACGATGCCGTGCTGACCGCCGACACCGTGCTGGGCCGGGGCACCACCGTCATCGACACCGAAGACGGCGACCTGGCGCACTACCTGGACTCCCTGCACCGGCTGCGCGGCCTGGGCGGGCGCACGGTGCTGCCCGGGCACGGGCCGGAGCTGCCGAACATCGACGCGGTGGCCGCCGGATATCTCGCGCACCGCGAGCAGCGACTCGATCAGGTGCGTTCGGCGCTGACCGCACTGGGCGAGGACGCCACCACACGCCAGGTCGTCGAACACGTCTACACCGACGTCGACGAGGAGTTGTGGGACGCCGCCGAATGGTCGGTGCAGGCCCAGCTGGACTACCTGCGGGCGCTATAGCGTCGAAGCTGTAGTTAACGCGAAGAAGTGCGAGTAGGCGCCACGCCAACTACAGCCTCGCGAGCGGGAGGTACCCCCAGCCTCGCGAGAAAGCTAGCGGGCTCGGCGAGCCAGCCGCTCGGAGTCGGAGATCAGCACGCTCTTGCCCTCCAGCCGGATCCAGCCGCGGTGGGCGAAGTCGGCCAGCGCCTTGTTCACCGTCTCGCGCGAGGCCCCCACCAGCTGGGCGATCTCCTCCTGGGTCAGGTCGTGGGTGACCCGCAGCGCCCCGCCCTCCTGGGTGCCGAACCGCTGCGCCAGCTGCAGCAGCTGCTTGGCGACTCGGCCGGGCACGTCGGTGAAGATCAGGTCGGCGAGGTTGTTGTTGGTGCGGCGCAGCCGGCGGGCCAGCACCCGCAGCAGCTGCTCGGCGATCTCGGGACGGTCGGAGATCCACGACCGCAGTGCGTCGCGGTCCATCGAGACGGCCCGCACCTCGGTGATGGTGGTCGCGCTGGAGGTCCGCGGGCCGGGGTCGAAGATCGACAACTCCCCGAACATGTCCGACGGCCCCATGATGGTCAGCAGGTTCTCCCGGCCGTCGGGCGACCGCCGGCCGATCTTCACTTTCCCGGAGACGATGATGTACAGCCGATCGCCGGGCTCCCCTTCGGCGAACACGGTGTGTCCGCGCGGAAAGTCCACGGGCTGAAGCTGCTTGGTCAGCGCGGCGACGGCGCTGGGCTCAACTCCCTGGAAGATTCCGGCCCTCGCCAGGATCTCGTCCACGTTGCCCCTTAGATGTTCTTGAATGAAGGTTTGAAACGCGCAAACGCCAGCCTTTACCGGGCCAGCCATCTGAGTCTAGAGCCAGGAGTCAAGCGTTGGGCCAACGCTACACACGATTGGCCTGCCGAGTCCGGGGAAACTGCGGATTCGTCGCCTCGACCTCGCCCAACCCGGTCTCAATGCGCTCCAGCCCGACCGCTGCCAGCATCAGCAACGCGGGTATGGCGGTGATCAGCAGCCAGGACACAACGTGACAGTAAACCTGGGCAAGGTCTCATTGCGGTCACAAATTAGTACCCTGTCGGAGGTGACAGTGGACAGGACATCCCCAACCGCCCGCACGGCGCGGACGGAGACCCGGATCGGGCTGGTGCGGCGTGCCCGCCGAATGAATCGGACTCTGGCGCAGGCATTTCCGGATGCCCACTGCGAGTTGGACTTCACCACGCCGCTGGAGCTGGCCGTGGCGACGGTGCTGTCGGCCCAATGCACCGACGTGCGGGTGAACCTCACGACGCCGGCGCTGTTCGCCCGCTACCCGGCCGCGCTGGACTACGCACAGGCCGACCGGGCCGAGTTGGAGGAACTGATCCGGCCCACCGGCTTCTACCGCAACAAGACCACGTCGCTGATCAAGCTGGGGCAGGCGCTGGTCGAACGCTACGACGGCGAACTGCCGGCCACGATGGACGATCTGGTGCGGCTGCCCGGGGTGGGCCGCAAGACCGCCAACGTGATCCTGGGAAATGCGTTCGGGATACCGGGCATCACCGTCGACACGCACTTCGGTCGCCTGGTGCGGCGCTGGGGCTGGACCGCCGAGGAGGATCCGGTCAAGGTCGAGCACGCGGTCGGCGAACTGATCGAACGCAAGGAATGGACGCTGCTGTCCCACCGGGTGATCTTCCACGGCCGCCGCGTCTGTCATTCCCGCAAACCGGCCTGCGGGGTGTGCGTGCTGGCCAAGGACTGCCCCTCGTTCGGGCTGGGACCCACCGACCGGCTGGAGGCCGCCGCGCTGGTCAAAGGTCCCGAGACCGAGCACCTGCTGGCCCTGGCCGGGCTGTAGCGGCCAGGCGCGGATGCGGCCGATGAGCAGGTCGACCTGGTGGACCCTGGCGGTGGCGGCGGTGGCGGCCGCATTGGTCGCCGCACTGCTGATCGAGCTGCGCCGTGAACCGGTGCGGCCGGACCGCGGCATGCCCGCGCCCGCGGTGGCGCAAGACCTCACCGTCCTGCGGGAGCGCGCCGGCCTGCCGCCGTGCCGGGATGCAGCCGAAGGGACCGGCCCCGCGGCGCTGCGCGGCGTCACGGTGGAATGCGCGGCCGACGGTGCGCCCGTCGACGTGGCCGCCATGTTCGCCGGCCACCGGGTGGTGCTGAACCTGTGGGCCTACTGGTGCCGGCCGTGCCGCGACGAGTTGCCCGCCTTCGCCGAATACCAGCGCCGCGCCGGACCGGACGTCACCGTGGTGACGGTGCACCAAGACGACAACCAGGCCGCCGGGTTGGCGTTGCTGACCGAGCTGGGCGTGCGGCTGCCCACGCTGCAGGACGGCCGGCGCCAGGTGGCGGCGGCGTTGCGGGTGCCCAACGTGATGCCCGCGACCGTGGTGCTCGCCGTGGACGGTAGCGTTGCCCGCATCCTGCCGCAGTCCTTCGCCACTGCCGATGAGATCGCCGCCGCCGTCGGGGGCAGTGGGCGTTGAGGTGCGGCGATCGGGATCGGGCACAGAGGGAGACGCGGTGAACGCTGGCGATTCCCGGTCTCCGGCCCCGCCCTGGCTGCGCCCGCTGATCGACAAGACCGACGAGATGCCCAACGCCTACCAACGCCGGCTGCCCGCCGACATCCGCAGCATGGTCACCGCGGCCGACGCTGCGGCCGACATCACCGGGCACGGGCGCGATGCGGCGGTGCTGGTGCTGTTCTCCGGTCCGCCGGCGGAGCGGCCGGGCGACCTACCGGAATCGGCTGACCTGCTGGTCACGGTGCGGGCCTCGACGCTGCGCCACCACGCCGGCCAGGCCGCGTTCCCGGGCGGGGCCGTCGATCCCGGCGATTCCGGGCCGGTGGCCACCGCGCTGCGAGAGGCCAACGAGGAGACCGGGATCGACCCGCACCGGGTGCACCCGCTGGCGGTGCTGCAGAAGGTCTTCATCGCGCCCTCGGGGTTCCAGGTGGTGCCGGTGCTGGCCTACTCGGAGGATCCCGGGCCCGTCAGCGTCATGGATCCGGCCGAGACCGCGGTGGTGGCACGGGTTCCGGTCCGGGCGTTCATCAACCCCGAGAACCGGTTGATGGTTTACCGTGATGCGCGCAGCCGGCGGTGGGCCATGCCGGCGTTTCGGCTCAACGAGATGCTGGTCTGGGGGTTCACCGCCCAGGTGATCTCGGCGATGTTGGACGTGGCCGGCTGGGCGCAACCCTGGGACGAGACCGAGGTGCGCGGGCTGGACGAGGCGATGGCCCTGGTTGGAGGAGAAGGCGGGATATGACGTCGTCGCAGTGGCTCGACATCGCCGTGCTGGCGATCGCCTTCGTTGCCGCAGTGTCGGGCTGGCGCTCCGGCGCGCTCGGCTCGCTGCTGTCCTTCGTCGGCGTGGCGCTCGGCGCGATGGCCGGGGTGCTGCTGGCCCCGCACCTGATCGAGCACGTCGCCGGTGCCCGGCTCAAGCTGTTCGCCGCGCTGTTCCTGATCCTGGCGATGGTCGTCATCGGTGAGGTCGCCGGCGTGGTGCTGGGCCGGGCGGTGCGCGGAGCGATCCGCAGCCCCGGCGTCCGGGGACTGGACTCCGTCGTCGGCGTGGTGCTGCAACTGGTCGTGGTGCTGATCGCCGCCTGGCTGCTGGCCACCCCGCTCACCGCGTCCGATCAGCCGAGCCTGGCCGCCGCGGTCAACGACTCGCGAGTACTGCGCCAGGTCGACGACCTGGCGCCGGGCTGGCTCAAGAACGTGCCGCGACGGTTGTCGGCGGTGCTCGACGACTCCGGGCTGCCCGCCGTACTGGAACCGTTCAACCGCACCCCGATCGCCGCGGTGGACGCGCCGGATCCCGGGTTGGCGGCCAGCCCGGTGGTCGAGGCGACCGCGCCGAGTGTGCTGCGGATCCGCGGCGTGGCACCCAACTGCCAGAAAGTGTTGGAGGGCACCGGTTTTGTGATCTCGCCCAACCGGGTGATGACGAACGCGCACGTGGTGGCCGGGTCGGACAGTGTGTCGGTGGAGAGCGGCACCAAGTCCTACGACGCCACGGTGATCTCCTTCGACCCCAAGGAAGACATCTCGATTCTGGCGGTGCCGGACCTGCCGTTGCCGCCGTTGCCGTTCGCGCCGTCGCCGGCCGAGCCCGACACCGATGCGCTGGTGCTGGGCTATCCCGGCGGTGGGGTCTTTGAGGCCACCCCGGCCCGGGTCCGCGACACGATCAACCTCGAGGGCCCCGACATCTACCGCACCGCCACCGTCACCCGCCGGGTCTACACGATCAGAGGCACTGTGCAACAAGGCAATTCCGGTGGCCCCATGATCGACATGGAGGGCCGGGTGCTCGGCGTGGTGTTCGGTGCGGCGGTTGACGACGCCGACACCGGGTTCGTGATGACCGCCGAGGAGGTGTCGAACCAGCTAGCCCGGATCGGCGACACCGAACCGGTGTCGACCCAGACCTGCGTCGGCGGCGAGTGAGTCACGTCGGATCGCCGCCCGGCGCGGCTAGCTCGACGACAGGAACCGCATCAGCTGCTCGTTGACCTCATCGGGCGCTTCCTCATGGGCGAAATGCCCTACGCCGGGCAGGGATACGTACCGGCCATGGGGTGCGTAACGCCGGGTCTTGGCCACCGGATCCGCCAGCACGTAGGGGTCGTCGTCGCCGCGCAGGTGCAGAAGCGGGATGTTCAGCGTCCGAAGATCGAGCGCCTTCATGAACCGCCGGCCCTCGGAACGGAGCTGGCTGCGTACCGCCCAGCGCTGGTACTCCAGCGCGGAATGCGCCGCCGCCGGGATCTGGATCGCGGTGCGCAGGTGACCGATGGTTTCCGAGAAATCTTCGCTGGCCTGCCAATTCGCGCCGGCCCTACTGCGCACCAGGCGTTCGATCTCGGCGCCGTCGTGGCGGGTCAGGGTGCGCTCCGGCCAGAACGGCAGCTGGTAGCGCAGCAACCACGGCAGCAGTGCCCGGCCCTGATCGGCACGGGTCAGCGCCGAGTTGCGCAGCGCCGCCGGATGCGGCGAGCTGACCACGGCGATAGCGCGCACCAATCGCGGGTGCAGCAGCGCGGTCGCCCAGCACACCAGTCCGCCGTCGGCGTGGCCGACCAGCGTCGCCGACGAGTGCCCCAGAGCGCGGATGAGTCCGGCGGTGTCGCCGGCCAGGGTCCAGCCGTCATAGCCGCGGGGCGGTTTGTCGCTTCCCCCGTAGCCGCGCAGGTCGACCGCGACGACCCGGACGCCGCTGAGCCCGCGCAACTGGTGACGCCAGGTCCACCAGAACGAGCCGAAACCGTGCAGCAGCATCACCAGTGGGCGCGCCGTCGGCGGACTGTCGACCGCGGCGACCGCATCTTTGCCGGCCGGTGTCGCCTCGACGACATGAAAGCGGATGCCGTTGGCGTGGATGTCCTGATGGCGCCACGGCCCGTCGATGCGGGTGACCGACGGATCCGGTGGCGGCACTACCAGCCCGAGGGGTCGGTGGCCGGTTTGCCGTCGTTCGCCTTCAGCGACTGCGGACCCGAGGAGTGCAGGCGACCCGGATCGGGGCGCAGTGCCTCGCGCGTCTCCCGCACCGATTCGATGGTTTGACGCGGCCCCCGGATACGCCGGACCCGCAGGAAGCCGAACAACGCCAAGCCCGCGGCGAACGTCAGCATGACCCCGAACACGATCAGGTAGGCGGCCCAGTCCTGAAGCCAGATGTTGAGCACCTCGGCCAGGAAGAAGAAGAAAAAGAACGTGGAATAGAACAGCACGACCAGGGCCGCGATGAAGAACACGCTGCCGGTCAGGCCCTTCTTGACATCCCGGGTGATCTCGGCACGAGCAAGCTCGACCTCGGCGCGGACCAGTGTCGACATCTGCGCCGTCGCGTCCTTGACCAGCTCGCCCAGCGACGGGTCGGCGGGCAGCGCGTGTGGATCGGTCAACGGGATGGTCGCCAAGGTGTTGGGCACCCCGTTGCGGTCCGCCCTGGCGGATCTGTTCGAGGCGCGTGACGCCTTCCTGCGATCGGCCTTGCTCACTGGCTGTCCTCCCGTTCGCTGTCGTCGCCGCCTAATGTTGCCATGCGGTAGCAGCCCCGACGACCCCGGCAAAGCAGCGGCCGAAATGGGCAGGCCCCACGTTAAGCTGTTTTTATACCCACCGGGGGTGGAGCTGATCGACGGGAGAACCGCTGTGCAGATCGCACACCACTGGTTGCTGCGCACCATCGCGACGGTGCTGACGTTCGCGGCGTGCGCTGCGATGGCCGGCCTGGTCGCACCGGCCGCGCGGGTCGCCGCGGACAACAAGGTGGTGATGGGCGGCGGCGCCGGGCTCGTCGTCGACGGCGACACGATGTGCACGCTGACCTCGATCGGCCACGACAACACCGGTGCGCTGATCGGCTTCACCTCCGCGCACTGCGGTGGCCCGGGCGCCCAGGTCGCCGCCGAGGGATCGGAGTCCAACGGCACGATCGGCCTGATGGTGGCCGGAAACGACAACTTGGACTACGCGGTGATCGAGTTCGATCCGGAGAAGGTGACACCGGTGTCCAACTTCGGTGGCTTCGTCATCGGCGGCATCGGACCGGACCCGTCCTTCGGTCAGATCGCCTGCAAGCAGGGCCGCACCACGGGCAACTCCTGCGGCGTCACCTGGGGGCCGGGACAGGACCCGGGAACCATCGTCATGCAGGTGTGCGGTCGGCCGGGCGATTCCGGCGGCCCCGTCGTGGTGAACAACATGCTGGTCGGCATGATTCACGGCGCGTTCAGCGAGGCGCTGCCCACCTGCGTGGTCAAGTACATCCCGTTGCACACCCCGGCTGTCGTGGTGTCGATCAACGCCGTGCTGGGCGACATCAACGCCGACAACCGGCCCGGTGCGGGCTTCGTCCCGATCGGCTGATCAGACCGTCAGGCGATCGGCGGCTCGCCGCATTCAGTCGGCCGCCCGGATCGCGTCGAACACGCTGGGGTCCACCAGGGTTGAGGTGTCGCCGAGTTCGCGGCCGTCGGCGACGTCGCGCAGCAGTCGGCGCATGATCTTGCCGCTGCGGGTCTTCGGCAACTCCGGGACCACGTGGACCTTGTGCGGGCGCGCGATCGGCGAGATCTCCACCGTGACCCGCTCGCGCAGTTCGTCGACGATCGCGCCACCGGCCGCGCTGTGTGACGCCGCCAGCACCACGAACGCGCAGATCCGTTGCCCGGTCTGCTCATCGATCGCCCCGACCACGGCGGCTTCGGCCACCGCGGCGTGACCGACCAGCGCGGACTCCACCTCGGCGGTGGAGATCCGGTGCCCGGACACGTTCATCACGTCGTCGATCCGGCCGAGCACCCAGATGTCACCGTCGGCGTCATAGCGGGCACCGTCACCGGCGAAGTACCAGCCCTGCTCGGCGAACCGCGACCAGTAGGTCTCGATGAACCGTTGCTCGTCCCCCCAGATTCCGCGGGCCATCGCCGGCCACGGCGCATCGATCACCAGATATCCCGACACCGGCTCGCCGCCGGCATCGTTCGGCGACACCAGGTCACCGTGGTCGTCGACGATCCGCGCCGAGATCCCGGGCAGCGGGGTCATCGCAGCACCCGGTTTGGTCGCGGCCACCCCGGGCAGCGGGCAGATCATCGTCGCTCCGGTCTCGGTCTGCCACCAGGTGTCGACCACCGGCAGCGCGTCCGCGCCGATAACCCGCCGATACCAGCGCCAGGCCTCCGGATTGATCGGCTCACCGACCGACCCCAGCAGCCGCAGGCTGGACAGCCGGTGGGCGTCGGGAATGTCGCGCCCCCACTTCATGAACGTGCGGATCAGCGTCGGCGCGGTGTAATAGATTGTCACACCGTACTTCTCGATGATCTGGAAGTGCCGGTGCTGATCCGGGAAGTCCGGGGTGCCCTCGTAGATCACCTCGGTGGCGCCGTTGGCCAGCGGCCCGTACACCGCATAGGTGTGGCCGGTGACCCACCCGATGTCCGCGGTGCACCAGAACACGTCGGTGTCCGCCTTCAAGTCGAAAACGCAGTAGTGCGTGTAGGCGGCCTGGGTCAGGTAGCCGCCGCTGGTGTGCACGATGCCCTTCGGCTTGCCCGTGGTCCCCGAGGTGTAGAGCAAAAACAGCGGCTGCTCGGCCTCGAACGCCTCGGGGGAGTGCTCGGCGGCGGCCGAATCCACCACCTCGTGCCACCACAGGTCACGCCCTGGGGTCCACGACACCTGCCCACCGGTGCGCCGCACCACCAGCACGTGCTCGACCGACGCCGCGTCCTCGACGGCCGCGTCGACCGCCGGTTTGAGTGCGGCGGCCTGACCGCGGCGGTATTGGCCGTCGGAGGTGATGACCACCTTGGCCTGGGCGTCGTCGATGCGGGAACGCAGGGCGTGCGCGGAGTAGCCGGCGAACACCACGGTGTGCAACACCCCCAGCCGGGCACAGGCCAGCATGGCGATGATCGCCTCGGGGATCATCGGCAGATAGATGGCCACCCGGTCACCGGCGACCAAGCCGAGCCCGGTCAGCGCATTGGCCGCCCGGCTCACCTCGGCGAGCAACTCCGCATAGGTGATGCTGCGCGCGTCGCCGTGCTCATGCGCCGGTCCCAGCTTCGCCTCTCCTTCGTCGAGGCTCGCTGAACCGCCGTGCCCGTGCGCCGGTCCCAACTTCGCCTCTCCTTCGTCGAGGCTCGCTGAACCGCCGGCCGGTTCGCCCTCCCAGTGGATCGCCACTCGGTCGCCGTGGCCGCCCTCCACGTGGCGGTCCACGCAGTTGTAGGCGACGTTGAGCCTGCCGTCGGCGAACCAGCGGGCGAACGGCGCCCGCGAGTAGTCCAGCACCTCGGTGAACGGCGTCGCCCAGTGCAGCCGGTTGGCCTGCTCGGCCCAGAACGCGAGCCGATCCTGTTCGGCCGCACGGTAGGCCTCGGCGCCGGTGTTGGCGTGAGCGGTGAACTCGGGGGAGGGCGGGTACGACGACGGCGAGTCTGCGGGGGCGGTGTCAGGGTTCCGGCTCACGGTCAGCAGCCTAACCACCCCGGTTCCTGCGTCGGTCCCGGCTTCGCCTCACCTCCACCGGCCCGGGGGCCGGCTCCGGTGAGCCTCGCCGAACCGCCCCTGTTCCTGCGTCGGTCCCGGCTTCGCCTCACCTCCACCGGCCCGGGGGCCGGCTCCGGTGAGCCTCGCCGAACCGCCGCGCCGGTAGTGTCACAGCCCGTGATCACCGACCCATTGGCCCCGCTGCTCGAACTGCCGGGCGTCGCCGAGGCCAGCGAGAAGGTCCGCGACGAGCTGGCACGGGCCCACCGGCACAAGACCAACGTGCGGGGGTGGCCGGTCAGTGCCGCCGAGTCCTCGCTGCGGGCGGCCCGGGCGTCGTCAGTGCTCGACGGCGGCCCCACCACGGTGGACGCGCGCTCGACCGGTGATCCGGTGTTCGCCGGCGCGCTGCGGGTGGCCCAGGCCCTGGAAGGCGGGGAGACCTCGCTGGTCGAGGTGTGGCGGCGGGCCCCGCTGCAGGCGCTGGCCCGGCTGCACGTGTTGGCCGCCGCCGATCTGGTCGACGAAGACCACCTCGGCCGGCCGGCCGGTGGCGGCGAGGTCGGACGCCGGCTGGAGCTGCTCGCCGACCTGGCCGCCGGCGGCACCACGGCGCCGGCGCCGGTGTTCGCCGCGGTGGTGCACGGCGAATTGTTGACGCTCGCACCGTTTGGCAGCGCCGACGGCGTGGTCGCCCGGGGTGCGGCCCGGCTGGTGACGATCGCCAGCGGGCTGGACCGGCACGGACTCGGTGTGCCCGAGGTGACCTGGATGCGTAAGGCCGGCGCGTATCGCCGCGCCGCGCAGGCTTTCGCCGGCGGTTCCGCCGAGGGTGTGACGGACTGGCTGCTGTTGTGCTGCGGTGCGCTGCACGCCGGCGCGCTGGATGCGCTGGGGATTGCTGAAGCGGGCGCCAAGCGCTGAATCCGCGGCCGGCGGAGCAAAACGAAGCGGGCGGCGCTCCGATGAAATCGGCTCGCCGCCCGCTAGTACGGTACACGGTTACCAAGCGTCCAACGTGGGTTGCGTGGGTGGCCTCGGCGCTCGTGCGGTGCTCCTCGGCTGCAGCCCCACCCAAAGGGCTGTCGGGACCGATTACGTTCCGCAATTACGCAGGCCCGCAACGCTTCTGCCATCTTCGCGGCTGTGGCTCCGCGTGGGTACCGCTATCCGTACTGGGAAGTGCGGCTCGGGAGATCGATCCTTCTCTTCCGGGTCGACCCTGGCCTTGCCGGCTTCCGTGCCTCCTTTGTACTACGTGATGCACGACACAGCAAGGCCTAATCGCAAACGTCGTCGACGACGTCACCTGATTGTGACCGCGCGGGTTTGCTGGAGTGGGTCAGAACACCCGGCGTCGCAGCAGCGAGTAGGTCAGCGCCCCGGCCACGACAGCGCTGATGCCGACCGCGGCGGTGGTGGCCACCGCGGCGCCGGACGGGGCCGGAAGGCGGTCGCGCAGTGACACCGGCCGCGAGAAGGTCAGCACCGGCCAGCCGTTGGCGACCGCCTCCTTGCGCAGGGCGCGGTCGGGGTTGACCGCCGAGGGGTGACCGACCGCCTGCAGCATCGGTAGGTCGGTGATCGAATCCGAATAGGCGTAGCAGTGCTCCAGCGGGTAGCCCTCCCGGGCGGCCAGCTCCCGGATTGCCTGCACCTTGCCCTCGCCGTAGCAGTAGAACGCGATCTCGCCGGTGTACTTGCCGTCGGCGACGACCATGCGGGTGGCCATGGCGTGGGTGGCGCCCAGGGCCCGGGCGATCGGTGCGACGATCTCCTCGCCGGAGGCCGAGACCACCACCACGTCGCGGCCGCAGAGCTTGTGATCGGCGATCAGCTCGGCCGCCTCGGCGAACACCAGCGGGCTGACGATGTCGTGCATCGTCTCGTTGACGATCGCCTTGATTTGTTCGACGTTCCAGCCGGTGCACATGTTGGTCAGGTGGGTTCGCATCCGCTCCATCTGATCGTGGTCGGCCCCGGACAGCAGCATCAGGAACTGGGCGTAACTCGACTTGAGCACGGTGCGACGGTTGATCAGTCCCTGGTCCATAAAAGGTTTGCTGAAGGCCAGCGCGCTGGACTTGGCGATGATGGTGTGGTCGAGGTCCAGGAAGGCGGCGGTGCGGGTCCGGCTGCCGGTTTCCCCCGGCGATCCCTGCGACTGCGGCTGCCGGGTGTCCGGGTCGGAGGCCATCACGGCTACAGCATAGGTGCGAGGGCCGTCTGAACCGGGGCTATGCCGGAAAGAGCACTTCAGCGGCCGTGCCGTCCCGAGGGTGACCTTTTGGCGACAACACTTGCGCCGGACCGGCATGTCGTGTGTATAGTGTCATCACTCGGCTTATGCTGAGGGTGTATCGGCCCGACCCCCCGGGGTTGATACACGACGACCTCCGCCTCCTCCCCCCCTGGCGGGGGTCGTCTTTTTTAACCGGTCATTCTTCGCTGGAATGAGCTCTGAGCCTTCCTTCGAGTACCGAAAATCGCAATTATGATCCGATTGGTATTGATATTGCGCTGCCTCCTGTCGGGCAGTTCTGCACAGACGCGGTTGCGCTCCACAACTGGCGCGTAGTGCCTGGCGTGGCAACGGTCGCGCCGCCACGGTGAGGGCGTGAGCACAACCGCTGGCCTGTTGGCCCTTGTCGCCCAGCCCGCGATGCGCGACGAACTCGACCGGGTGGCCGCAGCCGTGGGCGTACGCGTCATCCAGCCCGGCGCCGCATCGGTGCCGAGCCGCAAGGCCTGGACGGCGGCCGCGGCCGTAGTGGTCGACGAAGCCGCCGCCGCCCGCTGTTCGGCGGCCCGGCTGCCGCGCCGCGCGCACGTCATCGTCGTCACCGGGGCCCAACCCGGCGCGGCCAGCTGGCAAGGTGCCGTCGCGATCGGCGCGCAGCGGGTCCTGACGGTGCCGGCCGACAGCGACGAACTGGTGGCCGAGCTGGCCGAGGCGGCAGCGGCGGTGCGTGACGGCGGGCGCCGCGGCGAGGCCATCGCGGTGATCGGGGCGCGCGGCGGAGCCGGCGCATCGCTGCTGGCGACGGCGCTGGCCCAGCGGGCCGGGGATGCGCTGCTGGTCGACCTGGACGCCTGGGGCGGTGGCATCGATCTGCTCGCTGGCACCGAGCACGCCGCCGGCCTGCGCTGGTGCGATCTGACCGCGCAGACCGGGCGGTTGACCTGGCCGGCGCTGCGTGAAGCACTGCCGCGGCAGCGTGGCGTCAGCGTCCTGGCGGGAGCCCGGCGCGACCAACAACCCCGCGAGATCGATGCCGGAGCCGTCGACGCTGTGGTCGAGGCCGGCCGCCGCGGCGGGGTCACCGTGGTCTGCGATCTGCCCCGGGCCCTGACCGACCCGGTCGAGACCGCCCTGGGCGCTGCCGACCTGGTGGTGGTCGTCAGCCCGTGTGATGTGCGTTCGTGTGCGGCCGGCGCCGCCATCACTCCGCGGCTGCGGGCGGCCAACCCCAACGTCGGCCTGGTGGTGCGCGGGCCGGCGCCCGGCGGGCTTCGCGCCACCGAGGTTGCCGAGATCATCGGGTTGCCGCTGCTGGCGACCTTGCGAGCCGAGCCGCGGCTGGCCGAGCGGCTCGAACACGCCGCGTTGCGCCTGCACCGCCGGTCGGCGCTGGCGGCCGCCGCCGGCCGGGTGCTCGAAGTGTTACCCGCCCGAAAGTCCTTGGCGGCATGAGGGATTCGCTGATCGACCGGGTTCGGGAAAGGCTGGCATCGGAGTCGTCGGCATCCTCGGAGCTGCGCCCGGAGACGGTGGCCGCGGCGATCCGGGCCGAATCCGGCGGGGTTCTCGGCGACACCGAGATGCTGTCCAACCTGCGGACACTGCAAACCGAACTGATCGGCGCCGGGATCCTCGAACCGCTGTTGTGCGCAGCGGACACCACCGACGTTCTGGTGACCGCCCCGGACGCGGTATGGGTCGACGACGGAGCCGGCTTGCGGCGCACCGACGTCCGGTTCGCCGACGAAGCCGCGGTACGCCGATTGGCCCAACGGCTGGCAGCGGCCGCCGGGCGCCGGCTCGACGACGCCCAGCCATGGGTCGACGGCCGCCTCGGCGGAATCGGCACCGGGGAGTTCACCGTGCGCCTGCACGCGATACTGCCGCCGGTCGCTGCCGACGGGACCTGTCTGTCACTACGGGTGTTGCGACCGGCGACCCAGGACATCGCCGCATTGGCCGCGGCCGGCGGCATCGCGCGCCCGGCGGCGGCGTTACTGGCCGACATCGTCGGTGCCCGACTGACGTTTCTGGTCTCCGGTGGCACCGGCGCCGGAAAGACCACGCTGTTGGCGGCGATGCTGGGCGCGGTGCACCCCCGGGAGCGGTTGGTCTGCGTCGAGGACGCCCCGGAGTTGCAGCCGCGCCACCCGCATCTGGTCCGGTTGGTCGCCCGGGCGGCCAACGTCGAGGGCGCCGGCGAGGTGGGGTTACGCGATCTCGTCCGCCAGGCGCTTCGGATGCGGCCGGATCGGCTGGTGGTCGGCGAGGTCAGAGGCGCCGAGGTGGTCGACCTGCTGGCCGCGTTGAACACCGGCCACGACGGCGGCGCGGGCACCGTGCACGCCAACAGCCCCGCCGAGGTCCCGGCCCGCCTGGAAGCGCTGGCCGCACTCGGCGGCCTGGACCGCGCCGGGCTGCACAGTCAACTGGCCGCCGCCGTCCAGGTGTTGTTGCACGTCGGACGCGAGCGCAGCGGCAGGCGCCGGCTCACCGACATCGCACTGCTGCGCCGCACCGCCACCGGCATGGTGCAGGCCGCTCCGGTGTGGCAGGCCGGTCGGGGACTCAGTGAGCATGTCAGCGAATTCCGGGCGCTGCTGCGCGAGCGGAGGCCGGCGTGACCGGCCCGGCGGTCGCGGCGCTCGCGCTCGCTGCGGCGGTGCTGCTCGGCGGCTCCCCGCGCCGGCGGTTGCGAGCGGGCGCCCGCCCCGGACGCCGGGCCACCCGGTGGGCAGTGTTGGGATTGTCGGCCGGTTGCGTCGCCGTGCTGGCCGTGGTCGCGCTGCCGACCAGCGGCTGCCTGGCGGGGGCACTGGCTGCCGGCACCGCTGCGCTGCGCCATCACCGGCGCCGCCGCGGTCGCCGGGCCGCGGCGGAGTCGCGGGCCCTGGAGGCCGCGCTCGATGTGCTGGTCGGTGAGCTGCGTATCGGAGCGCATCCGGTGCGGGCGTTCGCCGCTGCCGCCGCCGAAACCGGTCACGGCGCGGTGGCCGCCGGCTTGCGCGGGGTGGTCGCCCGCACCCGGCTGGGCGCCGACGTCGTCACCGGCTTGCGTGATGCGGCCGGATCCTCGGCAATGCCCTCGCACTGGGAACGGCTCGCGGCCTACTGGCAGCTCGGCGGCGAACAGGGCCTGGCGGTGGCCATCCTGATGCAGGCCGCCCACAGTGATATCACTGCCCGGCAACGGTTTACGGCTCAAGTCGACGCCGGGATGGCCGGCGCGCGGGCGTCGGCGATGATCCTGGGCTGCCTGCCGGTGCTCGGTGTGCTGCTCGGGCAAGCGATCGGGGCCCGCCCGGCCGGCTTTCTGCTCGGCGGCGGCCCGGGCGGAGTGCTGTCGGTGCTCGGCGTGAGCCTCATCTGCGCCGGGCTGCTGTGGTCGGACCGGATCACCGGACGCGCGGGCGCCCTATGAGTGCCGCCGCGGTGCTGCTCGCGATGGCCGTGCTGGCCGCCCCCTCGACGGTGCGGGCGCGGGCCGGAATACCGCGGCCGGAACGTCCGGTGCGCCACCGGATGACGCCGGGCGGCGACGCGCTGGCACTGGCCGCCGGCCTCGAGGTGTTCGCCCTGTGCCTGACCGCCGGCATGCCGGTCCCGGCTGCGGCCGCGGCCACCGCCCGTTACGCGCCGCCGCAGTTGGCGGGCGTGCTGCGCCGCGGCGCGGACCTGTTGGCCCTGGGCGCCGAGCCCGGCATCGCGTGGTCGGCCCCGCCGGACGGCGCGGCCGGTGCGCTCGACCCGTCGATCACCGCGGCGCTCCGGTTGGCCCGGCGATCGGGGGCCTCCGGTGCGGCCCTGGCGACCGGACTCGGTGAGCTGGCCGCCCAATGCCGAGCGGATGCGGCACACAACGCCACGGCCGCCTCCGAGCGGGCCGGGGTGCTGATCGCCGGGCCGCTCGGCCTGTGCTTCCTACCGGCCTTCGTGTGCCTGGGCATCGTGCCGGTGGTGGCCGGGCTGGCCGGTGACGTGCTGCGGTCGGGCCTGCTGTGAGCGGGCGATGCATCGCGGAGGTGCCGCGGAAACCCGCTGGAGAAGACGGATGATTGAGGAGGTCTGGTGAAAACACCGATATTGCAGGCGCGCAACGCGTTCCGGATCGTCCAGCTCAAGCTGATGTTGCTGGCGTCCGACGAGTCGGGGATGTCCACGGTCGAGTACGCGATCGGGACCATCGCGGCCGCCGCCTTCGGGGCGATCCTTTACACCGTGGTGACCGGGGACTCGATCGTCGCCGCGCTGAATCGGGTGATCGGGCGCGCCCTGAACACCAAGGTCTGACGGGCGTTGGCCGGCCGTGGCCGACTCGCCGACGATGCCGGCGCCAGCACGGTCGAGGCGGCGTTCGCGCTGGCGGCGCTGGTCACCGTGCTGGTGCTGTGTCTGGCCGGGATCAGCGCGGTGTCCGCCCAGGTCCGTTGCATCGATGCCGCCCGGGAGGCGGCCAGGTTGGCGGCGCGCGGCGATGCGCCGGCGGCCACGGCGGTGGTGCGGCGGATCGCGCCCGCCGGCGCGGCGGTCCGGCTGCGCTCTGACGGCGGCTTCCTGGTCGCGACGGTCACCGTCCGGCCGGCGCTGCTGCCGGGCCTGGTGGTCAGCGCCGAGGCGGTCTCAGCCGCCGAGCCGTCCCGGTGAGGCCGGCGCGGCCACCGTGGCCGCCGCCGCGATGGTGGCCGTGTTGCTGACGGTCACCGGCGGGGGTTTCCTGTTGGGCGCGGCGGTCATCGCTCGGCACCGGGCGCAGTCGGTCGCCGACTTGGCCGCCCTGGCCGGCGCAGCCCGCATCCCCGTCGGACCCGAGACGGCATGCGCGGCGGCGCAACGACTGGCCCGAAAGATGGCTGTCCGCGAAATCGATTGTGCGGTCGACGGACTCGACCTGGTGGTCACCGTCACGGTCGCAGTGCCGGGCCGGCGGATCGGTCCGGCCAGGGCGAGCGCTCGCGCCGGTCCCGTCGGCTAGCGAGGCCGGCAGGTCGGGTATCGCTTGTGCGTCGTGGGTGGATTCCTCTGCCTACGGGCAGTAGATCTCGCGACTCTTCTGGAATGCGATGTCGACCTGCTGCGGCGTGAAGTTGGGGTTGCCGTCGCCGAGATCCGTCAGGATCTGTTGGGGCGAGGATCCGTGAGCGAGCCGCCTACATACCTCTTGCGCCACCTCGGCGTCCCGCTCCGGAATGCCGGGACCTTTGAGCCCGGCGTCGTTCAGCGCCTTGTTCAGCTGCTCCGCCTTCGGCACCGGGGCCGGCTGCGGAGGATTGGCCGGGACTCGGGCGGCCGGCTGGCGTACCGGCGTCTTCGTGCTCAGTGGCGGTACGGCCGCAGCCGGCGGCGGCGGGGCCGCCGAAGCCGCGGGAGGTGCCACCGGGATCGGCCCGGTGTGGGGACCGATCCTCACCCCGGCCGACTCATCCGGTGGGGCCCAGAGGATCGCCACTGCTGCCGCACCGACCACGGCAGCTGCCAGCAGGTTCGCCGACCGCAACAGCATCCGCGGGGCACGAACGGCGACGGCGCCGGTACCACCGCCGATGTCGGGGACGTACGGCGTCGGCTCCGGTCCGTCCTCCTCGGCGCTGTAGGCCAGTTCGGCGCCGTACCCGAGCGCTGCTTCATCCATGACCGTCGGCTCGACGGTCGTGTCACCACACTCCGCAACGGGACTCGAGCCTGTGATCTGGTCTTTCTCCACGCGCCGACTTTATCGCTGGCTGCCGACAAGTCGGCCGCGATGCCGACGGTCCTATCGCCAGGGACGGTGCTTGCGGTCGCTAGGACCCGTCGGCCGGCGGGTCCAGCCCGGCGTCAGCCAGTTCGCCGTCGGTGGGCAGCCGCAGCGCGATCAGGCCGGCGTAGGTGCCCGCTTCGAGCTCGATCCGGTTCACCGTCACATGCACCGGCGACCAGCCCCCGTCGGCCTGGCGCAGTCGCAGCACTCCGGTCGCCGGCCCGGCGGTGAAATCGGTTGTCATGCGGGCGACCAGGGCTTCGTCGTCGGGATGCACCCGGGGGGCGTCGACCGTGCCGCGCCAGTCGTAGAACGGACACGGGTCGTCCAGCCACTTCAGCAGCCGCCAGTCGATCAGGTCGACCATGGCCCGGTGCACGCCGGGCTGCGCCAGCCCGTGCAGGATCTGCTGCGCCAGGAAATCGGGACGGTGCACGGTGCCGTCGAGTTGGCCACGCCAGTTCATGCCCCGCGCAACCAGGTGCTCACGCCCACCGAGATCGGACTCCCAGGCGGTTCGCGCCACGAAACCCACCCGGATGGTGTCGCCGCGAAAATCGGTGACATCCCAACTGCTGCAGATGGTCTTGTCGGGTTCAGCCTGAATCGCCAGTGCCAGCACCTTGTTCTCGTTGGGGCTGAAGTCGCGGGCGGGCAGTTCCTCGGCGAAAGCCCGGCCGTGGGTAGCCTCCACCTCGGGATCCTTGCCGCTGTTGGCCAGTGATTCCTCAGTGTCGGTGGCGACGCCGAGCGTCAGATCCCACTTCAGCGGGCCCGGGGTGGGACGCTCCGGTGGTTCGACGTCGGCGGGGCCACTCCAGACGTGCACACCGTGCACGCGGCCGTCGGACATCACCACCGGCTCGGTCCGGATCACCCGATCATGTTTGGGGGTGATGCTGACCAGGCTCTGCCCGGTGCCCATCGTCTCGGCGATCGCAGTCCGGATCGCGGCCAGATGCGGGCTGCGGCGCAGGAACTGGGTGATCGGCACCAGATTCTTCACCTGTCGGCCCTGCGCGACGACTGCCGGTTCACCGCCGAGCGTCTCCACCAGCAACCAGTCGTGCGCCATAACCGGGGATTTTACGGCCAACGGTTCGCTACCAGCACCAACAGCAGCCGTTTGCCAGTTTTATCCAGCGACTAGCGGTACCGTGGTTGGTTTTCGAGTTGCGTTGCTGCCGTACAGCCGGTAACTTACGGCCGCGTCCGGCTCTGTACCGGTCTTGGGGAACGGATCGTTCTCGACCGTTCGTCTCGCTGCTCCGTCGGCGTCTCCGGTGGCAGGTTTGCCACGGGAGCCTGCGGGGTATCGGTTCGGGGAGTCGGCCGTTCGGGGGGTCGGCCGACTCCCGCAACCGTGCTCACCGCTTAATGCCGCCCCGTGCCGTTGAGCCTGTCGAGCACCAATCGCAGCACCCGCACCGCACCGTCCTTGTCCAACGGGTCGTTGCCGTTGCCGCACTTGGGCGACTGCACGCACGATGGGCAGCCCTGCGGGCATTCACAGGCTTCGATCGTCTCGGCCGTGGCCGCCAGCCAGGTGGCCGCCGAGCGGAACCCCCGCTCGGCGAAACCCGCGCCGCCTGGATAGCCGTCGTAGACGAACACGCTGGGCAGCGCGCCCAGCGAGCCCGGCCCCAGCGGGGTGGACAGCCCGCCGATGTCGCCGCGGTCGCAGCTGGCCACCAGCGGCAGCATCCCGATCGCCGCATGCTCGGCGGCGTGCAACGCCCCCGGTATCCGCGCTTCGGTGATGCCACAGCCGGCCAATGCCTCGGCGGTGACGGTGTAGACCACCGCAGTGGTCGGCAGCGTCGCCGGGGGCAGCTCCAGCTCGACGAAGTCCAGCACCTCGCCGGTCGGCAGCCGGCGCAGGTAGCCGACGATCTGGCGGGTCACCGTGACCGGCATCAGGCCCAGGCTGACCGGCCCGAACCAGGCGCGTTCACCGTCACCGGCCACCTCGATGTCGGTGATCTCCCGGGCGAACGTGGCGTAACCGGGATCCTCGGCGTGCACGAAGGCGATCCGGCGTTCGATGTCCAGCGAATCGACCAGGTAGCTCTCGCCCTGGTGCAGATACACCGCCCCAGTGTGCACGGTAGCCGGCGCCCGCCCGGCGTCGACATTGCCCAGCAACCGGCCGGTGTCCGCCTCCACGATCGCCACCTGCCCCCCGGCAGCGCCCCGGATGTCGACCTCGTGATGCGGGTCGAGCCCGGGCGCAGGGAAGTACTTCTCGGAGCGCCGGCGCAGCAAGCCGTCGTCGACCAGGTTCTCGGCGACCCGCTCGGCGCCCAGTTGCGCCACCTCGGCCACCGTCAGCGGCAGTTCAGTGGCCGCGCACAGCAGCTGCGGCGCCAACACATACGGGTTGGCCGGGTCGATCACCACCTGCTCGATCGGTTTGTCCAGCAGCGCCGCGGGGTGATGCACCAGGTAATTGTCCAGTGGGTCGTCGCGGGCGATCAGCACGATCAACGCGGTCTGACCGCGACGGCCGGATCGGCCGGCCTGCTGCCAGAACGACGTCACGGTGCCGGGAAAACCGGCGATCACCACCGCGTCCAGCCCGGCGATGTCGACCCCGAGCTCCAGCGCGTTGGTGGTGGCCAGCCCGTACAGCTCGCCGTCGGTCAGGGCACGTTCCAGCCCCCGGCGGTCCTCGGCCAGATAACCCGCCCGATAGGAGGCGACCTTGTCGGCCAGCACCGGGGCGACCGATTCCAGCCGGGTGCGGGCCGCCAGCGCGGTCAGTTCGGCGCCGCGGCGAGAACGGACGAAGGTCAGGGTTCGCGCACCCTCGGCGATCAGGTCGGCCATCACGCGGGCCGCCTCGGTTCCCGCGGCACGGCGCACTGGTGCACCGTTCTCCCCGGTCACGTCGGTGCGCAGCGCGGGTTCCCACAGCGCAATCGTGCGGGCGCCGTGCGGCGAGCCGTCCTGGGTGACCTCGGCGACCGGGTGTCCGATCAGTGCCGAGGCGCTGGCCCCCGGCGCCGCGGTGGTGGCACTGGCGAAGATCGCGACAGGCCCTTGGTGCGCGGGCGCCCCCGATCCCGAGTAGCGGGCACACAACCGCAGCAGCCGCCGCAGCACCATCGCCACATGGGAGCCGAAGACGCCCCGGTAGTAGTGGCATTCGTCGACGATCACGAAGCGCAGCCCGCGCAGGAACACCGCCCAGCGGGCATGGTTGCGCAGCAGCGACAGATGGATCATGTCCGGGTTGGAGAACACCCAGCGGGACCGTTCCCGGGCGAACCGGCGCAGCTCGGCTGGGCTGTCGCCGTCGTAGGCGATCGGGGCCACGGCACCGGCGGCCTCGCTCAGCCGCGGCACCGCCGCGGTCAGCGCGTGCGCGGTGCGCAGCTGATCGTGTCCCAGCGCCTTGGTCGGCGACAGGTACAGCGCCCGGGCACGCGGATCGGCTGCCAGCGCCGCCATGACCGGAAGTTGATAGGCCAGCGACTTTCCCGACGCCGTGCCGGTGCTGATCACCACGTGACGTCCGGCGTGTGCCAGGTCGGCCGCGGCCAGCTGATGCGACCACGGCCTTTCGATCCCGCGCCCGGTGAAGGCGCCGACGATGTCGTCGTCGGCCCAGTCCGGCCAGGCTCCCGCCTGCCCCGGCGATGCCGGCAGATCGGCGACGTGGCGCAGCGGATCTTCACCCGGTTCGATGCCGGCGAGCGCGGCGGCCAGCAATTCACCGCCGAAATTCACCGTCATTCATCCTGTCCTCAGTCCCACACAGAAAGCCCGCCGACGTATTGTTCACCCCCCGACCGGCATTTTGCGCACCGCAGTCTGTCCTCGGCGCGACGAACGTGGTTGACTGATGGGCGGTCGTAGCTTCTGTGTTCGTGTCAAGCCTTCGCAGGATCTGTGGTTGCGGCCGCAGTGCCCGCGGGGGATTGGTCGGTGGCAGCATCGACTGACCGCCAGGGTACGGCGGCCGGAACAGGCCCGGGGTAGCGAAAGGCGGTGCCCCGAACAACGGTGCTATGCACCGGGCAAGAAGAGTAAGGAAAGATCGACAAATGCCACAGGGAACTGTGAAGTGGTTCAACGCGGAGAAGGGCTTCGGCTTCATCGCGCCTGAAGACGGGTCAGCGGACGTGTTTGTCCACTACACGGAGATCCAAGGGTCCGGCTTTCGCACCCTCGAGGAAAACCAGCGGGTGGAGTTCGAGGTCGGGCAGAGCCCCAAGGGCCCGCAGGCCACCGGCGTCCGCGCCGTCTAAGCAACGGAATTTGGCGACACCCCCCGGACAGCTCCCATCAACGGAGCAAAGCCGGGGGGTTTCGTTACGGGTGGGTCGGGCAGGATGATCCGACCCGAACGCCGCCGGGGATGCTGCACCGGCTTACTGTCGGTTACGTGAGCCAGCTTTCCTTCTTTTCGGCAGAGTCGGTGCCGCCCAGCGTCGCCGACCTCTCCGGGGTGCTGGCCGGCCCGGGCCAGATCGTCGTCATGGGCGCCGAGGCGCGACTGTCGGTCGTGGTCGATGCGCAGTGGCGGGCGGTGGCGCTGGCCGAGCTGATAACCGAGGCAGGGTTGCGCCCGGAGATCACCCGCACCGACGAGGACACCCCGCTGGTGCGGACGGCGGTGGATTCGCGGCTGCGCGTGCTGGCGCAGGCCTGGACGCAGGGAGCAGTGAAGACTGTGCCGCCGCAATGGGTTCCGGGCCCGCGGGAGCTGCGGGCGTGGACGCTGGCGGCCGGCGCCGCAGAAGCCGACCGGTATCTGCTCGGTCTGGACCCGCACGCGCCGGACACCTTCGCGCCGCTCGCCTCGGCCCTGACGCGGGCCGGCATAGCGCCCACCTTGATCGGCACCCGCGGCAGCCACCCGGCGTTGCGGATCACCGGCCGCCGCAGGCTCGCACGGCTGGTGGAAAACGTCGGGGAATCACCGCCCGTGCCCGAGGCGTTGAGCCAATGGCCGCGTGTCGAGGCACCGATCCCGGGCCATCGGGGGCGTCTTTGAGAGAATTCAGTGCTGACCGGCGGTTTGCGTCGGCACGGCTGTGAGTGTGAGATTGTCAGTTGTCCACCGGAGGCGCGACCTGCAGGTGCGGACAGAAGTGGAGCGTAAGCGCAGTTGGCTGACTCGAAGATGGTGGGTGCCCGCAACGGCGACAAGGACTCACCCGTGCGGCGACTCGTCATAGTCGAGTCGCCCACCAAGGCGCGGAAAATCGCCGGTTACCTGGGCAGTAACTACGTCGTCGAGTCCTCCCGGGGCCATATCCGGGACCTGCCGCGCAACGCCGCCGATGTGCCGGCGAAGTACAAGACCGAGCCGTGGGCGCGGCTCGGGGTGAACGTCGACGCCGAGTTCGAGCCGCTCTACATCGTCAGCCCGGACAAGAAGAGCACCGTCACCGAGCTCAAGGGACTGCTCAAAGACGTCGACGAGCTCTATCTGGCCACCGATGGTGACCGGGAAGGCGAGGCGATCGCCTGGCACCTGCTGGAGACACTCAAGCCGCGCGTGCCGGTCAAGCGGATGGTGTTCCACGAGATCACCGAACCGGCGATCCGCAACGCCGCCGAGAACCCCCGCGACCTGGACAGCGACCTGGTCGATGCGCAGGAGACCCGGCGCGTCCTGGACCGGCTCTACGGCTACGAGGTCAGCCCCGTGCTGTGGAAGAAGGTCGCACCGAAGCTGTCGGCGGGCCGGGTCCAGTCGGTGGCCACCCGCATCATCGTGCAGCGCGAACGCGAGCGGATGGCGTTCCGCAGCGCCTCCTACTGGGACGTGGTGGCCCAGCTGGACGCCAGCGTCTCCGACCCGAACGCCGCCCCGCCCACCTTCACCGCCCGACTGGTCGCCGTCGACGAGCTGCGGGTGGCCAGCGGACGCGACTTCGACTCGCTGGGCACGCTGCGCAAACCCGACGAGGTCCGGGTGCTCGACGAGGCGGCCGCGACCGCGCTGGCGGCCGGACTGCAGGGCGCGTCGCTGTCGGTGGCCTCGGCGGAGGAGAAGCCCTACACCCGGCGGCCCTACGCGCCGTTCATGACCTCGACGCTGCAGCAGGAAGCCGGCCGCAAGCTGCGGTTCTCCGCCGAACGGACGATGAGCATCGCCCAGCGGCTCTACGAGAACGGCTACATCACCTACATGCGTACCGACTCGACGACGCTGTCGGCCAGCGCCATCGACGCCGCGCGCACCCAGGCCCGCCAGCTCTACGGCGAGGAGTACGTCTCGCCCACACCGCGGCAGTACACCCGCAAGGTCAAGAACGCCCAGGAGGCCCACGAGGCGATCCGGCCGGCCGGCGAGACGTTCGCCACCCCCGACGCGGTGCGCAACGAACTGGGCAGCGACGAGTTCCGGCTCTACGAGCTGATCTGGCAGCGCACGGTGGCCTCCCAGATGGCCGACGCCCGTGGCACCACGCTGAGCCTGCGTATCGGCGGCCGATCGGGCGATCAGCAGGTGACCTTCGCCGCCAGCGGCCGCACCATCACCTTCGCCGGCTTCCTCAAGGCCTACGTGGAGACCGTCGACGAGTTGGCCGGCGGTGAAGCCGACGACGCCGAGCGCCGGCTGCCGCAGCTGACCCAGGGACAGCGGGTGGATGCCGCCGAGGCGACCCCGGACGGGCACTCCACCAACCCGCCGGCCCGCTACACGGAGGCCTCGCTGGTCAAGGCGCTCGAGGAACTCGGCATCGGGCGACCCTCGACCTACTCGTCGATCATCAAGACCATCCAGGACCGCGGCTACGTCTACAAGAAGGGCAGCGCGCTGGTTCCGACCTGGGTGGCGTTCGCCGTCACCGGTCTGCTCGAACAGCACTTCGGGCGGCTGGTCGACTACGACTTCACCGCGGCCATGGAGGACGAACTCGACGGCATCGCCGCCGGGAGGCAGCGCCGCACCGACTGGTTGCACAACTTCTACTTCGGCGGTGACCACGGGGTGGAAGGCTCGATCGCCCGCGCCGGCGGGTTGAAGAAGCTGGTCGGGGTCAACCTGGAGGGCATCGACGCCCGCGAGATCAACTCGATCAAGCTGTTCGACGACGAGCAGGGCCGGCCGGTGTATGTCCGGGTCGGCAAGAACGGCCCGTACCTGGAGCGCATGGTCGCCGGCGACGACGGCGAGCCGACGCCACAGCGCGCCAACCTCGACGACTCGCTGCCGCCCGACGAACTGACCCTGGCGTTGGCCGAGGAGCGTTTCGCCACCCCGCAGGAGGGCCGGCCGCTGGGCGTCGACCCGGAGACCGGGCACGAGATCGTCGCCAAGGACGGGCGCTACGGCCCCTACGTCACCGAGATCCTGCCGCCCCCGCCGGACGACGAGTCGGGCAGCACCGCCAAGAAGGGTAAGAAGCCGACCGGGCCCAAGCCGCGCACCGGTTCGTTGCTGCGCAGCATGGATCTGCAGACGGTCACCCTCGAGGACGCGCTGAAGCTGCTGTCGTTGCCGCGGGTGGTCGGCGTGGACCCCGGTTCCGGCGACGAGATCACCGCTCAGAACGGCCGCTACGGCCCGTATCTGAAGCGGGGCACCGATTCTCGGTCACTGTCCACCGAGGAGCAGATCTTCGAGATCACCCTCGAAGAGGCGCTCAAGATCTACGCCGAGCCGAAACGCCGTGGCCGCCAAGCGGCTGCCGCGCCGCCGCTGCGTGAGCTGGGTGCCGACCCGGCGACCGGCAAGCCGATGGTGATCAAGGACGGCCGGTTCGGGCCGTACGTCACCGACGGTGAGACCAACGCCAGCCTGCGCAAGGGCGACGAGGTGGCGTCGATCACCGACGAGCGGGCCGCGGAACTGCTCGCCGACCGGCGGGCCAAGGGGCCGGTGAAGAAGGCCGCCAAGAAGACCACCCGCAAGGCGCCGGCCAAGAAAGCCACCAAGCGCTGAGTCAGTCCGCCGCGGTGGGGGTCCCGGCGTTCTCGGGGTTCTCGGGGTTCTCGGGCGAGACCGCATCGGTGGTCGCAATCTTCAACGGTCGCGCCAACTGAGTGGAGCCGGCGCGCCCGCGCAACTCGACGATCTCGCCGACCTCCCAGCACAGCGCCTCCGAATCGACCGCCCCGCTGACCGCGACCGCCGACGCCAGCACGTGGCCTTCCTCCAGCTTGGCCAGCTCGGTCAGCCGGGCGGCCTCGTTGACCGGGTCGCCGATCACGGTGTACTCGAAGCGGGCGCGGGCGCCGATATGGCCGGCGATGGCCCGCCCGGCGGAGACGCCGATGCCGAATTCCTCCGAACTGAGCACCGGCAGCAGTTGGTCGTGCAGTTCACGGGCCGCCGCCAACGCGGCGCTGCACGCGTCGGGGTGCTCGATCGGGGCGCCGAAGATCGCCAGCGCCGCGTCACCCTGGAACTTGTTGACGAAACCACCGTGCCGTCCGACGGCCTCGACCACCACCCGGAAGAACTCGTTGAGCAGGTTGACGACTTCGCTGGGCGGCCGGGTCGATGCGAGCTGGGTGGAGCCCACCAGGTCGACGAAGAGCACTGCGACGTCGCGTTCCTGGCCGCCCAATTCGGTGCCGCGTTCCAGGGCGCGGCGCGCCACGTCCTCGCCGACGTAGCGCCCGAACAGGTCCCGCAGCCGTTGCCGCTCGGCCAGATCGCGCACCATGTCGTTGAACCCGGCCTGCAGCAGCCCGAGTTCACTGGCGTCGTAGATCTGCATGTGGGCGTTGTAGTTACCGCGCTGCACCTCCCCGAGCGCCCAGCGCAGCTGGCGCAGCGGATCGGCGATCGACATCGACACCAGCGCGGTGCCGGCCAGTCCGATGACCAGTGCGGCCAGCGCCATGAACAGGATCGGGGTGAACAGTTTGTCCGCCGAGGCGTCGAGCAACGACGTCTTGGCGGCCACCACCGACAGGACGATCGCCAGCAGCGGCACGCCGGTCGACAGCAGCCAGGTCAGCAGCTGACGCAGCAGGACCCCGGGGGCCCGCAGGTTCTCCGGCGCCCCACCGCGCAGTGCCGCGACCGCGACCGGCCGCAGCACCCGCTCGGACTGCAGGTAGCCGATGATCGCGGTGGCGGCAGCGCCGAGCGCGGTGGAGGTGACCACCACCGGCAACACGTCGTGGGTCACCGGCCAGCTGGCGACGACGAACACCACCCCGCCCACCGTCCAGTAGCTGATGCTGATCAGCGAGCGGTAGAACGGCATTCGCAGCGCCCGGGACCGGGCCAGTTCGGTGTCGGCGGGGTCGGCTTCGGTGTCGGGCTCGGCCAGCATCGCCTCGCGGCGTTGCCAGCGGAACACCGGCATCAGTAACAAGGTGCTGAGGGTGAAGCCGAGGACGAACAGGCACAACAAGGTGACGGCGAAGATCACCAGGTTGACGCGCGGCAGATCCTGCAGGTTGATCCGGTCCTCGATCGGCAGACCGAACCGCAGGAAGCCGAACACGAACAGTGAGCCGATGATGTCGGCCTGCAACATGCTCAGCGTGAACACCGGCCACGGCGTGCGCACCACCCAGCGGACGAATCGGCTGATCCGCCCGCCCAAGCCCGTGGTACTCACCAGGACACCGTATCCGGCGGGAAGGGCAAAGCCAGAGTCCGAATGTCTCGGCCAACCACTACTGTGACCGATGATGACCGGGGTTTTCGCACGATTGGTGGGCCAACAGCCGGTGGAGGCCGAGTTGCTGGCGGCAGCGCGGGCATCGCGCTATGACACTGCTCACAGCATCCGTACCGCCGGGGGTATGTCACACGCCTGGCTGATCACCGGGCCGCCGGGATCGGGCCGCTCGATCGCGGCGGTGTGCTTCGCGGCGGCGCTGCAGTGCACCGCCGACGACACCGACGGCGGGCCCGGATGCGGAACTTGCCGGGCCTGCACCACCACGATGGCCGGCACGCACGCCGACGTCCGGCGGGTGGTGCCCGAAGGGTTGTCCATCGGCGTCGACGAGATGCGGGCCATCGTGCAGGTCGCCTCCCGGCGTCCCGGGACCGGCCGGTGGCAGATCGTGGTGATCGAGGACGCCGACCGGCTCACCGAGGGTGCGGCGAACGCACTGCTCAAGGTCGTCGAGGAGCCGCCACCGTCGACGGTGTTCCTGCTGTGCGCCCCGTCGGTCGATCCGGAGGACATCGCGATCACCTTGCGGTCCCGGTGCCGGCATGTGGCGCTGGTGACGCCGCCGACCGCAGCGATCGCCCGGGTGCTGATCGACACCGACGGGCTCGACGACGAGACGGCCGCCTGGGCGGCGGCGGTCAGCGGCGGGCACGTGGGCCGGGCCCGCCGGTTGGCCACCGACCCGGAAGCCCGTCAGCGCCGGCAGCGGGCGCTGGCGCTGGCCCGCGACGCGGCCACCCCGTCCCGGGCGTTCGGCGCGGTCGACGAACTGGTGGCCGCGGCCGAATCCGAGGCCCATGACCTGACCGCCGATCGGGCCGAGGCCGAGACCGAGGAACTGCGCACCGCGCTGGGGGCCGGCGGCACCGGCAAGGGCACCTCCGGGACACTGCGGGGCACCGCCGGGGTGATCAAAGACCTGGAGCGCCGGCAGAATTCGCGTCACAAGCGGGCCTCGCGCGACGCGCTGGACCGAGCCCTGATCGACCTGGCCAGCTACTTCCGCGACGCCCTGCTGGTCGCCGCGGCGTCGGGCGGCGCCGCGCGGCCCAACCATCCCGACATGGTCGATGCCGCCGCGGCGATGGCCGGCCACGCGCCGGCGGATGCGCTGTTGCGCTGCATCGAGGCGGTGCTGGAATGCCGCGACGCGCTGGCGACCAACGTCAAACCCCGGTTCGCCGTCGGGGCCATGGTCGCCACCATCGGTCAGGCGCTGCGGGCCGACCTGTAAACTCGGCTGGTCCCGGTCTCGGTCGGGGCGCGCCGCCTTAGCTCAGTCGGTAGAGCGATTCACTCGTAATGAATAGGTCAGGAGTTCGATTCTCCTAGGCGGCTCCGCTTATCGGTAGAAAGCTGGTCCCGGCGCCCGCCGGTGCCGCATGCCCTTCGATCTCGACCGGGCTCGGCCGCGACCCATCACATCGTATCGACAATGATTTTCAATAATCCGTGTTTCGCCCTACCATCAGGATCGCGCACCTCCCCCCGAGCCCTGGCCCGCCGGTCGTTGCCGGTGCGCGCGACGCTGTGCGGGTGAAGCGAGCAATCCCGTTGCCCAGCAACCTCAAACCGGGTGTGTCGGCACTGTTCCGCTACATCGAGACCCTGCACGGCGACCGGGCGTGGGGCAGCATGTTGGACTCCGGCACCGGGGTGAAATCCCTGCAATGGATCGAAACCCTGCCGACCGATAGCTGGACGGCGATCACCGCGGCACCCAGTATGGTCGACGCGACCCGCGAGGCGCTCGGCGAGAAGATCCGGCCTCAAGACCGGCTGCTGGTGGGCAACTGGATCGATGCCAACCTGCTTGCCGGCGAGACCTTCGACACCGTGCTGGTCGACTACCTCGTCGGCGCGATCGAAGGTTTCGCCCCCTACTGGCAGGACCGGGCGTTCGAAAGACTGCGTCCGCTGGTCGCCGCCGGCGGCCGACTCTATGTCGTCGGATTGGAGCCCTACGTTCAGTATCAGCCCAAGACCGACAGCGGCCGCATCGTTTGGGAGATCGGCCGAGTCCGCGATGCGTGTCTGCTGTTGGCCGGCGAACGTCCCTACCGTGAATACCCGCTCTCGAATGGATACTCCGACAGCTCGGTCCGGCGGGTTTCCGGCCGGTGGCGAGTCGCCACTTCCCGATCCGCTACGGTGCGCGATACATCCACCGCCAGCTCGATATGTGCCGCAATCGACTCGAACGCGTCGGCTCGCCGGAACTCGGCAGCTCGATGCGCCGGTACGTCGACGAGCTGCAGTCCAGAGCGCTGGCGGTCCACGAACGCGAAGGCGGGCTCCGGCACGGCCGCGACTACGTGATCGCCGTGGAGCCCATTGCTTGAACGGCCTCAGCGGTCTCCCAGCGCCGGAAGCTCGGCGGAGTACAGCCAGGCCTGCCACAACGGCTGCAGCGACACCGTGGTGTAGCCGGCGGCCAGCCCGGTGAAATCCTCGGTGGCAGCGTTGCCGTGGCGGTAGCGCGTCGTCCACTCGCGCAGCAGCGCGAAGAAGTCCTCGTCGCCCAGCTTGCCGCGCAGCAGATGCAGGGTGAGCGCGCCGCGCTTGTAGACCCGGTCATCGAACATGTCCGCCGGACCCGGATCGGCCAGCAGCAGATCCTGCGGCAGCACGGCCAGCTTCTGGTGGTAGTGCTGCGCCCACTCGCCGGCGCTGCGCCCGCCGGAATGCTCCGACCACAGCCATTCGGCGTAGCAGGCGAACCCCTCGTGCAGCCAGATATCGCGCCAGCGCCGCACGGTGACACTGTTGCCGAACCACTGGTGGGCCAGCTCGTGGGCGATCAGCCGCTCCGATCGCCGCCGGCCGTCGCAGTGGTTGGCGCCGAAAACCGAAACCCCCTGGGCCTCAAGGGGGATCTCCAACTCGTCGTCGGTGACCAGCACGGTGTAGCCGGCTGCCAGCGGGTAGGGGCCGAACAACCGCACGAACAGTTCCATCATCTGCGACTGGCGGGCGAAATCCCGGTCGAACTGCCGGGTCAGCCGGGCCGGCAGCACGGCGTGGATGGGCACGTCCGAATCGGGCAGTCGTCGGGTCACATACCGGCCGATCTGCAGGGTGACCAGGTAGGGCGGTGTCGGCTCGGGTTGCTCATAGGTCCAGCTGGTGCGGGCCGATCGGGCCCGCCGCGACACCAGTGCGCCGTTGGCGACCGCACGGTAGGAACTGTCGGTGCTGATCTGGACCCGATAGCTGGCCTTCGCCGTGGGCCGGTCGTCACACGGAAACCACGTCGGCGCACCGTTGGGCTGCCCCGAGACCAGCGCCCCATCGGAGAGCTCCTCGAAACCTACTTCGCCCCACAGTGTTTCGCTGGGGCGTGGCGAACCCGAATACCGCACCGCGATCACCAGCGCCGCCCCGGCGGGCAACTCGGCGGCCAGGGTGATCCGCAGCTTGGCCGCTGAGGTGCCGAACCGGGCGGGCTGGCGGCCGTTGACCCATACCTTGGCCACCGACAGCGCATCGGCGAGGTCCAGGGTGACCTCGCCTAACGCGGCGAGCGTGACCGCGGTGATGGTCGCGGTGCCCGACAACCGATTACTGGAGACCTTGTACTCCAAGTCCAGTTCGTAGCGCGACACGCGATAGCCGGTGTTACCGCTGCCGGGCAGGTACGGGTCCGCAACGGGCGCAACGCTGTCGGTCGCCGTGGCGGAGGACTTGACCGGTTTGCTCACGCTGCGGACTCCTCGGTCGGCGCGCGCGAAGAACCGCGCTTCTTGCGGGGCACCGGCCACGGCGCGATCGGGTTGCCCTGCCAGCGGGTCGCCGGCGGCACCTCGTCGCCGCGCATCACCAGGGATGCCGGTCCGATGGTGGTGTCGGCGCCCACCCGGGCCGCCGGCAGCGCCACGCAGTGCGGACCCAGGGTGGCGCCGGCTTCCAGTGTGACGGTGTCCAGCTGCATGATCCGGTCGTGGAACAGGTGGGTCTGCACCACACAGCCGCGGTTGACCGTCGCCCCGGGGCCCAATGTCACCAGGTCGGCTTCGGGCAGCCAATACGTCTCGCACCACACCCCGCGGCCGATGGTGGCGCCCAGCGCCCGCAACCACAGGTTCATCACCGGGGTGCCGGTGGCGGCCCGGGCGAACCACGGCGCGGCCACCGTCTCGACGAAGGTGTCCGACACCTCGTTGCGCCAGACGAACGGTGACCACAACGGGTGCTCGGTGGCCCGGATCCGGCCCACGGTCAGCCATTTGGCCACCACCGCGATGCCGCCGGCCACCGCACCCGCCGCCAGCAATGTCACCCCGCTGCCCAAGGCGGTCCAAAGGTAACCGAACCGCGTTGCCGCCCACTGCAATACACCGAGCAACGTGACCCCGATCCCAAAGGTCACCATGACCGGGATCAGCCGGAAGGTCTCCATGACGGCGCGCATCAGCTTCAGCCGCAATGGTGGTTCGAAGGTCCGCTCGGCGTCGAGGTCGGCCGTCTTGCGGCGCAGCCGGACGGGCGGGCTGCCCAGCCACGACGAACCGGTTTTGGCTTTGTGCGGCGCCGTCGACAGCACCGCCACCAACGCTCGGTCGGGCACCCGCCGGCCCGGCTGGGTGATGCCGGAGTTGCCCAGGAAGGCGCGTTCGCCGATGGTGGCCGGTGCGACGTGGATCCAGCCGCCGCCGAGTTCGTAGGAGGCGACCATGGTGTCGTCGGCGAGGAAGGCTCCGTCGGCGATCGTGGTGAACTTCGGGATCAGCAGGGCCGTGGAGATCTCGGTGCCGTCGCCGACCTTGGCCCCCAGCAATCGCAGCCACCACGGCGTGACCAGGCTGGCGTACACCGGAAACAGATAGTCGCGCGCGGAGTCCATCAGCCGCTCGGTGGCCCACAGCTGCCAGCCCTGGCGGCTGCGCACCGGGTGATAACCCTCGGCCAGTCCGATCGACAGCAGCCGGACCGCGACGACGGTCAGGGCGGCGTAGCCGGCCAGCGCGGTCAGCGCCGCCACCGGCGTCCACAACGCCGCCGGCCCGATTGCCGACCCCAACGTTGCGGCGTCACCGACAGCCCGGCCGACCACGGCCAGCCCGGCGCCCAGCGCCAGCAGCGGCAGGCCGCCCAGCAGTATCGACGTCAGCCCGTAGACCGTCACCCACACCGGGCGCCGCGGTGGCCGGTGATCCGGCCAGGGATGGCGCGCCTTACCGGATTTCACCGCCGGCGAGCCGGTCCAGTACTGGCCCTTCTTGACCTCGCCGGTCACCCCGGAGCCGGGGGCGACGTCGGCGTCCTTGCCGACCGATGCGCCCGGCAACAGCGTGGTGCGGGCGCCGATGGTGGCATCGTTGCCGACGGTGATCGGGCCGACGTGGAACGCCTCGCCGTCGATCCAGTACCCGCTCAGGTCGACCTCCGGTTCGATGGAGCACCGGTGCCCCAGCGTCAACATCCCGGTCACCGGCGGCGCGGAGTGCAGATCGACGCCCTTGCCGACCTTGTTGCCCAGTGCCCGCGCGTAATACACCAACCACGGTGCGCCGGCCAGATTCTCGGCGCCGCTGGCCGCCGCGAGGCGTTCGGCGATCCAGACCCGCAGGTGTTCGGGGCCGCCGCGCCGATAGCTGCCGGGCTGCAGGCCGGCCAGCAGTGCGCGGGCCCCCAGCGCGGCGATGCCCATCCGGCCCAGCGGGGTGACGAACAGCACGAAGCCGGCGATCACCCACCACCAGTCCAGGCGCGCCAGCCAGGGCAGCGGATGCCACGCGGCAACCACGTTGTTGAGCAGCGCCAGCCAGGTCACCCATTGCAGGCCGGACAGCGTCGCCAGCGGCACCGACAACAGCACCTGGGCGGCCTGGGTCAGCCGCGGCATGGGCTGCACCGGGCACGGCGCGGCCGCCGCCGCGGGATCGCTGCGGCCCATGTCGTCGAGGAATCCGGCCAGCGAGCCGAGCCTGGGCCGGTCGTAGAGCTGGGCGACCGTGGTCTGTGGGTAGCGTTGCCGCAACGCGGCCACCAGCTGGGCGGCCTGCAGCGATCCGCCCCCAAGGGCGAAGAAGTCGGCCTGCTCATCGTCGACCGCGGTGCCCAGCACCTCACGCCACAGCCCGGCCAGCCAGCCCAGCGTGCTGTCCGGGTCGCCGGCGCCGGCCAGGCCGCCCGGTTCGGGGCCCACAGGCCACGGCAGGGCATCGCGGTCCACCTTGCCCGACGTTCGGGTGGGCAGCTCGCCGACCAGCACCAGCCGGGGGATCAGCGCGGCGGGCAGTCGCCGGTCCAGCTCCACGCGTGCCGCGGCCAGGTCGAAATCCGGGTCGCTGCTGACCAGATAACCCACCAGCAGCGGTGTTCCGCCTGCACTGTTGCGCACCGCGGCCGCGCCCCCGCTGACCCCGGGCAGCGCCACCAGCGCACTGTCGACCTCGCCCAATTCGATGCGCCGCCCACCGACCTTGACCTGATCGTCGGCGCGGCCGCAGAAAATCAACCCGTCCGGTTCCAGTCGCACCAGATCGCCGCTGCGGTAGGCCCGCTGCCACTCCAGGGCGGGCAGCGGTGCGAACTTCTCGGAGTCCCGGTCGGCGTCGAGGTAGCGGCCCAACCCGACGCCGCCGATCACCAACTCGCCGACCTCGCCGGTGGCCACCGGCTCGCCGTCGGCGCCGATCACGGCCAGGTCCCAGCCGGCCAGCGGCAGCCCGATCCGGATCGGCCCGGACTCGCCCAGCTGCGCCGCGCAGGCCACCACGGTAGTTTCGGTGGGACCGTAGGTGTTCCACACCTCGCGGCCGTCCATCGCCAGCCGGGCCGCCAGTTCCGGCGGGCACGCCTCACCGCCGAAGATCAGCAGCCGCACCGCTTCCAGCGCCTCGGCCGGCCACAGCGCGGCCAGCGAGGGCACGGTCGACACCACGGTCACGTCCCGAGACACCAGCCACGGCCCCAGGTCCATGCCGCTGCGCACCAGCGAGCGTGGTGCGGGAACCAGGCAGGCGCCGTACCGCCACGCCAGCCACATCTCCTCGCAGGATGCGTCGAAGGCGACCGACAACCCGGCCAGCACTCGGTCGCCGGGGCCGATCGGGCTGTCCTGCAAGAACAGTCGCGCTTCGGCGTCGACGAACGCCGCCGCGTTGCGGTGGGTGATCGCCACGCCCTTGGGGGTGCCGGTGGATCCCGAGGTGAAGATGATCCAGGCGTCGTCGTCCGGCGACGGCGCCGACGCGCGCCCACCGCGAGACGCGCCGGGGCCGCGGCCCAAGCCCTGTTCGGTGAGTATCGCCGCCACCTGCGCCTCGGTGAACACCAGGTCGGCCCGTTCGGCGGGATCGTCGGCGTCGACCGGGACGTAGGCGGCGCCGGTGGCCAGGGTGGCCAGGATCGCCACGTAGAGCGCGTAGCTTCCCGAGGGCATCCGGATGCCGATGCGGTCGCCGCGGCCGAGACCGCGGGCGGCCAGCCAGGCGACGCTCTCCTCGATGTCGGCGATCAGCTCGCCGTAGGTCAACACCACCTCGCCGTCGTCGATCGCGGCGGCGTCGGGATAGCGGGCCGCGGTCTCCTGCAGGATGTCGATCAGGGTGCGCGGTCCGGGGGCCGAGGAGGCGCGCAGGTACTGCGTCGGGACTTGCACCGGGGGCACGTCTGTAGAACGTACCCAGCACCCGGACGTCGTGCAGCGCGCCGCGCGGTCACTTCGGTGCGACGTAGCCGAGCGGCCCCGCCGCGATGCACACCGACAGTGCCGCGGTGTCGGCGCGGGCGGTGAGGTTGTGACCGCTGCCGGGAAGCCGCACGAACACCCGATTGAGCCCCGGTCGCACCCGGACCCGGACGTCGGGTCCGTCTGACAATGACAGCGTGATGGCGCCGTCGACGTTGGCCAGGTAGTTGATCTCGGCAGTCCAGTCGGCCGGCAGCAGCGGACCGTCTAAGCCGAGCGTGACGGGCAGCTCCGGCTGCACCAGATAGCCGCACTGCGGCACCGGCCCGGCAATGATGGACCGTACCCAGGTCACCTGCGCGTCGGTCAGCGTTCCGGCGCTGGTGAGCATCCGCAATCGCGTTGTCGCCGAATCGAACTCGGGCCGGTCGCGAACCAGTGCGAACAGGTGGCCGGCCAGGTTCTCCGGATGGACCACCCGCTGCAACACCAGCGGGTCGACCTCCTGATCGAGCAGCGGCGCGTCGGATTGCGCGCGGGCGGCGGCCAGCGCCGGCAGGGCGTTGTGCAGATACGGCCGGGCCGGGTCGTCGCGCCAGCGGGCCAGGAACGTCGCCGTCGAATACAGGCTGCTGGCGGTGAAGGCCACCGCCAGGCAGCCCACCACCGCGGTGCGCCACGGTGCGGCGTCCAGCCACCGCGACGAGTCCCGGTTGGGGGCGCACAACCCGACGGCGCCCAGGATCGCCAGCACCACGACCAGATCGGCCAGGTACCGCAGGGTCTGGGCAAGTTCCAGCGCGGTGAACGCCGAGGACCGCATGAGATAGATCGGCACCTGGCAGGCCGCCGCGTAGCCGGCCGCGGCCAGCCACACCGGCAGCAGTCGGCGTTTGCGCGCCAGCGACACCGCCAGCAGACCCGCCAGCACCAACCAGCCCAGCGTCATCACCGCCGCGCCCGGCAGCGCCCACGGCGAGGCCGGTGCCCACCGGGCCCACGTCCAGGGGCCGCCGGCCAGGCTCGGCACGATGCCGTGGGTGACCGAGCGCCACAACAGCGCGCGGGTCATGTCCGGGTCCAGGCTCCACCGCTGCTGATCGACCACCGCCAGATAGACCGCGATCCACCCACCGGTCACCGCCAGGCTCGCCGTCCACAACCGGGCCCCGGCCCGCCATGCCTGCGCGAGCGCGTCGGGCACCGTTGCGCCGGAGACATGGCGCAGCAGCGCCGCGGCGGTGAACGCCACGAACGGGATCACCGCGGCCTTCTCGAAGAACAGCAGACCCCCCGCATAGGCCAGCGTGCCGGTCAGCGCGTAGCGCCGATTCCCGGTGCGCGCCAGCAGGATCGCATCGGCGCACACCCAGGCCAGCGCCGCGCACATTGGCAGCGAGTTCAGCGCCGCCGCCCACCACGCGAACGCCGGCAGGCCCAGCGTGCAGAACAGCGCGAACACCAGCGGCACCAGCAGTACCGGCCGCCAACCCAGGATCACCCGCAGCGCCCGCAGCAGCGCCAATGATGCCAGCAGCTGCAACACCACCAGGCTGACCGCCGGGGCGGCCCACTGCAACGGCCACAGCCGGCTCAGCACGCCGGCGAGCAGAAACGCGCCGGGCATCACGTGACCGTCGTGGTCGTCGAACAGATACGACGGCGAGAGCAGATCGTGGGTGCCGGCCCGGCCGATCAGGATCAGATCGTCCCAGTAGAAGAAACCGCCGAACGCCACCACCGCCCGGACCGCCAGCTGCGCGGCGATCAGGGCGAGCGCCGCCCAACAGACCCAGGGCAGGGTCGCCAGTCGGGTGCGCATGCGTCTTTCTTACCGGTCGGTATGGTGGGCCGGTGCGAGCACTGGTCACCGGAGCAGCCGGATTCATCGGATCGACGCTGGTCGACCGCCTGCGGGCGGATGGGCATCCGGTGGTCGGACTGGACAATTTCGCGACCGGGCGGGCCACCAACATCGAGCATCTGGCCGGTGACGCCGATTTCAGCTTCGTCGAGGCCGACATCGTCACCGCCGATCTGGGCGACGTGTTGGCGCAGTACCGCCCGGAG
This sequence comes from Mycolicibacter senuensis, assembly GCF_002101885.1. Lineage (GTDB taxonomy): Bacteria > Actinomycetota > Actinomycetes > Mycobacteriales > Mycobacteriaceae > Mycobacterium > Mycobacterium senuense. Next base: position 288,070 of record NZ_LQPS01000039.1, read on the forward strand.
GTCATCTTCCACCTGGCCGCCCAGATCGACGTGCGGCACTCGGTCGCCGACCCCCAGTTCGACGCCTCGGTCAACGTCGTCGGGACGATCCGGCTCGCCGAGGCGGCGCGTGCCGCCGGGGTGCGCAAGATCGTGCACACCTCCTCGGGTGGGTCGATCTACGGCACCCCGCCGCGCTATCCGACCACGGAGGACGACCCCACCGACCCGGCTTCGCCCTACGCCGCCGGCAAGGTGGCCGGTGAGATCTACCTCAACACCTTCCGGCACCTCTACGGCCTGCAGTGCTCGGCCATCGCCCCGGCCAACGTCTACGGCCCGCGGCAGGATCCGCACGGCGAGGCCGGCGTGGTGGCGATCTTCGCCCAGGCGCTGTTGCAGGGCACCACGACCAAGGTGTTCGGCGACGGATCCAACACCCGCGACTACGTGTTCGTCGACGACGTGGTCGACGCCTTCGTGCGGGCGTCGGGTGCGGCCGGCGACGGCCAGCGGTTCAATGTGGGCACCGGCGTGGAAACCTCGGACCGGCAACTGCATTCGGCGGTCGCCACCGCCGTGGGAGCGCCCGACGACCCGGAATTCCATCCGCCCCGGCTGGGCGATCTGAAACGTTCCTGCCTGGACGTCTCCCGGGCGCGGGAGGTGCTGGGCTGGCACCCGCAAGTCGGCCTGGCCGACGGCGTGGCCCGCACCGTGTCGTATTTCCGCCAGGTGAAATCGGCCTGAACGATGTGGCATACTTCCTCGACGGAGGGGAGTATTCCTTCGTCGCAGTGTCGTCATCTCGTCGCCCGTCATCGGACGACCGGTGCTGTGGGCCGGCTACCGGCGGAAGAGACCTCCAGCGCATCACAGACGCTGGAGGCAATCAATGGACGTGTTCTCGATCGGCCGCTTCGGTCTGGAGACCGTCGGCGCGGCGGCATCGTCGGTTCTCGGGGCCAGCCTGGACCTCGCCGCCATCCCGCTGCGCGAAAGCGCCCGAATCCTCGGCGGTGAGCGCTCCGATCTGACCAGCCGGCGCAGCTGGCGCGGTGCCGGACGGGCCTGGATCGAGGTCCGCGGACTCGACGAGGACGGCGGGGCCGACATCGGCGCCGAGGTGCTCGACGCGCTGCGGGCCCGCCCGGACGTGGCCTCGGTGCGGCTGAACCGCCCGCTGTCCCGGGTGATCGTCGAGATCGGTGACGACGCGTCGTTGGCCGAACTGTGCGCCACGGTGGAAGCGGTCGAGAAGTCCGCAGCGCTCAGCGTCAACGAGACCGCCGCACTGCCCGGCGACGGGCTGTTGTTGGCCGCCAAGGGCGCGATGGTGGGCGCGAACGCGGTGGGCTTGGCGATCGCGACGGCGGGCAGCGTGCTGCGCTGGCCGGCGGCGCCCAAGATCTTCGACGCCGCAGCATCGGTAGCGCGCTACCAGCCGTTGGTCCGGAACGCGCTGGAAAGCCGGATCGGGCCCACCCGAACCGATGCGGTGCTGTCGCTGGCCTCGCTCGGCTCACACATCATCACCATGTCGCCGGCGATCCTGGCGGTGGACCTGATGGTGGAGGGCTTGAAAGCGTCCGAGGCCCGCGCCGGGGCGCTGGCCTGGAACCGCTACGAGCCGGAGCTGGCCCGCTGGGCCGAGCACCCGGAAGTGCACCGCGCGCCGCGTCCGGTGCCACGGCCGCACGGGCCGGCCGAACGCTATCTGCGACGGACCGCGGTCGCCCAGGTGCTCGCCACCGGCGTGGTCGGCGCCATCACCCGCAACCTGGACATGACCTCCAGCGCGATCCTGGCGACCTCGCCGAAAGCGGTACGCACCAGCTGCGAGTCGTTCGCCGCGACGCTCGGGCAGGGACTGGCGGACGCGCACGAGGTGCTGCCGCTGCGGCCGGACAGCCTGCGCCGCCTGGACAAGATCGACACCGTGGTCATAGACCCGCGGGTGCTGGCCGGCGAACAGCGCCGGGTGGTGCAGATCCGCGGCGCCACCGAGCACGAGCTGCCGCAGGCCTGGAACAACGCGCAGCGCTTGCTGGACAAGCCCGGACTGCGTCCGGGCTGGCATCGGGTCCGCATGACGGCACGCGACCGCGCCGAAGCGGTGGAGGCGCTGATCCTGCCCACCCACCACGCCCTGGCCTCGGCGGTGGTGCTCGAGGGCCGGGCCTCCGGAGCGGACCTGGTCACCGTGGACACCGACATCCTCGGCGAGCTGCGTCCCGGCTTCGACGACGTCCGCCCGGCGCCGGGCGTGCGTGACCCGGGCGGGATGGACGCCGCACTGGCTGCCGTCGTGACCGATCTGCAACAGTCCGGCCGCACCGTCGCCGTGCTGTCGAGCGCGGCGGCGCAGGCGCTGGCGGCGTCGGACCTGGCGCTCGGGGTCATGCCGGATTCGGAAACCGCCGCGCCGCCTTTTCATGCCGACCTGCTGCTGGCCGATCTGGGTGCGGCATGGCAGCTGCTGCGCGCGCTGCCGGCCGCCCGCGACGCCACCGAGCGCGGTGTGGCGATCTCGATCGGCGCTTCGACCATCGCCGGGCTGCTGCTGGTGCGCGGCGTCCGGGCGACCATTCCCGGGCTCGGGGCGTCACCGGGCCGCGGTCCCGGCCCGGTGACGGTCGGTGCGGGCGCCGGGATGCTGTCGGGGTATCTGCTCGCCCGTCGGGTACTGGGGGCTCGTGCTCCCCAGCCGGCGCCGGCCTATGAGTGGCACGCCATGTCGGTCGAGCAGGTGCGCGAGTTGTTGGGTCCGGATGCGGTGACGCCGCTGGCCGAGCGGGCACCGGTCGACACCGGTCCGCAGGGCATGTTCTGGCCGTACTTCCACGCCGTGCGCGCCGAACTTTCCGACCCGATGACCCCGATCCTGGCGCTGTGCTCGGCGGCGACCGCCATGCTGGGCTCGCCGATCGATGCCGTGATGGTGGGCACCGTGCTCACCGGCAACGCCATGCTGGCCGCCTACCAGCGGCTGCGCGCCGAGAGCCGGCTGAACACGCTGCTGGCGCAGCAGGCCCCGCCGGCCCGGGTGGCCTTGACCGGCGCCGACGGGTCGCGGACCTACCGAGAGATCGTGGCCGAACAACTGCTGCCCGGCGACGTGATCGAGGTGCGCAGCAACGAGGTGGTGCCGGCCGATGCCCGGCTGATCGAGCAGTGCGATGTCGAGGTCGACGAGTCGTCGTTGACCGGTGAGTCGTTGTCGGTCGGCAAGCAACTGGACCCGACGCCCGGTGCGGAACTGGCCGAGCGCAGCTCCATGCTCTATGCGGGCACCACGGTGATCGCCGGGACGGCGCTGGCCATCGTGACCGCGGTGGGCGGCGACACCCAGTCCCGTCGGGCCTCCGAACTGGCCTCCGGGGAGCTGCCCGAGGTGGGCCTGCAGCATCACTTGTCGCAGCTGATGCACCGGACGTTCCCCTACAGCGCCGCCGGCGGTGTGGCCGTCGGCGCGCTCGGCCTGCTGCGGCAGGGCGGCCTGCGGGTGGCACTGGGCAACGCGATCGCGGTCGCGATCGCCGCGGTCCCGGAGGGGATGCCGCTGATGGCGACCCTGGCCCAGCACGCGTCGTCGCAGCGGTTGAGCAAATCGGGTGCGCTGGTACGGATCCCACGATCGGTGGAGGCGCTGGGCCGGGTCGACGTGGTCTGCTTCGACAAGACCGGAACGCTGTCCGAGAACCGGTTGCGGGTCACCACGGTGCACCCGGTCGGGGGATACTCCGACGACGACGTGCTCGGCACTGCGGCGCAGGCGGCACCGGCTCCCGGCGGTGCGGCGTACGCGCACGCCACCGACCAGGCGATCGTCGAGGGCGCGGCCGCCGCTGCCGGCGCCCGGCCGTGGACCGAACCGGACGCGCACCTGCCGTTCCGGTCCGGTCGCGCGTTCTCGGCCTCGGCGCTGGGATCGGAGCTGGTGGTAAAGGGCGCACCGGAAGTGGTGCTCGAGGCCTGCAAGAACGCCGGCGCGGCCGAGGAACAACAGGTTGCCGAGATGGCCGCTCGCGGGTTGCGGGTCATCGCGGTAGCGCAGCGCAAGCTGACCGCGGCGCAGCAGCGAGCGGTTCGGGAGGACCCCGAAGGCACCGAGCGGATCACCGAGGTGGCCTGCTCCGGGTTGACGCTGATTGGGTTCCTCGGCCTGGCGGACACGCCCCGCGCCGACGCCCCGCGGCTGCTGTCCGATCTGGCGGCCCGCGGCATCGACATCCGGATGATCACCGGCGACCACCCGATCACGGCCACCGCGATCGCGGCCGAGATGGGCGTCACCGTCGGCGCCGAGCAGGTCATCACCGGCTCGGAGTGGAATGCGTTGAACCGCAAGGACCAAGAGCGGGTGGTCTGCGAGCGGGTGATCTTCGCGCGCATGTCGCCGGAGAACAAGGTGCAGATCGTGCAGACCCTCGAGCGGGCCGGGCGCGTCTCGGCGATGGTCGGTGACGGCGCCAACGACGCCGCCGCGATCCGGGCCGCCACGGTGGGGCTGGGGGTGGTGGCGCACGGCAGCGACTCGGCGCACGCCACCGCCGACGTGGTGCTGACCGACGGGAAGATCGGCGCGCTGGTCGACGCGATCGACGAGGGCAGGCGGCTGTGGCGGGGCGTGCAACTCGCCATCTCCGGACTGCTGGGCGGCAATGCCGGCGAGGTGATGTTCTCCGTCATCGGGACGGCGGTCACCGGTGATTCGCCCCTGAACACCCGGCAGTTGCTGCTGATGAACACCTTGACCGACGCGTTGCCGGCCACCGCGGTCGCGGTCAGCACCCCGGCGGGCCCGATCGGCGGCGCCGTGCCCGGCCTCGATGAGAAGAAACTGTGGCGCGCGGTGGCATTCCGGGGCGGGGTTACCGCGGCGGCGGGCACCGCAGCCTGGGTCATGGGGAGGGCGAGCGGCACGCCGCAGCGGGCCTCGACGGTGGCGCTGATCTCGCTGGTGACCACCGAGCTCGGTCAGACCGTGGTCGACTCGCGGGCGCCGTTGGTGCTGGCGACCGCGGCCGGATCCTTCGTGTTGTTCGCCGCGATGGTGTCCACGCCCGGGGTCAGCCAGTTGCTGGGCTGCACTCCGGTCGGCCCGATCGGCTGGGCGCAGGGGGTGGGCACCGCTGCGGTGGCCACCGCAGCGGTGGCCGTGGCGGACCGACGCCCGGCCGCCCTCAAGGAGATCGCTGCGGCCGAGCCCGAGCCGGCGACGGTGGTGGCGCTTCCGGCGGGCAAAGAGGTGGCGGCCAGCAAAGTTCCGGCGAAGAAAGGTCCGGCGGCCAAGAAGCCGGCTGGCAAGAAGCCGGCGGCCAAGAAGGCCCCGGTGAAGAAAGCGCCGGTGAAGAAAGCCTCGGCGAAGAAAGCCCCGGTGAAGAAAGCCCCGGCGAAGAAAGCCCCGGTGAAGAAAGCCCCGGCGAAGAAAGTTTCGGCGGAGAAAGGTCCGGCGGCCAAGAAAGCCTCGGCCAAGAAAGCCGCCGCGAAGAAGCCGGCCCGGAGACTCGAAGTGGTGCGCTGAGGCGGAGCTTCATCACGCCGACCTGAGGAGCTTCGCCGCCGTGGCCGCCGGGGGCGTTGAGCGGCGTTGCTCGACCTCGATCACGCCGGCACGCCAGAGCACCGCGTACAACTCGACGATCGGCACGGTCAGGGCCGTGGCTGTGACTTCGACCAGCGGCTCCGCGAGGACTTCGGTCGCCTTCATAGGCCCCAGGGTGACCGCCGCAGCGAGACGACCGGGAAACCGACTGTTACGAGTCGGCCAACTGTCGCCGAACTACTGTGTTTTTTGCGGCGGTTACAGCTTCGCCTCTCCTTCGTCGAGCCTCGCTGAACCGCGGTGTTGATGCGGCGGTTACAGCTTCGCCTCTCCTTCGTCGAGCCTCGCTGAACCGCCGGGTCCGGGGGGTTGGGCCTGGGCGAGCGCTACTACCCGCGCCAGCCGCGCGTAGCGCAACTCCAGGTCGCGGAACCGCATATAGGTGCTCAAGGTGGTGAACGCGAACACCATGATCAGCACATACAGCATCAGATCGGTGCCGCGGCGCACGCCGAGCCAGTTGGCCAACACGGTGGTGTCATCGGGGCGCAGCACCGCGTAGATGCCGGCCACCACGAACCCCAGATAGCCGACCTTGACCCAGGCCCGGGACTGGGCGGATCCCCGCGACAGCAGCAGGTAGATCAACAATGCCAGCACCGCCGCGATCAGCAGCACTTTGATCCAGTTCACGAGGCGATCCCGGTCATCGCGACATCCTTTTGCGCAGTAGCCCGTCGAACAGGATGTTGACGCCGTTGAGTAACGGCTGGCCCTTCGACTTGGAGTAGTCGGTGTAGAGCACCTCGACCGGCTCTTCGCCTACCCGCCAATGGTTTTCGGCGATCAGAGCGATGAACTCCCCGGCGTGGCTCATCCCGGTCATGGTCAGGTCGAGACGGTCGGCGACCCGCCGGTTGAACACCCGCAGGCCGTTGTGGGCATCGGAGAGCCCGAGGCGGCGGATCCGCGGGTTCAGCCACACCGCGGCCCGCAGCACCAGCCGTTTGAGGGGCGGTACGGCGGCCGCCGCCTCGGCCGCGGCGAACCGCGTGCCGATGACGATGTCGAGGTCGTCGTCATCGAGGCGCTCGATCATGCGTACCACGTCGGCCACCCGGTGCTGACCGTCGGCGTCGAAGGTGGCGAACAGTCGGGCGCCGGGTCGGTTGCGGGCGAACTCGACCCCGGTCTGGATGGCCGCGCCCTGGCCGAGGTTGACCGGATGCCGCACGACATGGGCGCCGGCGCGCCGGGCGATCGCGGCGGTGTCGTCGGCGCTTCCGTCGTCCACGCAGACCACCGCCTCGAAAACGGCGCGGATTCCGGCGATCACGTCGCCGATGACGGCCGCCTCGCCGAAGGCCGGGACGATGATCCAGACGTCGGGGTAGGGCGTTGACCTGGTAGCGATGTCTAAAAAATACACCTGGGCGCGCCGCCGTCGGCGCAGCCGGGCCGGTCGGCGGGTCAGGGAGCGGCGCGCAGCGCGGTCAGGTGAGCCGCGATTCCCACCAGCGGCCCGCACAGCAGTGCCACCACGGTTCGGGTCGGCAGTTCCAGCGGCAGCATCAGCAGCAACGTGGAGGCGACGGTGGCCCCCACCCAGCCCAGCGCGTAGGCGCGATGCAGTGCCGCGGCCACCGTGGCCGCGCCGGTGAGCGTGAGCAGTGCGATCGCGGTCGCCCCCGCCGTCAGCCCGGCCAGCAATGCCCCGCCGGTGTGGTAGTCCGGGCCGAAGACGGTGCGCAGCAGCCACGGGCCGACCAGGCCGGCGGCCACCGCTCCGGCCGCGCCCACCGCGGCGACGGTTGCGGCCGGGATGCTCAGCGCCCGCAGTCGCCGGCCGCGTTGGTCGACGAAGTGGGCGATCAGGTTGCCCTGCAGGGCGGTCAGTGGCACCAGTAGGGGCGCGCGGGTCACGGTCACCGCCAGGATCACCACGCCGCCCTCGGCGCCGAGCTCGCCGTAGGTGGCCTGCAGCAGCACCGGGAAACCCATCACCAGGACGGCGCTGGCACCGGCCGCGGTGATCGAATGCGCGGCGCCGCGCAGGAAGTCGGTGGTGCCCACCGGGGTCAGCAGCCGGGCTGCCGACCGGGCCGCGGGGGAGGCGGCCAGCAGCAGCAGCCAGGCCATCGCGCCGGCGACGGTGGCCCACAGGAACCCGACCAGGCCCCAGCCGACGGCGAACGTCGCGGTGGCCACCGCCACCCGGATGCCGGCGTCGGTCACCATCAACGCCCCGTACTGGGTCCACCGGTTGGTGCCGGCCAGCGTTCCGAGCAGGGTGGCGTGCACCGCGAAGTTGGCCAGCCCGAAGCACAGCAACCCGACGGACAACCAGCGCGCCTCGACGAACACGTGGCCGCTCCACAGCGGCGAGGTCCCCGCCACCAGCCCGGCGGCCACCACGCCGGCCAGCCCGGCCACCCACAGCGGGCGGGTGTGCCGAGGCCGAGTCGATGGGCGGCCCGCGCCGGCCTCGCTGCCGAACCGGACCTCCCGGGTGGTTTCCTGCAGCAAGCCGTTGGTGGCCCCGGCGACCAGGCCGAATGCCCCCCAGAACACGCTGAACACCGAGAAACCGGCCGGATCCAGGTCACGCGCCGCCAGGTAGAGCACCGCATAGCCGCACAGCGCGCTGAGCAGGGTTGCGGTGCCGACCCGGGCCACACTGGCCCGGGTGACGGGACCGGCGGGCAGCCCGCCGCCGGATCGGCGGGGTCCGGTACCACCGATTTCGGTCACCACGGCGAAAATACTAAGCGGGCCGCGCGGTAGGTTCGGGCGGCCCGCTCAACACTGTTGACTTGCCGACCGGAGGCCCACCTTGGACCCGTCGCTGTTGGAATGGCTGGTGACGGTCGCGGGACTGTCCGTGGTGCTCGGATTCGACCTGTTCCTGGTCGCCCGCCGGCTCCACGAGCCGACGATCCGCGAGGTCGCGACGCGGTTGACGTTCTACATCGGTCTGGCGGTGGCGTTCGGCGTCTGGGTGTGGGCGCATCACGGCCCGAAGTACGGCATGCAGTTCTTCGCGGGCTGGCTCACCGAGTACAGCCTGTCGGTGGACAACCTGTTCGTCTTCGTGATCATCATGAACAGCTTCAACGTGCCCAAGAAGTACCGGCAAGAGGCCCTGTTCGTCGGCATCGTGCTGGCGTTGTCGTTCCGCTCGGTGTTCATCGCGGTGGGCGGGGTTGCCGCGCAACGTCTCTCGTGGACGTTCTACCTGTTCGGCGCGTTCATGGCCTACACCGCGATCAAACTGCTGCGACACGGCGACCACGTCGGCGACGGCGGCCAGGGCAACAACGTCGTGGTGCGGTTCGCCCGCACCCACTTCAATGTCACGAATCGCTGGGCCGGTGTGCGGTTCTTCACCCGGGACGATGCCGGAGCCTGGGCCATCACCCCGATGTTCCTGGTGGCGCTGGCGCTGGGCACCACCGACCTGGTGTTCGCCATGGATTCCATCCCGGCCATCTACGGCCTGACCCGCGAGCCCTACCTGGTGTTCGCCGCCACCGTGTTCGCCCTGATGGGTTTGCGGCAGCTCTACTTCATCCTTGGCAAACTGTTGAACCGGTTCGTGTATCTGTCCCGCGGGCTGGCCCTGATCCTGGGCTTCATCGGGGTGCGGATGGTGTTGCACGCGCTGCGCACCAACGAGGTGTGGTTCATCAACTCCGGCCGCAACTTCAACGTCCCGGAGATTCCCACGCCGGTGAGTCTGGCGGTCGTCGCCGGGGTGCTGGTGCTGACGACGATGGCCAGCCTGTACCGGACCCGCGGCGGCGCCGAGACCGTCGGGTCACCCGAGTGAGAAGACCGGGATCGCCGGTGCCGCGGACCGCAGTTCGTCGTCGCCGGAGTCCGGTGTCACCCCGGACATGAACCCCTTGACCTGCCAGTGCCACCGTCGCAGGTACTGGCGCAGCACCACCGGTTTGTCGTCGTGGGAGACTTCGGTGACCCGGGTCGGGGTCCGGCGCCAACGCGGTCCGAGCAGCACCTCCCCGGCGGCTCGTGCGTTGCGTACCCACTCGGTTTCGCCGCGGGGCGCCACCAGGTAGTCCACCCCGTCGACGGACAGCAGATTGATCACGACGCCGCGCAGTTCGCCGCTCTTGCGGCCCCGCACGGCGAGTGCGCGGGTGCCGGCGATGCTGATGCCGGCCTCGGCGAGCCGGCGGATCAGCGCATTGCCGAACCGGGCGGGTGCGCTCGGTCGGTCGTATCGGGTGGTCATGCCGCACCCCTTCCGTTATGAGAGCACTGCTCTCGCTTAAAGGTGATCCTGACACGGCGTGCCGGCAAAAGCAAGAGCGGTGCTCTCGAATCTGTCAGACTCACCGCATGGGCAAACGGCAGGAGTCGCGGGAACGCATCGAGGCGAAGATCATCGAGGTCGGCCGGCGCCATCTGCTGGCGCACGGGGGCGCAGGGCTGTCACTGCGTGCCGTCGCCCGAGACCTCGGGATGGTCTCCTCGGCGGTCTACCGCTATGTGGCCGGCCGCGACGAGTTGCTCACCCTGCTGGTAGTCGACGCCTATTCCGACCTCGCCGACACGGTGGACCGGGCCCGCGCGCCGGCGACCTCGTGGCGCGGCGAGTTCCGGGTTATCGCCCATGCGGTGCGCGACTGGGCGTTGGCGCACCCGGCCCGGTGGGCATTGCTGTACGGCAGTCCGGTGCCGGGCTATCACGCGCCCGCCGAACGGACCGTCGTCCCCGGCACCCGGGTGATCGCGGCAACACTGGAGGTGGTCGCGGCGGGGATCGCTGCCGGCGACATCGCTGTCACCGAACAGCTTGCCCCGCAGCCGGTCTCGTCGGACTCCGATCGTGTTCGCGAGGAGTTCGGTTTCACCGGCGACGACGGCGTCGTCGCGAAATGCTTCCTGGTGTGGGCCGCCGTGGTCGGCGCGATCAGCCTGGAAGTCTTCGGCGGCTACGGCGCAGACACCTTGTCGGCGCCCCGGCAGATGTTCGATCTGCAGCTCGGCCTGCTGCTGGAGCTGCTGTCCGGCGGCGTCAGTGACCGGAGGTCTTGAACCGCTCGATCGACCGGGTGATCTCGGCCTCGGCCTCGGCGCGGCCCACCCAGTCGGCGGCCTTGACGAACTTGCCCGGCTCCAGGTCCTTGTAGTGCACGAAGAAGTGCTTGATGGCTTCCAGTTCGTGGTCCGGCACGTCGCCGATGTCGGCGATGTGGTCCCAGCGGTGGTCGCCGGCCGGCACGCACAGCACCTTGTCGTCGCCGCCGGCCTCGTCGGTCATCCGGAACATCCCCACCGCGCGGGCCTCGACGAGCACGCCGGGGAACACCGACTGCGGCAGCAGCACCATCGCGTCCAGCGGGTCGCCGTCCTCGCCGAGAGTGTCCTCGATGAAGCCGTAGTCGGCGGGGTAGCCCATCGGCGTGTAGAGGTAGCGGTCGAGCTTGACCCGCCCGGTGGCGTGGTCGATCTCGTACTTGTTGCGCTGGCCCTTGGGGATTTCGATGGTCACGTCGAATTGCACGCCGCACAGTCTAAGGCGGCCGGAGTCATGCCCCGACCCCGCCCTTCCGGCACAATTGGCCCCGACAGGCAGGGAGGGACATGGACTCCACTCGGTGGCGGCACAGCAGCACCCATCTGGGGATCGCGGGAGCGGTACTGGCATTGGCCGCCGCCGTGGTGGTGGTGGCCGCGGTGGTGCTCCCCGACGAGTCCGGCGCAGGTGCCCACGTCGTCGCGCCGGCGCCGACGGCGACCGCCGAGCCGGGGGTCGTCCCGGTCGCCGACGACGCCCCGGTTCCCACCGGCAGCGCCCTGGCCGCCGCCATGTCGGCCGCGCTGGCCGACCCCAACCTGGGCCGCCTCACCGGGCGCATCACCGACGCGCTGACGGGCAAGGCGCTGTGGACGCAGCAGGAAGATCTGCCGATGCAGCCGGCGTCGACCAACAAGGTGCTCACCGCGGCCGCCGCACTGCTGGCGCTGGATCTGAGCACCCGCGTCACCACCCGGGTGACCGCCGGTGATCAGCCCGGCGTGGTGGTGCTGGTCGGCGCGGGTGACCCGACGCTGTCGACGGCCGAGGTCGGCCAGGACACCTGGTACCGCGACGCCGCCCGGATCAGCGACCTGGCCGACCAGGTCCGCCGCAGCGGTGTGACGCCCACCGAGGTCCGGGTCGACGTGTCGGCGTTCAGCGGCCCGGCCATGGCGCCGGGCTGGGACCCGGACGACATCGAAGGCGGCGACATCGCCCCGATCGAGGCGGTGATGGTCGACGGCGGCCGGATCCAGCCGACCACCGTCGAGTCCCGGCGGTCGCGGACCCCGGCCCTGGACGCCGGCGAGGCGCTGGCCGCCGAACTGGGGGTCGATGCCGACAAGGTCAGCATCGCGACCGCGTCGGTGACCGGACGGGAACTGGGCGCGGTCTCCTCGGCGCCGCTGGTGGTGCGCCTGGCCGAGATGATGAACGCCTCGGACAACGTGATGGCCGAATGCATCGGCCGGGAGGTGGCCGCGGCGATGGGCCGGCCGCGATCCTTCGCCGGCGCGGTCGACGCGGTGACCAACCGGCTGGCCACCGCCCACATCGCGGTCAGCGGCGCCACCCTGTACGACTCCAGCGGGCTGTCCGTCGACAACCGGTTGTCCGCCCGCAACCTCGACGCGGTGGTGCAGGCGGCCGCCGGTCCGGATCAGCCGGAGTTGCGGCCGCTGTTGGACATGCTGCCGGTTGCCGGTGGCAGCGGCACGCTGTCCGATCGTTTCCTCAACCCCAAGACGGGGCGCGGTGCGGCCGGCTGGCTGCGCGCCAAGACGGGTTCGCTGACCCGCACCAATGCGCTGGCCGGCATCGTCACCGACCGGGACCGCCGGGTGCTGACGTTCGCGCTCATCTCCAATGACGCCGGGCCGACCGGCCGGACCTCGATCGATGCGCTGGCCGCGGTGCTGCGGACGTGCGGATGCGGATGACCGAGCTCGATGTCGGCCGCGCGGTGGACTGGGGGTTCGCCGCCACGGTCGGCGGCTGGCTGGTGCGCCCGGCGCCGCCGATGACCGACTACACCCGACGCCAGGTGATCGACGATCTGCACCGCAGCGCCCGGGCCGCCGAACCACTGGTGCGGGAGGTCACCGGGTTGGGCCCTGAAGTCTCGGACGGGTCGGTGCCCGAAGCGCGCGTCATCGACCGGCCGCAGTGGATCGCCGCCGCCGCCGACTCGATGCGGGTGATGACGGGCGGCACCGAGAAGCCGGTCGGGTTCCTCAGCGGCCGGCTGGCCGGGGCGCAGACCGGCGCGCTGCTGGCCTTCGTCTCCGCCGGCATCCTGGGCCAGTACGACCCGTTCTGCGCCGACGACGGGCACGGGACGGGGCAGCTGCTGCTGGTCTACCCCAACGTGGTTGCCGTCGAGCGGCAACTGCGGGTCTCACCGGCCGACTTCCGGCTCTGGGTGTGCCTGCACGAGGTGACTCACCGGGTGCAGTTCTCCGTCAACCCCTGGCTGGCCGACTACATGTCGACGTCGCTGGCGGTGCTCACCGGCGACAGCAGCCCGGATCTCACCCAGGTGGTGGGCAGGTTGGCCGATTACGTGCGGGGCCGCCACGCCGCCGACGTTTCAGCCGGACCCTCGGGAATCCTGGGTCTGGTGCGGGCGGTGCAGTCCGAGGAGCAGCGCACCGCGCTGGACCAACTGCTGACGCTGGGCACGCTGCTCGAGGGCCACGCCGACCACGTGATGGACGCGGTCGGGCCGGTGGCGGTGCCCTCGGTGGCGACGATCCGGAACCGCTTCGAGGAACGTCGCCAGCGCAGCCAGCCGCCGCTGCAACGGTTGTTGCGCGCGCTGATGGGCCTCGACGCCAAGCTCAGCCAGTACACCCGCGGCAAGGCGTTCGTCGACGCCGTGGTCGGCCGGGTCGGCATGGACCGGTTCAACGCGGTGTGGTCGAGCCCGCAGCATCTGCCGTTGCCCGCCGAGATCGAAGAGCCGCAGCAGTGGATCGATCGGGTGCTGTAGCCCGGCTGCGCGCCGCGCTGTCGGTGTTCGCCGAGCACCATCTGCCCGAGGCGGCGCCGTGGTGCGTGGCGCTGTCGGGCGGTCCGGACTCGCTGGCCCTGACCGCCGTCGCGGCGCGGCTGCGGCCCACCACGGCGCTGATCGTCGACCACGGCCTGCAAGCCGGCTCGGCGCAGGTCGCGGATCGTGCGCGCAGCCAGGCAATCGAGCTGGGATGCGTTGATGCGCAGGTCATCCCGGTGACGGTCGGCAGCAAAGGTTTTCGAGGCGGCCCCGAGGCGGCGGCCCGCAGCGCCCGTTACGCCGCGCTGGACGTGGCCCGCGATCAGGCCTCGGTGCTACTGGGTCACACCCTTGACGACCAGGCGGAGACCGTGCTGCTGGGGCTGGGGCGCGGATCGGGGCCCCGGTCGCTGGCCGGGATGCGGCCCCATGACCCGCCGTGGTGCCGGCCGCTGCTCGGGGTGCGGCGCGCGGCGACCCGGGAGGCCTGCACCGAGCTGGCACTGACGCCCTGGATCGATCCGCACAACAGTGATAAGCGCTTCACCCGGGTGCGGCTGCGCTCCGAGGTGCTGCCACTGCTGGAGGACGTGCTGGGCGGCGGGGTGGCCGAGGCGCTGGCCCGCAGCGCGATCGCACTGCGGGAGAACACCGAGCTGATCGACGCCCTGGCCGACCAAGCCGCGCCGGAGCTCGCGGACGCCCCCGGTGCGGCCGACGCCGGGCTGGACACCGCGCATCTTGCCGGGCTGGCCGGCCCGGTCCGGCGGACGCTGATCCGCCGCTGGCTGCTCGCCGGTGGCGGCCGCGGGCTGACCGACCTGCAGATTCGCGCGGTGGAACGGCTGGTCACCCAGTGGCGCGGCCAGGGCGGGGTGGCGGTCGGATCGGAGCTGCGCGGTGAGCGGCTCTTCGCCGTCCGCGGCGATGGCGTGCTGCGGCTGCGCCGCGAGCCGGTCTGAGCATCGGGGGTGATTTGTGCGTTGGGAGTTGGTTGTCGAACATCGCGCATGGCACGCTGTGCTGGTGGCTGCGTTCTCGCCGGGAGAGACACCCGAGTCGTACGCGGGGGACATCAAATCGGTGCTGCTGACCGAGCAGCAGATTCGTGCCCGCACCGCCGAACTGGGCGCGCAGATCGCGGCCGACTACACCGACGGCTCGAAGCCGGCCGTGCAGGGTGAGAGCGCAGATCTGCTGCTGATCACCGTGCTCAAGGGCGCGGTGCTGTTCGTCACCGACCTGGCCCGGGCGATCCCGCTGCCCACCCAGTTCGAGTTCATGGCGGTCAGCTCCTACGGCTCCTCCACGTCGTCGTCGGGGGTGGTGCGCATCCTCAAGGACCTGGACCGCGACATCAGCGACCGCGACGTGCTGATCGTCGAGGACGTCGTCGACTCCGGCCTGACCCTGTCATGGCTGCTGCGCAATCTGGCCGCCCGCCGGCCCCGGTCACTGCGGGTCTGCACGCTGTTGCGCAAACCCGACGCGGTTCGCGCCGGAGTCGACATCGCCTACGTGGGCTTCGACATCCCGAATGACTTCGTGGTCGGCTACGGGCTGGACTACATCGAGCGCTACCGCGACCTGCCCTACATCGGCACCCTGGATCCGCGGATCTATCAGAGCTGATCGCCGTCAGCTCAGCTCCCACACCGCGGTCACCGAGAAACCCACCGTCTGCTGGCCGGGCTCCACCGGGGGCGGGGCGGCCATCGCGCGGGGCATCGGCATCCCCCCCGCCTCCCGGTGCTCGGTTGCGCCGGCCACCTCGGAAATCGACAGCACGCGGCCCAGGTTCAGGCCGGACAGCTGTGCGTACTGCTCCGCGCGGTCCTTGGCGTCGTTGAAGGCCCTTTCCCGGGCGTCGCGCACCAGCTGCGAATCGTCCTCGATGGAGTAGCTGACCCCGTTGATCCGGGTGGCGTCGCCGCCGGCCCGCACGATCACGGCCAGTACCTGGGAGGCGGAATCCCGTTCGACCTTGACCCGGATCGTGTTGCCGGCCCGGTACCCGGTGATGTTCGCCGAACCGCCGGGCTCGGCGTTGCTGTACTGCGGCTGCAGGCTGACTCCGGTGGTGCTGATGTCCTTGCGGTCCACCCCGGCGTCGATCAGCGCGTCGATCACCGCCTGCTGGCGCTCGCTGGTCTGATTCATCGCGGTGGTGACGTCGGCGGCGACGAACTCGATGCCCGCCTCGGTGGTCAAGGTGTCCGGGATGCCTTGCACCTCACCGGATCCGATGACAGTCACCTGTCGGGGCAGGTCCGCGCCGTCGGTGCCGGGCACGGCGTCGCAGCCGGCCAGCGCGGCGGTGGTCAGGCCCGCCAGGGCCAGCGTCGTCGACCAGCGGAGCATGACCCGGGCGCGGCGTGTCGGCATGACTGGCACCCTATCGGAGTCAAGGACCGGGGCTTGTCAAAAGCCGGATGCGGCACACTGGGGTGATGACCGTTGCGCCCTCGAGAGCATTGTCCAACGCCATCGAAGCCTTCGCCGGGCAGGTGTATTTCGCGCCGGAATGTCACCGCGGTTACGCGGCGCTCGGTTTCGGGCCCAGTCCGGCGACCTCCGGCGGCGTCGAAATGCCCGACGGGCCGGCCTACTTCTGCAGTCGCGGCTCGGCGCTCGGGCAGGCCTCCGGGCAGGTGATCGCCGCGACCTTCGGGGTGTTCAACCCGGCGGTGGTGGTTCCGGCGGTCGACTACGGCTGGACGCTCACCGACGCCCCGGCCATCCGCACGGCCCGCACCGAGGGCTCGGTGGCCCAACTGCGACGCGTCCTCGGCGACGCACCGGACGGCCTCGATCGGGCGGTGGGACTGCTGGGCCGGGCCGCCGACGGGCTGTCGGTGGCGGGCAAGCCGCTGTTCGCCGGGCTGGTCGCCGACGGGTTGGTGGGCGACCCGCTCACCGACGCCTGGCTGCTGGCCGACCAGTTGCGGGAGTTCCGCGGTGACGCGCACGTGAACGCCTGGGTCGCAGCGGGTTTCGATGCCGTCGAGATCGGCTTGATCACCGAGCTGTACCGCGGGTTGCCGCCGCGCAGCTATGTGCGCAGCAGGGCCTGGAGTGAGGACGAGCTGAGTGCCGGCGAGGCCCGGCTCGCCGAGCGGGGTCTGGCCCGCCAGGGCGTACTCAGTGACGCCGGGCGCGCGGCCCGTGAGTCGGTCGAGACGGCGACCGATGCGGCGTGTGAACCGATCGTGGCCCGGCTCGGCGACGAGTTGGCCGACTTGGTCGAGCTGGTGGGCGGCTGGTCCAAGCGGCTGCGCGAGGCCGGCGCCTTCCCCTCCTGAACCTGGTTCAGGGCGTGACCAGGATCTTGCAGTGCCGGTCCGGGTCGGCCAGATCGTCGAATGCCGCCCCCACGCCATCGAGTCCGACTTCGCCGGTGATCAGCGGTGCCACGTCGATGCGGCCCTCGGCGATCGCCTGTAGTGAGGCGGTGAACTCCGCGGGCTCGTAGGCCAACACGAACTGCACGTTGATCTCCTTGGCGACGCCGAAGAACGGGTGCACGGTGTCGGGCTGCATGCACACCCCGGCGACCACCAGTCGGCTGCCGGCCGGTGCGCGCCGCAGCACGTCGTCGATGATCCCGGGCACGCCGACCGCTTCGAAGATCACCTTCGGGGTGGCCGCGTCGAACGGGGAACCAGCGGCCGGGTCCAGTGACCGATGCGCGCCCATCGCCGTCGCGAGATCGCGCCGGGCATGTGAATAGTCAGCTGCCACAATGTGTTCCACACCGCACATTCGCAGCGCCGCGATGATCGCGATCCCGATCGGGCCGCAGCCCAGCACCAGTGCCGTATCGCCGGGCGCGATGCCGGACTTGTTGACCGCGTGCAGACCCACCGCCATCGGCTCGGTCAGCGCGGCGTACCGGGGGTCCAGCCCGTTCGGGATCGGCAGCAGCAACGGGGCCGACAACAACATCTTCTCGGCGTAGCCGCCCATGGTGGTGTTGGAGTAGACGATCGGTTCGATGCCTTTGGCGGCCAGCAGAACCGGAATCGACGTGACCGGCGTGCCGGCGGGAAAGGTATCGGTGCCGGGTCCGCCCTGCAGCACCCGGGCGCTGAACTCGTGGCCCATGAAGATGTCGGCGCCCAGATCGACTGCGGTCTCGGCGGCGGGAGTCCCGGCCATCGACCTCGTCGCGGCCAGTACCTGTTCACCGTGCGCGGCGAAGTGCAGATCGGATCCGCAGATGCCGCAGGCCAACACCTCGACCAGCACCTGACCCGGGCCGGGCGTCGGCTCCGGCACGTCGTCGCGGTAGACCATCCGCCCGTCGCGCAGCACTGCGGCGCGCATCACCGCGGTCCGGTTTCGCCCGCGTGCTCGGCGGCGTGCTCCACCACGGCGTTCTTGATCGCCTCGCCGGCCCGGCCGAACAAGGTGTCGCGCATGCCCTTGGCCCACTCGTGTGACGCCCGCGGCGCGACGAGTTGCCCCTTGAAGTGAGGAATCACCTTGCGGGCCAACAACTCATAGCTGTGGTAGGTCGCCTCCGGCGATGCCCAGTCGTGCCCCAGGAACAGCAGGGTGCCGAACCCGCCGGAGCGCTCCAGCAGGTCGGTGATGTGCTCGATCGCATCGTCGGGGGTGCCGATGCAGCAGCTGCCCGCCGCGGCGTAGGCCTCGACGAACTCGGTCGGGGTCTGCGGCGAGCCCTCGACCTCGCTGGCCAGCGGGACGAACCCGGCCGCGCCGAAGTAGTTCGCGAAATCCTGCAGGCCGTAAGTGCAGTCGGCTACCGCCTGTTCGCGGGTGTCGGCGATGTGCATGATGCTCAACACCCGCCAGCCGGCACGATCGGGCTCGTCGCGGCCGGCCTTGGCGGCTTGGCCGCAAACCACCTGCCAGGCGGTTTCCAGCGCGGCGAAGCCGCCCGGCACCGACATCGACAGCGACAGCAGCGAGGTGCCCAGGGTGCCGGCCAGGCGCGGTCCGGACGGCGAGATCATCGCCGCTGTCGAGATCTCCGGATAGGGCCAGGTGTAGGGCCGGATGTGCAACGAGGCGTCCCGCAGGGTGAACCAGTCCGAGTGGCGGGTGACCAATTCGCCGGGCTCGGCGCGGAACAGCGCGAGGATCGCCTCCAGCGACTCCTGCATCATCCGGCGCTGCTCGACGGGATCGATGCCCATCATGTGGGCGTCGGTGGGCAGCGCACCCGGCCCGGTGCCGAACATCACCCGGCCCCGGGTCAGGTGGTCGAGCAGCACCCAGCGGTCGGCCACCATCAGCGGGTGGTGATAGGGCAGCGAGACCACGCCGGTGCCCAGCCGGATGTGCTTGGTGCGTTCGGCGGCCGCCGCGATGAACACCTCGGGGCAGGCGATCAGCTCGTAGCCACCCGAGTGGTGCTCGCCGAACCAGGCCTCGTCGAACCCCAGCCGGTCCAGCGCGACCACCCGTTCCAGGTCGTACTCCAGTGCGACCGTCGGGGACTGGCCCAGCGCGTGAAACGGCGTGATGAACACCCCGAAGCGCAGCGGCGCGGCCATCACGACCACCGCTCGGCCGGCAGGGTCGCCAGGAACTCCAGCAGCGCCGCGTTGACCTCGTCGGGCCGCTCCTGTTGCAGCCAGTGGCCGGCGCCGTCGATCATCACCTCGCGGTAGGGGCCGGTCACCAGTTCGGTGGCCCGGTCGCGTCGGGTGAAGCTCAGCACCGGGTCGGCGGTTCCGGCGACGAACAGTGCTGGAACGTCGATGGTGGCGGCGGGTGGATTGGCCATGATCTCCCAATTGCGGTCGAGGTTGCGGTACCAGTTGAGCCCGCCGGTGAAACCGGTACGGGTGAACTCGGCGATGTAGTGGTCGAGTTCGTCGGCGCTGATCCAGTCCGGCCGTGCGGCCGGCTCGGCCAGCCGTTCGATGAAGCCCGCCGGGCCGGGGGCGGTCATCCGCACCGCCGAGTCACGATCGGCCGGACTCAGGCTGCCCATCATCCGGCGCATGGTGCGAGCCGTATCGGAGCCCAATTCCGCGTCGGCGACACCGGGCTGCTGGAAATAGAGCATGTAGAAGAAGTTCTCGCCGAAGATCTTGCCGAACGCCTCGGTGGGAGCGACCTGCGGGCGCGGTACCGGCGGCACGCTGAGGCCCACCACGCCGGCCACCCGCTCGGGGTGTAGTTGCGCGGCGCTCCACACCACCGGCCCACCCCAGTCGTGGCCGATCCAGACCGCGCGCTGCGCCCCGACGTCGTCGAGCAGGCCGACCAGGTCGCCGGTGAGTGCCGCGATGTCGTAGGCCGCGATCTCCTCCGGGCGCGTCGAACCCCCGTAGCCGCGCTGATCGGGGGCCAGCACATGAAAGCCCGCATCGGCCAGCGCCGGGATCTGATGCCGCCACGAATAGGCCAGTTCCGGGAAACCGTGCGCCAATAGAACAACCGGGGCGCCGGGACCGTTGTGGTCGCCCGCCTCGGTGACCCGCAGCGTCACGCCGTTGGTGTCGATGAGGCGTTCGGTTTGGTTGGCCACCGTCTCACCAAAGCACAACCGGACCCGGGCGGAGAAGGGATTGCCGGGTCCGGCCAGCTCCAACCCATGCCGGGCGACCGGGGCGGTAGCCTGAACATGCCCAGCTGCATGTACTGGAAGGATTTGGGCCGAGTTCGGCCGAATGTCTGATGAATCGCAAAAACGTGATCCGCACCGTCACCGCGATCGCCGTGGTGCTGTTGCTCGGTTGGTCGTTCTTCTATTTCAGTGACGACACCCGCGGATACAAACCCGTCGACACCTCGGTCGCGGTGGCCCAGATCCACAGCGGCAACGTCAAGAGCGCCCAGCTCGACGACCGCGAGCAACAGTTGCGGCTGGTCCTGAAGGACCCGCTCCCCGGCGCCGAGCTCTCCGACAAGGACGACAAGACCGCCAAATCGGGCAAGTCCGAGCCGGTCGACAAGCTGATCACGAAGTACCCGACCGGGTACGCGGTGCCGCTCTACACGGCGCTGACCAAGAAGAAGGCGGAGATCAACACCGTCGTCAACCAGGGCAGCATGCTGGGCACGCTGCTGATCTACATGCTGCCGATGCTGCTGCTGATCGGGCTGTTCGTGATGTTCTCCCGGATGCAGGGCGGTGCCCGGATGGGCTTCGGGATGGGCAAATCCCGGGCCAAACAGCTGGGCAAGGACATGCCCAAGACCACCTTCGCCGATGTCGCCGGCGTCGACGAGGCGGTCGAAGAGCTCTACGAGATCAAGGACTTTCTGCAGAACCCGGGCCGCTACCAGGCGCTGGGCGCCAAGATCCCCAAAGGCGTGCTGCTCTACGGCCCGCCGGGCACCGGCAAGACGCTGCTGGCCCGCGCGGTGGCCGGCGAGGCGGGCGTGCCCTTCTTCACCATCTCCGGCTCGGACTTCGTCGAGATGTTCGTCGGGGTCGGCGCCTCCCGGGTGCGGGACCTGTTCGAACAGGCCAAACAGAACAGCCCGTGCATCATCTTCGTCGACGAGATCGACGCCGTCGGACGCCAGCGCGGCGCCGGGATGGGCGGCGGCCACGACGAGCGTGAGCAGACGCTGAACCAATTGCTGGTCGAGATGGACGGCTTCGGTGAACGGGCCGGTGTCATCTTGATCGCAGCCACCAACCGCCCCGACATCCTCGACCCGGCGCTGCTGCGGCCCGGCCGGTTCGACCGTCAGATCCCGGTGACCAACCCCGATATCGCGGGGCGGCGCGCGGTGCTGCGGGTGCATTCGGCGGGCAAACCGATCGGGCCGGACGCCGACCTGGACGGGCTGGCCAAGCGCACTGTCGGCATGTCCGGCGCCGATCTGGCCAACGTGATCAACGAGGCGGCGTTGCTGACCGCTCGCGAGAACGGCACCGTCATCACCGGCGCGGCGCTGGAGGAGGCCGTCGACCGGGTGATCGGCGGGCCGCGGCGCAAGAGCCGGATCATCAGCGAGCACGAGAAGAAGATCACCGCCTACCACGAGGGCGGGCACACCCTGGCGGCGTGGGCGATGCCCGATATCGACCCGGTCTACAAGGTCACCATCCTGGCCCGCGGTCGCACCGGCGGGCATGCGGTGGCGGTGCCCGAAGAGGACAAGGGGTTGCGCACCCGCTCGGAGATGATCGCCCAGCTGGTGTTCGCCATGGGTGGGCGCGCCGCCGAGGAACTGGTGTTCCGCGAGCCGACCACCGGCGCGGTCTCCGACATCGAGAAGGCCACCCAGGTCGCCCGGGCGATGGTCACCGAGTACGGCATGAGCGCCAAGCTCGGCGCGGTGCGCTACGGCAGCGAACACGGCGACCCGTTCGTGGGGCGCACCATGGGCACCCAACCGGACTACTCCCACGAGGTGGCTCGCGACATCGACGACGAGGTGCGCAAGCTCATCGAGGCGGCCCACACCGAGGCCTGGGAGATTCTCACCGAATACCGCGACGTGCTCGACACGCTGGCCGGCGAGCTGCTGGAGAAGGAGACGCTGCACCGCGCCGATCTGGAGAAGATCTTCGGTGACGTGGCCAAGCGGCCGCGGCTGACCATGTTCGACGACTTCGGCGGCCGGGTTCCGTCCGACAAGCCGCCGATCAAGACTCCCGGTGAGCTGGCCATCGAGCGCGGTGAGCCGTGGCCGCAGCCGCGGCCCGAGCCGGCGTTCAAGGCCGCCATCGCCCAGGCGAGCCGAGAGGCGGCGGCCCGGGCGGGGGAATCCGGTACCAACGGCAGCAACGGCGTGCCCGCCGGCGACGGCGGGCCGGGAACCCAGCCGGACTACGGCGCCCCGGCAGGCTGGCATGCACCCGGCTGGCCGCCCCCGCCTGCCCAGCAGCAGCCGCCGCCGCAGTCGCCGCAGCAGCAGTCCGGTTACTGGTACCCGCCGCAGCAGTGGCCGCAGCAGGGCTACCCGCCGGCGCAGCCCTACCCGCCGTATCAGCCGTACCCCGCACCCCCGCCGGCACCGGCGGCGCCGCCCGGCGAGGGCGACGGCCACCAGCGCGGCGCTGAGAAGAACAGGTCCGAACCGCCGTCCGGCGACTGAGAGAGTGGGATCGGCGATGACCTCAACAGGTTTCGATCAAGCGCGCGCCGAAGCCGCGGTGCGCGAACTGCTGTACGCGGTCGGCGAAGACCCGGACCGGGCGGGTCTGATGGACACCCCGGCGCGGGTGGCCCGGGCTTATCAGGAGATGTTCGCCGGGCTCTACACCGACCCGGACACGGTGCTGGAGACCACCTTCGACGAACAGCACGATGAAATGGTGCTGGTCAAGGAGATCCCGCTGTACTCGACCTGCGAGCATCACCTGGTCTCCTTTCACGGTGTCGCTCATGTCGGTTACATCCCCGGCGACGACGGCCGGATCACCGGCTTGTCCAAGCTGGCGCGGGTGGTGGACCTCTACGCCAAGCGGCCGCAGGTGCAGGAGCGGCTGACCGGACAGGTCGCCGACGCCCTGATGCGCAAACTGAACCCGCGCGGGGTCATCGTGGTGGTCGAGGCCGAGCACCTGTGCATGGCGATGCGGGGGGTGCGCAAGCCCGGTGCGATCACCACGACGTCGGCGGTGCGCGGTCAGTTCAAATCCGACAGCGCGTCGCGCGCCGAAGCCCTGGAACTCATCCGGCGCAAGTGAACCCGACATGCGCCCAAGTCGTCGGGGTGGTCAACGTCACCGCCGACTCGTTCTCCGATGGCGGGCGCTACCTGAACCCCGACCGGGCCGTGGAACACGGACTGGAATTGGTGGCCGAGGGGGCGGCGATCATCGACGTCGGGGGTGAATCGACCCGGCCCGGCGCGGTGCGCGCCGATCCGCGGGCTGAAGCGCAACGGGTAGTTCCTGTTGTGAAAGAACTGGCCGCCCACGGTATTACCGTCAGCATCGACACGATGAACGCAGCCGTCGCCGGGGCCGCACTGGACTGCGGAGCCGAGATCGTCAACGACGTCTCCGGCGGGCGGGCCGATCCGGCGATGGCGCCGCTGCTGGCTGCCTCGGGTGCCCGCTGGGTGCTGATGCACTGGCGCCCGGTCGATCCCGAATATTCGCATCGCGTTCCCGGCTACCGTGACGTCGTCGTCGAAGTTCGTGCCGACCTGCTCGCCTCGGTCGACGCTGCGGTCGCCGCCGGTGTGGACCCGGCGAAGTTGATCATCGATCCGGGGTTGGGATTCGCCAAAACGGCGCAACACAATTGGGCCCTGCTGAAGGCACTGCCGGAGCTGGTCGGCATCGGGATGCCGGTGCTCGTCGGGGCCTCCCGAAAGCGGTTCCTCGGTACGCTGCTGTCCGGAGCGGACGGCGCGCCGCGACCGCCCGACGAGCGGGAGACGGCCACCGCGGTCGTCTCGGCGCTCGCCGGTCTGCACGGCGCCTGGGGTGTGCGGGTGCACGACGTGCGGGCCTCGGTCGACGCGCTCCGGGTCGTCGAAGCCTGGACCTCAACCGGGGAACAAGGAGGCACGAGCGATGACTGACCGGATCGAATTGCGCGGCTTGAAGGTTCGCGGCAACCACGGCGTGTTCGCCCACGAGCGGGCCGACGGACAGGACTTCATCGTCGACATCACGGTGTGGATGGACCTGTCGGTGGCGGCGGCTAGCGACGCGCTGGCCGACACCTACGACTACGGGGTACTGGCCCAGCGTGCCGCCGGCATCATCGCCGGGCCGGCCCGCGACCTCATCGAGACCGTCGCCACCGAGATAGCCGACGAGGTCATGGCCGATATGCGGGTGCAGGCGGTGGAGGTGACGCTGCACAAGCCGCACGCCCCGATCCCACTGACCTTCGCCGACGTCGCGGTGGTGGTGCGGCGATCACGGCGCGACCGGCGCGGCACGGTGGTTCCGGCATGACAGCGATGAGGAGGGGGTGGCGCCGATGACTGAAGCGGTGCTTTCCATCGGATCCAACCTGGGTGATCGGCTGGCCAGGTTGCAGTCGGCCGTCGACGGCTTCGGCGCGGCGGTGCGCGAGGTGTCCGGGGTGTACGAGAGCGAGGCGTGGGGCGGGGTCGACCAGGGTCGCTTCCTCAACGCGGTGCTGATCGTGGAGGATCCGGCCGTCGACAAACACGGGTGGCTGCACCGCGCCCAGGAACTGGAGCAGGCGGCGGACCGGGTCCGCGGCGAACGCTGGGGTCCGCGGACCCTCGACGTCGACGTGATCAGCTGCCGCGAACAGCCCGGGGGCACGGAGCTGTTCTCCCGCGACGACGGGCTGACCCTGCCGCATCCGCTGGCGCATCTGCGCGCGTTCGTCATGGTTCCGTGGCTGGCGGTCGAGCCGGATGCGCAGTTGACGGTGGCCGGCCGGCAGTGCGCGGTGGCCGGCCTGCTGGAGGAACTGGAACCCGCCGACCGCACCTCGCTGCGGCTGACCGACCAGGTGCTACAGCGCTGATGGGTCCGACCCGTAAACGAGACGTCTCCGCAGGGGTGGTCGCCGCCGCGGTGCTCAGCTATCTGGCGGTGCAGCTGCTGTACCGCTGGTTCCCGCCGATCACCGCGTGGACCGGGATATCGCTGCTGGTGGTAGCGATCGCCGAGGCGGCCTGGGGCCGGTACGTCCGGGAGAAGATCGACGACGGCCAGATCGGCGACGGGCCCGGGTGGGTGCACCCGCTGGCCGTGGCCCGCACCGTGGTGGTCGCCAAGGCCTCGGCCTGGATGGGTGCGCTGGTGCTGGGCTTCTGGCTCGGTGTGCTGGGTTACCTGTTGCCGCGCCGCGCCACGCTGCACGTCGCCGCCGAGGACACCGGCGGCGCGGTGGTCGCCGCGGCCAGCGCGCTGGCGCTGCTCATCGCCGCACTGTGGTTGCAGAACTGCTGCAAGTCGCCGCAGGACCCCGGACAGCCCGGACAGCTGACCGGAGATCAACCGGGGTGAGAATCGCCGACGCAGCGCGACACGCGGAGTGACCTCGTACAGGTACAGTCGGGCAATGCGTGTCGGCAACGATGCGGACGCGCTGGGGCGCCCCCGCCTGCGTAGCGGCGAGGGGGACGAGGCGACGAGGTGGAGCGGCGCAGATGAATTCGGTCCTGTCCCGCGCCCCGGGTCGGCGCGGCGGTCGCAGGCCGGGCTGGACGCTGATGACGGCCTTGCTGATTCTCGCCATCGCATCGAGTTCGGCGCTGGTGTTCACCAGCCGGGTGGAACTGCTGAAGCTCGCGGTCATCGTGGCGCTGTGGGCCGCGGTCGCGGCGGCGTTCGTGTCGGTGATCTATCGGCGGCAGAGCGACGTCGACCAGGCCCGGGCCCGGGATCTGAAACTGGTCTACGACCTGCAGTTGGACCGCGAGATCTCGGCGCGGCGGGAATACGAACTGACGGTGGAGTCGCAGCTGCGCCGTGAGTTGGCGTCGGAGCTGCGGGCGCAGGCCGCCGACGAGGTCGCCGCGCTGCGAACCGAGTTGGCCGCGCTGCGGACCAACCTGGAAATCCTCTTCGACTCCGATCTGAGTCACCGGCCGGCGCTGGAGACTGATTCCGCTGCGCGCACGACTATTCGCGCCTACAGCGACTGGGCCCGCTCGGGCGGGGAGTCCGTCGGTGCGCGGGCCACACCGGCCGCTGCGGCGTACTACCCCGAGGACCCGGTCACTCAGACCACCGAGAACCCGATCATCGACGTTCCGGAGGTGCGGATTCCGACCGGTGGAATCGCCACGCCGGCGGCGCCGCAGACTCATCAGACCCCTGAGCCGCCCCAGACCTCACAGCCGCCGCACGCCGAGACGGCCTATCGCGGTTCGCATCGCCGTGCCGCCGACGAGACCCCGCGCAGCGCCGCGGAGGACGGCGGCGCCCGCCGTGCCGCGGGGGACATCCGGCGCCCACCGGCGGAGGAAGCCCAGAAACCCGCAGGGCGTTGGGCACAACCGCCGCAACCGTTCGTCCCGCCCGAGCCCCGCAGGGAATCCGAGGCCCGGCGCGAGCCCGAACCGCCGCCGCCACCTCCGAGCGCGCCACCGCCGCCACCCTGGGTCACGGGACCGCCGGCTTCGGCACCGGCTTCGACACCGGGATGGAAACCGGTTGGCGCCGAGGGAGAATGGCTGCCACCGGGCGCGCCGGGCAGCAACTGGGCCGCCGAGACTCCGCCCGCTCCCGCGGGATCGGGCCGGCACGGCGCCACCGAACCCCGGCATTCCGGCGATGACGCGGCGGCCGCAGCCGAACACGGCGCTGAAGCGTCGCGACACGGCCGTCACGCGGGGCCGGGCGCACCGGACGACGGCCCGGTGTACGGCGCCGAGCGGGCCCGCCACGACGGGGAGGGGCGCCGGCGGCGCTCCCGGCACTCGGCGGACCCGGTCGGCAGCCATGCCCAACCGGAGCCGGAGCCCGCGGGCGCCCCCGGTCCGGCGACACGGCATTCCGCCGGTGCCGAGCCGGGAACCGAGGCCGCCCCGAACACCGGCGGGCAGTCGGTCGCCGAACTGCTGGCCCGCCTGCAGGCCACCCCCACCGAGGGGCGCCGGCGCCGCCGCCGCGCGGAATAGCGGTCGCCGCTGCGACCAACGTCACTCTCCGGGCCAGCGGCGGTCGGGATAGAATCTGCCCGACCGTCCGGTACCCGCAACGCGGGACTGGAACGAACCAAGAGAACCTGTGAGGTCGTCTGCATGGTGCAGTTCGACGGACTGCGGCCCGCTCGACTCAAGGTGGGAGTCATCTCGGCTGGCCGGGTCGGCACCGCGTTGGGTGTCGCGCTGGAGCGCGCCGACCACGTCGTGGTGGCATGCAGCGCCATCTCCGAGGCCTCGCGGCAACGCGCCGCCCGGCGACTGCCCGACACCTTGGTGCGTCCGGCCCACGACGTCGCCGGTGATGCCGAATTGCTGCTGCTGGCGGTGCCCGACACCGAACTGGCCGACATCGTGTCCGGCCTCGCGACCACCGGCGCGGTGCGCGCGGGCACCATCGTCGTGCACACCTCCGGTGCCATCGGGATCGGCGTGCTGACGCCGCTGACCGAGCAGGGCTGCCTGCCGCTGGCGATTCACCCCGCGATGACGTTCACCGGCGCCGACGAGGACATCGACCGGCTCACCGACAGCTGTTTCGGCATCACCGCCGCCGACGAGATCGGCTACGCCATCGGCGAGTCGCTGACCCTGGAGATCGGCGCCGAGCCGTTCCGGGTCGACGAAACCGCCCGCACGCTCTATCACGCCGCGCTCTGTCACGGCGGCAATCACGTCGTCACCGTGATCGACGACGCGCTGGCGGCGTTGCGGGCGGCGCTGCCCGGCCGCCTGGGCGCCACCGAGGTGGCCGACCCCGACGGCGTCGCCGAACGGGTGCTGGGGCCGTTGGTGCGGGCCGCGCTGGCCAACACCCTGCGGGACGGCCGGGCCGCGCTGACCGGGCCGGTGGCCCGCGGCGACTCGGCGACCCTGGCCCGCCACCTGGAAGCACTGTCCGGCGTGGATCCCGATCTGGCCGAGGCCTACCGCAGCAATGCGCTGCGCACCGCGCACCGCGCCGGCGCCGCCGAGGACGTGCTGACGGTGCTGGCCCGGTGATCACCAACGCCGCCCGGGGCGGGCAGCCCACCTTCACCGCCGGCGAGCTCAACGTCTACGCCGGGCCGGACGAGATCGCCCGCGTCACCCGGGCGCTGCGCTCGACCGGCCGCCGGGTGATGCTGGTGCCGACCATGGGTGCCCTGCACGACGGCCACCTGGCGCTGGTGCGCGCCGCGCGCAAGGTGCCCGGTGCCGTTGTGGTGGTGTCGATCTTCGTCAACCCGCTGCAGTTCGGCGCCGGCGAGGACCTCGACGCCTACCCGCGCACCCTGGACGACGACCTGGCCCTTTTACGCGCCGCGGGGGTCGAGCTGGCCTTCACTCCGACCGCCGCTGCGATGTATCCCGCCGGGCCGCGCACCGCCGTGCACCCGGGCCCGCTGGGATCCGAGCTCGAAGGCGCCGCGCGCCCGACGCACTTCGCCGGAATGCTCACGGTGGTGGGCAAATTGCTGTCGATCGTGCGCCCCGACCGGGCCTTCTTCGGCGAGAAGGACTACCAGCAGCTGGTGCTGGTGCGCCAGATGGTCGACGACCTCAATCTCGACGTGACCGTGGTGGGTGTGCCCACGGTGCGTGAACCCGACGGCCTGGCGCTGTCGTCGCGCAACCGCTACCTCGACCCGCTGCAGCGCGAGGCCGCGGCGGCCTTGTCGGCGGCGCTGGCCGCCGGCGAGCGGGCCGCATCGGCCGGGGCGACCGCGGTGCTCGACGCCGCGGGCGCGGTGCTCGCCGCGGTCCCGGCGGTCGAGGTCGACTACCTGCAGGTGCGCGGCGTCGGCCTCGGTCCGGCGCCGGCCGAAGGGCCGGCACGGCTGCTGATCGCCGGTCGGCTCGGGGCGACCCGATTGATCGACAACGCCGCCATAACGCTCGGATTTCCCACCGACGACACGTCGGTCGGTTCGGATGGATGTTCCGTATCAACCGCCCCAACCCGGAGGAATTGATGTTTCGGACGATGCTCAAGTCGAAGATTCACCGTGCCACGGTCACCCACGCCGACCTGCACTACGTCGGATCGGTGACCATCGATGCCGATCTGATGGATGCCGCCGACCTGCTCGAGGGCGAGCAGGTGACCATCGTCGACATCGACAACGGCGCTCGACTGGTCACCTACGCCATCACCGGGGAGCGGGGGACCGGCATCATCGGGATCAACGGTGCCGCAGCGCATCTGGTGCACCCGGGCGATCTGGTGATCCTGATCGCCTACGGCACGATGGAGGACGCCGAGGCCCGCCGGTATCGGCCGCGGATCGTGTTCGTCGACTCCGACAACAAGCAGGTGGATCTGGGTGACGACCCTGCCTTCGTGCCGGATGACGTGGCCGACCTGCTCTCACCGAGAAGCGTGGGATAGCTGTGCTGCTGGCGATCGACGTCCGAAACACCCACACCGTGATCGGTCTGCTGACCGGTTCGGGTGAGCACGGAAACGTCGTGCAGCAGTGGCGGATTCGCACCGAGGCGGAGATCACCGCCGACGAGCTGGCGCTGACCCTGGACGGACTGATCGGGGACGACGGTGAACAGCTCACCGGGGCGGCCGCACTGTCCACCGTGCCGTCGGTGCTGCACGAAGTGCGAGTGATGCTCGATCAGTACTGGCCCTCGGTGCCGTCGGTGCTGATCGAGCCGGGTGTGCGTACCGGGATCCCGCTGTTGGTCGACAATCCCAAAGAGGTCGGTGCCGACCGGATCGTCAACTGCCTGGCCGCCTTCCACAAGTTCAACAAGGCGGCGATCATCGTCGACTTCGGTTCGTCGATCTGCGTCGACGTGGTGTCGGCCAAAGGCGAATTCCTGGGGGGCGCGATAGCCCCCGGTGTCCAGATCTCCTCGGATGCCGCCGCGGCCCGCTCTGCGGGGTTGCGTCGGGTCGAGCTCACCCGGCCCCGCTCGGTGATCGGCAAGAACACCGTCGAATGCATGCAGGCCGGCGCCGTGTTCGGCTTCGCCGGGCTGGTCGACGGGTTGGTTCGCCGGGTCCGCGACGATACGCCGGGCTTGGCCGACACCACGGTGGTGGCGACCGGGCACACCGCCCCGCTGTTGCTCGCCGACCTGGAGACGGTCGATCACTACGACGCCAATCTCACCCTGGACGGTTTGCGCTTGGTGTTCGAGCGCAACCGCGACAGTCAGCGGGGCAGGCTGCGGCCGGCGCGCTGAGTGCCCGCCGGTTGATTAAGCTGGCACGTCGTGAGCTCCGCCGATACCCCCCACACCCCAGGTCTGTCGCACACCGAGGACCCCGATCTTCCCGAGCAGTTCCGGATTCGCCGTGACAAGCGCGCGCGGTTGCTGGCCCAGGGGCGCGATCCCTACCCGGTGGCGGTGGGCCGCACCCACTCGCTCGCCCAGATCCGGGCCGGCTACCCCGACCTCGCCGCCGACACCGCCACCGGCGACGTCGTCGGCGTGGCCGGACGGGTGGTCTTCGCCCGCAACTCCGGGAAGCTGTGTTTCGCCACCCTGCAGGAGGGTGACGGTACCCAGTTGCAGGTGATGGTCAGCCTGGCCAGCGTCGGCGAACAGCTGTTGGAGTCCTGGAAGGTCGATGTCGACCTCGGCGACATCGTCTACGTGCACGGCGAGGTGATCAGTTCCCGCCGCGGCGAGCTGTCGGTGCTGGCCGACTCATGGCAGATGGCGTCGAAATCGCTGCGCCCGCTGCCGGTCGCGCACAAGGAGATGAGCGAGGAGTCGCGGGTCCGGCGGCGCTACGTCGACCTGATCCTCCGCCCGGAGGCGCGGATCGTGGCTCGCCAGCGAATCGCGGTGATTCGCGCGCTGCGCAACGCACTGGAGCGTCGCGGATTCCTCGAAGTCGAAACGCCGATGTTGCAGACATTGGCCGGTGGGGCGGCGGCCCGGCCGTTCGTCACGCATTCGAACGCACTCGACGTCGACCTCTACCTGCGAATCGCTCCTGAGCTTTTCCTGAAACGCTGCGTTGTCGGCGGCTTCGAGCGGGTCTTCGAACTCAATCGGGTGTTCCGAAACGAAGGCGCCGATTCTACGCATTCGCCTGAATTCTCGATGCTGGAGACCTACCAGGCCTATGGCACCTACGATGACTCGGCCGTGGCCACGCGGGAGATTATTCAAGAGGTCGCCGACGAGGTGATCGGAACCCGCCGACTACCACTGCCCGACGGCAGCATCTACGACATTGACGGCGAATGGGCGACGGTCGAGATGTATCCGTCGCTGTCGGACGCGATCGGCGAGGAGATCACCCCGGCGACCTCGGCGGATCGGCTGTGGGCGGTGGCCGACCGACTCGGTGTCGAGATTCCCACCGACCGCGGCTACGGGCACGGCAAGCTGGTCGAGGAATTGTGGGAACACGCCGTCGGCAATGCGCTGAGTGCGCCCACGTTCGTGCGGGACTTCCCGGTCGAGACGACTCCGCTCACCCGCCAGCACCGCAGCATCGATGGCGTCACCGAGAAGTGGGATCTCTACATGCGCGGGGTCGAACTGGCCACCGGCTACTCCGAACTCATCGACCCGGTGGTGCAGCGCGCGCGTTTTGAGGACCAGGCGCGGGCCGCGGCGGCCGGCGACGACGAGGCGATGGCGTTGGACGAGGACTTCCTGGTGGCGATGGAACACGCGATGCCACCCTGCACCGGCACCGGAATGGGCATCGACCGCCTGCTGATGGTCTTGACGGGCCTGTCAATTAGAGAGACCGTTTTGTTCCCGATTGTTCGGCGCCACGGCAACTGAACTCCTGACGACACCTGTTGTGTTGAAGCGGCCGTATTTTTATGGCACATTGGTCCGCGAGGTCGATTACGGCTTTGCGCACAGTTTGCGCGCAGGAAAGCTAACTTAGGGGTACCGATGGCGAAAAAAGTGACCGTCACCTTGATCGATGATTTCGATGGTGAGGGTGCCGCCGACGAAACAGTCGAATTCGGGCTGGACGGGGTGACCTATGAGATCGACCTTTCAAGTAAGAATGCCACGAAACTGCGCGGCGACTTGAAGAAGTGGGCGGACGCGGGCCGTCGGGTCGGCGGTCGGCGGCGCGGACGGGCCGGAGCCGGCCGCCGCGGAGCGATCGACCGTGAACAAAGCGCCGCGATCCGCGAATGGGCTCGCCGCAACGGCCACAACGTGTCGACCCGCGGCCGTATCCCGGCCGACATCATCGACGCATTCCACGCCGCCACTTAGAGCCGCCACCTGACCCCGGCGGATTCGGGTTTCGCTGCTGGCGAACCCGGTGACCCGGCGGAACGGATTCGGGGGTCACAGCGTTGCCCCCTTGCATCAGGTGCCAGGCCTTTCGGGGTCTGGCATCCGCAAGTGGTCGATATCGGTACGCATTGCCCGGCAGGTCACAGCGCGCTCGGCCGCCCACTACAGTGGACGGCAGGTACGCGCAGCCGAGCCGAGGCCGACCAAGTACCGATGGTGAGGGAGAGCAGGTAAACGCCGATGTTCGAAAGATTTACCGACCGGGCCCGCAGGGTTGTCGTCCTCGCGCAGGAAGAGGCGCGGATGCTCAACCACAACTACATCGGGACCGAGCACATCCTGCTGGGCTTGATCCACGAGGGTGAGGGCGTGGCCGCCAAGTCGCTGGAGTCGCTGGGCATCTCCCTGGAGGGGGTGCGCAGCCAGGTCGAGGAGATCATCGGGCAGGGCCAGCAGGCGCCGTCCGGACACATCCCGTTCACCCCGCGCGCCAAGAAGGTGCTCGAGCTGAGCCTGCGTGAGGCGTTGCAGCTCGGCCACAACTACATCGGCACCGAGCACATCCTGCTGGGCCTGATCCGCGAGGGCGAGGGCGTTGCGGCACAGGTGCTGGTCAAGTTGGGCGCCGACCTGACCCGGGTGCGCCAGCAGGTCATCCAGTTGCTCAGCGGCTACCAGGGCAAGGAGACCGCCGAGGCCGGCACCGGTGGCCGCGGCGGGGAATCCGGCTCGCCGTCCACGTCGCTGGTGCTCGACCAGTTCGGCCGCAACCTGACCGCCGCGGCCATGGAGGGCAAGCTCGACCCGGTGATCGGCCGGGAGAAGGAAATCGAGCGGGTCATGCAGGTGCTGTCCCGGCGTACCAAGAACAACCCGGTGCTGATCGGTGAGCCCGGCGTCGGCAAGACCGCTGTGGTCGAGGGCCTGGCGCAGGCGATCGTGGCCGGCGAGGTCCCCGAGACGCTGAAGGACAAGCAGCTCTACACCCTGGACCTGGGTTCGCTGGTGGCCGGCAGCCGTTACCGCGGGGACTTCGAGGAGCGCCTGAAGAAGGTGCTCAAGGAGATCAACACCCGCGGCGACATCATCTTGTTCATCGACGAGCTGCACACCCTGGTGGGTGCCGGTGCGGCCGAGGGCGCGATCGATGCGGCCTCGATCCTCAAGCCGAAGCTGGCTCGCGGTGAACTGCAGACCATCGGCGCCACGACCCTCGACGAGTACCGCAAGTACATCGAGAAGGACGCGGCACTGGAGCGCCGGTTCCAGCCGGTGCAGGTCGGTGAGCCCACGGTGGAGCACACCATCGAGATCCTCAAGGGCCTGCG
Source organism: Mycolicibacter senuensis (assembly GCF_002101885.1). Taxonomy (GTDB): domain Bacteria; phylum Actinomycetota; class Actinomycetes; order Mycobacteriales; family Mycobacteriaceae; genus Mycobacterium; species Mycobacterium senuense. The sequence continues at coordinate 321,723 of NZ_LQPS01000039.1, forward strand.
GGACCGCTACGAGGCCCACCACCGGGTCTCGATCAGCGACTCGGCGATTGTGGCGGCAGCCACCCTGGCCGACCGCTACATCAACGACCGGTTCCTGCCGGACAAGGCGATCGACCTGATCGACGAGGCCGGTGCGCGGATGCGGATCCGCCGGATGACCGCGCCGCCGGACCTGCGTGAGTTCGACGAGAAGATCGCCGACGCGCGCCGGGAGAAGGAGTCCGCGATCGACGCGCAGGACTTCGAGAAGGCCGCCAGCCTGCGGGACCGCGAGAAGCAGCTGGTCGCGCAGCGCGCGGAACGCGAGAAGCAGTGGCGTGCCGGGGATCTCGACGTCGTGGCCGAGGTCGATGACGAGCAGATCGCCGAGGTGCTGGGCAACTGGACCGGCATCCCGGTGTTCAAGCTGACCGAGGCCGAGACCACCCGTCTGCTGCGGATGGAAGACGAGCTGCACAAGCGGATCATCGGGCAGAAGGATGCCGTCAACGCGGTCTCGAAGGCGATCCGCCGTACCCGCGCCGGGTTGAAAGACCCCAAGCGGCCGTCCGGCTCGTTCATCTTCGCCGGCCCGTCCGGTGTCGGTAAGACCGAGCTGTCCAAGGCGCTGGCGGAGTTCCTGTTCGGCGACGACGACGCGCTCATCCAGATCGACATGGGCGAGTTCCACGACCGCTTCACCGCGTCGCGGCTGTTCGGGGCCCCTCCGGGCTACGTCGGCTACGAGGAGGGCGGCCAGCTGACCGAGAAGGTGCGGCGCAAGCCGTTCTCGGTGGTGCTGTTCGACGAGATCGAGAAGGCGCACCAGGAGATCTACAACTCGCTGTTGCAGGTTCTCGAGGACGGTCGGCTCACCGACGGCCAGGGACGCACGGTGGACTTCAAGAACTGCGTGCTGATCTTCACCTCCAACCTGGGCACGTCCGACATCTCCAAGGCTGTCGGCCTCGGGTTCACCCAGGGCGGCGGGGAGAACAACTACGAGCGGATGAAGCTGAAGGTCAACGACGAGCTCAAGAAGCACTTCCGCCCGGAGTTCCTCAACCGCATCGACGACATCATCGTCTTCCACCAGCTCAGCAGGGAAGAGATCATCCAGATGGTCGACTTGATGATCGGTCGGGTGGCCAAGCAGCTCAAGGCCAAGGACATGGACATCGCGATGTCCGACAAGGCCAAGTCACTGCTGGCCAAGCGCGGCTTCGACCCGGTGCTGGGCGCGCGTCCGCTGCGGCGCACCATCCAGCGCGAGATCGAGGACCAGCTGTCGGAGAAGATCCTGTTCGAGGAGATCGGCCCCGGCCAGCTGGTCACCGTCGACGTCGACAACTGGGACGGCGAGGGCGCGACCGAGAACGCGGTGTTCACCTTCGTCGGTAGCCAGAAGCCGACGGAGGAGCCGGCCGACCTGGCTCAGGCGGGCGCACCGACCGCGGAGTAGTCCCGGCGAGAAGGAATCTGGCGACGTCGACCCAGCCAGCGGGTCACGTCGCCAGATTCAGTTTCGCGGCCTAGTGGCGCACCGGCAGGAGTCCGAATGCCTGCTTGGCGACCTGCAGCATCCAGCTGCCGACGCTCTTGCCGTGATCACGCGGCCAGTTGAGCTGGAAGCTGAGCACCCACGGCTGGCCGCTCTTGTCCACGGCGTACCAGCTGAAGGTCAGGTCGCCGGGCAGGCCGCCGGCTTTCGCGCCGATGTAGGGCCACTCGGCGCGGGGCAGGTCGATGCCGCGGACCGCGGACAGGATCTCGCGGACCGGTGCCGCCTCGCCCACCGCACCGGCCTGCAGCGCCACATGCACCCGGCAGATGTCCTCGGCGCTGCCGTACCACTCCGCGCCGTAGGCCGACGCCGGAACGTGCGCGCGGATCGGGTCCGGCTCGTAGGGGCGAGAGTTGGCCTGCTGTAACAGCTTTGCCCGCTCCTGGGGGGAGCCGTGCTGCCACTGCTCGCGCAGGTCGGGTTTGCCCCAGCCCACCGAGAACAACTCGTACATGGTGGGAAACGGCGTCATGCTGGCAGGGTCGTGGTGGCCGGCTGCGACCAGCGCCCGCTCGACGGCATGGGTTCCCACGTGGTCGATCAGCAAGTCGGTCGCCATGTTGTCGCTGGTGGCGATCATCTTCGCGGCGGCCTTGCGCACCGATACGTGCGCGCCGTCGGGCAGCTCCTCCAGACCGGACGAGCCGACCACCTTCGCCCGGCCGGTGATGATCAGCGGGTCGTCCCAGGACACCCGGCCGGCCTTCACCTCGTTGGCGACGGCCAGCAGCACATACAGCTTGAAGATCGATGCCAGCGGCAGCGACTGCCGGGCATTGGTGCCGGCCACCGGTTTGCAGGCGCCGTCCTCGATGCGCGACGCCTGGTAGGAGTAGCGTGCGCCGGTCCGGCTCAGCACCGCGTCGACGTCACCCCAGGAGCGGATCGTGGGTGCCTCGGTGGTCGGTTTGAACAGATCCACCATCCCGTTGTCGTCGGTGCGGATCCGGATGTCCTGGCGGGCACCATAGGAGGTGGTCAGGTGCAGGGTGGCCGCGCCGGCGCGAATGTCGACGCTGTCCAGCTGAAACGGCCGGTCCCACCACAGCGACTCCATGGTGGTGACCACCTGATCGACCTTGTCCGGTGCGGCCAGGGTGGCCACTCCGATCGGGCCGATCGGCCAGTCGGAGTTGAGCATGTCCATGGTCTGCTTGGCGCGCAGACCCGGCGGCGTCTTGGTGGAGATCACCACCTCACCGGTGTCGGCCGGTGAGGCAGGCGAGGGGGCGCAGCCGGCGGCCAGGCTCGCCAGGGCCACGGCGGTCGTGCATGCCGCCAGTCGGCGCCGCACCGAGCTAGGCCTGGGTGGCGGTTCCGGCCACGTCCAGCACGACCTCGAACTCCAGCAACGACGCACCGGTCGCCACCGGCTTGGCCCGCTGTCCGGCATGGGCTTCGACGGCGGGGCCCTGCGCCCACGCCTGGAAGGCCTCGTCGGACTCCCAGTGCGTCACCACGAAGTAGCGGTCCTCACCCTTGACCGGGCGCAGCAGCTGGAAGCCGAGGAAACCGGGCTGGTTCTCCACCGCATGCGCGCGGTTGGCGAACCGGTTCTCCAGCTCGGGGCCGGCGTCGGCGGGCACCTCGATTGCATTGATCTTGACCACGGACATGTGGCCTAGGCTACCGTGCCCCGGGTGGACACCGCGTCGAGCGAGCTGCTGGCCTATCGCGGCGGACACGGTGCCCCGCTGGTCCTGGTGCACGGCCTGATGGGTCGTGGCAGCACCTGGTCGCGGCAACTGCCCTGGCTCACCCGGTTCGGGGCGGTTTACACCTACGACGCGCCGTGGCATCGCGGCCGCGATGTCGCCGACCCGCACCCGATCGCCACCGAACGGTTCGTTTCCGACCTCGCCTCCGCGGTCGAGCAACTGCCCTGCCCGGTCCGCCTGGTCGGCCACTCGATGGGCGCGCTGCACGGCTGGTGCCTGGCGGCCAGCCGGCCCGAGCTGATCTCGGCGCTGGTGGTCGAAGACATGGCGCCGGACTTCCGGGGCCGCACCACCGGGCCGTGGGAACCGTGGGTGCATGCCCTGCCGGTCGAATACACCCGTGCCGAGCAGGTGATCGACGAGTTCGGTGAGATCGCCGGGCGGTATTTTCTGGAGGCCTTCGACCGCACCGAGACCGGCTGGCGGCTGCACGGCCGGCCCGAGCGGTGGGTGCAGATCGCCGCCGAGTGGGGCACCCGCGACTACTGGGAGCAGTGGCGGGAGGTGCGCTGCCCGACCTTGTTGATCGAAGCCGGCAACTCGGTGACACCCGCCGGACAGATGCGTGAGATGCACCGCATCGCCGCCCAGAGCAGCTATCTGCACGTCCCGGACGCCGGGCACCTGGTGCACGATGATGCGCCGCAGGCCTACCGCGAGGCCGTCGAGTCGTTTCTGTCCTGACCGGGCAGCGCAAAGCGGCCGTCGGCGAGCTGTTCCACCAGGCCGTCGTCCAGCAGTGAGGCCAGCGCGCGTTCGCGCTGCACCGCATCCATCGGCCACGCCACGTCGATTTCGGCACGCGTTACCGAAAACTCCTTGTCCCGCAACACATCCAGCAGGCGTCCACGCACCTGCCGATCAGTGCCGGCATAGCGTTGGGCGGGTCGCCTCGGGCCGTCGGCGGACGGTGAGCCGGCCAGCCGCCAGCGGCAGCGCTCGCGCAGCGGACAGCTGTCGCAGCGCGGGCTGCGGGCCGTGCACACAATGGCCCCCAGTTCCATCAGGGCCGCCGAGAACCGGGCTGCCCGAGCGGAATCGGGCAGCAGCGCGGTGACATCGGCGTGGTCACGCTTCGCCGACGGGCCGGCCGCATCGGCACGTCCGTGCACGGCCCTGGCCACCACCCGACGCACGTTGGTGTCGACCACCGGGACCGGTTTGCGGTAGGCGAAACAGGCCACCGCCCGCGCGGTGTAGCTGCCGATCCCGGGCAGTTGCTCCAAGGTCTCGACATCGTCGGGTACCACGTCGGCGAAGTCACGAGCGATCACCGTCGCGCATTCATGGAGCCGTTTGGCCCGGCGCGGATAGCCCAGCTTTCCCCAGGCCCGCAACACATCAGCGGGGGTTGCGGCGGCTGTCGCCGACGGCGTCGGCCAGCGGGCGACCCAGTCTGTCCAGAGCGGCAGCACCCGCGCCACCGGGGTCTGCTGCAACATGAACTCGCTGACCAGGATCTGCCACGGCGTCACACCGGCCGCCCGCCACGGCAGATCGCGTTCGGCGTTGTCGAACCAGCCCAGCAGGTCGCCGGCGTCGATGCTCATCGGCCGACCGTGCACAATGTCGGGTATGCCGAACTCGAACCCGATATCCGCGTGGAAGGCACTCAAGGAGGGTAACGAGCGCTTCGTCGCCGGCGAACCCCTCCATCCCAGCCAGGACGTCGCGCGCCGCGCTGCGCTGGCCGACGGCCAGAAGCCGACCGCGGTGGTGTTCGGTTGCGGTGACAGCCGGGTCGCGGCCGAAATCATCTTCGATCAGGGCCTCGGTGACATGTTCGTGGTCCGCACCGCCGGCCATGTGATCGATGCAGCGGTGCTGGGTTCGATCGAGTTCGGGGTGGCGGTGCTCGACGTGCCGCTGATCGTGGTGCTGGGCCACGACAGCTGCGGGGCGGTCAAGGCCGCGCTGGCCGCTCTCGACGACGGTGCCGTACCAGGCGGCTACCTGCGTGATATCGCCGAACGGGTGGCCTCGTCGATCCTGGTCGGCCGGCGCGAAGGCCTGCGCAGCATCGATGAGTTTGAGACCTTCCACGTCAACGAGACCGTGCGGCAACTAGCGACCCGGTCGACCGTCATCGCCGAGCAGGTCGAGGCCGGGACGCTGGCGATCGTGGGCGCCACCTACCACCTGGCCGACGGGCGGGTGCAGGCCCGCGAGCACCTCGGCGACATCGGCGAAGAGTCGTAGCTCAGCCGGGGACATCTCGGTCGGGCGGGCCACCGGCGGGGCCCGAATACTCGGGCGAGGTCACAATGCGGCAACGACACGCCGTGAAGGGTCGGACAACTCGCGGTGAGCTCGTCCTACCGTGAGAACGTGCTCGATTTAGAACCGCAGGGTCCGCTGCCTTCGCAGATCTACTGGCGACGCCGGGGACTGGCGCTGGGCATCGCGGTCGCGGTGATCGCGGTGGTGGCGGCCATCGTCTTCGCTGTCGTGAACAGCAGCGCGGGCGCCGAGAACGCCGACGGGAAGAAGACGACCGCTACGCAGCACGCCAAGCCACCGGGCGCGCCCGCCGAAGAGGTCAAGACACCCGTGGTGCCGCCCGCCGAGGAGGCGCCCCCGCCGGCGCCGACCCCGACCGCGGCGGTGCTCCCGCCGCCGGTGCTCAAGGAGGGCGACGACTGCCCCGACTCGACGCTGGCCGTCAAGGGCATCACCGGGCCGCAGTACACGCTGGGTGAGCAGCCGCAGTTCACCATGGTGGTCACCAACATCGGGCTGGTCGCCTGCAAGCGGGACGTGGGGGCGGCGGTGCTGGCCGCCTACGTCTACTCGCTGGACAACCAGCGACTGTGGTCGAACCTGGACTGCGCGCCGTCGAACGAGACCCTGGTCAAGACCTTCGATCCCGGTGAGCAGGTGACGACCACAGTGACCTGGACCGGAATGGGTTCGGCGCCGCAATGTCCGCTGCCGCGACAGCCGATCGGTCCGGGCACCTACAACCTGGTGGTCCAACTGGGCAATCTGCGGTCCGCGACGGTGCCGTTCATGCTGACCGAACCCGCACCGGACGCCCCGCCACCGCCGGTCGAACACCTCCCGATGCCGGAAGCGCCACCGGGCAACTAGATCGCGCCGTCGGGCGTCAGGGCCGAAGCAACCGTGGCGGTGCCGGCCGGCTCGCACCCCGGTCGGCGATGTCGACCAGGTGGTGAAGCGCCGCAACGATGTTGGCCGCCGCCACTGTGCGCAGCCCGCCCACGGTGGCCGGGGCGCCGGGAGGTGTCAGCGCGATGGTGAACCCCAGCCGGGCCGCCTCGGCCAGCCGGCGGTCCATCCCGCTGATCGGGCGCAGGTCGCCGGCCAGGCCCACCTCACCGACCACCACCGTGGTCCCCGGCAGCGGCAGCCCCGCGTAGGCCGACGCCAGCGCGATGGCGACGGCCAGATCCGTGGACGGGTCGGTCAGTCGCATACCGCCGACCGTGGACAGGTAGATGTCGGCCGCCCCGACCGGCAGCTTCGCGTGTTTGTCGAGCACCGCGGTGATCATGGCGGCGCGGGCGTGGTCGATGCCGCTGACCGCCCGGCGCGGCGATCCGCCGGCCGGGTTCGCCAGCAGCGCCTGCACCTCGCCGATCAACGGCCGCTTGCCGTCCAGCGCGACGGTGATCGCGGTGCCGGGCACCGGTTCGCTGCGCTGTTCCAGAAATAGCCCGGACGGGTCGGTGACCCCTTCGATGCCGCTGTCTCGCAGCAGAAAACAGCCCACTTCGTCGGTGGCTCCGAAGCGGTTCTTCACGGCCCGCACCATCCGTAGCGCCGAGTTGCGGTCGCCGTCGAAGTGCAGCACCACGTCGACGAGGTGTTCCAGTGAACGCGGGCCGGCGATCGCCCCGTCCTTGGTCACGTGACCGACCAGGATCAGCGCCACGTCACCGGCTTTGGCGGCCGCGGTCAGTGCGGCCGTGACGGCACGCACCTGGGTGACCCCGCCGGCCACCCCGTCGGTGTCGGCGGCGGCGATGGTCTGCACCGAATCGACCACCACCAGCGTCGGCCGGACCGCCTCGATGTGGCCCAGCACGGTCTGCAGGTCTGACTCGGCGGCCAGGTAGATCTCGTCGTGACTGCAGCCGGTGCGTTCGGCACGCAACCGGATCTGTCCGCCGGATTCCTCGCCGGAGACGTACAGTGCCCGCCGCCCCGTGAGCGCCCAGCGGTGGGCGACCTCGAGCAGCAGCGTGGACTTGCCGACGCCGGGGTCACCGGCCAGCAATGTGACCGAGCCGGAGACCACCCCGCCGCCGAGCACCCGGTCGAGTTCGGCCACACCGGTCTGTTGGTGGCGTGCGCTACCGGGTGCGATGGAGCTGATCGGGACCGCGGGCCGGGCCGGTGCGGCCGGTTTCAGGCCGTTCGGCGGCGCCGTCGACTCCGCCACCGGGTCGATGCCGCCCCAGCTACCGCATTCGGGGCAGCGGCCCAACCATTTCGCGCAGGTGTTCCCGCACTCTGAACAGCGATACAGCGAACGCGCCTTGGAGGTTCTGGCCACCCGCTGACGGTATCCGCTGGGTCCGACAGCCAGCGGCGGCGACGCGGTGGGTCAGTGGTGCAACAGCACGCCGGCCGAGATCGGCACGGCCAGGCGGACCGGGCCCGCGTTCTTGAAGTCGAACGTGAAGTCGTAGGTCAGTCCGTTGGAGATCGCCTTGTCGAGTGTCACCGTGGCCGCTGCGGTGCCGGCGTTGCTGACCTCCGACAGTGCCTTGGAGGCGGGCGCCGTGGGCAGATCCGGACCGGCCGGGGCGCTGACCACCAGGACGCCGCCGGCGGGGACCGACCTGCTGCCGATCACCGACACCTTGCCGACCGAGCTGTTGATCCCGGTGAGCTCCTCGCCGGTGTCCGTCGACTGGTTGGTGGCGACGAACACCAGGTCGACCGTCTGGCCGGCCTCGAGCGTGTCACCGGTCTGCACCGCTTGGATGCGCACGTCGCGCAGTGCCAGATCCCCGACGGTGGCCGAGGAGCCGTTGACCGCCGGCGCCTGGTCGGCGGACTGGGAGATCTGCCCGGTGCCGCACCCGGCGAGTGCCGCGGCGACGGCCAACGCGGTGACGACCCTGTTGAACCGGTTCACTTGAGGCCTCCTGCTCGGCGCGGCGGTTTGTGACTATGCACTGTAGTAGCACGCCGATAGCGGCGGTAGTTCAGGGTTGGGGCTCGGCTCAGCGGATACCCCGGGGCGTGATCGAGCGCCCCGAACCGGCCCGTCGTGGCCCACGTCATGCATGGTTTGATCTTGCTGTCAAGCCCCCGCCGGGTGCTGCGATTGCCCCTGACCTGCACCGTTGATCGTCCGGTGTCTGAGCGACGTGTTAGCATGGGGTAGCGAAAGGGGCTCAAATCAGATGATCTTTAAGGTCGGAGACACCGTCGTATATCCACACCACGGTGCAGCGTTAATCGAGGCGATTGAAACCCGGACCATCAAAGGCGAGCAGAAGGAATATTTGGTCCTGAAGGTGGCGCAGGGCGACCTCACCGTTCGAGTTCCCGCTGAGAATGCAGAATATGTCGGCGTGCGCGACGTGGTCGGGCAGGAGGGCCTCGACAAGGTCTTCCAGGTACTGCGCGCCCCGCACACCGAGGAGCCGACCAACTGGTCGCGCCGTTACAAGGCCAACCTGGAAAAACTCGCCTCCGGCGACGTTCACAAGGTAGCTGAAGTCGTTCGCGATCTGTGGCGTCGCGACCAGGAGCGCGGTCTGTCCGCCGGTGAGAAGCGGATGCTGGCCAAGGCACGTCAGATCCTGGTCGGTGAGCTGGCGCTGGCCGAGAACACCGACGACGCCAAGGCGGAGACCATCCTCGACGAGGTGCTGGCCGCGGCCTCCTGACCACCGGAGTATCGGTGGCAAGCACAGTTGCCGTGGTTCCGGCCGCGGGTTCGGGTGTTCGGCTCGGCGCCGGCATCCCCAAGGGGTTTTTTCTGCTCGGCGGGCAGACTCTGGTCGAGCGCACCGTGGCGGTCTTGCGGGAATCCGGCGTCGTCGATCAGGTGGTGGTCGCGGTCCCGCCGGATCGCACCGACGAGGCCAAGCTGATCCTGGGCAGTAAGGCGACCATCGTCGCCGGCGGCGAGAACCGCGTCGATTCGGTTCGGCTGGCGCTGGCCAGTGCCGGCGATCCCGACTTCGTATTGGTCCACGATGCCGCACGACCGTTGACCCCGGTGGCCCTGGTGGTCCGGGTGGTCGAGGCGCTGCACGGCGGCCACCGGGCGGTGGTTCCCGCGCTGCCGGTGCCCGACACCATCAAGGCGGTCGACGCCAACGGGGTGGTGCTGGGAACCCCGGAGCGGGCCGGCCTGCGGGCGGTGCAGACACCGCAGGGATTCGCCGCGGACCTGCTGTTGCGCGCCTATCAACGGGCTGGCGCGGGCACCCAGTTCACCGACGACGCTTCGATGGTCGAGCACATCGGCGGCCAGGTCCAGACCGTCGACGGTGATCCGCTGGCCTTCAAGATCACCACCGCATTGGACGCGGTGCTCGCCGAGGCGGTGCTGAACCGGTGAGCGGGCTGCCGCGGGTCGGGCTGGCCACCGATGTGCATCCGATCGAGCCGGGGCGGCCTTGCTGGCTGCTGGGGTTGCTCTTTGCCGACGCCGACGGCTGCGCCGGGCACTCCGACGGCGATGTGGCCGTACACGCGCTGTGCGACGCGCTGCTGTCGGCGGCAGGGCTGGGGGACCTGGGCGCGGTTTTCGGCGTCGACGAGCCACGCTGGGCAGGGGTAACCGGGGCTGTGATGCTCGGCCACGTGCGCAACCTGCTCGACGGCAGCGGATTCACGGTCGGTAATGCCGCGGTGCAGGTCATCGGGAACCGGCCGAAAGTGGGGCCGCGGCGCGCCGAGGCGCAACAACTGCTGTCGGAACTGCTGGGTGCACCGGTGTCGGTCTCGGCGACCACCACCGACGGGCTCGGGCTGACCGGCCGGGGCGAGGGGCTGGCGGCGGTCGCTACCGCGCTGGTGGTGCCGGGCTAAATAACGCGCAGACGGGTTTCAGCAGACGCCGAAGATGCCGCCGATGATGCCGCAGGCGATCTCGCCACCGACGTTCACGCCGGTTTCGGCGGCGATTCCCGGCAGCTCGCCACCCAGGCTGGCGGCAAGGTCGCCCGCGGTGTCGGCCGCGGCCTGGCCGGCCAAGTCGGCGGCCGCCTGGCCGGCGGCATCGGCCGTAGCGTCGGCAACGTCGGCGCCCAGCATGGCACCGGCGTCCGTGAACGTACCCGTCAGCAAGTCAGGGTCGAGGGTCAGGTCGAGATTGGCCAGGTCACTGGCAACCGGAGCCGCCAGGCCCCAGGCGTCGGTGGCCGCGGCCGAACCGGCGAAATCCGTAGCCGCGGCCGAAGCGGCCTCCGCGCCGGTGGCCGGAGCTCCCCCGGCGAGACTGGTCAGACCCGACATCAGCATCGGCGCGAGCATCATGGGCGCGTACATCGCCATCATCGGGCCCATCATCGCCATCGAGCTGCCGATAGAGGCGCCCATCCCGCCGGCGCCGGCGGTCGTGGCACCCGCCGTGGTGGCCTGGTCGGCCTGGTGCTCAACCTGCTCCCGCTGCTGCTCGGCCTGGGCTTCTTGCATTACCGCCTGCTGCTCGGCGGTCAGCGACGGATCATCGGCGTACGCCACCCCGGTGCCCGCGATTGTGGCCGCAGCCAGGAGCGCACCGGAGACTGCCACCAGACGTTTACTCACTGCCGCAATATATGCCACCCGTAACCACCTGTCCACCGATGCGGTCATGAGTGTCCGTTTCTGGGAAATACCTGGTAGAGGCGGTCGCTCGGGTAGCCCGCCACCGGCCCGGTAAGCTGGCCCGTCGTGACCGATCGCCCCAGCCTGCGACTGCACGACACGGCAACCGGCGCCGTGCGTGACTTTGTGCCGCTGCGGCCCGGTCAGGTGTCGATCTACCTGTGCGGCGCAACCGTTCAAGCGCCGCCGCACATCGGCCACGTCCGCAGCGGAGTCGCGTTCGATGTGCTGCGCCGGTGGCTGACCGCCCGAGGCTACGACGTCGCCTTCGTTCGCAACGTGACCGACATCGACGACAAGATCCTCACCAAGGCCGCCGCGGCCGGTCGGCCCTGGTGGGAGTGGGCCGCCACCCACGAGCGGGCCTTCACTGCCGCCTACGACGCGCTCGGTGTGCTGCCGCCCTCGGTCGAGCCGCGCGCCACCGGGCACATCACCCAGATGGTCGAGCTGATCGAGCGGCTGATCGACTCGAGGCACGCCTATCCCGGCGACGGCGACGTCTATTTCGACGTGCTCAGCTATCCCGAATACGGCCAACTGTCCGGTCACAAGATCGACGACGTGCACCAGGGTGAGGGTGCGGCCACCGGCAAACGTGATCCGCGCGACTTCACGCTGTGGAAGGGCGCCAAGCCCGGCGAACCCAGCTGGCCGACGCCGTGGGGCCCGGGTCGCCCCGGCTGGCACCTGGAGTGCTCGGCGATGGCCCGGACCTACCTCGGTCCCGAGTTCGACATCCATTGCGGGGGCATGGATCTCGTCTTCCCGCACCACGAGAACGAAATCGCCCAGAGTCGTGCCGCCGGTGACGGGTTCGCCAACTATTGGCTGCACAACGGCTGGGTCACGCTCGGTGGCGAGAAGATGAGCAAGTCGCTGGGCAACGTATTGTCGATGTCTGCGGTGCTGCAACGGGTTCGGCCCGCCGAACTGCGCTACTACCTGGGCAGCGCGCACTACCGCTCGATGCTGGAGTTCTCCGAGAACGCCCTGCAGGACGCCGTCAACGCCTACGTCGGCATCGAGGACTTCCTGCACCGGGTGCGCAGCCGGGTGGGCGCGGTGGCCGTCGGCGCCTGGACGCCACGGTTCGCCGCCGCGCTCGACGACGATCTCTCGGTGCCGATCGCGCTGGCCGAGGTACACCGGGCCCGTGCGGAGGGCAACCGGGCCCTCGACGCCGGCGATCACGACGGCGCGCTCGCGTCCGCCGGCGAGATCCGCGCGATGATGGACGTGCTGGGCTGCGACCCGCTCGACGAACGCTGGGAATCGCGCGACGAGACCTCCGCGGCGCTGGCAGCGGTGGACGTGCTGGTGCGTGCCGAACTGCAACGCCGGGAAACCGCCCGCACTGAACGGGATTGGCAGCTGGCCGACGAGATCCGCGGCCGGCTCAAAGACGCCGGCATCGACGTCACCGACACCGGCGACGGCCCGCAGTGGTCGCTGCTGCTCGACGGGGCGGGCTAGATGGCCGGCAACTCCAAGCGCAAGGGTGCGGTGCGCAAGCCCGGCACCAAGAAGGGCCCGACCGTCGGTTCCGGGGGACAGCGTCGTCGCGGGCTCGAGGGCCGCGGCGCCACGCCACCGGCGCACCTGCGCGAGTACCACCCGGCCGCCAAGGCCGCCAAGCGCGCCGCCAAACAGCGCGCCTATCGGACCGCGAAGCGCACCGACGAGAACGAAACCGTGCTGGGCCGCAACCCGGTGCTGGAATGCCTGCGGGCCGGTATCCCGGCCACCGCGCTCTATGTCGCACTCGGCGCTGAAGCAGACGAGCGCTTCACCGAATCGGTAACCCGGGCAGCCGATTCCGGGCTGCCGATCCTGGAGGTCCCGCGGTCAGACCTGGACAAGATGACGACCAACGGTCTGCACCAGGGCATCGCATTGCAGGTTCCGCCGTACGACTACGCCCACCCCGACGACTTGCTGGCCGCGGCGCGGGCGGATGTCGCGCCCGCGCTGCTGGTCGCGTTGGACAACATCTCCGATCCGCGTAACCTCGGCGCCATCGTGCGGTCGGTGGCGGCATTCGGTGGCCACGGCGTGCTCATCCCGCAGCGCCGGTCCGCGTCGGTCACGGCGGTGGCCTGGCGGACCAGTGCCGGTGCGGCAGCTCGTATCCCGGTGGGCCGCGCACCCAACTTGACGCAAACCCTCAAGGGATGGGCCGGTCGCGGCCTGCAGGTGGTCGGTCTGGACGCCGGCGGCGACACCGTGGTCGACGAGTTGGACGGGACCGGGCCGATGGTCCTGGTCGTCGGCTCCGAGGGCAAGGGCTTGTCCCGGCTGGTCCGGCAGAACTGCGATGCGATCGTGTCGATTCCGATGGCCGGTCCCACCGAGTCGCTCAACGCGTCGGTGGCCGCCGGGGTGGTACTGGCCGAGATCGCCCGCCAGCGACGGTGATCCGCCGCGCTGCGATCGCGGTGATGGCGGTGGTCGCGGTGTTTGCCGGCTCTCCGGTTGCGGCGCAGTCGGCAGGTTTTGATCTGCAGGCGCATCGCGGCGGCCGCGGCGAGACCACCGAGGGGTCGCTGCGCGCGTTCGCCAAGTCGATTCGAGCAGGGGTCACCACGCTGGAATTGGATATCGTGCTGACCCGGGATGCCCAGCCGCTGGTCTGGCACGATCGGGTGATCGAGCCCGCCAAGTGCGCCGACACCGGCCCGCTGGTCGCCGCGGACCCCGACTACCCGTACGTCGGCAAGCGGGTGGCCGACCTCTCACTGGCGCAGCTGCGCACCCTGGACTGTGGCCAACCGCTGCCGGAGTTCCCCGAGGCAGAAGTGGTGCGCGGCAACGTGATCGCGACACTGCCGGAGGTGTTCGCGCTGGCCGGACACGCCGACGTGCGCTACAACATCGAGACCAAGGTCGATGGCGACAACCAGCGCCAGATCGTGACGGTGATCCTGGCGACGGTACGGGCCGGCGGCAAGCTCGACGCCGTCGAGATCCAGAGCTTCGACTGGCGCACCCTGTCGCTGGTGCGCGCCGCCGAGCCGGCCATTCCGCTTGTCGCGCTGTGGGACCGGGGACCGGACCCGATCGCCGGCGCCGTTGCAATCGGTGCCGAGGTGGTATCCCCGGAGCACCGCATCGTCGACCGGGCCTTCGTCGAGCGCGCCCATGCCGCCGGGCTGAGGGTGGTTCCGTGGACTGTCAACGATGCCGACGCGATGCGCGAACAGATCGCCGCCGGGGTCGACGGATTCATCACCGACTACCCGTCGCGGGCACGCGAGGTGCTGGCCGAGTGCGGCATACCGCTGCCGCCGGCGACCGGTTAGACGGCGGTTAGACGCCCACCAGCCGCGCACCGGCCCACAGTGCCAGCACCGCGGCCAGCAGACTCACCGGAACCGTGCACAACCCCAACCGGGTGTACTCGCCGACACCGGCCGGCACGCCGTACCGGCGCAGCACTCGCCGCCACAACAGGTTCGAAAGTGAGCCGGCATAGGTCAGGTTGGGACCGATGTTGACCCCGATCAGTACCGCCAGTACGGCCACCGGGCCGGCGGGTGCCACCAGCGGCGCCAGCACCAGCGTGGCGGGCAGGTTGTTGACCAGGTTGGCCAGCACCGCGGCCACCGCTGCCACGCCCAGCAGCGCAGCCAGCCCGGAGCCCGCCGGCAGCAGCGCACTCATCCGATCGCCCAGACCGTTGTCCACGACGGCGCGCACCACCACACCGAGGGCCAGGACGAACACCAGAAAGCCCACGTTGGCCGCCCGCAGGATGCCGGCGGGGGTACTGCGCCGCAGCGCCAGCCCGCGTCCGGCCAGCACGGTGGCGCCGGCCACCGCCGCCCACGCCGGCGCTACGCCGAACGTCTCGGCGACCAGGAACCCGGCCAGCGTCAGGCCCAGCACCACGAGTGCGAACAGCGGAACCGGTGGCGGCGGGCCGGCCCGCAGGTGCACCGGCGTCGCCCGCAGATCGGCGCGGAAGAACCACCTGAAGATCAAGTAGATCACCGCCGTCGCGGCGAGCCACGGCGCCGCCATCAGCGCGGTGAACCTCGCGAACGACAGCCCGGTCGCATGGAAGGCCAGCAGGTTGGTCAGGTTGGACACCGGTAGCAGCAGTGAGGCGCTATTGGCCAGGTGCGCGGTCGCATAGGTGTGGGGACGCATCGGCGCGCCGCGGCGCCGGGCCATCGTCAACACCACCGGGGTCAGCAGCAGCACCGTCGCGTCCAGGCTCAATGCCGCGGTCAGGCAGGACGCGATGACGAAGACCCGGCGCAACAGGTGCTGCGGCGGCCCGACATCGGCGCGGGCCATCGCCGCCCCCGCGGCCTCGAACAACCCCTCGTCGTCGCAGAGTTGTGCCAGCACCAGCACCGCACCCAGGAACGCGACGACAGGCAGCAGAGTGGCGGCTTCGGCTACCGCGTCATGCACCGAGATCGCACCGGTCGCAACCAGGATGGCCGCGGCCGGCACCGCCGCGAACAATTCCGGCCAGCCCCGCGGACGGGCCACCGCGAACCCCAGCACCACGGCGAGCAGCAGCAGGGCCAGTATCGAATTCAGCGCCACGGGTCTTCGCGCCGCCACACCGTGGGGAGGTGCAGCGCGACGCCGTCGGCCTCAGCCAGCTCGGTGAGGACCCGCATTGAGAAATCGAGATCGTCGCCGGCATACGGCAAGGCGCGCAACGGCTTTGACAGTGGTCGGAAGAAATCGTCCCAGTGGGTCAACACCACCGTCTTCGCGCCGACCGCGCGCACCGTCTCCGACCAGTAGTCAACGAGATACTGGCGGGGCTGCAGACCGAGCTGGCCCACGCCCAGGTACACCACCTCGGCGCGGTGCCCGGCCAGCGCGCCCGGAACGAACCCGGCGCTGCCGATGATCAGCAGTCGCCGGCCCGACGGACGGTGACGCACGACGGCCGACCAGGCCTCTCCGCACCGGTAGGCCGTCACCCGCACCGGAGGAGTGACCGGGGCGGTGATCGGTCCCGGGAAGCGGTCCGGGGGGCAATGCTCCGACTCGACCAATGTGACCTCGTAGGAACCCAGCGTGATCGGCTGACCGGGCGCCGCGACGACGAGCCGGTCCTCGGCCAGGCCGTGACCGCGACCCACGTTGGCCGCCGACTCACCGCCGACCAGCACCGCACCGGTGCGTTCGGCGACCAACGCCGAATCCAGCACGTGGTCGATGTGCGTGTGTACCGCGATGACCGCGGCCAGGCCCTGCACCCCGGCGCGGGCCAGGCAGCCGTCGACGCGGGCCGGTACGGGGGCCACCTTGCCGAACTGCACCCGCGCCAGGCCGGGCCGGGAGAAATAACCGTCGGTCAGCAGCGTCGAGGATCCGTCGTCGATCAGCAGTGTCGACACTCCCAGCCAGGTCGCCCACAACGGTGCGTCCGGTGCGGCCGGCGCGACGGTGAACCGGTGCGCGTACCTGCCGAGGTCGGGACGGCCGGGCTTGAGGCGCATCGGCGGGTGGGTCAGACCTTGGGGCTGTCGTCGTCGCCGATCAGCAGCCGCACCGCCAAGTCCAGTCGCGTGGTGAAGTCGGTCGCCGACGCCCGCCGGGTCAGCCAGGCGAGCAGGTTGGACAACCACACATCGGAGATGACCCGGGAGATGTGGTACTGCTCCTCGGTCGGCTCGCCGTCGCTCATCGCCCCGGCGAACATCGAGTCGATCAGCTTCTGGACGTGATCGACCTCACCGGCGGCCGATGCGTCGGCGAAGACGTACGCCCGGGTCATGGCTTCGGTGAGCAGCGGATTGCGCTGCATGGCGCGGTTGAGTTTGTTGACCACGAGGTTGAGGCGCTGATGCCGGGTGGTTTCGGCATAGGCGGCGGGGTCGGGTCGGGTCTCGACGCGCGCGATCTCCCGGCCCATCGCCGAGACCAGCAGGTGGACCTTCGAGGGGAAATACCGGTAGAGGGTGCCCACCGCGACGTCGGCCCGGTCGGCGACCGCCCGCATCTGCACCGCGTCGTAGCCGCCCTTGGAGGCGATCGCCAACGTGGCGTCCAGGATGCGTTTGCGCCGTTCCCGCTGCGCCTCGGAACCGAGATCGGACTCGGTCAGCACGGCCACGCTGGTGACCTCGCGGGGCTGGGTGCTCGCTCCGCGACCTGGCTTGCTGTCGGCTGGTGACGACATGAGAGGGGCAGCTCCTTCAGTTGGCCTACTCGCCAGTAACGATACGCACGGCGTAGCTGAATCTCGCACTCCCAACCCCGGCGGGACGTGACATGTCCTGCCACAATGGTTCGACTTGACGTTTGGACGCTGGCACTATTAGAACACGTTCTAGTGAGCGTGGTGGTCTTCTCACCACGGAAGTTCCAGACCGTCATGACCCCGAGGAGCCCAGCGTGTCAGCGAATACCACGGAGACCAGTGCCGCCGACCAGCTTGCCGCCCGCGAGCTGGTCCGTGACTGGGCCGCCGCTGCGGGCACCGCGGAGGCGATTCGCGCCGTGGAACTCGGCGAAACTGACGCCTGGAAACCGGTTTTCGCCCGGCTGGCCGAGTTGGGCCTGTTCGGGGTGGCCGTCCCCGAGGAGTGCGGGGGCGCCGGCGGCCGGCTGGAAGACCTGTGCGCGATGGTCGACGAGGCCGCCAAGGCACTGGTTCCAGGTCCGGTGGCGACCACCGCGCTGGCCACCCTGGTGGTCGCCGACCCCCAGCTGACCGAAGCCCTGGCGGGCGGTGAGCGGGTGGCGGCGGTTGCGATCGACGCCGACCTGCACTTCGATGCCGCGACCGGGAAGGTCTCCGGCACCGCCGAGCGGGTGCTGGGAGCGACCGCCGACGCGCTGCTGGTGTTGCCGACCGGGCAGGACTGGGTGCTGGTGGACGCCCGCGCCGACGGGGCCGATGTCGAGCCGCTGGTCGCGACCGACTTCTCCCGGCCGCTGGCGAAGGCGACGTTGTCGGCCGCGCCGGCGGTACTGCTCGAGGCGGGCGGTCGCGTGGAGAATCTGGCGGTCACGGTGCTGTCCGCCGAGGCGGCCGGTGTCGCTCGCTGGGCACTGGACACCGCCGTCGCCTATGCGAAGGTCCGCGAGCAGTTCGGCAAGCCGATCGGCAGCTTCCAGGCCGTCAAGCACTTGTGCGCCGAGATGCTGTGCCGTGCTGAACAGGCGGCGGTGGCGGCCGCCGACGCGGTTCGCGCCGCCTCGGACTCCGATGAGCAGCAGTTCGCGATCGCGGCCGCGGTAGCCGCCGCGATCTGCATCGATGCCGCCAAGGCCAACGCCAAGGACTGCATCCAGGTGCTCGGCGGCATCGGCATCACCTGGGAACACGACGCCCACTTGTACCTGCGCCGGGCCTACGGCATCGGTCAGGCGTTGGGCGGACAGGAGCGCTGGCTGCGCCGTACCACCGCGCTGACCCGGGCCGGGGTGCGCCGCCGGCTGGAGGTCGACCTCGACCGGCACGACACGGCGAGCGACATCCGGCCTGAGATCGCCGCGGCAGCGGCCCGAATCGCTGCGCTACCCGACGAGCAGCGCCAGGTGGCGCTGGCCGAATCGGGTCTGCTGGCCCCGCACTGGCCGGCGCCCTACGGGCGCGCCGCCGGCCCGGCCGAGCAGTTGGTGATCGACCAGGAGCTCGCCGCGGCCGGTGTCGCTCGCCCGGACCTGGTGATCGGCTGGTGGGCGGCGCCCACCATCCTCGAGCACGGCACCGCCGAGCAGATCGAGCGGTTCATCCCGGCCACCCTGACCGGTGAGATCTTCTGGTGCCAGCTGTTCTCCGAGCCGGGCGCCGGCTCGGACCTGGCCGCGCTGCGCACCAAGGCGGTCAAGGTCGACGGCGGCTGGCGACTGACCGGGCAGAAGGTGTGGACCTCGCGGGCGGACGACTCGCAGTGGGGCATCTGTCTGGCCCGCACCGACGCCGACGCGCCGAAACACAAGGGAATCACCTATTTCCTGCTCGACATGAGCGCCGAGGGCATCGACATCCGGCCGCTGCGCGAGATCACCGGTGATGCGCTGTTCAACGAGGTCTTCCTCGACGACGTGTTCGTGCCCGACGAGATGGTGGTCGGCAACGTCAATGACGGCTGGCGGCTGGCCCGCACCACGCTGGCCAACGAGCGGATCGCGATCGCCGGCGGCACCGCGCTGGGCAACCCGATGGAGGAACTGCTGAACGCCCTGTTCGGTGGGCAGGACGATCGGGAACCGGACACCGCCACCGCCGACCGGCTGGCTCGGCTGATCATCGCCGCCCAGGCGGGCTCGCTGCTGGACCAACGTATTGCCCAGCTCGCCGTCGGTGGTCAGGATCCCGGCTCGGAGTCCTCGGTCCGCAAGCTGATCGGGGTGCGCTACCGCCAGGACCTGGCCGAGTACCGGATGGAGGTGACCGACGGGGCCGGTGCCGTGGCCGGGCGCCCGGTGCACGACTTCCTCAACACCCGCTGCCTGTCGATCGCCGGTGGCACCGAACAGATTCTGCTGACCCTGGCCGCTGAGCGGTTGCTGGGGTTGCCGCGCGGGTAGCTTCCCGGCGCTGCGGGTACCCCCCTTGTCGGAAACGCAGCCGACGAACGGAGTGGTGGGTGCCGGGCCGAATCGAGGTCGATGGCGTTACGCCGGTTGTGTCCTGCGGCAGATACCCCGCCAAGGCCGTGGTGGGAGAGGTGGTGCCGGTCGAGGCCACCGTGTGGCGCGACGGACACGATGCGGTCGCGGCGACCTTGGTGGTGAGCTATCTCGGCCGCGACTATCCGGCATCCCCGGGTGCGGCTGGGCTGGACCACGACGCCCCGCAGCGGCGTGCCGGATGCCCGCGAACCGAACCACGGCTGGTCGCGATGACGGCCGGTGCGCAGCCGTACGTCTTTCACGGTCAGTTCGTCCCGGACCGGGTCGGGTTGTGGTCGTTTCGGGTCGACGGCTGGACCGATCCGATCCGCAGCTGGCGCGACGCGGTGGTGGCGAAGCTCGACGTCGGCCAGGGTGAAGCCGACTTGTCCAATGATCTGCTGATCGGCGCTGATCTGTTCGACCGTGCCGCGGCCGGGATACCGCCCGGCGCCCGGCGGCCGCTGTCGGTCGCCGCCGCGGCGTTACGCGACCCCGGCGACCCGTTGGTTCGGTCGGCGCCGGCGTTGTCGGACGAGGTCGCCGAGCTAATCGGCCGCTACCCGCTGCGTGAGCTGCTCACCGGGGGGTGTCAGCAGCTGGCGTGGGTGGATCGGCCGCTGGCTCGCTTCGGTGCCTGGTATGAGATGTTTCCGCGCTCGACGGGCGGCTGGGATGGTG
>NZ_LQPS01000040.1 GCF_002101885.1 Mycolicibacter senuensis
TCTGGACCAAAACCGCCGACCAAATCCTGGAATCCATCGCCAACTACTGCCGACGAATTAATGACTCAGGACACTAGGCCGGCTGGGCCGACTTCCGGATCTTGCGGTGGCGCTGCGAGCGTTTAACAAGTCGGGCCATTGGGAACCGGAAGTCGAGTACGTCTTGGGCCGGGGGAGAGCCCCGACCGATTTCGCAGCATCGGCGCAGCAACGGCGATCTCACCTAGACTCGCGGCCGATCCGAATCCGACCGAAAGAGGTGATATGGCTATGCCAGAAGAACTCGATCGAGGTTCCGCAATCCACCTTGCTGCCACCACGGCGTGGCTGGCGGGCGCGGTAGCCGGGGCCTGGGTGCTGGGCTGGGTGCTGTATTGGCTGCTGCAGCGCGTCAGCCGGCGCAGCGGACTCGTCAACGACTTCGCGGCGTTGACCCGAATGCCGGTTCGGGTGATCCTGATGGTGATTGCCGCGCGCATCGCCTTCGAGGCCACCGTTCCTGCATCGACACCGGCCGGCGGCTGGATCGATCAGCTGTTCCGCATCTTGATGATTGCCGCCATGACGTGGTTGCTTGCCGCGTTGACGCTGCTGGCGGAGCGACGCGCCATCGCCCGCTTCGTGGGCGGCGGGGTGCAGGTAAGCGATGCCGATCGGCTCCAGCGGCGGGTCAAGACGCAGATCACCACGCTGCGGCGGCTCGCCATCGCCGTCGTTGTCGTCCTCGGCACGGCAGCGGCGCTGATGACCTTTCCGTCCTTCACCCAGATCGGCACGACGATGTTCGCCTCGGCCGGAATCCTCTCGGTGGTCGCCGGCCTGGCCGCGCAAACCTCACTGGGCTCGGTGTTCGCCGGCATGCAGATCTCATTTTCAGATGCCGTTCGGGTCGGTGACGTCGTCGTGCTCGAAGGCGAGTGGGGACGCATCGAGGAGATCACGCTGACGTATGTCGTGGTCCAGATCTGGGATGAGCGACGCATGATCCTTCCCACCACCTACTTCACCAAGACGCCCTTCGAGAACTGGACCCGCCGAACGACGGAGTTGCTGGGCACCGTGCAGCTCGACGTCGACTTCACGGCACCGGTTGATGCGATGCGCGCCGAGCTGGACCGCCTGCTTTCAGCGAGCGACTTGTGGGATGGCCGATCCAGCGGGCTGGTGGTCACCGACGCCGTCGACGGCTACCTGCGGGTGCGGATCACGGTGAGCGCGGCCGATTCCGGTGCGCTGTTCACCCTCAGATGCGCCGTGCGTGAGGGCATGGTCGAGTGGCTGCAGCGCAACCACCCCACGGCTTTGCCGCGCTGGCGCGTCGATCAACCGCCGGCAAGTGGCCTGGCCGGCGATTCGGGTGTGGACAGCGACAGTGACACGAAGACCCCCGCCTACGCGCATTAGCCCGGCCGTCCAGGAGACGCGTTACGGCTCCACCGGGAACCAGAAGTCGAGGGTGTCCTCGACCCCACCCCAGTCGATGCCCAGCCAGTCGCCGAAGAAGTCCTCGATGTTGCCGAACGCGCTGTAGAAGAACGCCACGACGGAGTAGAAGATGCCTTCCCACCAGCCGCTGTCGACCAGGCCGTGGCTCCAGGCGTTGAGCCAGGCGTCGAACTGGTCGAAGTCGCCGGAGATGTCGATGTCGGTGATCGTGCCGTCGGTGGTGGCAATGTGGTCGGCCACCTGATCGGGCGTGAGCCCCAGGTACATCATGTGTTCGTAGAGCAACCCCAACGCCGAGGTGGAGGTGGGGTCGGTGACCGGGTCGCCGGGGATCGTGTAGTCGGTTACCGCGAACCAGTCGTTCGGGGTCTGGACACCTGACAGCAGACCCGTGTCGAAAAAGTCGGGCGAGGAGGCCCCGCCCATATCCGCCGACGCGGTGTCCGCGCCGACCGGATTGCCGATGAACACGAAGTGCACCAACTGCGGGTCGACGTCGTCGTGGGCCAGCTGAGCCATCGCGATCGAGGCGGCCGTGGCGCCCTGCGACCAGCCGAACACCCACAGCGGGTTGTCGGCGTCATAGGCGTCCGGGTTGGCGTCGAGCTCGGCGTGCACCGCGCGAACGATCTCGGCGGCACCGACGAAGCTGCTGTGGCCCTGCTGGATGAGGGCAGGGGTGGACAGCACCCGCAGCGGCGCGTCACAGTCCCCGATGCCGACCACGCACGAGGCGGGGTCGTCACCGGCGTCGAAGCCCAGCGGCTGTAAGAACAGATCGGCCGCGGTCTGGGCGAACGTCGGCGACGGTGTGGACAACGTGGTGGGACCGACGAAGAACGCGGTGCCGGCCAGCAGGTTGATGTCGGCATAGGTGGCGTAGGCCGCCGGGCCGGCGAGCACCCCGCCGGCCACGGTGCTGGCGATCGCGATCGGCGCGAAGGCCTTGGTCAGGATCACTGGTCGCTACCCTTCGCTCGTCATCGGAGCCTCTGCTGCGCCGCCGCTCCCGCTGGACCTGAAAATCCCACGAGTAAACAAAAAGCGTCGGCTGAGGGCGATCATGGCAAGGCACCGCCCGCAAGTCAATGGAGGTTGCCGCCGATACGCCGGTCACCGGTGCCGAGCCGGCCGCATAGTCGTTGACTCTCGTCACGCAGGAATGCGATTATCAGCGCTTCACGCTCTGTTGACCGGCCGCTACATAAACCCTAGGTGTGTCGCAATGAACGTAACCAAAGCTTTCGCTCCGATCGCCGTCGCGAGCGCGATCGCCGCCGGCGTCGTGGGAACTCCGGTCGTCCAGACGACACACGCCCGGGTGGCCCTGCTATCGGACACCGCCATTTTCGTCGGCGGGACCATGTTGTCCACCCCGTCGGCGACGTTCGCCCAGAACGCCGCCGATCTGTTCCTGCAGCCGCTGGGCTTCGACGCCGGCGACGACCCGGCGGTGTGCGTCATCGGTGCCGGCGTCTGTGATGGCCCGCTGCAGGTGCTGACCACCCCGCAACTCATCCTGCAGGGCCACAGCAGCTTCGTCGGTGCCGCCGAGATCGTTCGCGCGGTGCACGCCCAACTCGACGCCAACCCGGACGCCTACGACGCCGACAACCCGCTGTGGGTGTTCGGCTACTCGCAGGGCGCCACGGCCGCCTCGATCGCGATGGCTCAGTTGGCCCACGACGACGTCGACCCGCAGTTGCTGCACTTCGTGTTCATCGGCGACCCCTCCGGTCCGACCGGCACCTGGCCGGGCAATGACAGCGACACGCTGTGGGACCGGCTTTTCGACATGCCGATACTGAACGGCAACGAAACCCCGAACGACGCGTTCGCGGCAACCATCTACACCTTCCCGGGCGACCCCGTCGCCGACGCGAGTTCCAATTCGATGCTCGGCCTGTTCTACGAGCACGTTATGTACCTGGGGCTCACCCCGGAGCAGGTCGCCGACCACACGGCCATACCCGACGGTCTGATCACCAACATCGACATCTCCGGCGATATCGACCAATTCAGCGCCTGGCTCAGCGCGTTCGGCAACGGGTTACTCGACAGCGCCTCGTTGGAAGCCTTCGTCAATTCGCTGGTGGCCTTGGTCTACAACGCTTTCGGCAATATCGAGGGCTTCTTCACCGACTGGATGGGCATCGACTGGGGCGGGGTGGAGCAGACGCTCGACTTCTGGTTCCCGGAGGTCTGACCAATCGCCGGGCGGTCTGCTCACCGCGGGCCCGGCGGCAGTGGCCGAAAAACCTGCAACGCGCGGTAGCAGACAGTGAATTCGGCTTCGGCACAAGGGTTGTCGACTTCGCCATCGCGGGCGATCGGCACTGGACCGTCGGGGGCGGTGAACCGGAATCGGGGAACCCGAAGCTCGTGGTAGAGCCGGCTGCGCTGCAGTCGCCCGGTCAGCAGGGCCGCCGTTATCCGCAGCGTGGACCACGGCCGGCCGACGTCGAGGATCCGCACGTCCAACAACCCGTCGTCCATCCGGTGCCGGACGGCCGGAGCGAAGCCGGCCGGCAGATACACCGAGTTGCCGAGGAAGAACAGCGACGTCTGCAGCGTCTTGTCGTCATAGGCGATGCGCACCGGCTGCTCGCGTCGCAATGTCAACAGCATCGCGTAAGCGCTGGCCAATGGCTTACCGACCTTGTGCTGCAACCGCTCCCGCCGGCGCACGAACGCCGGGTAGGCGCCGATGCTGGCGGTGTTGACGACGGTCGCCGCATCGTTGAACCGCACCACGTCGACACGGGACAGCGATCCTTCAGCCACGGCAGCAACAGTTTTCGCGGCGGTGTCGCAGCCGATGTCCTTGGCGAAGTGGTTCAACGTGCCGCCCGGGAAGACTGCCAGCGGCAGGTCCCGTTCCACCGCCACCCCGGCCGCCGCGGCCACCGATCCGTCGCCGCCGGCGATCGCCAGCACCTCGGCGGAATCGGCCGCTCGCCGCAACACCTCGGTCACGTCATCGTCGGGGCCGAGTTCGATCACCCTGGCCGCCGGCAGGGCCTGGCGCACCTGCTCGGCGACCTCGCCCGCCCGTCCGCCGCCGGAGCGCGGGTTGACCACCAAGATCACGCCGGCACCGTCGGGACGCGCGGGACAGCCCACCCGTAGGGCGTCGGTGTGTGGCGGTGGCGGCGACGCGATCCGCGGCACCAGTTGGGCGCCGAGCACCGAGATCGACGCGCCGATGCCCAGCCCGGCGAGCACATCGCCGGGGTAGTGGGCGCCGGTGACGATCCGCGACAGCCCGACCAGGCCGGCCAACCCCGCCACGGGCAGACCCAGCAGCGGACTCTCCAGCCCGACCCCGGTGGCGAACGCCGCTGCACTCGCGGCGTGGCCCGACGGCAGCGAGTTCGACCGCGGCAACCGGTGGGCGCGGCGCAGCAGCGGGACCAGCATGACGTTAGGGCGCGCGCGGGGCCGGATCCGCTTGACCAGTTGGTTGGTCACCAGACTGGTGATTGCCAGGCTGGCCACCCCGCGCGCGGCGGCACGCCGGGTGGCCGGCCGGCCGGTCACCGCCATGGCCGCGGCGAGCGCCAGCCACAGTTTGGAGTGGTCGGCGGCGCGGGTCAGCCCCGGCATGGTGGCATCAAGGAGCCGGCTCGGCGAGTGCGCGATCGCCTCGAACACCTCGGCGTCGAGTTCGCCGAGGCCTTCGGTGATCCGGCGAAGCCCGGAACGTCGCCGCTGAAACGGCATCATCGGTCGTCGACCACGGCAGTGATTCCTCCGTCCACCGGCGCCGCTGCGGGCGCCGTACCGCAGCCCTATACCCCGTTCAGCGGTGTAGAAACGCACCATCCGGCCGTAGTGAGAGCGGTGGTGAGGAATCAGTCCAGCAGTGCGCCGAAGTCGAGTAGTGACGCCAGGTCGAGGCTGCCTTCGTCGGGGCTGAACCAGTTCTGGTCGCCCAACAAGGTGTCGAACAGCGAGGCCTCCGAGCCTCCCGGCGGTGGCGGCAGCGGGGGGTCGGTCGGCGCCATGACGCCCGAGCCGGTCAGGTAGGCGACTCCGCGTGCCAAGGTGTCGGTCACGTCCACCACCGCACCGCCGACGAAGTTGTTGACCTGCTGGAGCAGTTCGGCCAAACCGCTGATCAGGAAGATGTCCTGGTCGACGATCGACTGCAGGAATTTGTCGATCTCGGTGACGACCAGGTTGATCCCGTAGGGGATGCTCGTCACCACCGTGCGGATGCCCAGCATGATGTCGTTGCCGATGTTCGGGTAGCCGTACATCGCGATCGCGTCGGACAGCGACTGCTTGAGATCGGTGGGCGTGACGATGCTGTCCAGGATGGCCGGGTCGGTGCTCATCGGGGAGCCGTCGAAGTCGGAGCGCAGCGGCACGCCGAGGAGTTGCAGGATCGTGGGGGTGATGTCGGCGATGGAGTAATTCAGGTTCTGGCTGCCGTCGGTCGCGTCGTGGCCGGCTTGATCGAAGATGACGAACTGCGATGTCTCGTTGGGGGACTGGAAGCCGTGGCCGAAGCCCAGCGACTGCTGGTGGCCGTGGTCGGTGGTGATGATGATCGACCAGTTGTCGCCGGTTTCCTGCCTGGCCTGCTCGACCGCGGCCAGGATCTGCTGGATGTTGGCCCCGACGTTCATCACGGCCTGTGCGTATTCCTGGGACCCGCCGCCGTACGAGTGCCCGGCCTCGTCGACCTGCACCTGGTAGGAGAACAGGAAGGTGTCGATGTCCGGGTTGGTGGTGGTCGCCAGGATCTGGGAGATGGTCGCCGCGGTGACCGCCGCGTCGGTGTCGGCCCAACTGTCCTGGAACGGGATGAACAGGTTGTTGTCGGCGCCGTAGCCGCCCGCCGCGCCGATGTCGTTGATGTAGTCCCAGTCGGCGATCACCGAGGTCTCGATATCCGGGTCGTGGTACTCGAGCAGGTTGAACACCGTCGGCCACTGGTCATACGGCTCGGGCCGGAACAGGTTGTTGACCACTCCGTGCTTGTCGTCCCACACGCCGGTGAGGATCGTCGACCATGACGGGCCGGAGATCGTGGTGTGGTTGACTTCGCTGGTGGCCCCGGTGATGCCCTGGTCCATCGCCGTCTTGAAGCCGCTGTCGTCGCCGTAGGCGTACTCCAGGATCTTCGAGAGGTTGGTGCCGTCGGTGCCGATCAGCAGCACGTGCTCGGCGGCGAGCAGCCAGTCGGCGGTCAGCGCCGACAGTCCCGACGGCACCCCGATGGCTGCCCCGGTCCCGGCGACCATGCCGGCGACGGTCGCACCACACAGGAACTTTTTGATTGTCGTCACGATCGTGTCCCTCGTCGAAGTTGCGCGGACCGGCAGGCCAGTTGCGCGAGAGACTAACAGAAACCCAGGAAATCCTCAGCTTACTTGCCAAAGTTTTTAATTAATCCATGGCGGTGCTGGCGAAAATCTATGGACCTGGGGCGCCGCCGTCGGCGCTGGTGCGGTCAGTAATCCCAGACCGCCGGTACGCACCGGAAGGCGTTGCCGGCGATCCCCACCCGGCACACCGAGGGGAACGGCAGGTGGGTGGCCACCAGGGACTCGCCCGTCGACGCCAATTCCCGCAGCAGCCGGATCCGGACGCGAGCGGCCTCCTCCGGGTCGTGCTCGAATCCGTTATGCCACTCCGGATGCTCAAAGCCGACCTGGAACACCGCGTCGCCGGCAAAGGTCAGCCGGTCGCCACCGGAAGCCAGCCGGACCACGCTGTGCCCGGGAGTGTGGCCGCCGGTGCGGCAGACGAGCACGCCGGGCGCCACCTCGTGCTCGGTCTCGAACGGGACCAGCCGGGAGCGGTACTCGTCGAGGAATCGGGACGCGATCGATTGCAGCGCGGCCGGCACCGGAGCCGGCATCCGGGTGCCCGAGAAATCGGGTGCCTCCCAGAACTCGGCCTCGGCGGCCGCCACGTGGATCCGCAGGTCCGGCCGCAGCCGCGCCTTGAGCTCGTCGGCGAGCAGTCCGCCGATGTGGTCCATGTGCAGGTGGGTCAGCACCACGTCGGTCACGGCCGCCGGATCGATGCCGGCGGCTTCCAGGCGCGGTATGGTCTGGCCCGCCCGCGGGAAGTCCGGGAACTCCATTCCGAGCCCGGCGTCGACGAGGATGGTCTGCTCCCCGCTGCGCACCACGGCGACGTTGAGGGGCCAGTCGATCACCTCGGGCGGCAGGAACATGTCGCTGAGCCAATGCCCCAGGTCGGCCGGGTCGACGTTGGTGGCCATCGTCGAGGCGGTGATCGGTAGTACCCCGTCGCTGATCACCAGGACTTCTATGTCGCCGACCTGCACCGCATAGCGCGACGGAACCAGCTCGGGCTTTCCGGTGCCGGCTCGTAGGGCGTTGTCCAAGCTCATCGTTGCCTCCTCGATCGTCGGGATCGCACTCGACGAGCATCGCAACCGGAAAGCGGATCTCGAGCCCTTGAAATCGCGTAGTCCAGCCCGGGGCAGACGGGAGCGTCGAGCGGCTGCGGTAGATTGGCCGTCGACCGACTACAGACAGGAGCCGACTCATGGCGTCAGCGAGCCTGGGCGTCTGGACGTGCATTGTGTGCGTGGTGCTGCTCACCGTGGGCCTCTTCTTGACGACCAACCAGTAGCCGAGCCGTCGGCAGGGCCTACCGACCGACTAAGTCACGGGTGCAGGTTCCACTGCCCGCAGTCCTGGGCCAACACGTCGTTGACGTCGACTTCGATCCCGCCGACGATCGGGCCCGGGGTTGACGCGGTGCTCACGATGCGCTGGAAGAGCACCGCCCCCGGGAATCGTTGGCCGCGCGACCAGGATCGGGTCTGCCAGGCCCAGCGGTGGCCCGGGGTGCGCGAGTTTCCGATGACACCGTCGGCCGCGGCCCACGTGCAGGTGTTGACGCCGCCGTAGATGCCGGTGCGCTGCACCCCGATCACCGAGTTGATGCCCCGGAACCACTGCAGCGCAACGTTGTTCCAGGTGTCGCGGTTGATGTCGTCGTCGACGCTGAAGAAGATCGGTGCGCTGCGGCCACCGCCCGCCGCGGTGTGAATGTTCCAGGCGGTCTGGGCGTCGGCGACGCCGCCGGCGTAGCCGCGGGTGAAGTCCGACGGTGCCGTCCCGCCCGGCTTGCCGTACTGGAAGTTGCTGACGATCACCAGCCCGGCGGCGGTCAGTGACTCGGCGTAGGGCCGGGTGATCGGCTTGGCGCCGAAGTTCGATCCGGGTCGCGACGTCGACACGTAGTTGATCACCCCGGCATGGCCCGCGGCCCGGATGTCTTGCGCCGGGATCTGGCGCATGGCGTAGTCGATGAGCGTGGGAGCGGCGGCCGAGGCCCGGGGGGCGCCGGCGGTCGCCGCGCCGAATCCGGCGAGCGCCGCCGCGGCGCCATACCGCAGCGCATCACGTCGGGAAACGGGGCGCCGAGTCGGGTCGATCCTCGGGGAATCCGGCACCGGCCGATGTTAACAATGTTGCTGGTGTTAACGATGGAGCCTCGCCGGGCGTGCTCGCGACGGCAGCCGCCGATCAGAGCCGCACCAACGAGAACGGATAGCTCGACGTCCCGCCCGGCGCGCCGTCACAACCGGCGGCGAACGACGAGGTCAAGGTTCCCTGCAGCGTGTTCGCATCCCAGGAGTAGACGTCGCGGGTCGGGATCACCGGTCCGTAGTAGACGTTTCCGCAGCGCAATCCGTCGGGGATGTCCACGGTGAGGGTGTAGCGGCCATCGACGAGCCGGGCGTCGCCGGTGTACTCGAACGCCTTGGCCACCGGCATGGGGATGGCACTGATGTGCGCACAGTTCGCCGAGCCGTCCAGGCAGTGCGACACCGCCCACGTCCAGGTGTGGAAGTCGTATCGCTGCGGGATGATCAGCTGGTAGTTGGCGAAGAAGGGTTCGGAGTGGCTCGGCGGCGACGCCAGTAGCACTGATGCGCCGAGCACCGACAGTGCGCACCACAGCCTCGCGACTTTCATTCAGCCTCCGTTACGCCGCCTCGACAGCAAGGCCACGTTCGTGCCCGAATCGGCCCGCGGTCCCGACGTTTCCCGGTGGATGGGACGCGGTGTGCTGTCCGGCACCGTGGACTGTCACCGTCTGTGTTGCCGGTGAGCCGGCGCGTCGAATTCGGTCGGGCACCAGTGAAGGGTTTGCGGCATGGTGAACAACGCCCAAGACCGCTGGTCCCCGGGACTGCCGGTTCTTGCGCTCGCCGGGGGCGTAACCGGGCCCCTACGGGCGATCGGTGGTCTGGTCGCGATGTCGGTCGACGCGGTGAAGTTCCTGTTCCGCCGGCCCTTTCAAGGCAGAGAGCTGCTGGAGCAGGCATGGTTCGTGGCGCGGGTATCGCTGATGCCCACGGTGCTGGTCGCGATCCCCTTCACCGTTCTCGTCAGCTTCACGCTGAACATCCTGTTGCGCGAACTCGGGGCGGCGGACCTGTCGGGCGCCGGCGCGGCATTCGGCGCGGTCACTCAGGTCGGGCCGATGGTGACGGTGCTTATCGTGGCCGGTGCCGGCGCGACGGCGATGTGTGCCGATCTGGGCTCGCGCACCATCCGCGAGGAGATCGACGCCATGGAGGTGCTCGGCATCAACCCCGTGCAGCGGCTGGTCACGCCCCGGATGCTCGCGTCGGGAGTGGTGGCACTGCTGCTCAACAGCCTGGTGGTCATCATCGGGATCGTCGGCGGGTACACCTTCTCGGTCTTCATCCAAGGGGTCAACCCCGGTGCCTTCGCAGCCGGCATCACGCTGCTCACCGGGGTTCCGGAGGTCATCATCTCCTGCGTGAAGGCCGGATTGTTCGGCCTCATCGCAGGAGTCGTGGCCTGCTACCGGGGCTTGACCATCAGCGGTGGTGGCGCGAAAGCGGTCGGAAACGCCGTCAACGAGACGGTGGTCTACGCCTTCATGGCGCTGTTCGTGGTCAACGTGGTGGTCACCGCCATCGGTATCCAGTTGACGTCTGGCTGATCGATGGCGACGGTGGCATTGCGCGTGTTGCACCCGCGGTTGGCGCGGGAGCTCAACCGGCCGGTCGAAACGATGGTCCGGATCGGCGATCACACCGCCTTCTACGGTCGTGCGCTGGCCGGTGTGCCGCTCGCCGCCTCGCGTTACCGCCGCGAAGTCATTCGGCTCATCGCCGAAATCAGCATGGGCGCGGGAACGTTGGCGATGATCGGCGGGACCGTGGTGATCGTCGGGTTTCTCACCTTGGCCGCCGGGGGCACCTTGGCGGTCCAGGGTTACAGCTCCCTGGGTGACATCGGTATCGAGGCGCTGACCGGCTTCCTTGCCGCCTTCATCAACGTCCGGATCTCGGCGCCGGTGGTGGCGGGCATCGGTCTGGCGGCCACGTTCGGCGCGGGGGTGACCGCGCAGCTGGGCGCCATGCGGATCAATGAAGAGATCGACGCATTGGAGACCATGGGCATCCGTGCCGTCGAATACCTGGTGAGCACCCGCATCGTGGCCGGAATGGTGGCGATCACACCGCTGTACTCGATCGCGGTGATCCTGTCGTTCGCGGCCAGCAAGTTGACCACGGTGGTGATGTTCGGGCAGTCGGCGGGACTGTACAACCACTACTTCGGAACGTTTCTCAACCCCAAAGACCTGTTGTGGTCGTTTTTACAGGCGATCCTGATGGCCATCGCGGTGCTGCTCGTGCATACCTACTTCGGGTACTTCGCCAGCGGCGGGCCGTCCGGGGTGGGGGTGGCCGTGGGCAACGCGGTCCGGACCTCGCTCGTCGTGGTGATCTCGGTGACGCTACTGGTCTCGTTGTCCGTATACGGCTCCAACGGCAACTTCAACCTGTCCGGCTAGCGGTGGGTGGCTGATGGCGGCGAATTCACGGGTCAGACGGGCCATGACGGGACTGGCCACAGTGGCTGTCGCCGGGGCCACGGTCGCACTGGCGGTGGGCCTGTTTCAGGGTAGCTTTGCCAGCACCGTTCCCGTCACCGTGCTGTCCAGCCGAGCCGGCTTGGTTATGAACGCGGATGCCAAAGTGAAATTGCATGGGGCGCAAGTCGGTTCGGTGAGGTCGATCGAGGTATTGCCCGACGGGCGCGCCGCGCTGCACCTAGCCATGGACCCGTCGTACCTGGACGTCATCCCGGCAAACGTTCGGATCGAGATCGCCTCCTCGACGGTGTTCGGCTCCAAGTACGTCGAGCTGATTCCCCCGGCGGATCCGTCTACCGGCTCGCTGCAGCGAGGCCAGGTGCTGCATGCCGACCACGTCACGGTGGAGATCAATACGGTGTTCGAGCGGCTGTCGCAGGTACTGGCGAAAATCGAACCCACCAAACTCAACGAGACGCTGGGAGCGTTGTCGACGGCGCTGGACGGCCGAGGCGATCGGATCGGGCAGATGATGGCCGACCTCGAGGAGTTTCTGGCCCGGGTCGACCCGAGCCTGACGACGTTGGACCATGAATTGACCGTGGCCCCCCGCGTGATCGAGGCCTATGCCGATGCGGCACCGGAGTTGGTCACCACCGCCGATGCGGCGACCCGGATGAGCGATACGGCTGTGAGTGAACAACACCACCTCGACGCCCTGCTGATCAGCGTGATCGGCCTGGCCGGCACCGGCAACGACGTCGTCGGTACCAACCGCCGGGCAATCACCGACACCGTGCAGCTTCTCGGCCCGACCACCGACCTCACCAACCAGTACCACGAGGCGCTGACCTGTGGCCTGGGTGGCGCCGTCCAATTGGCCAAGGCCCCAGGCACTCCCGTCCCCGGCGGTCTGCTGCTACAGACGGTGGTCCTGGGCGTGGAGCGCTACCGGTATCCGGAGAATCTGCCCAAGGTCGCCGCGACGGGAGGACCGCAGTGCACGGATCTGCCGAAGGTCGGATTTCAGAAGCGGCCGCCGTTCGTGATCACCGACGTCAACGCCAACCCGGCACAGTACGGCAACGATGGGATCCTGCTGAACTCCGACGGCCTCAAGCAGTTGCTGTACGGACCGATCGACGGACCACCACGTAACAGCGCCCAGGTCGGACATCCCGGATGAGCGGGCTCGGGAAGACCGCCGTCAAACTGGGGGCGTTCGGCGTCACGATGGTCTTGCTGACCGCGGCCCTGCTGGTGATCTTCAGCCAGTACCGGTCCGGTTCCACCAACGCCTACTCGGCGGTGTTCCAGGATGTCTCAAGCCTGAAATCAGGTGACTCGGTTCGCGTCGCCGGGATCCGCGTCGGCACCGTCCGGAAGGTCGCGTTGCAGTCGGACAACACCGCCCTGGTCGCCTTCGACGCCGACGACACTGTGCGGCTCACCGAGAGCACCAAGGTCGCGGTGCGCTACCTCAATCTGGTCGGTGACCGCTACCTCGAACTCATCGACGAACCCGGGCCGGCCCGCATCCGGCCGCCGGGGTCCCGCTTCGAAACCGACAGAACCGAGCCGGCGCTGAATCTCGACCTGTTGCTCGGCGGCCTCAAGCCGGTCATCCAGGGCCTCAATCCCGACGACGTCAACGCGCTGACCAGCTCGTTGATTCAGATCCTGCAGGGGCAGGGCGGCGACCTGGAGTCGCTGTTCGCCAGGACAGCGTCGTTCACCAACGCCGTGGCCGACAACGGTCAGACCGTCGAACGGCTCATCGACAACCTCAACGACACGCTGGGTGTGCTGGCCAAAGACGGCAAGAAGTTCTCCCATGCGGTCGACGGACTCGAACGGTTGGTGAGCGGTCTTGCCCAGGAACGGGATCCGATCGGTGAGGCCATCACGGCGCTGGACGACGGAAGTGCTTCGCTGGCCACGCTGCTCACCGAGGCGCGGCCACCGCTGTCGGGGACCGTGGACCAGCTGACCCGGTTGGCCCCGCTGCCGTCGAACGAAACCGACCTCGCCCGGCTCGAGCTGGCGCTGCACAAGACACCGCAGAACTACCGCAAACTGGTGCGCCTTGGCTCCTACGGCAGCTGGCTGAACCTCTATCTCTGCGGAATCGCGGTGCGGGTCACGGATTTACAGGGTCGCACCGCCCAGTTCCCCTGGATTGTCCAGCAATCCGGAAGGTGCGGGGAACCCTGATGCTCAAGTACCGTGACTCCGCGCTCGTGCGTACCGGGCTCGTCGGCCTGGTGGTGGCGACACTGATCATCCTGGTGGGACTGCACCCCAAACAGCTGTTGGCCATGGCGACGTCGATTCGGTACCAGGCGGTCTTCGCCGAAGCCGGCGGGCTGTCCGGCGGCAACAACGTGAAGGTGTCCGGCGTCGATGTGGGCTCGGTGTCCGATGTCGCACTCGAGCACGGCAAAGCGTTGGTCACCTTCGTCGTGGACAGCAAGGTGCGGCTCGGCAAGGACACCACGGCGCACATCGGCATCGGAACATTGCTCGGCGAGCGGGTTCTGGTGATCGAACCGCGCGGCAGCGGCAGCATCGGCGCGCTGGGCGTCATCCCGATGTCGCGCACCGCCTCGCCGTACTCCTTGACCGATGCGCTCGGCGAGTTCACGTCGAACACCGCGGCGACCGACACCGCGGCCATCAACCAGTCGCTGGATACGTTGTCGTCCACCGTCGAACGACTCGCACCGCAGCTGGCACCCACCTTCGATGGGGTGAGCCGGATATCCCGATCGCTGAACGCCCGCAATGAGTCGTTGAGCAGTCTGTTGACGACCGCCTCCAGTGTCACCGGAATCCTGTCCGAGCGAAGTGAACAGGTCAACCGGCTGATCCTCAACGCCAACGACCTGCTCGGGGTCTTGCAGGAGCGCCGCCATGCGATCGTCGGCCTGCTCGCCAACACCACCGCGGTGGCACAACAGCTGTCCCGGCTCGTCGATGAGAACGAACAGGACCTGGCCCCCACGCTCGAGCAGCTCAACAGAGTCGCGGAGACGCTCGAGCGAAACCGCGACAACCTCGAGAAGTCCCTCAGGGGACTGGCCAAATACCAACTGACCCAGGGGGAGGCGGTCAACAACGGGTTCTACTACTACGGGTTCCCGGCCAACCTGCTTCCCGCACAGGCGCTTCAGCCGTTCCTGGACTACGCGCTCGGATTCCGCCGCGGTGTCAACGCCGGACAACCGCCCGACAACGCCGGGCCTCGCTCGGAGTTCCCCTTCCCCTACAACGGGATTCCCGGAGGTTCGCGGTGATCGCGACCGGGCCGCGGGGGCGGCCGGCCAGAAGGCTCCTGGTGATCGTGGTGGCGGCGCTGGTGACGGCCGCCTCCGGGTACGTCGCTTACCAGAAGTTCGCGGGACCCAAGACGCTGATCGCCTACTTCAAGTCGGCGACGGCCATCTATCCCGGTGACGAGGTCCGCGTGGTCGGCGTGCGGGTGGGCACCATCAAATCCATCGAGCCGCTGGGAACGCGGGCCAGGATCACCCTTGCCGTGGACCGCGACGTACCCATACCCGCCGACGCAAAGGCCATCATCGTGGCGCCCAACCTGGTGTCGGCCCGCTATGTGCAGCTGACCCCCGCCTACGGGGCGAGTCCGCAGGCCAGCGGCGCCATCATGGCTGACGGTGCCGAGATCGGCGAGGACCGCACCGCCATTCCGGTGGAGTGGGACGAGATCAAAGAGCAGCTCACCCGGCTCGCCGCCGAGTTGGGCCCCTCCAGCGGGGTGTCGAACACGTCTCTGGGCCGCTTCATCGACAGCACCGCTGATGCCATGGCCGGAAACGGCGACAAGCTGCGGGACACCATCACGCAACTGTCTGATGTCGGCAGAATCCTCGGACAGGGCAGCGGTGACATCGTCAGCGTGATCAAGAACCTGCAGATCTTCGTCACCGCCTTACGCGACAGCAACACACAGATCGTGGAATTCCAGGACCGCCTCGCCGACGTCACGAGCGTGGTCGACGGCAGCCGCTCCGACCTCGACTCGGCGATCACCGAACTCTCCGGCGCAATCGGCAAAGTGCAGCGCTTCGTTGCCGGCTCGCGAGACCAGACCGCCGAACAGATCCAGCGATTGGCCAACGTGACCCAGGTGCTGTCCGACAACAGCATAGTCGTCAAGAACATCCTGCACGCCGCACCGAACGCCCTGGTCAATGGCTACAACATCTACAACCCAGACACCGGCGGTCCCCGCGGCTCGTTCACGATGAACAACTTCTCCAACCCCGTCGCCACGATCTGCTCGGCGATCGCAGCGGTGGAGAACGCCACCGCAGAGACAGCCGGTAAGGCGTGTGTGGAGTATCTCGGCCCGGCACTGCGACTGATGAACTTCAACTATCTTCCGCTGCCCTTCAACGCCTATCTGGGGCCCGCACCGAAGAACGTCATCTACTCCGATCCGGAGCTGGCGCCCGGCGGCGCGGGACCTGCCCCGAGCCCGGCGGAGATCCCGCCGGCGGTGTCGGCGTACACCGGGGCCGGCGACGTGGCACCCCCACCCGGATGGAGCGATCCGTCGCACCCACCGGGCGCCTATGCCCCCAACGGGTTACCCGCCGACCGGCACCCGGCGCTGTACCCGGGCGCGCCGATCCCGCCCGGGGCGTCGCCTCCGGCGCCGGCGGCGACCGATCTGCCCGAGTTGCTGCTGCCCACCGGTGCGGGCCTGGCAGGAGGCGCGCCGTGACGGCCGCGATGTCGCTGCGACGACTGGCCGCGCTGGCATGCTGCGCAGCCGTGGCGACGTCGGGCTGCGCGTTCGACGGCCTGAACTCCTTACCGCTGCCCGGCACGGTGGGAACCGGCGCCGACGCCACCACCTATCACGTACAGATCGCGAACATCGGGTCGCTGGAATCGAACTCACCGGTCATGGTGGGCGACGTGATCGTCGGAACGGTCCGCAGGATGACCGTCGACAACTGGCGTGCCGACGTCGAGGTCTCGGTCAGACCAGACGTGGCCATCCCCGCCAACGCGGTCGCCGCCGTGGGCCAGACCAGCCTGCTGGGATCGATGCATCTGGCACTCGATCCCCCCGTGGGCGAGTCCGCTACCGGACGTTTGCGGCCCGGTGCGACCATCCCGATCTCCAAGACCTCGACGTACCCGTCCACCGAGCAGACGCTCTCATCGCTGTCGGTGGTGGTCAACGGTGGCGGACTGACCCAGATCGGGGACATCGTCCGCAACTTCGCCGCAGCACTGGACGGCCGGCAGGTTCAGATCCGCGATCTGCTCAGCCGGATGAACACGGTGGTGACACTCCTGGACACCCAGCACGACAACATCATCGCCTCGATCTCGTCGCTGAACCGCCTCGCCGAGACGTTCGCAGGACAGCGGGACGTGCTCACCGCCGCCCTGAACCGCATCCCGGCGGCGCTCGACGTGCTCAACAAGCAGCGCCCACAGTTGATCACCGCACTCGAAAGGCTGGGCGACTTCAGCGCCACCGCAACGCAACTCCTCAATGACTCGCACGCCGACATCGTCCGCAACCTCAAGAACCTCGAACCGACGGTGCGGGCACTGGCCGATGTGGGGCCCGATCTGGCCGTTGCGCTGGGCTACCTGCCGACCTACCCCTATACCCAGGAATTCATCGACCGAGGCATCCGCGGCGACTTCATGAACCAGTTCATCGTGTTCGACTTCACGATTCCGCGGCTGAAGAACGGACTGCTGCTCGGCACCCGCTGGGGCGAACAGAACGCCTCGCTGGTGCCGGCGCCGGGTGACCCCTGGTATTCCACCTACACCCGGGATCCGCTCAAAGCCCCGCTGACCCCGCCGCCCACCGAGGTGGCCACCGCGCCGCCGCTCATCGACCCGGCTCAGCCCGACCCGATCTCCGTACCGGGCGGCAACTGATGCTGACTCGATTCGTCCGAAATCAGTTGATCGTCTTCGCGATCGCCTCGGTGATCGGCGTCGGCACCATGGTCTTCGGCTACCTGCAAGCGCCCGTACTGCTCGGCATCGGGCGTATCTCGGTGAAGCTGGAACTGCCCTCCACCGGAGGCCTGTACCAGTTCTCCAACGTGACCTACCGGGGTGTCGAGGTGGGCAAGGTCACCGACATCCGGCCCGTTCGTGGTGGCGCCGAGGTGATGATGTCGCTGAAGCCGTCGCCGAAGATCCCCGCCGACCTACAAGCCAATGTGCGCAGCGTGTCAGCGGTCGGCGAACAGTATGTCGATCTGGTGCCGCGGACCGACAGCGGGCCCTACCTCAAAAACGGGTCCGTCATCAGCGCCGACAACGCATCGCTGCCGAAACCGGTGGGCCCGATGCTCGATCAGATGAACACACTGGTGGACAGTATCCCGATCGGAAAGCTCGGCGTCCTACTCGACGAATCCTTCAAGGCGCTCAACGGAACCGGTAACGACCTCGGTGCCCTGTTCGAGTCTTCGAGCCAGCTCGCCGCCGAACTGAACGGCGTGGCCGACAGCACGCGTTCCTTGATCGACGACAGCGGCCCGCTGTTGGACGGTCAGGCCGACACCCTGGATGCCATCCGGAGGTGGGCGCGCAGTCTGGCCGGCATCACCGGGCAGGTCGCCGCGCGCGATCCGGAGGTGCGGACCATCCTTCGCACCGGTTCCGGCGCAGCGGATGAAGCATCCCGCCTGCTCGATCAGGTCAGGCCCACGCTGCCGGTGCTGTTGGCCAATCTGACCACGGTCGGCCAGATCGGCCTCACCTACCATGCCTCGATCGAACAGCTGCTGGTGCTGTTACCGCCCTACCTGGCCGCCACCCAGTCCTACGGGTCGTCGCTGAACAACCCGACCGGCATGGCGCTGGCCGAGTTCACCCTCACCCTCGGTGACCCGCCGGCCTGTTCGGTCGGATTTCTGCCGCCCTCGTCCTGGCGTTCGCCGTCGGATCTCAGTGACGTCGACACCCCCGACGGGCTGTACTGCAAACTGCCGCAGGACTCACCCATCGGCGTGCGCGGAGCGCGGAACTACCCCTGCATGGCACAACCGGGCAAACGCGCGCCCACTGTCGAGATCTGTGAGAGCGACCGGCCTTACGAGCCGCTGGCAATGCGCCAGCACGTGACGGGGCCGTACCCGATCGATCCCAGCCTCATCGCGCAGGGCATTCCGCCGGACGACCGGATCACCTTGGGTGAACAGATCTTCGGGCCCATCGAGGGCACCCCGGTGCCCGCGCCGGACAGCGCCGACCCAACCCCGCCGCCGGCCGCGGAGTCGCCGATCAACCCGCCGACGCCACCGGGTGACGCTGCGCCCGCGGCAGTGCCCAGCGGCCACGCCCCGGCTGCAGCGGGTCCGTCGGTGGGCGTTGCCACCTACAATCCGCGGACCGGGCAGTATGCCGCGCCCGACGGCAAGGTGTACACCCAGACCGACCTGGTTCGGCCGGCTGCTCAGCGTTGGGAAGACCTACTGCCGCAGTGAGGCGTTGCGCGCGCGAGTGAGTCAGCCGATCTTGACGAGCTTGAACGGCATGTTGATGTACACCGGCTTGTTCGCTCCGCAGGCGCCGCTGGGGCCGGTGGTGACGTCCTCGCCGGTGAGGGTATCCGATGCCGGGTCCGCGTACGCCCCCTCGGGCGTCATCGCCTTGAACCGAAAGGTCTGCAGCCCGGGGGCGGTGCTGCCGTCCGGGCAGGGAATCCAGTTGTCCACAACATGTTTGACGTACCAGACGGTGCTTCGCTGGTAAATCGGCGCCGTCCAGCCCCGGTCACTCTGCACGGTACCGGTGCATTCGCCCGGGTAACTACACGAAGTGGTGATGGTCCAGGTGCTGCGCAGGCTCGCCTGCTCGTAGAAGACCTCGTTCTTGCGGGCCCACTCCCCGTTGGAGGTGGCGGTGTAGCTGCCATTGAGGCCCCAACCGGGGTTGTCGGCCGCGGCGATCGCACCGGTGGGCAGCGCGGTGAGCATCGCGACGGCAGCGATCGTCGCGATGGTGGGCGCACGCAGCATAGCCACTCCAGGGACGGGGAAACGGCGGTGCTCCGAAGTAAACACCGGCGGCCCGAGCCGACGAGGCAACCTGCCCGCTGAGTGGACCATCGATGTCCGCGTCGTGGTCTGGGCTGACAGAGTGCCGCGGTATGCGGCGAACAGTGGTACTGGCTGCGGCAGCCGTGGTCGCGGTGTTGACGGCCCCGGTTCGCGCCGGTGCGGACCCGGTCTCGTGCGACGATCCGTCGTGCGTACCCGGGATCACTCCTGGAGTCACCCTCGGTGCGCCGTGCCCCGACACCGAGCGCTACGTCTTCGGCACCGCGGTCAGCGGCCCGTCCATCCAGCCGGGCAGGCTGGTGTTCTGCGGATCACCGCGCCGATACGACCCACGGTACTTCCGGTCGCCGTCGATGGCCGGCGTCAAGCAGCTCGACGCGAGCTGTGAAGGCTACGAGAACTGGGTCGCCCAAGCTCCCGACGGACTGTTCCTGATCTGCCAGTCCAAGAACGGAACCGCACGGTGGAGTCGCGGTGATACCTAGGCTCGTGCTGCTGACGCTCCTGGCCGGGGCCGGCGGGCTCGCCGGTGCGGGGTCCGGCCTCGCGGACCCGCCGGCCGGCCACCACGTGGTCTATACCGTCACTGCTGCCACACCGGTGACAGCCGACATCTACTACCGCGACACCGATCCGCCGACCTGGGCGGACTACAGCCACAATCCTTATGAGTTCAGCCCCAAGGCCCGTGTCGAAGTCGGCCCGGACAAGCCGTGGGTGCTGCACGCCACCCTCAACGACCCGGCGCGATGGGCGATGGTCACCGCGACGAGCGGCCGGTTGCCGGCCGAGCCGATGTTCCGCTGCGAGTTGTCGGTGGACGGGGCCGTGGTCGCCACCGCAGACGGCCCGAAAGGGGCACTGTGCGCCCTGCGGCACTGGTGATCCGACGCCCTTGACACCGCCCACTGGATGGGAATCCGGCGATAGACCGGCAGCGCTGCGGATTACGGTGCGTACGCCGGTCGGCGAACCCCCGGCCCGGCAACGAAGGGGAACCGGTGGGCGGTATGACGAGAACCGGGACGCGGGTGGCACTGGCGGAAGCTGAGGCTGCCGAAGCCGAAGCAACGGCGGCGAAGGCGCGCGCAAGGGCGATCAGGTTGCAGCAGGAGGCGGACAACGCCGGCGCTGACGGGGACGGCCAGCCGCGCCCCAGTGCTGCCGGCCCACCCGCCGATCCCGACGCGCCTCGATCAGCCCGTGTCCGGGATCTTGCGCTCAACTGGGGACGACCAGCCGCAGTGGCGGTCGTGTTGGGCAGCTGTGCTCTGCTAGTCCTCAGCGCCTTGATGATCCGGCAGCATCAGCACGCCCAGGCCGAACAGCGGAACCGGGCCGAGTTCGTCGCCGTCGCGCGCCAGGTCGTCGTCACCTTGATGTCGATCGACCACAACGACGCCGAAGGGAGCGTGCAGCGCATCGTCGACAACTCCACCGGTCCGTTTCGTACCGAATTCCAGGGCGCGGTCGACGATTTCGTCAAAGTATCGAAGGACGCAAAAGTGACCACCAAGGCGTCGGTGAACGCCGCCGCGGTCGAGTCGATGACACCGGACTCTGCGGTGGTGCTGGTGGCCGCATCCTCGACCGTGACCAACGCGGCAGGCGCTGACGATGCTCCGCGGCGGTGGCGCCTCACGGTGGACCTGCAGCGCGAGGGAGATCAGATCAAGATGTCGAAGGTGGAGTTCGTACCGTGACCGGGAACGTAACCGACGCGGCCGAAACCGCCGATGACAACACCCGTACCCCACGCTGGAAGACATTGGCCGGGCCAGTGATCCTGGTAGCGACCGCGGTTCTGGCTGCGGCGCTGTACATCACCGTCCACCGGCCCGATCAGCAGTCGGCTGCCGCGGCCGCCCAGCGCGCCATCGACGCCGCGTCCTCGGGGACGGTGGCGTTGCTGTCCTATGCGCCCGAGACCCTCGATCGCGACATGGAGCGGGCGCGAACCCTGATGGCCGGTGGGTTCGCGACCTACTACGGAAAATTCACCGCCGATGTGGTCGCTCCGGCGGTGCGGACCAAAGGGATCAAGGCGTCTGCCCAGGTGCTGAACGCGGCTCTGATGGAGATCGGGTCGAATGAGGCGAAGGTGCTGGTGTTCCTCAATCAGGAGACCGTCAGCCGCGACCGTCCCGAGCCGGCACGCACCGCCAGCAGCGTCATCGTGAGCCTGACCAAGGCCGACAACGCGTGGCGAGTCTCCGCATTGGACCCGGTATAGGCCTCACCACGGTCACCGGCGGACGGAATCGTCGAGCCGGTCAGCGCCGGGTACCAGAGTTGGCCTTCGGCCTGATGAAGATTCCCTCCGCCTGCACCGTGACGGTGCCGGCCGCATCGATGAGGCGGCCCTCGGCGAAGGTCTTTCCCCGGTCGTCGCGGTCTACCCACGCCTCGGCGCGCAGTGCGCCCAGCGGCGTGGGCGCCACGTAGCGAAGGGTCAAGGTGCCGGT
The DNA here is from genome assembly GCF_002101885.1 of Mycolicibacter senuensis. Classification (GTDB taxonomy): domain Bacteria; phylum Actinomycetota; class Actinomycetes; order Mycobacteriales; family Mycobacteriaceae; genus Mycobacterium; species Mycobacterium senuense. The sequence continues at coordinate 21,836 of NZ_LQPS01000040.1, forward strand.
GAAGGCGGGCTCGCCGGGGCGGTGCGCCGTGGCGCCGAGGATGTGATCGAGCACCAGCGCGCACACCCCGCCGTGCACCAGCCCCGGCGGGCCTTCATAGGCCGCGCCGAGCACCAGATCGGCCCACACCTTGCCGGTGTCGTCACGGTGCACCCGCAGCGGAGGGGCGATGGCGTTGCGGTTGCCGATCAACACATTTCCCCAGGTCAGCGCCCCGCCATCACCGGCGGTACGGATGCCGGGATGCGGGGCGACTCGCGACCCCAGCAGCCGGGCGGCCTCCCCGATCAGCGCGTGTGCCCTGCGCACGTCGGCCTCGTCGGCCTCGCTGCGGATGGCGAGATCGACGAGTTCGCGCAGCGAATCGGTCAACGGCGGGAACAGGGTCTCCGCCTGCTGCACTTCGGCAGGGCTGAGATGACGGTTCAACTGCTGACCTCCAGTGCGGCCATGTCGAGGGCGGCGAGATGGCTGAACAACATGGATGCGCCGATCGGGTTGCCGCCCCCGGGGTAAGTGGTTCCGCTGACAGCGGCCATCGTATTGCCCGCTGCGTAGAGCCCCGGCAGGATGCCGCCGCCGGCGGCCAGGACCCGGCCGTGTGCGTCGGTGCGCAGGCCGCCCTTGGTGCCCAGGTCCGACAGGCCGAACGTGGCCGCGTGGTAGGGCGGCGTCTCGATGGGCACCAGCGGCGAGGCGCCGTCGGTGAACATCCGGTCATAGGCCTCGTCGCCGCGGCCGAAGTCCTCGTCCGCCCCGGCGGATGCCAGCGTGTTGAACCGCTCGACCGTGGCGATCAGGTTGCCCGCCGGGACGCCGATGGCCTCGGCGAGGCCCGCGAGCGTATCGGCGGTGTGCCACAACCCGGCGTTGCGGTAGTCCGCGGCGTCGACCATCGACACGTTGGTGGCGCCCACCGGCGGGATGCCGCCGGTGCGGTCGTCGTAGACCATCCAGAACGGCAGAGTGGTCTCACCGGTGGCGATCTGCCGCAGCACGTCGCGGCCGAGCCGATCGTAAGGAGCCGATTCGTTGACGAATCGACGGCCGTCCTGGTTGACGAAGATGCCCCCGGTGAACCACAGCGCGAACGCCGATCGGCCGTCCGGGTGGGTCATCCCCGGCGACCACCACGCCTGATCCATCAGATCGACGTCCGCGCCGACGGCGATGGCAGCCCGGTGGGCCGCACCGGTATTGCCCGGTGCTCCCATGGTGTCCCTGGCGTCGCCGGGCACACCGTAGCGGGCCCGCATCGCCGCGTTCTGCTCGAAACCGCCCGAAGCGAGCAGCACACCGCGCCGGGCACCCACCCGCTCCGGTCTGCCGTCGCACTGCACCACCGCGCCGGTCACCCGACCGCCGTCGATGATCAACTCGGTGAGCGGTGCATTGCGCCGGCACGAGACGTGCGCCATCTTGTCCAGCACGGCCAGGAATCGGCCGACCAGCGCACGACCGCCGGCCAAGACCGGCGGTGCCGGCGACCCGAGGCGCTCGGTGTCGAGCGGACCGCGCACCAGGCCGGCGTACCGGCCGAGTTCCCGGTCGGCGATCGGCACCGGGACGGTGTGCCGGTAGCCGTCGTTGCGGGCGCCGGGCACCGAGCCGTAGTAGTCCGGCCAGGGGAAGGCCACGAACTCGAATCCCGGGTCCTTCTCCAGGTATTCGATCAGCGCCGCGCCGCCAAGGACGTAGGCGTCCTGCAGGTCGCGCGGGGTGCGATCGCCGACGACCGCGTGGAAGTAGCGCAGCGCGTCATCGACGGTGTCGTCGGTGCCGGCCCGTCGGAGGGCGGGGTTGCAGGGATACCAGACACCGCCGCCGCCGGAGTAGGCGGTGGTGCCGCCGAAGCGGTCGGTGGCCTCCGTCAGCAACACCGAAAGACCCTCGCGCGCCGCGGTATAGGCTCCGGCGATGCCGCCCCCGGAACCGGCGACGATCACATCGAAGACTGAATCGAAGTCATCGGGCGGGCCGCCGGTGGATTCGTCTGACATGCCTCTCCTCGCGGTGGCGGATTTCACTGCCTGTCACTGTCGGTCCTGGGCCGGCTGTGGCGCAACGTGGGCTCCCGGTCAGCGGCAGTCGCGGCATTCCGGCGGCGGGCTCGGTTGTTAGCCTTGTGCGGTGAGCGAATCCACTGATAATGCGCCCGACGGGCTGAGTGTGTCACCCACCGGGTGGGCATTGTTGGGGATGCTGTCGGGCGGGGACGAACTATCCGGCTACGACGTCAAGAAGTGGTTCAACTGGACCGTCCGGTTCTTCTATTCCAGTCCGGCCTACAGCCAGATCTACTCGGAGTTGAAGCGGCTGGAGCAGAAGAACCTGGTCACCTCTCGCCTCGACGCCGGCGTGCGCAGCCGGCGGATGTACCAGATCACCGATCAGGGGCTGGCGGCGGTCACGCGGTGGGCTAACGACGAACCGGTTGAAGCGCCTACGCTCAAACACAACCCCTTGTTGCGGGTCATCTTCGGTCACTTGATGAACCCCGGCCGGCTCCGGGAGATCCTCACCGAGCATGTCGCCCACGTCGAGCAGTTGCATCGGGAGGCTGCGACCGAGGCGCGCTGGACCGGCGATCAGCCGGCGTGGTCGTATGCCCGGCTGGCGCTGCGGTGGTCGGAGGAGTACTACGCCGCCGAACGGGAACTGGCGCTGCAGATGATCAAAGAGTTGGACGAAGTGGGGGAGACCTTCGCCAAGGGCGGCGAGGGCGGGGTCAAGTTCCCGGTGCGCGACTACTGGTACGAGGTGGAACGGCGGATCGCCGCCGAAGACGACCCGGCCTGAGAAGCACCGGGCGGGCTCAGTCGAGTTCTCCCGCCGCGTGCAGCGCAGCGATGTAGCCGAACACCAGGCCCTGCCCGATGGTTGCGCCGGCGCCCGGATAACCCCCGCCGAACGCGTTGGCCGCGGTGTTGCCGATCGCGTAGAGCCCCTCGATCAGCGACCCGTCCTCGCGCAGCACCCGGCCGCGGACATCGGTGCGAAGCCCGCCGCAGGTGCCCAGGTCGCTGAGAACGATCTTGACGGCGTAGAACGGGCCGGAGTCCAACGGCCGCAGGTTGGGATTCGGTGTGACGGTCGGATCGCCGTAGTAGCGGTCGTAAGCACTGACGCCGCGATCGAAATCGGTGTCGGCGCCCGCCGCCGCCACACCGTTGAACCGGTCCAACGTCTCGACGAACGCCGACGGGTCGACGCCGATGGCGCGCGCCAGTTCTGGAAGATCACCAGACCGGTGCGCGATCCCGGCGTCGTACCACGCCTGGGGAATCGGCATGCGCGGAAACAGTTCGGCGGCCATGAGATAGCTGTTGCGGTACTTCTGGTCGAAGACCATCCAGATGGCTTCGATCGGGTTGCCCGCCCGTTCGCGTTCGAGCACGATCTGCCCGAAGGACATGTAGTCGATCGCTTCGTTGACGAAGCGCCGTCCGGTCTGATCCACCAACAGGCAGCCCGGCAGGGAACGTTCGGCGAGCATGACGGTCGGCTCGCCGCCCGGAAGCGGCGCGAAGGCCGGAAACCACCAAGCCTGCTCCATCAGCTCCGTGCCGGCGCCGCAGACATCCTGAGCAAGGCGGATGGCGTCGCCGGTGTTGCCCTCCGAGCCGAGGCTGGCATGCTGCTCCAGCCGTTCGGACTGGAACTTGTGCCGCCAGTCCATCCGGTGGTCGAACCCACCGGCGGCCAACACGACCCCGCGTCGGGCGGCGATGGTCACCGGGGCGCCGGCGCGCTGCACGACGACGCCGGTCACCCGGTTGCCTTCGACGATCAGGTTCGACACCGGCGAATCCGTCCACACCGGAATGCCGGCGCGCAACACGCCGGCGAACATGCCCGCCGCCAAGGCCTGGCCCCCGGCAGCGTATCGCCGGCGCAGCAGCAGTCCGCCGATGCCCTGGAAGGCGCGCAACATGATGCGGGGCAGTGACTTTCGGGGAACTTTGACCATCAGGTTGAGCCACCGGTAATCCGCCCCGGTTACCGGCATCGGGAACGACGACTTCATCACGCCGGGACGGAACCGTGCCGACTCCGCCCTCAGCACCGCGGTGTTGAAAGGACGGCATTCGCAGGTGCGGCCGATGGCACTGCCTCCGGGGCGCTCCGGGTAGTAGTCGGAATAGCCCTTGGCCCATTGGAATTTCATCGAGGTGGTACGACGCAACATCTCCACGGTGGCCGCACCGTAGTCGATGAAGGTGTGTGCGCGGTCATGGGAGGTCGCGTCGCCGACGACCGAGTCGACGTAGCGGCGACCGTCGGTGAGCGTGTCGTCGGAGCCGGCTTCGGTGAGAATCGGGTTGGCCGGCATCCAGAACGCGCCGCCGGAACGGGCGGTCGACCCGCCGACGAGAGAGGTTTTCTCCACGATCAACGTCGACAGTCCCGCTTCATGAGCGGCGAGCGCCGCCGCCATCCCGGTTCCGGATCCGACGACGAGAAAATCGACGGTGGTGTTGTGTGGCTCGGTCACCGGCCGATTGTCGGTCCGATCGTCACGAGCTGCCCCCGCCCCGCCCGGTCAGTGGAACAGCGCCCCGCGGAAGGGGTGTGGCGGTGCTACAACAACAACGATTCCCACAAGCACGAGCGAGGACGGCCCGGATGGCATCGTTGGAGCAGGATTGCGGCGGAGAGGTGCGCGAGATCGAGGCGCAGGCCGCGCCGACACGGTTCGCGCGAGGATGGCATTGCCTCGGGCTGACCCGCGACCTCGGCGATGGAAAGCCGCATGCGATCACCGCGTTCGGCGGCAAGCTGGTGGTGTTCCGCGGCGAGGACGGAAAGATCAACACCCTCGACTCCTACTGTCGGCACATGGGCGGCGACCTGTCCGATGGTGAGGTCAAGGGCAACGAGATCGCCTGCCCGTTCCACGACTGGCGCTGGGGCGGTGACGGCCGATGCAAGAAGATTCCCTACAGTCGGCGCGTTCCCAGGCTGGCCCGCACCAGGGCGTGGCCGACCATGGAGCAGGACGGCATGCTGTTCGTCTGGAACGACCCGGAGAAGAAGGCTCCCCCGGCAGACGTGGTGATACCCCGCATCGAGGGTATCGGCGGCGACGACTGGACCGATTGGCATTGGTACAGCACGATTGTCCACACCAATTGCCGAGAGATCATCGACAACATCGTCGACATGGCCCACTTCTTCTATATCCATGGCGGGCTGCCCACCAGTTTCAAGAACGTGTTCGAGGGGCACATCGCCACCCAGTACTACAAGAGCGAGGCACGGCCGGATCTCGGATCCGGGGAGGGCGTCAAGATCCTCGGCACGACGTCGGTGGCCTCCTACTACGGGCCCTCGTTCATGATCGACGATCTGACCTACCACTACGAGCATGGTGACCAACGCACGGTTCTGCTCAACTGCCACTATCCGATCGACGCCGATTCCTTTGTGCTGCAGTACGGGATCACCGTCGAGAAGTCCGATGAGCTGCCGGAGGAGGCGGCCATGCAGATGGCGGTCGCCCTCGGTGACTTCGTGAAGATGGGCTTCGAGCAGGACGTGGCCATCTGGCGCCGCAAGGCGCGGATCGACAACCCGCTGCTGTGCGAAGAGGACGGACCCGTCTACCAGGTGCGGCGATGGTACGAGCAGTTCTACGTCGACGCCGCCGATGTCGAACCGGACATGGTCGATCGATTCGAGTTCGAGATCGACACCACCCGGCCCCGGGAGGCGTGGATGAAAGAGGTCGAGGACAACCTCGCTTCCAATCGCCTGCCGCGGCTGGTCGGTTTGACCAAAGCCGCCGATGTGCCCTGATGATCGGCGATGAGCGGCTCAACGACGCGCCGATGAGGCCGGTGACCTGCCGGTCGTGCGGTGCGAAGGTGCTGGCCCGCAAGAGCAGTTGGGAGCAGACCAGCGTGCAATGGAGTGGCCCGGCCACCGACCGGTGCCTCGAGCGCCGGCAGACGCCGGAGCATTCGGCGATCGACGGCACCGCGTTGCGGCCGGGCGTGTTCGTGGTGTGCGCACGGCTGCGCGCCTCGATCGACGCTGCCGTGAGTACGGGCGCATTGCCGGTGCTCCACGAGCGCTGAGTCGGCGGCCCGCGAAGACGCCGGCCCCCGACCCCGCTCACCCGAGCAGGAAGGCGCTCAGTGGGGCCTCGTCGGGGTAGCTGGCGGGTCCGCCCAGGTCGTAGCCGGCGTTGAGCGCGCCGATGAATTCGGCGTCGTGCATGGGCTCACTTGGGATGTCGAGCTTGATCCCCTTCTTGGCGAGGTCGTCGACCATTATGTCGATCGCCTTGTCGACGGTGAGGTCGTCGGAGTGGTCCATGTTCTTCTTCAACTCGTCGTAGTCCCGGTACACCTCCGAGGACCAGTGCACCAGGAACCGCAGGTCGTCGGTGTGATGGCGCGCGATGACATCCTCGCCGTTCTTGAGCACCCAGTGGTCGCGCGAGGCCGGGTCACCGGCGAACACGGTGTCGAAGGCCAACCCGGCCGGCATCTGCTGGTCGAGCGGGCCGTTGGCCTCACCCCGGTGCACCAGCATCTCGTTCTGGACCAGGACTCCGCGGTTGTACACCGGCGGCTGGATTCGTTTGGGGGCCTTGAGCGGACCGTCGGGCCAGTAGGTGAACCCGCTGCCCTCGTCCAAGGAGAACCAGGTGATGACCTGCGCCATCTTGATCAGGTAGTCCCGGAACAACCCCGACTTGCCCATGACGCTGGACAGCCAGGTCGGTGCGTTCTCGTAACGCACACCGCGGAAGCTCGGCGAATCCAGATGCCCCGGATCGCGATTGGCGCACGGGCCGTTGATGTTGAACAGCATCATCTGCGGCTTGGCGTACTCGGCGTCCCAATACGACTTGGCCAGTTCGAGGAACCCGGCGTTGTAGAAGCAGTCGTGCAGCTCGGGGTAGAGCACGGTGCCGTGATTGGCGAGGAAGCCGCGGAAGGTGGGAGTCAGGAAGAGATCCAGGGAGGGGGTGGCGCCCTCGGGGAATGCGCCGCTCATGGTGGCCATCAGTTCTTCGGGGGAGGCGAAGTGCTGCGCGATGATCAGACTCCACGGACCGCCCGTGCGAACCACCTCCAGCAGCCGCTCTCGCTGATCGTCGGTGTAGACGTCGGCGATTTCACGTGGCGGTGAAGCGGGGCGCAGGATGTCGGAAAGCTCCGTTCGCCGCTCCTCGGTGAGCGTCACAAAGACTCCTTTTCGTCGGTGCTGGCGGGCAAGCACGCCTTAGCTATCGTCGATTGTGTGCGCCGCGCCCGGCGTCCCGAACCCAGGTGTCCAGCCATCGGGAAGTTGGTTGCCCGGCCTTCAGAAGGGCAGCGGATGGGCGAATTTGGCTCGCAACAACGCCCCGATCTCAGCCATCGCCAGCCGGCCCCGTGCGGTCGCTTCCGATCGCATGAGGAAACCGTGGTAGCTGCCGGGGTAGCGCGTGATCGTGGTCTGCACCCCGGCGTCGCGCAGCCGGGTGGCGTACCGCTCGCCCCAGTCGGAGATCGGATCGAGCTCGGCGGTCGCCACGATGGCCTGCGGCAGGCCGCGCAAGTCGGTGGCGTAGGCGGGGATGCGGCGGACGTCGTGCGCGTCACCGGCCCCGGCATCGGCAAGCTCGTGCAGGTAGACGATGTCGTCGTGGGTCAACATCGGGGCGTCCGGCAGCCTGATCACCGACGGCGCCGCCATGTCCCGGTCCACCCCGGGATACATCAGGACCTGCGCGAAGATCGCCGGCCCGCCATGGTCACGGACCGTCAGGGTGACCGCCGCGGCAACGCCGCCGCCGGCGCTGTCCCCGGCGATGACGAGCCTGCGGGCGTCCACGTCGAGCACCTCCGCATTGGCCGCGGCCCACTCGGTGGCGGCCAGGGCGTCCTCGAACTGGGCCGGCGGCGGGTTCTCCGGCGCCAACCGGTAATCGACGGCCATCACCACCGCACCGCTGGCGGCCGCCAGCGCCCGGGCCATCGGTTCGAACGAGTGATTGGAGCCCATTACCAGTCCGCCGCCATGCAGCTGGATGATCACCGGCAGCGGGCCGCCGCCGACTTGCGGCCGATAGATGCGCACCGGGATCGGGCCCCCCTTTCCGCGCACCGTGGTCTCGGTGACTGCCGCCATCTCCGGCATATCGGTCGGCAGCGGTGCGGACTCCACCGCGGCGCGGACCGCTTCGAGGCCGCGGGAACGCATCGGTGTGGGCGGGCCGAAGGATGCCAGCCGCGCGGCGGCGTCGGGATCCAGTGCGGGCCGGTGCGACGCGGTCACGCCTGCCCCTGCTGCTCGGCGGAACCGAAGCGGGGCGCGGTCCGTAGCTGCGGCGGCACCAGTGTGGTCAGGGCGGTGGCACGCTCGGCCATCGCCGAGCGGACCTGGTCGGGCTGGGTCAACAGGTAGAACTCGCCTTGCGCCGATTGGTCGAACACCACTTCGGCGGCGTCGAGCGGGTCCATACCAGCCGCCTTGATGTCGAGCATCGCGTCGCGTTGTGCCTCGGCGGCGTCGATATCGGCACCGGACAGGCCGGCCTCGACCCCGCCCGCCACTTCGAAAATGTTGGATCTCACCGCGCCCGGCAGCACCGCTTGGACATGGATGTGGTCGTCATGGCCGGCCAGCTGAACTTCCAGCCGCAGGCATTCGGTCAACGCCAGTACCGCGTGCTTGCTGATGATGTACGGGGCCTGCAGCGGAACGGCCGCCACCCCGCCGATCGACGACAGGTTCCAGATCCACGCCGGAGCTCCGGCCGCGATCATCTTGGGCAGGAAGGCTCGGACGCCGTGGAAGACGCCGCTGACGTTGATCTCCATCAGCCGGTTCCAGTTGGTGATCGGCGTATCCCACAGGTAGCCGAACTGCTCGACGCCGGCGTTGTTGACCAACAGTCGCACCGGCCCGATGTCGCGGTAGGTGCGCTCGGCCAGGGCGGCCACCGCGTCCGGGTCGCGCACATCGCAGGCGATGTCGACCGCCGTGCCCCCGTCGGCGATCAGCTCGTCGCGTAGTTCCGCGATCGCCGTGCGGTCGATGTCGGCCAGCACCAGCGACATTCCCAGCCGGTGGGCGTGGCGCGCGAGACCGGCGCCGATACCCGCGCCGGCCCCGGTGATGACGGCGACCCCGCCACCGAAGACCTCACCTGCGTGCAATGGATCCGCCGCCGAACCGTCAGGTGTTCACGTTCTCGGCGCCGGGAAGCCCGGCGCCCGAAAGCGGTTCGGAGTTGGTGACGTCAAGGATGACCGACATCTTGGTGAATGCGAGCCCGCGCGCGTTGCGGCCGCCACGGCGGACGCCGATCTCGGCGACTCCGCTGGAGACCGCGAACGGAACGAAGTCGGTGATCTGATTGACGAAGATGTAGAACCGCGCGAACGTCACGCCGTCCCGGGTGCCGGTGATGTGCAGGTTGGTGGTGTGGTGGCGCAGCGGGTACGGGCTGGCCTGGCGATGCTCGGTGAGCCACGGCATGATCTCGGCCGCACCGTTCAGGTCAGCGGACAGGGCTTCTTCGAAAGGGCAGGCGCCGGAGTCGCTACGACTCAGGTATACGGCGTCGTCGGCGAAGGCAGCGCCCAGCTCCGGGTAGTCCGCCTGGTCGTAGTGGTACCAGAATTCGCCGACGAAGCTCTGCAGTTCGGCCAGCGAGATCGCTGGGTCAGTGGTCACGGAGCCCTCCCGGTGTTGGTCGTGCGGAACTCCCGAGCAGTCAACCGGAGATCGGCGGGACCCGGCACCGCGGTAACCGGTCAGTGGAACACCGGTGCGCCGGTAGCGCTCAATCGGCGATCAGACTCCACAGACCATCGGTGCCGGCGGCCAGGGCGGCATCGGTGACCTGCTGATCCCAGTGCTGGACCGATCCGAATTCCGAACGCCACGCCAGCGCCGCCCGGGTGTACTCGTGCAGCCGGTGTTCGGCGGTGGTGCCGATGGCGCCGAGCACCTGGTGGGCATTGCGGACGGCCACTGAAGCCGCGTGCCCGGCACACGAGCGTGCCACCGAAACGGCGAATCTGAGGTTGGACCCCGACCAGTTGCTACGGACCGCCGCTGACAGCGCGGCCTCGGTGGCCGCCCGCGCCAGCGCAGCCTCGGCGGCGGTGTCGGAGATCAGCTGCTGGACCGCTTGGAACTTCGACAGCGGACGGCCGAACTGGGTACGGGCGGAGGCATGCTCGACGACCAGCTCCAGGATCTTGTCGAGCGCGGCGCAGACCTGGATCGACCGTACCAGCGCCGCCTTCAGTTGCAGCTGCGCGACCAGTCCCGCCGGCACGGGGGTTCCCGGCAGTGCCGAGGTGTCCGCGGCGACGGTGTCACGAGGCTCGCCGATCAGGTTGCTGCCCGGGGTGATCCGCAGCTGCGCACAATCCAGGTCGGCGAGCAGATGGCCACCGTCGTGCTGCCAGATGACCACGATCCGCTCGGCTGTCGATGCCCACGGTACCGCCGTCGCGGTACCGGTCTCATCGAGAATGCAGGCGGTACGTGCGGCCGCTGCGATAGGCGCACCGACCTGCTCGAGCAGCCAACAGGCCAACACATCGTGTTCGGCAAGCGGAACGCGCACACCGTTTCGCGCTGCCGCGGCGATGAGTTCGGCGACCTCGTACCAACTCGCCCCGCTACCCCCGGATTGTTCGGAGCCGGTCAATCGCACCAGACCCAGTCGATCGAGGCCGGCCCACAATTCGGTGTCGCGCCGGATCGGTCCGGTCGGCGGGTGCGTCGCCCGGTAGTCGGCGAACACCGCGTTCATCATGTCCACCAGGCCGGCATCGAGCTGTGCTCCGCGATCGGCGCCGGAGGCACTCATCGCAACCCCAATCCGCGCGCGATCACGCCGCGCAGCACCTCGTTGGTTCCACCGCGCAGGGTGAACCCGGGCCGCTGGTCCACCGCCGCCATGACCAGCTCCCGATGCCGGGAGTCGACGCCGGTGCTGTCCCCGGTGCGCAGGTCTGCGAAATCGGCGATATCGCCCTCGGTGGTGGTGCCGAGCACCTTGACCACCGCGGCGGCAACATCGGCCGGCTCCTTGCGTTCCAGTGCGCCGGCGACGGCGGTGGACATCTGGTGCAGACCGGCGATCCGGGCCACCAGCCGGCCCAGCGTTGCGTCAGCGGGCAGCTGTTCGTCGGCCATGCTGTCGGTCACGGCGGCCAGCAGCGGGAAGGTGGAGAGCAGTCGCTCGGGACCACTTCGTTCGAAACTGAGCTCCGAGGTGACTTGACGCCAGCCGTCGCCGATCTCGCCGAACACCATGGCGTCGGGCACGAAGGCGTCGTCGAGGATGACCTCGTTGAAGTGGTGGCCACCGTTCATCGAGATGATGGGCCGCACTTCGACGCCGGGGCCGTCGAGGCGCACGATGAACTGGCTCAGCCCGGCGTGCCGGTGCTGCGGGTCGACCGGCGCGGTGCGGGCCAGCACGATGAACGCGTGAGCGCGGTGCGCTCCCGACGTCCACACCTTGGTGCCGGTCAACGCCCAGCCGCCGTCGACCCGCACGGCGCGGGTCCGCACGCCGGCCAGATCCGAACCGGCGTCGGGCTCGCTCATCCCGATGCCGAAGAAGCACTCGCCGGCGGTGATCGCGGGCAGGAATTCGCGCTTCTGGGCCTCGGTCCCGTACTTCAGCAAGGCCGGCACGATCTGCCGGTCAGCGATCCAGTGCGCCGCCACCGGGGCGCCGCCAGCGAGCAGCTCCTCGGTGACCACGAAACGTTCGAGGAACGAACGTCCGTGGCCGCCATACTCTTTCGGCACGGTCATGCCCAGCCACCCGCGAGCAGCCAGAGCGCCGGTGAAGGCCACGCTCCAGCCGCACAGCCAGGCGTCCACCGACGGGGAGAAAGTTCCCGCCGCCAGTTGTTCGGTCAGGAAGGCGCGGACCTGCGCCCGCAGGCCCGCGGTGCCGGCCGGATCGCCGGCAGCTGCGGGAACCAGGCGCGGCAGCGCCATCAGCTGCTCCGCCACTTCGCGATGCGGCGCTGATGCTCGCCGTCATGGTGGGCCAGCGGCTGCATTGCGGCCGCCATCGCCAGTGTCGAGTCCAGCGAGCCGGTGCGCGACTCCTGCAGCAGACGCTTGGCCATCCGCAGCGCCCGCGGCGGGTTCTTGACGATCCGGTCAGCCAGCTCCATTGCGGCGGTGAGGAGTTCGTCGTGGGGGACCACGCGACTGACCAGCCCCCAGTCCAACGCGGTCGCCGCGTCGATCCGGTCGCCGGTCAGCGTCATCTCCGCGGCGCGCTCGTAACCGATGGCGCGCTGCAGAAACCAGGTGCCGCCGTCGCCGGGAACCAGGCCGATCTGTACGAAACTCTCGGCGAACGAGGCGCGCTGCGAGGCGATCCGGATGTCGCACATCGCCGCCAGGTCGCAACCCGCCCCGACCGCCGCGCCGTTGACCGCGGCGATGATCGGCACCTCGAGGCGCGCCAGGGCGCGCGGCAGCCGCTGGATTCCGCCCACGTAGGCGTAGCGCTGGTCGATCGCGTCCAGCCCGAACATGCCCTCGCGGTCGGCCATCTGTTTGACGTTGCCGCCGGCGGAGAAGATCTTTCCCTCCCCGGTCAGGATCACCGCGCCGATCTCGGTGTCCGAATTGGCGGCGTCGACGGCGGCTTCGAATGCCGCGATGAACGCCGTGTCGGTGATCGTGTTGCCGACGTGGGGAGCATTGATGGTCCAGACCGCAACGGCGTGCTGACGCGTGATGACCAGTGGCCCGGCGGGCGTGCTCATAGCTGGGGTACCTCGATTCTGGCTGGTTGCGGTCCTACGGTAGCTGCAGCGACTTGGTCTGCAGGTACTCCTCGAACCCGAACCTGCCGAGCTCGCGCCCAATCCCCGACTTCTTGTAGCCGCCGAACGGCGCCGAGGGGTTGTACTTGCCGCCGTTGATATCGAGCTGACCGGTCTGTACCTGACGGGCGAAGCCGATCGCGGTGTCGTCGTCGGCGGCCCACACCGCTCCGGACAAGCCGTACGGCGTGCCGTTGGCGATGCGCAGAGCCTCGTCGGTGTCGCGGAACGGGATGACGGCCAAGACCGGCCCGAACACCTCTTCCTGCCCCAGCTCCGAATCGGGGTCGACGTCGGCGAACACCGTCGGGGCGATGTAATAGCCGACATCGCGCAGCCGCTGAGCGCCGCCGCGGACCAGCCGCGCACCATCGCGCGGCGCCCGCTCGATGAACCCGAGCACCGATCGGTACTGCGCTTCGGAGGCCGACGGGCCGATCCGGGTGGCCGGATCCCAGGGGTCCCCGACGACGTACTTGGCGGCCGCCTGCTGCACCAGATCCAGCGCCTCGCTGTACCGGGACAGCGGGACCAGCATCCGGGTCCAGGCCATGCAGGTCTGCCCGCCGTTCAGGAAGGCATTACCGACGCCGACCCTGACCGCGGTGGCGAAGTCTGCACCGTCGAGGATCACGTTGGCCGACTTGCCGCCGAGTTCCAGGGCCACCTTCTTGATGGATCGGCCGGCCAGTTCCCCGACCCGGCTGCCGACCGCGGTGGACCCGGTGAAGGACACGAAGTCCACCTCGGGATGAGCCGACATCCGTTCGCCGATCACCCGGCCGGGTCCGGAAACCAGGTTCACGACGCCGGGCGGCAATCCGGCCTCGGCGACGGCATCGACGAACTCGAACACCGACAGCGGGGCCTCGTTGCTGGGTTTGAGCACCACCGTGCAGCCGGCGGCGATGGCCGGCAGGACCTTGGCGACCACTTGATACAGCGGGTAGTTCCAGGGCGTGATGGCGGCGACCACGCCGTAGGGCTCCCGGACCACGAGCGAATTGCCGATCCGTTCCTCGAACTCGAAAGCGGCCAGCGCGTCGGCGAATCCGCGGGCGACGGCCAGCGGCACCTGGGTCTGCACACTCTGGGCGATGCGGACCGGAGCGCCCATCTCGCGGGTGATCGTCTCGGCGATGCCGGGCAGCCGCTTCTCCATCGCGGTGATCACCGCGTCCAGGCGCGCGCGGCGCTCGGCGATGCTGATCAGTGGGTCGAACGCCCGGCGCGCGGCGGCCACCGCGGCATCCACGTCGGCCGCAACGCCGCTGGGAACGGCGCCGCAGACCTGCTCGGTCGCGGGATCGATCACCTCGATGGCGTCTGTGCCGCCGGGGTTCACCCACTGTCCGTCGATGAAGAGCTCGGTGCGGGGGTGGTGGTGGTTGGTCATGGCTGCTTTCGGGTCAGGGGATCGCGGGCACGATGCTGGCACGCACGTCGCGCTTGCCCTCCGCTGCGGTGAAGGCGTCGTTGATGTCGTCGAGTGGATAGCAGGCGGCGCCGAGCCGCTCGAGTGGCAGCTTGTGCTGGTGTTCGGCCAGGAAGTCCAGGGCCCGGGACAACACGGCCGGGTCGTACAGCGACACCCCGACCATGGTCTTGTTCCCGAACACGAACCGCGACGGGTCGAACGCGAAGGTCTTGCCGATGTTGATGTTTCCGATCTCGACGTAGCGGCCGAACTGGCCGAGCAGCACCAGACCCTCGTCGATGGCCGAAGGGTGCCCCACCACCTCGACGACGACGTCCGCCCCTTGCCCGTCGGTCAGCCCGCGGACGAGCTTGGCCCGCTCCTTCGCGGTGGTCGCCCCGGTGATGTCGATGACCTCGTCGGCGCCGAACGCGGTGGCCAGCTCGAGCCGTTCGGCGATCCCGTCGATGGCGATGACCTTGGCGGCGCCACGGGCCTTGGCCACCGCGATGGCGTACAGGCCGAGCGCCCCGGCGCCTTGGACCACGACATACTCGCCGAGTTGTTGATCGACTCGCTCCAGCCCGTACATCACCTGCGAGAGCGCACAATTGGCGCCGCTGGCGATCTCGTCGGTCACCGAGGCCGGCACGGCGTAGACCACCGCGCCGGCCGGCAGCAGGAAGTAGTCGCCGTAGCCGCCGACGAAATACGGTGGATCGTCGGCGCGGCCGAGCATCGCCATCTTCAGGTTCGCACAGGCGTTGCGGCGCCCGGCCAGGCAGTTGCGGCAGGTGTGGCAGCAGAAGAAGTAGGGGAAGACCACCCGCGAGCCCACACTCAACGGCTTTCCGTTGGAGTCAGCGGCGACGCCGGAGCCCAATTCGTCGACCGCACCCACCATTTCGTGGCCGAGAACGGTTGGCAGCTGCCCGCCGAGGCCGCGGGTGGCGAAGGTGCCGTGCCAGGCGTGGATGTCCGAACCGCAGATGTTGGTCCGGGTGACCCGGATCAGGATCTCGCCCGGGCCGGGTGCCGGAACGGGAACGGTCTGGATCTGGAACGGTTTGCCGGGTTCGTCGAAGCGGGCGATGCGTCCCTCGCGCGGGGCAGCACTCACGAGGCGGGTTCCTTTCGGTTGCTTGAAGTGGTGAACCGGTCGCGCAGCAGGCGTTTGAGCAGCTTGCCGCTGGGATTCTTCGGCAATGAGTCCACGAAGAACACCTGCTTGGGTGTCTTGAATCCGGCCAGCCTGGCCCGGCAGTGGCCGAGGAGTTCGGCTTCGGTGATCGTCGTCCCGTCGCGGGGCACCACGGCGGCGACCACCGCCTCCACCCACCGCGGGTGGGGGAGACCGAACACCGCGACCTCCTCGACGCCGGGGTGCCGGTAGAGCACTTCTTCGACTTCGCGGCTGGCGACGTTCTCGCCGCCGGTCTTGATCATGTCTTTCTTGCGGTCCACGACATGCAGCAGTCCGTCCCGGTCGTAGTAGCCGAGATCGCCGGAGTGAAACCAGCCACCGGCGAATGCCTCGGCGGTTCTGCCCGGGTCGTCGAGGTAGCCCAGCATCAGATGCGGACTCCGGTGGGCGATCTCACCGATCTCACCGGTGCCGAGCGGAACGTTGTCGTCGTCGAGGATCGCGGTTTCGACGTTGATTACCGGACGGCCGGCCGCCCCGGGGTGGGTGTCCTGTTCGTCGGGCCCCAGCGCCGATGCCAACGGCGCCATCTCGGTCTGGCCGTAGAAGTTCCACAGTTGCAGATCCGGCAGCCGCTCCCGCAGTTCGGCGAGGATCTCCCCGGGCATGGCCGAGGCGCCGTAGTAACCCTTGCGCAGGCTGGACAGGTCCACCTGGTCGATCACGGGGGAGCGCAGCAGCGAGATCCACACCGTGGGCGGCGCGAAATAGCTTGTCGCTCCGTAGCGGTCGATGCCGCGCAGCACCAGCTCCGGCGCCGGGCGCGGCAGGATGACGCCGGTCGCGCCGAGGTAGACGCCGGGGATCAGGAAGTTGTCCAGTTGGGCGCAGTGGTAGAGCGGCAGCGAGTGGATCGTGATATCGGTGCCGGTCATCGCGCCGGCGATGATCGAGCTGATGTAGTTGCCCATCAGGCTTCGCGTGGAGTGCAGCGCGCCTTTGGGGTGCGACTCGGTGCCGCTGGTGTACATCAGCCGGATGGGCTGATCGTCGGCCACATCCGGGCGAGGTGCTGCTGAACCGGTCTGCAGCCACTGCCCGAAGTCGTTCCAATCCGGTGGCGGCCGCTGGCCGGGCAGCACCAGTGCGGCCGTCGTGTGAACGGCCCCGCCCAGTTGCATGGCGGTGCGGGCGGTGGGAACCAGGTCGGCTTCCACGACAAATCCGCCGGCTCCGCTGTGCACCAGGATGAACGAGATCTCCTCGGCGGTCAGCATGAAGTTGACCGGAACCAGGATCACCCCGGCGCGCGCCGTCGCGAACGCCAGCACGGCGTACTGCCAGCAATTGTGGGCCAGCACCGCGATGCGGTCGCCCGGTCGGAAGCCGTTGTCGTGCAGCGCGGCTGTGGTGCGGTCCACGAGGTGCTCGAGATCGGCGAAGGTCAAGGAGACGTCACCGTCGATGAGCGCGACCTTGCCGGGCCGATTGCGGGCCGACCGCCGGGGAAGGTCACCGAGCGCATGACTGCGTGCCGCTGCCAGTTGGGCGTCCAGCTCGGTCATGCCCCGGACTGTAGGGGCACCGGCCCGGTGGCGACCAAACAGCGTCCCGCTGAGTAGACACGGGGCGGCCGTCACCCGCCCGGCGATCACATACTCGGGAGACGAGCAAGGAGGTTCGATGACGACCGATGCGACCGTGGCGGCCGACGGCACGGGCTGGGAGCGCGAGGAACTGCGGACCAAGCTGCGGTTGGCGGATGCCGGTGTGTTGGTTGCGGTGCTGACCCAGCTGACCGGCGACGCGGGCGTCATCGACCGATTCGCCGGCAAGATCTCGTTCGAACCCGACCCGCCGGAACAGGTCGGCGTCACCGACCCGGCCACCCGCGAGGCGCTGGTGGCCGCGGTGGAAGCGGCGCTGGGCGCCCCGCGCCCGCAGGGCGCGCTGCCGGCTGACGATCGGGAGCTCTTCGGCCGCATCGCCCCGCTGGCATTGGGCCGGGAGGTGGGGGAGGAGTACCTGGGACTTCTCCTGGAACAGGGCGGCTTTCAGCCGCGCCAGCCGGTGCTGCCCCGCACCGCCGACCTGCCGACCGGCTTCAAGGTCCTGATCGTCGGAGCCGGTATGGCCGGGATGGCCGTTGCGCTGGAATGCGCGGCCGCCGGAATCGACTTCGAGATCGTCGAACGCAACGACGAGGTCGGCGGCACCTGGTACACGACCGTCTATCCCGGTATCGGGGTCGACACACCATCGGCGTACTACTCGCTGTCCCGGGACGTCAAGCGCGACTGGTCGAGCTATTATCCGCAGGGCGCCGAATACCAGCGCTACCTCGAAACCGTGGCCGACAAGAACAACCTGCGCGACCGTACGCGGTTCAGCACCGAGGTGCAGGCGCTGTGGTGGGACGCCGACCGGCACCGCTGGGCGGTGCACATGGTCGGCCCGGACGGGGCGCGCGAGATCAGCCACGCCAATGTGGTCATCCCCGCCGCCGGCTACCTCAACCGTCCCCGTTGGCCGGACCTGGCGGGCCGGGAGACCTTCGCCGGCGTCAGCGTGCATTCCGCCGACTGGGATCCGAGCCTGGAGCTGGCCGGCAAGAAGGTGGCGATCATCGGCGCCGGCTGCACCGCGGTGCAGATCGTCGACGCGTGTGTCGACGATGTCGAACATCTGACGGTGTTCCAGCGGCAACCACATTGGGTCGCCCCGCGTAAGCGGCTCTCCGACGACGTACCCGACCATCGGCGTTGGCTCAACATCCACATCCCCTTCTACGCCAACTGGAATCGGTTGAAGTCGCTGTGGGGGACAGCCGACAACAACCATCCGGTCATCATCAGAGATCCGGAGTGGGCGGCCGAGCACCTGTCGATCTCGCCGGCCAACGACGTGCTGTTGCAGATCTGTCTGGACTACATCGACCGGGTGTTCGGGGCGGGATCGGAATTGGCCCGGAAGGTGACGCCCGACTTCGCGCCGTACGGTAAACGCATCATCCGCGATCCGGGCGGCTATTACGCGGCGCTGACCAGACCGCATGTCGATGTCGAGGCCAGCGAGCCGGCCAGGGTCGACGAGCGCGGCATCGTCACCGCCGACGGCCGCCAGGTCGACCTCGACGTCATCATCTACGCGACCGGTTACCACCTGGACTTCCTGTCGACCGTGGACATCCGGGGCCGGGACGGGCTCGAACTCAAGAAGGTGTGGGGCGAGAGCCCGAGTGCCTACCGGGGCGGGCTGGTGCCGGGCTTTCCGAACCTGTTCATCTCCTCGGCGCCCAACTATTCGCCGGGCCATGCCGCCGGGCACAACTTCGGCGTCGAGGTGATGGCGCACTACGTGATGGAGTGCCTGCAGCTGATGGCCTCGCGGGGCGCCGCGACCCTCGAGGTCAAGCCGGCGGCATTCGAGGACTATGTCCGGCAGATCGACGAGGCCATGGCAGAGACGGTGTGGTGTCATACGCCCACCGCCCACACCTACTACCGTTCGGGCGGCCGCATCGTCATCGCATTCCCCTTCCGGCTGATCGACGTGTGGCAGGGCCACCGGGCTCCCGTCGAAGCGGACCTCATCCTCCGATGAGTGGATTACTTACCGGCAGAACGGCGTTGGTGACCGGCAGCAGCCGCGGCATCGGTCGGGCCATCGCCCAGCGGTTGGCCGCCGAGGGTGCGACGGTTGCGGTGACAGCACGTTCTCACCAGCCGTCTCCCTCGGTGCGCGGCGGGGCGGCGACAGCCCTGCCGGGCACCATCGCCGAGACCATCGAGTTGATCGAGGCGGCCGGTGGGCGGGCATTCGGTCTCGTCGCCGACCTCGAGGCCGCTGCGCAGCGGGCCGTCTTGGTCGACCGGGTCGTTGCGGCGACCGGCCGGATCGACATCCTGGTCAACAACGCCGGCTACGCGGACTACGACGTCATCGAGGACATGTCGATGGCGACCTTCGACCGCACGGTCGAACACTATCTGCGTACGCCGTTCGTGTTGACGAAGCAGGCGATTCCGCACATGCGAACCCGAGGTGCGGGGTGGATCGTCAACATCGGCTCGGTGACCGGGCTGGCGCCCGCGCGGCCCTACCGGGAGTACAACAAGTCTTCCGGAGATGTGGTGTACGCGTCGATGAAGGCGGCGCTGCACAGGTTCAGCCAGGGGACGGCGGCCGAACTGCTGGAGTCCAACATCGCGGTGAATGTCGTCGGGCCGTCGAGCGCGGTGCGCACCCCGGGGGCGGCCGGCCTGATCCCCGAATCGTTCCCGACCGAGCCGGTGGAGTACCTGGCCGAAACGGTCTTGGCGATGTGCCACCTCCCGGCCGCCGAACGCACCGGGCTGGTGGCCTTCAGCCTGCACTACCCATGGTCGCAGCAGCTGGCGGTACACAGCCTGGACGGGACCACGGTGCTCCCGCCGCTGGAGCCGCCCGAAGCGGCCAACCCCAACATCAGTGCCTGCGGTCTCTGAGGCTAGGCCTGCAACACGGGTCCAGCCATCGCGCAGAAGCTGTGGCAGACCCGATCACGGACGATCACCTCGGTGGTCTCCGGATCGAACCACCGGTCCACCACCGCCCAGTGGATCGGGTGCATCAGGTACGGGCCGGTCAGTCCCGCCGCATCGGTGAATTCCTGTTCGAACACGTGCGTCCACTCGGTGTCCCCGGCAGACTCGGTGACCCGGCTGAGCTGCCATGCCCGAATGGTCTTGACGTAGCGGGCCATTGACCGCAACTCCGCCTCGAATCGGGCCAGGGTGTCCGGGCAGGTGCCGGGCTGCACCCGCAGCAGCAGGGTCCGGTACACCGTCCCCGGTAGGCCGCTGCAACTCGGCTCTCCGTCATAGCCGGCCCCGTTGATCCGGGTGATGGCCGGATCCGACAGCGCCGCGGCAAGACGCGGCTGCGCGATCTGCCAGCCGGATCGATCGGCGAAGCGCAAGTGCGCCAGCACCTCGCCGCCGTTACGGGAGCCGGGCTCGGTTTCCTCGACGATCCACCGCACCGCCCCGCTGCCCTCGGCTGCCGCGCGGGCTACCGCCACCACCCGGGCACGTTGCCCGGGCGCGACGTCGAGCAGTCGGGTGACGCTAAACACCTGCGGCTCCGCTGTCGAACCGGCACAGCGCGTCCACGTCGCCGCTGGCCGCCGCGACCGAGCGGTCGCGTTCCAGCACCAACTCGTCGATATCGGACCACCATTGCCCCAGCAACGGATCCGGCCGGCCTTGCCACGTCATCTGCCACCAGGCCGACGGGCCCGGCAGTGACCACGTGACCGTGATCGTGTTCGACTGGCCGTCGTACCAGATCGGAGGGCTGACCAACACGTTGTGCAACGTCATTCCCCGCGCCCGCGCGCCCGGCGCGTATTCGGCCAGATACCGGTCGACGAATCGGCGGGCCTGGCCGGGCTTGGTCAGCACCCGGTCGATGACGAAGACTTCACCATCAGCCATGGCAGCGAGGCTAGAGATCGCCCGGGCGGTCGCGGCGCCGCGGTCCCGGACACCGGGAGACCACCGTTGACGCCCGCCGTGGTGGCGACGAACGTTGCAGGATGACCGATCCCACCCCGAACCCGTTCGCTCCCGTCCAGTTGGGGCCCGTTCGGCTGCGCAACCGGGTCATCAAGGCAGCGACGTCCGAGGGCCGGTCACCCCACGGCCTGGTCACCGACGATCTGATCGCCTTCCACCTCGGATTCGCCGAGGGCGGGGTCGGGATGACCACGGTGGCGTACTGCTGCGTCTCCCCGCAGGGCGCCAGCGCGCCGGGACAGATCGTGATGAACGCCCGGGCGCTTCCGGGCCTGACGCAGCTCACCGAGGCGGTGCACGGTGCCGGGGCGGCCATCTCGGCGCAGCTCGGGCACGCCGGTGTGGTGGCGCAGCGAAAGCTGACCGGTGTGACCGCGGTTGCGCCGAGCCGGTTCGTCAATCCGAGCTCCTTCGCCTACTGCCGGGAGATCCGCCGCGACGAGATCCGAACCGTCATCGACCAGTTCGCTGCCGCAGCGCAGGTGGCGGTCGACGCCGGATTCGACGCCGTCGAACTGCACTTCGGCCATCTCTACCTGCCGAGCTCGTTCCTCAGTCCGCTGATCAACCGGCGCAAGGATGAGTACGGCGGAGATATCGACAACCGGTCGCGGTTCGTGCGGATGATCGCCGAGCGAGTCCGCGAGGTGGTCCGGGACCGCGTCGCCGTCATCGCCAAGCTCGACATGGACGACGGGCTACCGGGCAGCATCTGGATCGATGAGGCGCTGCGGACGGCGCAGTTGTTGGACGCCGATGCGACCCTGGACGCCATCGAATTGACGCAGGGATCCTCGGTCTTCAAGCCGATGTATCTGTTCCGGGGCGATGTGCCGGTGCGCGAGTTCGCCCGGGTGGTGCCGCCGCCGTTACGGCCCGGGGTGCGCGTGATGGGCAAGTGGGCCATGGGCAGCTATCCCTACGAGGATCTGTACATGCTGCCCGCGGCGCGCCAGTTCGTCCCGATCATGCGCAACACCAAACTGATCCTGCTCGGCGGTATCACCAACCGGCAGCATCTGGAAACCGGCATGCGCGAGGGCTTCGATTTCATGGCCATGGGCAGGGCGCTGCTGCGGGAACCGGATCTGGTCAACAAGATGATCGACGATCCGAGGGTGCGGAGTCGATGCGATCACAACAACAAGTGCATGGTCACGGTCTTCGGTCGCACGCATTGTGTGCTCGACCCGGACCAGCGTTACGGCAGCGCAGCTCCGCTGACCGGACCGCCCGGATCCGCTGCGCCGGCGGCGAAGCCGGTCACTTCGTGATGGGCCGGCGCAGCAGTCCGGTCAGGTAGGCGCACGCCTGCGCGCGGGCCCGGTGGCAGATGTCGAGAGTCGGCATGGTCATGAAACCGTGGACACCGCCTTCGAAGTAGCGCAGTACCGTGGGAACACCCGCCAGCCGCAGCGCTTCGGCGTAGGCGAGCCCCTCATCCCTTAACGGGTCGTGACCCGCGACCACCGCGACAGCGGGCGGCAACCCCGACAAGTCAGCGGCACCCAGCGGCGATGCATAGGGATGGCTCCGGTCGGCGACTGCCGGAACGTATTGGTCCCAATACCACTGCAGCGCGGGTTTCGGGTTGTAATAGCCGCTGCCGAACTCACGGTAGGACGGCGTGTCGAAGTCGGCTGCGATCACCGGATACAGCAGCAGTTGGCCGGCCAGGCCCGGGCCGCCGCGGTCACGGGACATCAGCGCAGTGACGGCGGCCAGGTTGCCACCGGCGCTGTCGCCGCCGACCACCAGTTTGTCGGGATCGCCGCCGAGCTCAGCGACGTGACGCGCCGCCCAGGCGGTGACCGCGTAGGCGTCCTCCGCGGCCGCCGGCCACCGCCCCTCTTCGGATGCGCGCCGGTAATGCACCGAAACCACCACGGCGGGAATACGGTTCGTGAAATCACGGCACAGGGCGTCGTGGCTGTCCAGGTCGCAGAAGACCCAACCGCCGCCGTGGGCGTACACCAGGGTCGGAACCGGGCCCGCGGCCGCGGCGCTCGGACGATAGACCCGGATCCGCACCGGACCGTCCGGGCCGGGGACGGTGCGCTCGGAGACCTCCGACACCGGTTCGGGATCGGCGCTGGGTGTGAAACGCGAACGGATGGCGGCGCGGGCCTGTTCGCCGGTCATCGTGTGCACCGGGGGGAACCCGCCGTCCAGTGCGTCGATGATCCTCGCGATCTGGGGATCCAGCGTCATGCGAGCTTCAGGTTCCCCCGGTGCACCGCCGGGCGGGCGATCGGGCCCGGGCGTAACGGCCGCATCTGCTGCAGCGTCGGGGCCACCCGGACACGTCCACAGTCCACGGCCTGCCAGATCCCCATCGCGGCGATCCGCACCGGGGCGGCCAGTCGCTGGTCGAACATCATCCGGCCCATCGGGCCGCAGACCGAGATCGCTGCGACCGCCTCGCCGGGGTCGCCGATGGGCGCGGCGACACAGCCGAAGCCCGGCAGCGACTCCTCCCGGTCGAAGGCGATGCCGCGGGAGCGGACCTTGTGCAGTTCGTCGCGTAGCTGGGCATGGCTGGAGATCGAGTACTTGGTCCGGCGTGGCGGCAGATCGGCGCCCAGGGCGGCGTTTTCGCGCTCCTCGGCGAAGGCCAGCAGTGCCTTGCCCAGCGCGGTGTGGTGCGCCGACTGCCGGCCGCCGACTCGGGTCGGGATCGCGGTGGTCATCCGGTTGCCGACCTTTTCCATGTACACCACGTCGGGGCCGTCCAGGACGGCGAGGTGAACAACCAGCCCGGTGGCGGCGTGCAGCTCGTGCAGTTTGGGAATCGCGGCCTTGTGCAGGCGGTCCTGGTGCACGGCCAGGGAGCCGAGCTCGACCAGTCGCATGCCCAGTTCGTAGTCGCGGCCACTGCGGCGCAACCAGCGCAGCTGCACAAGACGCTCGAGCATCCGGTGCGCCGACGACCGGGGCAGCCCGGTCCGGCGCACGATCTGCGCCAACGTCAAGCGGCCCGGTCCGTCGAACGCGTCGAGGACCAGGGATACCCGGTCGATGACGGCGCTGGGGGTTTGGGGCCCGGCCGTCTTCGCGGTGGTGGTTGGCAATGCGCTGGTCGGCGCCATTGAGATCCTCCTGGCATTTCTAATAGGCATATGCCTAATGGGCATATATCTACCACATGCCTGTGGTTGTTGTCACACCAACGGCGGATTCGGTTCACGACGCAGCAAGGTGCGCGGGAATGCCCGGAGACGGACCGCCCGACGCCGGGTCAGCGGGCCGGTCAGCGGCGCGGCACCGCGGCAGGCGGCGATGTGGTTGCGGCCGGCCTCAGCGGCCGGCGGCAATCGAGGTCGAGCAGGTGATCAGGGACGCATGGCTGCGGGCAGGTCGTCGACCCACTGGTGGCCCCAGTAGCTGTCGGCGGTGATTTCCTCGGCGGTGTAATACGTTTCCTCGACGCGCATACCCTCGGTGCCGAACTCGACATCCCAATCCCCGGGAGCGCGGACGTAGAACGACACCATCTTGTCATTGGTGTGCCGTCCCAGGGTCGAGGACAGCTGGAAGCCGTCCTTGTTGACCCGGTCCAGCGCCTGCCCGACCGCGTCGAGGGTGTCGACCTCGACCATGAGGTGGACCAGGCCCGGGTCGCGCAACGTCGCGGCCGGGCACAAGGCCAGGCTGTGATGGCGTTCGTTGACGCCGAGGAAGCGCACCCGCACCGGCCCGAACTCCGGCGGCACGGGAACCCGGAATGCGCCGCGGGGCTTGAATCCCAATACCGCGGTGTAGAACTCGAACAGACCCGGGACATCGAGTGCGGGCAGGACCACATGCCCGAGACCTTGATCGCCGGTCACGAACCTCGCCCCGAACGGGGTGACCACCGGGCTGTGGTCGAGCACCGCACCGTGGAACACCTCGAGGGAGGTGCCGGCCGGATCTGCGAATGCGATGGCCGCTTCGACCCGGCGGGCGTCGGCTTCGGCCAGGGTCAGCTCCCGGTACGCGGTGCCGGACGCGTCCAACAGATCCTTGACCTCGTCGAGGGCTGCGTGATCGCGCACCTCCCAGCCCACGGTGGTGATCTTGTCGGTCTGGCCGGGCGTCACCACGATGCGGGCGGCCCGCTCATCCATCCGCAGGTAGAGCGCCTCGTCGTCGGGTCCGCTTCCGGAGGCGAAACCCAGTACACCGAAGGCGAAATGCCGCCAGCGGGCCATATCGGTGGCCTGCACGGTCACATAGCCGAGGCTCTTGATCGGGCTCATGCGGTTCTCCTAGCTCCTAGATCATCGCCCGCAGCGGACCCTGCGGGTCCACCCCGAGCGAACTCAGTGCCGACGCGTGATAGACGGTGCCCGGGACGTGGATGGCGTGCGCCTGTCCGACGTGCACGTCCCGCCAATAGCGCTGCAGTGGCTTGTCCATCCGGGCGGCGTTGCCGCCGCAACGCGCGAAGAGTTCGTCGACGGCGGACACGGCGCGCCACACCGCACGGATCTGGGTCCGCCTCCCCGCCGCGCGGTCCTCGAAGGACACCTCGTGGCCGGCGGCCACCAGATCGTAGATCCGGTCGGCGTTGGCCAGGAGTTCCTGGCGGGCGGCGTTGATGTCGGCGGCGGCCTCACCGATGGCATACATGACGTAGGGGTCGTCCTTGACTGCGACGCCGCTGGAGTTGACCCGCTCGCGCTGGTAGGCCAGGGCCGCGGCCAGCGCGCCCTCGGCGATGCCGATCGTGGCGGACGAGATGCCCAACGGGAACATGGTCGACCACGGCATCAGATACAGCGGCTCGGTCATGCCGGCGTCGCGCTGTGCGGTGCCGTCCATCACCTTCATCCCGTCCATGGTGCGGTACTCCGGGACGAAGGCATCGGCGACGATGACATCCTTGGACCCGGTGCCGCGCAGCCCGACCACGTCCCAGGAGTCCTCGACGATCTGGTAATCCTTGCGCGGCAGGATCATGTGCAGCATCTGCGGGGGCATCAGCGGCTTGCCGTCGGCGCCGCCGAGCATGGCGCCGAGGATGATCCAGTCGCAGTGGTCGGTGCCGGAGCTGAACTGCCAACGGCCATTGAACAGGTAGCCGCCGTCAACCGGCGTGGCCACCCCCTGCGGGGCGTACGGCGATGCCACCCAGGTGTCGACGTCGTCGCCCCAGATCTCGGCGGGGACCCGGGGGTCGGCGTAGGCCAACTGGTAAGGGTGCACCCCGACCACACCGTTGATCCATCCCGCCGATGGGTCGAGGGCGGCGGTCGCCATCACCGCCTCGGCGAACTCGCGAGGGTGAACCTCAAGCCCGCCATATGTTTTGGGCTGCAACAGCCGGATATTGCCGATCTGCTTCATGGTTTTGACCGTGGCGTCGGTCAGTTTGCCGATCTTCTCGGCCTCCTCGGCCTGCCCACGAAACTGCTCGGCCAGCTCCGCGACGCTGTCAGTCACCCGTTTAGTCATGGCAACGATGGTGGACGCGGGGAGCGAACCGCTGCCCGCCTCATCCCGGTGAGCGGACCGGTAACGGAGAATCCCCCGGTGCCCGTTGACCGGGAGACGCCGCACCCGATGGGCGATGCCGGCGTACGGTCACCGCCGTGAGCAGCGGGACCGAAAGTCATGTCGACGTGATCGTGGTGGGCGCCGGATTCGGCGGTCTGTATGCCCTGCACCGATTCCGGGAGCAGGGCTTGTCGGTCCGCGTCTTCGAAGCAGCTCCCGAGGTGGGCGGGACGTGGTACTTCAACCGCTACCCGGGAGCACGATGCGATGTCGAGAGCCTCGACTACTGCTATTCGTTCTCCGACGAGCTGCAGCAGGAGTGGACCTGGTCGGAGAAGTACGCCACCCAGAGCGAGATCCTCGACTACATCAACTGGGTGGCCGACAAACTGGACTTGCGGGCGGGCATCACCTTCAACACCAGGGTGGTGTCGGCCGTTCTGGACGAGGACACCCTGCGGTGGACGGTAGCCACCAACAGCGGCGAGACGGTCACGGCGCGGTTCGTGGTGCTGGCCACCGGACCGCTGTCCTCGCCGCTGACCCCCGACATCCCCGGGCTGGACACGTTCGGCGGCGAGGTCTATCACACCGCTCACTGGCCGCATGAGGGCGTCGACTTCACCGGTGAGAGGGTGGGTGTGATCGGCACCGGTTCCTCAGGGGTCCAGTCGATCCCGATCATCGCCGAGCAGGCCGCGCACCTCTGCGTCTTCCAGCGCACCCCGAATTACAGTGTGCCGGCGGGCAACCGCCCGCTGACGGCCGAGGAGATCGAGCACGCCAAGGCCACCTACGCCGAGCGGCGCCGGATGTCGTGGCGCAGTGGCGGCGGATCACCGCATGTGGCGCACCCCAAGCTGACCATGGAAGTCGGAGCCGAGGAGCGACGGGCCGCCTTCGAGGAGCGCTGGCAGCTGGGCGGCGTGTTGTTCTCCAAGACCTTCGCCGACCAGATGATCAGCCTCGAGGCCAACGAGGAGGCCCGCAGGTTCTACGAGGAGAAGATCCGCGCGGTGATCGACGACCCGGATGTCGCCGAGTTGCTGATCCCGGACGACCATCCCATCGGGACCAAACGAATCTGCACCGACACCAACTACTTCCAGACGTTCAACCGGCCGGATGTGACGCTGGTCAGTGTCCGCAACACCCCGATCGAGTCGATCGACGAGTCTGGTGTGGTGACCTCGGCGGCCCGCTACGACCTGGACGCCATCGTGCTGGCGACCGGCTTCGACGCCATGACCGGAACCCTGGCCAAGATCGATATCGTCGGCCGCGACGGCCGCAGGTTGGTCGATGACTGGTCGAACGGACCCCGCACCTACCTCGGGCTCGGGGTCGACGGCTTTCCCAACCTCTTTCTGGTCTCGGGTCCGGGTGCGCCGGCGGTGCTGGCCAATATGGTGCTGCACGCCGAGGCGCACATCAACTGGATATCGGGGGCCATCGCCTATCTCGACGAGCACGGCTACGCAGCGATCGAGGCAACTGCAGATGCCGTTGACAACTGGATCGCCGAGTGCAACCAGCGCGCCGACGCCACGCTCTTCCCGAAGGCGAACTCCTGGTACGTGGGTGCCAACGTCCCTGGCAAGCCGCGGGTTTTCATGCTGTTCATCGGTGGATTCGCGACGTACCTCGACATCTGCGCCGAGGTCGCCGGCGCCGGGTACAAGGGGTTCCGGCTGCTCAAGACCTAGTGCGGCCGGTCAGTTCTCGCGATGCGCCGGCTCGGATCCCGGTCGGTGCGCCGCGTGGGCTCCGGCGCGTCTGCCGCTGAAGATGCAGTCGGCTATCGAGAGTCCGCTCACGTAACTGTTGGAGCAGATGCCCACCGCGTTCCGGCCGGCGGCGTACAGCCCGGGAACGACGCCACCGTCGCGGTGAGCCACTTCGCCTGTCGCCTCGTCCACGACGAGCCCACCCAGTGTCAGGCCGGGAATCGGGTAGAACATCGACGAGTCGGCCGAGATGTTGACCGAGTAGAACGGTCCCTGCCGCATGGGCGGGCACAGGTCAGGATCCTTTCGCGCCGGATCGCCCGCGCCGCTGATGATTCCGCTGGTGTAGGCATCAACCGTGCGGCGCAGGCCGGCCGGGTCGATGCCGTTCTTGGCCGCGATGCCCTCGATGGTGGCGGCCTTCTTGTGCCCGGTGGTGAGCAGGTACAGCAACTGCAGTCGCTGGAACAGCTGGGTCTGGTCGCGGATCTGGTCCCGGATCTTCTGCCACGTCGGTGCGTCGTAGATGGCCCAGCCGGCGCCGCCGAACCGACGCATCATCACGTCGCCGTGGGTTGCCCCGTAGAGGTCCTCGTTGGCGATCCGCCGTCCGTCGGCGCCGACGGTCAAACCTTCCAGGAAGGCGCTCGGCGGCGCCAGAAACCGCCACGCGGTGACGTTGCCCATCTTGTCGGTCTTGCCGCCGGCGGCCAGCCCGAGCGCGATCCCACATCCGTCGTCGCCGGCGGTGCCCAGCGGTGAGACCTTCATGAAAGCCGGGGCGAAGTGCTGCATCCATTCGCGGTTGTAGACGAAGCCGCCCGCAGCGAGCACCACTGCGCGACCCCGGGCCGCACCCTCGACCGCCCCGTCGGCCCAGAGCCGTTCGGTCCGTGCGACCGCTCCCTTCACCAGCCCGGGCAGCCAATTTCCCACCTTGCCGGTGAGTTGGGTCAACAGCGAGTGCTGGCGTACGTTGCGATGGGCCGGATCGAGTGCACGGTAGCGCACGCCGGCGACCCGCCCGTGCTCGTCGGTGATGAGGCCGTGAACGCGGGCCAGTGGAATGAAGTCGACACCGATCGCCTCGGCCGAGCGACGTAGGTGCTCGAACAACGCCTTGCCCGAGCCCATGCCGGGTGCCAGCACGCGGTGGCCGCGAGGCGCGGGGCGTGCGTGCTCGACGTAAGGATGCGCTTTCTCGTTGCCGGAGTAGTAGAGGTAGAAGTCGTCGGTGGGATAGGAGGTCTTGTACGACGAGACCGTTCCGCCCCGGAACTCGACGCCGTGGGACTTGAGCCACTCGATCATCGCCGGACTCTGCTCGCAGAACCGGAGCAGGGTCTCCTCGGCGACCGCATCGCCCACCTCCTGACGGAGATAGGCGAGCATGTCGTCGACCGAGTCCTGATAGCCGCCCGCGTGCTGCTCCGGCGTTCCCGCACCGGCATAGACGATCCCGCCGGACAGCGCCGTCGCGCCCCCGCCGTACCCGCGATCCAGGGCCAGCACCCGCGCTCCGCAGCTCGCGGCCTCGATGGCGGCGGCAGCGCCGGCGGCTCCGAACCCGACCACGATGACGTCATACCCGTTGGGCGGCGTCATAGGGTCTCCCCTTCTCGAACGGCAGTCGCGGCAGGAACGCCCAACGTTGGCATCGGTGGCTGGCATGGCGCCAGGGTGCCTCCCGCTCACCGGTCGATGCGGTGTGTCGCCATCGGTCTGGTATTCAGATCCGCACCCGCCCGCGCTGAGCCGTGCCAAACTCATTCCCGGTGCGGGCGGGGCAGACGGCGGAGGGAGACCACGATGACCGACGGCACGACGATTCCGGGCGAGCAGACACCGTTGCGTGCTCGCCGGCAGGTGCGGGCCGGCTGGGGCATCGTGGCGGTCTGGCTCGCTGCCACGGTGACGGCCGCGTTGAGCTCCGGATCGTCGATACCTGCTGTGGCCGAGGCGGTCTCCGGGGCCACCCTGGCGGTCTTCGTGGTGTTCCACGCGCTCACGCAGTACCGGCCCGGCGGGGTGGCCGGCTACTTCGGCATCGCCCTGGCGGTCGCGTTCGGCTTTGAGGCGTGCAGTGTTGCGACCGGATTTCCCTTCGGCTCCTACGTTCATCATCTGGAAGGACCCCGGCTGCTCGGGGTGCCGTTCGTGGTCGTGCTGGGCTGGGTGCTGCTGGCCTGGCTGGCGTGGATGCTGGCCCGGGTGATCGTGGGCGACCAATCCAACCGCGGTGT
Source organism: Mycolicibacter senuensis (assembly GCF_002101885.1). GTDB lineage: Bacteria > Actinomycetota > Actinomycetes > Mycobacteriales > Mycobacteriaceae > Mycobacterium > Mycobacterium senuense. The sequence continues at coordinate 52,227 of NZ_LQPS01000040.1, forward strand.
GCAGGTAGGGCTGACGCCGGCGGTGGCCACCCTGGTCCTCGGGGGCTACGACCTGGTGATCGACCCGATAGCGGCTCATGCCCGCGGCCTGTACTCCTACGGTGAACCGAGTGGCGCCCTTGGGGTCCCGCTGACCAATTACTTCGGCTGGGTGCTCACCGGATGGGTGTTGTTCCAGACGTTCGCGTTGGTTGAGCGACGGTGGCGCCGGGCTCCGGCCGGGTCAGCCCGATCGACGCTGTCGATGCCGGCGGTCATCTGGTTCGGACTGGCCCTGCAGGTGAACCTCGAAATGCTCCGGGTCGGTGATGCCACGGCGACGATCCAGGGCGGCAGATCTGTTGCGGTCGCCGACATCTATGAGACCTGCTCTGCAACCGCATGGTTCACCATGGTGCTGGTGGCGGTGGTCGCCGTGGCGCGGCTATGCCAAGGCGGATCGCAGCCCGCCGCGTAGTTGCGCGCGGGCTGTCACCGGTCGGTCACCGGCGCCTGCCACAGGCCGGTGATCGCGTCCACGAGGCTGCGGCCGGCGCGCGGCCAGTCCGAGCGCGGCCCGCTGCCGCCGTCGGCGAAGCCACGTTCGATCTCCGCGCAGGTGTACATCAACATGGTGCGCATCATGATGTTGCGCTCGGCTTGGACGTGGTCGGGCAATTCGGGAATGCCTTGGCCGATGCGGTCGATGACGTGGCGCAGCGACTCCGACTCCAGGGCGCTCTTGGTGACCACACGCCGATACATCGGGTCGGTCATCACCTGAGCGGCGAATCGCGCGTACCAGGTGGGGCCCGACAGCGACGCCAGGTGGTCGGTCAGCGGCTGTACCAGGCAACCGACCCACTCGCGCAGCTGCGCCGAATCATCGGTGTCGGCGATCCGCGCGGTGCGCAGTTCCTCGATGTGCCCGGCGTGGCTGGCTTCGATGGCGCGCACCAGCTCCTTCTTGGTGCCGAAGTGGTAGGCCACCGCGGCGTTGTTGCCCTGGCCGGCAGCCTCGACGATCTGGCGGTGAGTCACGGCTTCCACGCCGCGCTCGGCGATCAGCCGCTCGGCCGCGGATAACAGCGCCTCCCGGGTGCTGTCGGCACGGGCAGACCGCGGGCTGCGCACGGGTGACGGCATGAGGCCAGTCAACAGCGAGCCCTTGACCTAAGTCAAACATTTTACTTAAATGGGCCGACAGTCACAGGCCGGTTCTTCTCGTCGGGCCCAGCGCGCCCGCACCGGTTGAGCGCGGTGAGGAGGGATGCGTTGAGGCCGACGCCGACGCCCGCCGCCGACTTCAACGGGCCGCTGCTCGGGTCCGGCGGCCCGTTGGAAGCCGCCACGCTCAGCGCACTCGACCACCTCGAACAGGTGCTGAGGCTGCAACCGGTGGGCACGGATCGCTTCCGTGCGGACAGTGAGCCCGGCAGGTTCGGCCGGATCTTCGGCGGTCAGCTGGTCGCCCAGGCGCTGACCGCCGCAGCGGCAACCGTCACCGAACTCGCTCCGCATGCGATCCATGCGATGTTCCTGCGCCCCGGCGACTCGACCGCACCACTGGACATCGCCGTCGAGCGGTCCCGTGACGGGCGGACTATGTCGGCACGACAGGTGGTCATCTCGCAAGCGGGCCGGGCGCTGATGACCGCGCTGGTGTCCTTCGACACCAATCCCGAGAGCTCCGAGGCCGTCACCGTCGAGGGGTCGGTGACGGCGTCGGAAGCTCATCCGTTGCTGCAGCACTGGGTGCACCGGGCGCCGCCGGCCCTGGCCGGCTCGGCACGCACCTGGGTCGACACACCGCCACCGTTGGAGATGCGCATCGCCGACGCGCCCGTCTTCCTCGGCGGCACACCGGCCGGCGGACCGCGCTCCTTCTGGATGCGGCTACCACGAGCGATCGACGGCGGACCGGTGGCACACACCACGATGCTGGCCTACGCAAGCGATTACCTGCTGGTGGACACCGCGTTTCGCGCCCACCCCCAGCCGGTCGGCTACACCACGCATCATGGACTCACCCTGGACCACACCATCTGGCTGCACCGTCCGGTGCGCTTCGATCAGTGGCATCACTACACCCAGCAGATCGTCGCCGCCGCCGGCCACCGCGCGGTGGTGAAGGGAACCATCGTCGACGCCGCCGGCCGGCATGTCGCCAGCACCGCCCAAGAAGTCCTGGTCCGCCCGATCACCGAACCGTCGCGCTCCGATCCGGGGGACACCGGGTGACGGCCGCGACATCTCCGCTCTACGAACAGCAGTGGCCCGAAGGAGAATTCCGGCTGTTCCAACTGGGCTTCGTGGTGCCCGATCTGATCAGCGCAGCGGCCCGTTGGGTGCGGGTGTTCGGCGTCGGACCGTTTCACATCCTGCCGCGCGGACGCAGCACCTGCCGCTACCGCGGCGCAACCGCCGGTATCGACGTGCAGATCGGCGTCGCACAGGCCGGGCCGGTGCAGATCGAACTCATCCAGGATCACACTCCGGAAGGCTCGGTGTTTTCCGAGATGGCCAGGCTGCGCGGTGGTAATCCGTTCGGGTTCCATCAGGTGTCGACGCTGGCCCGCGACTATGACGCGAAAGTCGCCCACTACCTCGATCAGCGCTATGACCTGGTATGCGAATTCACCAATCCCGGCCAGCGGGTGGCATTCATCGACACCGCAGCTGATTTCGGGTTCTTCACCGAGATCGTCGAGGACAAACCAAGTTTTCGAACCAACGTCGCCACTATCGCGCGCACCTGTGAAACCTGGGACGGCACGGATCCGATCCGGCTGCTGACCCGCGACGGCTATCGCACACCAGCTGAACCATGGAAGGACGAAAACCAGTGACCAGAACTATTATTCCGGTCTTCAACCCGTCGACCGAAGAGCAGATCGCCGAGGTTCCCGATTCCGACCAGGCGGCCGTCGACGCAGCGGTGGCCCGCGCGCGGGAGAGCTTCGAATCCGGGGTCTGGCGCAAACTTCCGGCCGCACGGCGCGCCGAGATCATGTTCCGCGCCGCGGAGATCATCAAAGAGCGCACCCCCGAACTCGCCGAGATCGAGTCCCGCGACAACGGCATGACCGCCATGGGAGCCAGCCAGATCATCAAGGTCTCCCAGGAGATGCTGACCTACTATGCGGGCTGGGTCGGCAAGATTCACGGGGAGTCCAGCGACATAGTCTCCGACGGCCTGCTCGGCCACTTTGAGAGCTACCACGCTTTCACCCAGCTCGAACCGGTCGGCGTCGTCGGCCTGATCATCCCCTGGAACGGGCCGTTCTTCGTCGCGATGCTCAAGGTCGCCCCGGCGCTGGCCGCGGGCTGCAGCTGTGTGCTCAAGCCCGCCGAGGAGACACCGCTGACCGCGCTGAAGCTCGAAGAGATCTTCCGCGAGGCCGGCCTGCCCGACGGCGTCCTCAACGTCGTCACCGGCTACGGCGAGACCACCGGTGCGGCGCTGACCGCGCATCCCGATGTCGACAAGATCTCGTTCACCGGATCCACCGAGGTGGGCCGGCTGATCGTCAAGGCGGCCGCCGGCAACCTCAAGCGCCTCACCCTGGAACTCGGCGGCAAGTCGCCGCTGATCATGTTCGATGACGCCAACCTCGACAAGGCCATCATGATGGCCGGCATGGGCCTGCTGGCCGGCTCGGGCCAGAACTGCTCGTGCACCTCGCGGATCTATGTCCAGCGCGGCATCTACGACCAGGTCGTCGAGGGCCTGGCCAACTTCGCCCAGATGTTGCCGATGGGCGGCAGCGACGACCCCAACTCGGTGCTCGGCCCGCTGATCAGCGAGAAGCAGCGCCAGCGCGTGGCGGGCATCGTCAACGACGGCGTGGCCGCCGGTGCCGAGGTGATCACCGGCGGCAAGCCGATGGACCGCCGCGGCTACTTCTACGAAGCGACGATCATCACCAACACCACACCCGACATGCGGCTCATCCGCGACGAGATCTTCGGTCCGGTCGGATCGGTGATTCCGTTCGACGAAGAGGACGAGGCGATCGCTGCCGCCAACGACACCGAGTACGGGCTGGCCGGGGCCATCTGGACCGAGAACCTCGGGCGCGCCCACCGGGTCGCGAACCAGCTTCGCGGCGGCCAGATCTGGGTGAACTGCGCCTTGGCGGCCGACCCCTCCATGCCGATCTGCGGACACAAGCAGTCCGGATGGGGCGGCGAACGCGGCCGCAAGGGGATCGAGGCCTACTTCAACACCAAGTCGGTCTACATCAGTCTCTGACCGGCCGTGACGGCGACCCCACCGGGAGGTGACAAGTGGTGCTGCGTAAGGACGCGTCGAACCTCGGCGGCCGGGTAGCGGTCATCACCGGCGGCGGTTCCGGTATCGGGCGCGGGATCGCCGAGACGTTCGCGGAATTCGGTGCCCGGGTGGCGATCTGGGAGAAAGACCCCGAGACCGCCGAACTGGCTGCGGCCGCGGCCGGCGGCCTGGCCTGTGCGATCGACGTCCGCGACACCGAACAGGTCGATGCCGCGCTGGCCACCACCATCGCCGAGGTGGGCGTGCCGACCATCCTGGTCAACAACGCCGGCGGGGTGTTCGCCTCCCCGCTGCTGGAAACCGCCGCCAAGGGGTGGGAGACGCTGATCCGCTCCAACCTCACCCACGTTCTGCTGTGCACACAGCGCGTCGCGCAGGCGCTGGTACGCCACGGCGAGCCCGGGAGCATCATCAACATCGCCAGCATCGAGGGCACCCGCGCCGCACCCGGCTACGCCGCCTACGCGGCGGCCAAGGCGGGCGTCGTCAACTTCACCAAGACGGCGGCACTGGAGCTGGCGCCGCACGGCATCCGGGTCAACTGTCTGGCCCCGGACCTCACGCTCACCGAAGGCATCGAGCGTGTCGGCTCGGCCGAGATGCTCGCTCACGCCGGCTACATGATCCCGATGGGGCGGCCCGGCCACGTCGACGAGATGGCGGGTGCGGCAGTGTTTCTGGCCGGCGACCTGAGCACCTACGTCACCGGCCAGACGCTGCACGTCGACGGAGGGACGCACGCGGCAGGCGGCTGGTATCACCACCCCGACACCGGCGAATACCTACTCGGTCCGCCGCGGCCGAAACCAGAATGAAAGGAAGCCGCATGCGGTTCGCGTTCACCCACCCGATCATCACGCACCCGTGTGACCCCGAACTGGTCTCCCCGCACGGCGTGGCCGCCGTGGCGCGGGCCGCCGAGGCCGCCGGCTTCGGCGCCATGGGATTCACCGACCATCCGGCTCCGACCCAACGCTGGCTCGATGCCGGGGGCCACGACAGCCTCGACCCCTTCGTCGCGATGGGGTTCGCGGCCGCGCACACCGAGACGATCCGGTTCATTCCGAACGTCGTCGTGCTGCCGTACCGCAACCCGTTCGTGGTCGCCAAATCGGGTGCGACGCTGGACCTGCTCTCCGGCGGAAGGTTCACCCTGGCGGTGGGCGTGGGCTATCTCAAAGGTGAATTCGCGGCGCTGGGCGTGGATTTCGATGAGCGCTCCGCCCTGGTCGAAGAGAGCCTGGATGTCATCCGTGCAATCTGGACCGGCGATGACGTGTCGTTCCAGGGCAGGCACTTCCACGCCCGCGGGATCACCGCCCACCCGCGCCCGGTCAGCAGTCCGCATCCGCCGATCTGGATCGGCGGGAACACCGGTAGGGCGCGGCAACGAGTCGCCACCCGCGGCGACGGGTGGGCGCCGTTCGCCGCGCCGCCCGGCCTGGCCAGCACGGCCCGCACCGCCGCGATGGACTCCATCGAAGCGCTGACGGCCGGGATCGAGGACCTGAAGCGCCGCTGCGACGCCGCGGGCCGAGACTGGTCGGCCATCGACATCTGCTTCTCCAACCTCGCCGGCGGGCGGCTCGGCCACGACGACTTCGACACCGGCGCCTACCTGGACGGACTGGGCACGCTCGCCGATGTCGGGGTCAGCTGGGTACAGGTCGCCGTCCCCGGCGAGAGCCTTCCCCGCGCGGTCGAGGCGATCGAGCAATTCGGTGAATCGGTGATCGACAAGGCCAGATGAGAAGTGCTCCACCGGGATTAGGATGGGGTCATGACTGTGCCGGGGATCATCCGAATTGTGCCGCTGGCCGAGGAGATCCTCGAGTCACACCGCCACCGGGCCGGCGGTGACGACATCGGATGGGACGCTTATAAGGCCCACGTGTACCGGATCTTCAATTTCGCTCGCGCGCTGACACCGCAGAGTCCCGACCGCGACGAGAAGCTCGCGATCGCCGCAGCGTTTCACGACCTGGCCGCATTCGACACGCTCGACTATCTGGTGCCCTCGATCGAGGCGCAGGACGCCTGGCTGCAGGAGACCGGCCGCGAGGCGTGGTCGAACGAGTTGGCGCTCATCATCGCCCAGCACCACCGGTTGGCGGGATACGGTCCGTCCCGTCCGTACGCGCCGCTGGTCGAGGCTGTTCGCCGAGCCGATCTCGTCGACGTGAGCCAGGGCCTGATCAGGTTCGGCCTGCCGCGTTCCTACGTCAACGAGGTGCGCGGCGCCTTCGACGCCAGCGTCTTCTTCAAGCGGGTGATCCCCTCGGGCGTGCTGCGGGCGGTCCGCCGATTACAGCAGCCCGGGTTTTTGCGTCCCGGCAACGCCCTGATGCGCTCGGGACACTCCGGACAGGATCGCTGACGGCGGTTACCCTTCCCCTGTGAGAAGAGTGGTTTCCCGGCGCGAGGTCCTGCGGTATACCGGGCTGCTTGCGCCGGCACTGGCCGTCCCCGGCGCCCTCGGGGCGATGATCGGCACCCCGACAGCGGCGGCCGAAGGGGTGCAGCTCATCGACGTCGCCGACCGGCTGGTCGAGCCCGACCGGATCAAGGCGGCCGGCTTCGCCGGGGCACTGGTCTACGTCTCGGAGCTGCGGCCCGGTGCCACCTTCGATTTCAAACCGGTCACCCGCGACTACGCCGACCGGCTCCGCGCCGCGGGCCTGCAGATCGTCAGCTGCTACCAGTTCGGCAAGCCCGGCTGGCCGGATTCGCCGTCGGATTTCACCCGCGGCTACGACGGGGGCGCGGCGGACGCTCGCACGGCACTGCGGCTGCACTCCGCCGCCGGGGGCCCGCCGAGCGCGCCGATCTTTTTCAGCGTCGATGAGGACATCGACGCCAAAGCCTGGAGAAACCTCGCGGTCCAGTGGTTTCGTGGCATCAACTCGGTGCTGGGGACAGCGCGTACCGGAATCTACGGCGGTGCCCGGCAGTGTTCCTGGGCGATCGCCGACGATGTCATCGGGCACTCGACCAGTTCCGGCCACCGGTGGGCGTGGCAGACCCGGGCGTGGTCGGGCGGCGAGCGCGAACCGGCGGCCGTGCTCTTCCAGCGGGAGATGGTCACCGCAACCGACTCGGGTTTCATGATCGACGACATCCACGTCGACGTGGACGACGTGTTGGCGGCCGATTTCGGCCAGTGGGAGCTGGTGCGCTGATGGAATGGGACGCGGCGCGGGTGGCGCGATGGTCCGGCACGCTCGGCTTTGCGCTCCCGGTTGTGACGCTCGCGGTGTATCCGATCTGGTCGTTCCCCGGCACCCAGACACTGGCCACCGAGGTGGCCTGGTGGGCCACCCAGCACCACGATCGACTGGTCGTGACGATGCTGCTCAACACGGTCGGAGTGACCCTGTGGCTGGTGTTCGGCGGGGCGGTGTGGACACTGCTGCGGGACCGGCTGCCGGTGCGATCGGTTCTTGCGCCCTGCTTCGCCGCCGGCTTCATCGGCTGCGTGACCCTGCTGCTCGCCGGGTTCACCGCGTTCGACATCCTGCTGTACCGGTACCACAGCCCCGAAGCGGCCGCGCTGCTCTACGACCTGGCGTTCGGCCTGCTGGCGATGTCCGGTATGCCCACCGTGGTGGCCCTGGGGGCGTTCGCGGTGGCGGTGTACGTCTACGGGGTGCTGCCGCGATACACCGGCCACCTCGCGGTCGCCGCCGCCGCGGTACATCCGCTGTTGTTGTTGGCGTTCGTCGTCGGCGCGGGACCGCTTTCGCTGGAAGGGCTCACCATGACCGCCATGCCGGCGTTCTTGTTCGCCTGGATTCTGGGAACGGCACTGGCGATGCCGCGCAGGCCGTAGCTTGCGGTTCCTCGGCTCGCCCAAGCCGCGTCGATGTGCCTACCCGATCCCCACTGGACGCGGCATCACGGTGAGCTTGACGCCATAGCGCGGCGTGCCGAGCCCGAAGCTGCCGCTACGCCCGCCACCGTTCGGGAGCATCGGAGGCGGCATGGCAGTCATCGACCTGCTGTCCGGGTTGACCGTCCAGCCGCTGGCTGTTCCGGAACTCGGCGCAGCTGCCGGGATAGCCGTTCCCCAGTTCGGTGGCGCGGACAAGGATCCGACCAGGGTCGCTCTGCCCACTCCGGCCGACACCGGGGAACCTGCGCTGCCGACCGCAGCTCCGGCAGCGCGGCCGGCGGTCTCGGCCGACGCCAGTGTGATACCCGGCGCGGAGCTGAGCCCGCCACCAGTGAGGGCGGCCGTGCCGCCATCCATGCCGCGGGCCAAAAACCCGAGCGTGGCCAGACCCGCAAAGCCCTCGACGTTCCCGCCCGGGTCGAAGATCCCGGTAGCGGCGATCGTGTTCCACAGCTGCGCGTTGATATTCAGGCCCGAGCCGTCGTCGTGGCCCCAGGTACCGTCGAAGAGGCCGTCGAAGAACTTCGTCCAATGCCAATCCGGGTCCGTCGGCCTCGCTCCTTCTGCCGGCGACGCCATGCTCCGCAATGCGCTGGGCACCTGGGAGTGCGCATCTCCGGTGTCGGCTGGGAGGGCGCCAGAACTACTCTCCTCGTCTGAACTGGTGGTCTCCGGCGCTACCGCGAACGGAACCAGTTCGGTGGCAGTTGCTGAAGCGGCGGCGTAGCTGTACATCGCAACGGCGTCCTGCGCCCACATCTGAGCGTAGCGGGACTCGGTCGCCGCGATCGCCGGTGTATTCAGTCCCAGAGCGTTGGTCTTGACCAATGCCGACAACATCACTCGATTGTCTGCGATCGCCGGCGGCGGCACCGTCATGGCGTAGGCCGACGCGTAGGCATCGGCGGCGGCGTAGGCCTGTGCTGCGGTCTGCTCTGCCTGTTCGGCGGTGATGCTCATCCAACTGATGTAGGGCTCGGCGGCGGCAGTCATCGCCGACGCCGAGGGACCCCACCAACCTTGGGTGAGCAGGCTCGCTACCGACCATTCGAAAGATATTGCTGCAGAACGTAATTCTGCAGCCAACAGGTTCCAGGCCGCTGCGGCGGACAGCATCGGACCGACACCCGGACCGGCGTACATGCGTGCGGAATTGATTTCCGGGGGAACTGCTCCGTAATCCATCATCAGGAGACCCTTTCGCTAGATCGAGATGGCGTTGGCGGCGTCGGTCGCTGCGTAGGACTGCGCGTTGCGCTGCAGCATGATCACGAACCTCTCGTGCACCACAGCGGCGCGCTTGCTGATCGCCTGGTAGAGCTGCGCATGTCTGGCGAACTGGGCGGCGGTCAGTGCCGAGACCTCGTCGGCGGCCGCCGGAACCACTCCGGTTGTTGGCCCGGCAGCAGCCGTGTTCTGCGCGGCCACCGCGTTGCCGATGCTGCTCAGATCGGCCGCTGTCGCGGTGAGTTCTTCGGGAAGTGCGGACACAAAAGACATCAAAACTCCTTATGGCGCAGCGAATAACGCCGCAGGGACAGCAAATTCGCACGTGGGAACCGCGCTCGGGCCAGTGGGATGGGGAGCGCGGGTACGGTACGGCGCGAGCCGATTCAGAAAGTGAAAGCGGCGCCGCGAACGGGTTCGAGCGAAGCGGTCGTCGAACTCGGATAAGGACTATCGTCCGGACTCAATGTCGCTCTCACCTCCTCACGGCCAGGGCACACGGGGATGCCGGCGCAGCATGCACATCAGGAGGGCCGGGCCGACAACACCGCCGGCCGGCACCCCTCTCGTCAGAGTTTCGGCACTGCACGCCGTATCCGGCCAGAAGCCGGAAGCCACTTGGGCTCAACCCTTAAGCCGGGAAGAGCTGTCCTGACCCTGGGCGTCTCTCGACGTTGGAGGTCAGTGGCCTGTATCCGTACAGACGCCTCACCTAGCGAGGTGCGTTCCCGGCCATGTTGGCAGTAACGATGCGCGGCGTCAACTCGACCGGCGTGGCGCTCCAATTGCGCCAGCTCAGTTGTAACTTGGAAATCGACTGGAAATCAATGTGTTTCGTAAACAGACGATGCGCCATATCGCGGCCGACGTCTGGCCGTATGGTCGGACAGTCGAAATATGCTGTCCAGCAGTCTGGTTCGCGCGCAGCAGCCCCTCGTCCGAGAGGGGCCGGGCGTTGAGTCGGCGTAGAACTCGCTATGCGCGGCGTGAGGATGCGCTATGCATCCGTAACGCAGAGCTAGGTTTCACGCCAGGGCGCCAACAGTAGCTCGCAGGCACGGCGCATGCCGGTTTCGGCCTGCGCCGGTGTGGTCTCGCCCATCACCGCCCACGACAGGACGCCGTAGCCGCACTGCTCGACCAGCAGCGCGAGTTGGGTGTCCTGCGGTGCGGGGCGGGCGATCCCGGCGACCGACAGAATGAGATCACGCAGCTTGAAGTCGCCGGGCGCCCCGGACTCGGCTCGCCGGGCATTGACCGAGGTGATCATCGCGCGGGCCAGCCGGGGCCGGGCGAGCATCGACCGGCAGATGCCGGCCATGAGTTCGCCGACATCGACGACTGGACATCCGGTCAGCGGTTGGGGCGGCGTCACGGATCGGGTGTAGTGCAACAGCAGTGCGCTGAACAGGTGCTGCTTGGTCGGGTAGTAGCGGTAGACGGTGGTGATCGACACGCCGGATTGATCAGCCACATCCTGCATGCGGACTGCTTCCAGCCCGTCGCGGGCACCGAGCCGGGCGGCGGTGGCGAGAATCCGGTCGCAGCGCCGGCGTTGGGCGGCCGTGCTGGGGGCCGCCGGCTCGCGATCAACCGATGGGCGGGGCATCGGAATCCCGGGTGGGCGCGCCACCGAGCAGCTTCTGCATCATCCGATGGGACGCCAGCACGGCTTCGGCCCGGTCGGGCGTGGCGCGCAGCGCGGGATTGTCGGCATGAGCCGAGACGACGTGCACCGGGCCGTGGGGAAGCCGGGCCAGTCCCTCCCGGGCGACATCGGCCGGATCGGACACCGGCATGCCGGGGATGTCGAAGTTGAGCCCGACCCGCTGCATGGCCGGTGTCCTGGTGACGCCGAGCACCAGTTCGAGCACATGCACGTTGTGGTCCCGCAACTCCAGCCACAGGCCCTCGGCGTAGATCCGGGTGAACGCCTTCACGCCGCCGTACACGCTGTGTCGCGCCGAGCCCTGATAGCCGGTGAGCGAACCGGCCAGCAGCACACCGCCGCGACGGCGAGCGCGCATCGGGCCGGCGAAGTGATGGATCAGCTGCAGCGGAGTCGTCACGTTAAGGTCGATCACCTGTTGGAAGGCCCGCAGATCGCCGTCCAGGAACTCCGCGCTGTGGGTATTGGCCCCGGCGTTGTAGATCAGCAGCCCGACCTCGAGATCGGTTGTCGCCGCGATGATCTGCGCGACGCCGGCCGGATCGGTCAGGTCCACGGCCAGCTCACGGACCTGCCCGCCGAACTCGCGGCACCGTTCGGCGGTGCCGCGCAGTGGTCCGGGCTTGCGGGCGATCAGCACCAGGTTGATCCCGGCCCGGGCCAGCAGCAGCGCGAACTCCGCACCGACGCCCTCGGAACCGCCCGCGATCACGGCCCACGGCCCGTACTGTCGCTGCCATGCCGGTTCGTCGTCGCTGGACAAGGGTCGCCTCCATAACTAAAATTCATTTTAGTTTTCTCGGGCGAGGTTACCTCAGCCACGCAGCGCAACGAAAGTGCAGGAAACCATTGCGGTACCACGAAGCCGGGACCGGGTTGCGGTGACGCGGCTGGGTCTGGCCACGCCGGTGGTCATTCAGGTTCCCGGAACGGCATCGGAGTGGGAGTCCGGCGGCGGCATCGACGACATCGCCGCGATCGGTGCGGCTGCCGACGCACTCGGATTCGCCTACCTGACCTGTTCGGAGCATGTCGCGGTTCCTGCCGACGCGGCGGAGGTCCGAGGAGCGACGTATTGGGATCCGTTGGCCACCTTGGCGTTTCTGGCCGCTCGCACCAGCAGCATCAGGTTGGTCACCTCGGTCCTGGTGCTGGGGTATCACCATCCCCTGGAGATCGCCAAGCGCTACGGGACCCTCGACCGGATCAGCGGCGGCCGGCTCACGCTGGGGGTGGGGGTCGGCTCGCTGCGCGAGGAGTTCGACCTGCTCGGCTGCGAATGGGAAGACCGCGGGGCCCGGGCCGACGACGCGATGAAGGCGTTGCGGGCGTCGTTGTCCACCACCGAGCCGTCCTACCACGGTCCGTTCTACCGGTTCGATTCGATGGTCGTGGCGCCCTGTGCGGTACAGCCGCGAGTGCCGATCTGGGTGGGCGGGCGAACCCGCCGATCCCTGCGGCGTGCGGTGGAGTTGGGCGACGGGTGGACACCGTTCGGACTCACCGCCGCCGACGTCGTGAAGTTCCTTGATTCGGTGCACCGCCCGAGCGACTTCACCGTGGTGCTCGCATCACCGCCGCTGGACCCGATCGGCGCCGGACAGCAGGCGCTCGACCGGATCGGCCGCCTGGCGGACCTCGGTGCCACCGATGTGACGTGCGCGCTCTCGGCGCGATCCGCTGCACACTTCATCGAGCAGCTGACCGCACTTGCCGAGCTGGCGAATCTCGACGGGGGACGACCATGACCGACCAACGGCTCGCCGACCTCGAACACCGGCTGCAACGCATCGAGGACGAGCGCGCGATCGAGCGGATGATCGCCTGCTACGGGCCGCTGGTGGACGCCGGGGACGCCGAATCCACTGCCGGGCTGTGGCGAGCCGACGGGATCTATGACGTCGAGAACTGGCTGATGAAGGGCCGCAACGACATTGCCTCGATGGTGCGTTCCACGGGACATCAGCAGCTGATCAACGGCGGTTGTGTGCACTTCCTGGGCCCGGCGGTGGTCACCGTGCACGGCGACGACGCCGTGGCGGTGTGCGATTCGACGCTGCTGGTCAGACAGGACGACGGCTACCGGGTGGCGCGTGGGGGCGCCAACTACTTTCACCTCAGCAGGGCGCCCGAGTCGCCGTGGCGCTGGCAGATCGTCAAACGCGTCACCCGGCGTCTCGACGGCAGCGCCGACAGCCGCGCCCTACTGGTCGACGGGGTAGCGGGGCGGATTCGCTGAGGGCTAGCCGGAGCCCGAGACCGAGGCCAGGAACTCCCGCGCCAGCCGGGTGAACTCCTCGGGCCGGTCGTAGGTGACGATGTGCCCGGCGCCGGCGATGCTGACCAGCCGGGACTGCGGGGTGGCGGCCTGGGCTGCGGCCAGCTGGGCTGCCCCGACCAGCGGATCCTCAGCGCCGCGGACCCACAGCGTCGGCACGGCCAGCCCCGGCAGCTCGGGCAGCAGGTTCAGTCGCATCGAACGCGGCCCGTAGGCCTCGATCTGCCAGTCGTCCAACGCCTTCTCGCCGTAGCGGTGCTTGGCCCGAGCCTCGTCGACCGCCGCGGCGATGATCTCCTCGAAATCCGGGGACTGTTCTCCGGCAGCGAGATTGGCGACCATGGACCGGCGGATGGCGCCGGGGTACCGGGCGAGATACCAGGTGGCGGCGCGCAGCAGACCGGGGGTGCGCATGACCGACCAGGTCAGGAACTGCGCCGGACGTTTCGCCTCGAGCCCGCCGGGCCCGATCGCCACCAGGGCGCTGACCCGCTCGGGATGCTCAAGGGCGAAGCCGGTGGCGATCCCGGCGCCCAGCGACAGCCCGATCAGCGCCACCCGCGGTAGCCGCAGTGCGTCGAGCAACTCGTGCAGAAAGCGGCGGAAGAACGCATCGTCGAGCACGCCGCTCCAGGGCCTGCTGGCCCCGTGGCGGGGCAGGTCGATCAGCTGCACCCGGTGGTCGGCGGCCAGTGCCGGAGCGACGCGCCGCCACACGCCCTGCGCGGTGTCGAGCATCGCGCCGTGCAGCAGCAGCAGTGGCGGGCCGGTATCACCGCCGTGGTAGACCCGCACCGGGCCGCCGCACACCGTCAGGTCGGTGTGGTTGTCGAACAGGTCGGTCACGGTCGTCTCCGTCGGCGTCGCCCGCCGATTGCCCGGTCAGCGGAAGCGGACGTGCAACGTCGCCAAGCCGAAGATCTTCTTGTCACCGGATTTCGCGCCGATCAGGATGACGCCGGTGCGGGTCTGGGGATCCAGCGACTTGATCTTGCCGCTGAACTCGATGTCGGCGCCCTCCTTGGCCGACACCACCGCCGGCGCCGAAAGCCGCACCGCATAGCGGGTGACCGAGCCGGGGTCGCCGGTCCAGGCGGAGGCGAAGCCGGCGCCCAGGCCCATGGTCAGCATGCCGTGGGCGATCACGTCGGGCAGGCCGGCCAGCTTGGCGATCTCCTCGTCCCAGTGGATCGGGTTGGCGTCGCCGGCCACCCCGGCGTAGTTCACCAGATCGCCGCGCGACAGCCGGGTGTGGCGCACCGGCAGCTGGTCGCCGACTTTCACCTCGTCGAACGACGGCGTGGCCGGGGTGCGGGTCAGGCCGCCGTCGGCGAGGTGGATCTGCCCCTCGGGCCGGACCGTTTTGCAGTAGGCGGCTTGGGATTCGCCGATGCCGAGGATGTTGACGTCGTGCATCATCGCGTTGTGCACGGCCGTCTTGATGGCCGGGTCAATGTCCTCGGCGGTCACCCCGACGACGGTGGTGTGCAAGGTGTGCACCCGCTCGCCGGCGCCGTCGGTGAAGGTGTTGGTGACGGTGATCAGGTCTCGGCCGGCGATCCGGCGCACCGACGTCAGCTCGACATCGATCTTCAGCTCGTCGCCGGCGACGATCGGCCGGTGCTGTTCGAAGACCTCTTCGGTCTGCATGTAGGTGTCATAACCGACGACCACCGATTCGAACATCTCTCGGTTGCAGCTCATCCCCGGAGTCGAGGTGAACGTCAGCGGCGCCACCACCTCGGGGTAGCCCATCTCCGCGGCCGCCGCGACGTCCCAGTGCGCCGGGTGATAGTCCTGCACCGCGCGGGCGTACTCGCGGACCTTCTCCCGGCCGACCAGATAGGTGCCGTCCATCTGGTAGTAGTGGCCGACCCGTGCTTCCATCGGCGAGGGCTGTGCTGCGGTCATGAATGGACTCAACCGTTCTGTCGGGGTGTTTGCTGCGCCCGACCCAAGCACCCTAGCGCGCGGACTCGGCGACTGGAGATGCCGTGCCCCCGGCGGGCTCGAGCCGGTCAGGTGAGCAGTGGGGCCAGCATGCGCCAGCGGCGGTGCCGATGGGCGAACATCAGCCGGATGAACAGCCTGGTGCCCCAACCGGTGACGCCGTCGTCGGTTTCGATCTCGTCGGTGTAGCGGCAGCGATGTTCGTCGAGCGGAGTGAAGGTCAGGCGATGGTTCCAGGTGCGCACCGGGCCGCCGCACTCATTGGTGTAGATCATCAGGTCGTCGAGTTCTTTGATCTCGAGGCGATGGGTCCAGGTCGGGATGACGCCGAACCACCACAGCCGCGCCGACACGCGGGTGCCCACCTCGACGCGATCGGGGACCGCCGATAGGGACATCGTGAGCAGCGGGGCCAAAACGAACCGCATCAATTCGGGTTTTCGCGCCAGCGCCGCGGCGCGTTCGGCCGGAATCGGTAGCTCGGTACGCAGGACAACGGTGCTCATTTTGTGCCAGCCTAGCCAAATGAGCGACATCGAGAAGTCAGCCGCAGCCACCGGAGCGGCGATGGAGCAGGCCGTCGCTGTGTTCATGCTGCACCCGCAGACCTTCGCGGGCAGTGTCGCCGCCGGCTACCAGAACCCGCTTGCCGGTTATGTCGCCGGCCGCGGCGGGGTGCTCGGCGATGCCACAGGTGAGGCCGTCGGCGCGGTTTTCGCGGTGTTCGAGCCGACCGGATTGAGCGCGCTGTGGAACGAAGGCGTCGCGGTGCACGGCGCTGCCGGCGCGGCGCAACGGTACTGGGAGCAGACGGCCGAGTTCGGGCGCACCTACCTGGCCGACGCCCAGGGGCTGGGTCGGATCGCCGCACTCGGGGAGAAGGTCATCGTGGCAACGCCCGGGGCGGGTCTGCCGTTGTTCGCCGGCTGGCGGGCGATGCCGCTGGCCGACGACGCGGCGGCGCGCGCACTGCAGGTGATGTTCGTGCTGCGGGAACTGCGCGCGGGCGTGCACTTCAACGCGCTCACCATCTCCGGCGTCACGCCGATCGAGGCGCACATGCTCAACAAGGGGCCGCAGTACGCCGCGATGTTCGGGTGGCCCGAACCGTTCGCGGACGGGTCCGACAAGAAGGACCGCTACGCCCAGATCGAAGTGGCGACCGACCGGCGGATGACGGAACTGTTCGCGGCCGCGCTGACGCCGGACGAGGCCGAGGAGCTGGCCCGGTTGAGCGCCGCCGCACTCGCCGCGCTGCAGGCCGCCGTCCCGGCCTGACCCGGGGGAACCAGCCTGCCACGGAGTATCGAGCGGAATTGAGGAAGCCATGACTGCACCATGGGACGCGATCGACCGGTACGTCGTCATCTCGACCGACACCCACGCCGGGGCGGATCTTTACGACTACAAGCCGTATCTGCCGGCACGACTCCACGACGATTTCGATGGCTGGGCAACGGCGTACAGCAGCCCGTTCGACGACCTGATCGTCGCGACCGCCAACCGCAACTGGGACCACCAGCTGCGGATCTCCGAGATGGACGCCGACGGGGTGGCGGCCGAGGTGTTGTTGCCCAACACCGTTCCGCCGTTCTTCCCGACCACGCCCAACATCACCATCAGCCTGCCGCGTACCCGTGCCGAGTTCGAGAAGCGCTGGGCCGGTGTACAGGCCCACAACCGATGGCAGGTCGACTTCTGCGCGTTGGCGCCGGCCCGGCGGCGCGGCCTGATCCAGATCTTCCCCAACGACATCGACCTGGCGTGCGAGGAGATCCGTTGGGGCGCCGGGCAGGAGTGCTTCGGCGGGGTGCTGATCCCGGCCGTCTCACCGGGCGACCCGCAGGTGGCTCCGCTGTTTCACACCCGCTATGAACCGATCTGGGCGCTCTGCGCCGAGCTGGACCTGACGGTGGTGCAGCACGCCGGGGCGGGCAGCCCGGAGATGCCGATGGACCAGCCGGCCTCCAACGCGGTGCTGATAACCGAGATGGCGCTGTGGGCCCAGCGCACGCTGGGTCACCTGATCCTGGCCGGCGTCTTCGAGCGATACCCGGCGTTGCGGTTCGTACCGACCGAGCAGGGCACCTTATGGGTACAGCAGCAACTGATGATGCTCGATGCCATGGTGCCCACCATGAGGACCGAGGCGCACAACCGCACCTACGGGATGTTCGGCGGCTCCTCCGTCGACGAGATGACCATGCTCCCCAGCGAATACGCCAAGCGGAACTGTTACCTGGCCAGTGAGCTGACGCCCTATGACGCGGCGATGATCGACTACCTGGGCGCCGATCACATCATGTGGGGCAGCGACTATCCGCACGAGGAAGGGTTCGCGCCGCATTCCACCCTGGCCCTCCGCTGGGCGCTGCACAACCGGACCGAGCAGGAGTGCCGGAAGATCCTGGCCGGGAACGCCGCTCGGCTGTACCGCTTCGACCTCGACGCACTGGCTCCGGTGGCCGCCCGGATCGGACCGACCGTCGCCGAAGTGGCGACACCGCTGGGCGACACCGGCTATCGCGCCCCGGCCGCGTTCGGGTACCGGCCCTTCGAGGGCGGGCTGGCGCTCAAGCGGCTGGCCCCGGAACGCGGGTAGGGCCGGCCCTAGATCATCGCCCGCAGCGGCCCCTGCGGGTCGATGCCCAGCGAACTGAGCGCGGCGGCGTGGAACGTGGTGCCGGGCACATGGATCGCGTGGTTGAGTCCGGCATGCGCGTCTCGCCAATACCGTTGCAGCGGTTTGTCCATCCGCAACGCATTGCCTCCCGAACGGGCGAAGATCTGGTCGACGGCCATCACCGCGCGCCACACCGCACGCACCTGGGTGCGGCGCCCGGCGGCACGGTCGGCGAAGCCGACCTCGGCACCGGCGGCGACCATGTCGTAGATCCGGTCGGTGTTGGCCAACAACTCCTGGCGGGCGGCGTTGATGTCGGCGGCCGCCTCACCGATGGCGTACAGGACATAGGGGTCTTCTTTGATCGCGGTCCCGGTGGCGCTCACCCGCTCCCGCTGATAGTCCAGGTGGGCGGCCAGCGCGCCTTCGGCAATGCCGATGACCGCCGAGGAGATGCCCAGCGGAAACATCGTCGACCACGGCATCAGATACAGCGGGTTGGTCATGCCGGCCTCACGCTGGGCACTGCCGTCCATCACCTTGAGGCCGTCCATGGTGCGGTAGCCGGGGACGAACGCGTCCTTGACGATGACGTCTTTGGAGCCGGTTCCGCGCAGCCCCACCACATCCCAGGAGTCATCGACGATCTGGTAGTCGGCGCGGGGCAGGATCATGTGCAGAATCGCCGGCGGCATGACCGGCACGCCGTCGGCGTCGCCGACCATCGCGCCGAGAATGATCCAGTCGCAGTGGTCGGTGCCGGAACTGAACTGCCACCGGCCGTTGAACAGGTAGCCGCCATCGACCGGTTTGGCCACGCCCTGCGGCGCATACGGCGAGGCCATCCAGGTGTCGACGTCGTCGGCCCACACCTCGGCGCCGACCCGCGGATCGGCGTAGGCCAGCTGATAGGGGTGCACGCCGACCACGCCGGCAACCCACCCGGCTGAAGGGTCCAGCGCCGCGGTGGCCATCACGGTCTCGGCCCACTCGCGCGGATGCGCCTCATAGCCACCGTGTTGGGCGGACTGCAACAACCGGATCGAGCCCGCGCTCTTCATCGCCTTGACCGTCTGATCGGTCAGCCGGCCGATCTTCTCGGCCTCGCCGGCCTGCTCCCGCAGCTGGTCGGCGACGTCCATCAGCAGGTCGATCACGCGCTCGCCCATGTTGTCGTCCTCACGTCGTAGACCGGAAAACGAATGGTGTGGTGCCGATGATGTCACCGTCGAGGGCCGGTGTCTGCCGAAAACGCCGGTGAACTCAGCTGATGGCCACGCCGCGCTCGAAGATCCGGATCAGCGACGGCACGATGCTGTGGCGCGGCACCATGCCGTGCGCCGCTTCACCGCAGGCTTTGACCAGTGGCCCGAACAGCGCTATCCGAATCCATTCCGGGGTGAGTTCCGCATCGAAGACGCCCTCCTGCTGTCCGCGGACGATGAGTTCGAGGATGGGCGCGGAGTCCGGCAATTGTTCGGCAGGGATGTCGCGCAGCACCGCGGGGTCGGCGAACAGGAACACGATCCGATCGCCTTCGGGGGCCAGGGTGGTGATCACCCGCCGCATGGCGTCGCGAGCCGGGCCCTCGGCAGTGGCCGCGGCCCCGATGACACCGCTGATGACCCGGATCGAATCCAGGGTGGTCTCGTAGATCAGCCGATCACGGTCGGCGAAGTAGCGGTGCAGGGTGGAACGCGCCACCTGGGCGGCAGCAGCGATCTGCGGCAGCGTGGCGGTGCGGTCCCGGGCGAGCACCGACGCCGTGGCCTGCAGAATCGCGGCCCGCGTGCGGGCCTGCGAACCGGTGAGCTCCGGGCTGTCGACGTTCATGCCGAGAGCATACCCGCTGCCGCGTCCATTTATAAGACGTTGACGTCCTATAAGAGGACATATAACCTCCATCTTCGGGTGGACGCGTCCAACGAGGCCGGCGGGCCGAACTCGGCGAGTACGCCACGGATGGAGGTGAGCGGTGCGATGAACTGGAACTTTCTCGGCACGAACTGGCGCCTGTTCGGTGATCTGGCCGCGGCCGCCTTCGTGGCGTTGTTGTGCTTCGCGGCCGGGGTGTTCTACTACATCCACCGGTTGCAGCAGCGGGCCCCGCTGCCGATCAGCGAAGGAATCGGAGCCCGAAAGGCCGTGCTGGCCAAGGTGCGCGGGCGCGAGCCGTTGTCATCACAGGAACTGGCGTTCGCCGGCCGCGTCATCGCCGATCAGCGCTCACCGCTGGCCTTCTGCATCCCGGCCGCGATCTTCTCGCTGGGCTGCTTCTACATATTCGGCAGCCTGGAGCAGTTGCACGGCGCCACCCCGTCGGAGCGCACCTTCCTCGGGGTGATCCCGATGCTCGGTTCGTTCAACGTGACCGCCCAACTGGTGCGGGGGGCGAAGCTGAAGAAGCGGTTGCCGGCGGCCGCCACAGTGGAAGCCGACGGCGCGTGAGTCCCCGCACGGCGCACCGGCCCCCGCTGGCCCGGGTCTGGCTGCCGCTGGTGATGGTGATCGCGGTCAGCATCGGCGCACTGGGGATGTGGAAGGTCCACCAGATGTCGGCTCCCGGGCCGGTCCTGACGGTCAACCCGCCCCAGGCACCCGAACAGTTCAACCCGAAGAAGCTCAGCTACGAGGTGTTCGGCTCGGCGGGCGAGGGGGCGCTGCTGTCCTACCTCGACATCGACGGGCACCCGCACACCGTCGAGCTGGACGTGCTGCCCTGGAGGCACGAGGAGACGACGATGCTCACGGTGGTGTCGGGGAGCATCTCGGCGCAGGTGCGCGGCGACTACGTGGGCTGCCGGATCCTGGTCGACGACGTGGTCCGCGATGAGCACACCAACACCCGGGCCAACGCCGACATCACCTGCCGGGTGAAGTCGGCATGAGTCGGACGCGGCCGTTGGCGGCCCGACTGGTCCGGCTGCTGGCAATCCCGATCATCATCTTCTGGGCGCTGCTGGCCGTGGTGACCAATACCTTTGTGCCGCAAGTGGAGCGGGTGGCCGAGGAACTCGCCGGCCCGATGGTGCCGACCTATGCGCCCTCGCAGGCCGCGATGCTGGCGATCGGTGAGAAGTTCCAGGAATCCGACTCGACCAGCATGACGATGCTGGTGCTGGAAGCCGAGCACCCGCTCGGGGACGCCGAGCACCGCTACTACGACGCGTTGGTGCGCACCCTGCAGGCCGACACCGACCACGTCCAGTACGTCATGGACACCTGGGGCAAGCCGATCACCGCGGCCGGCGCCCAGAGCCTCGACTCCCACGCCGCCTATGTGCTGCTGCGGCTGGCCGGCGACATCGGCCAGCTGCAGGCCAACGAGTCCGTCGCCGCGGTGCGCCACACCGTCGACACCTCCGACCCGCCGTCCGGCCTGAACGTCTATGTCAGCGGCGCCGCGCCGCTGGCCGCCGACACCGTGGCCACGGCCAACCGGAGCCTGAACAACATCACCATCGCGACGATCTTCCTGATCATCTTCATGCTGCTGATGGTCTACCGCTCCTACATCACCATGCTGGTACCGCTGTTCGGGGTACTCATCCTGATGCTGGCCGCCAAGGGCGTCATCGCGACCCTCGGTCACTTCGGCTACATCGAACTGTCGTCATTCGCGGTCAACCTGGTGGTCGCATTGACCCTGGGTGCCGGGACCGACTACGGCATCTTCCTGATGGGCCGCTACCACGAGGCCCGGCTGAACGGCGAAAGCCGCGAGGACGCGTTCTACACCGCCTACCGCGGGGTGTCGCACGTGATCCTGGGCTCCGGGCTCACCATCGCCGGCGCGGCGTTCTGCCTGAGCTTCGCGCGGCTGAACTACTTCAACACCATGGGGCCGGCCGTGGCCATCAGCATGGTGCTGACCGTCACCGGAGCGTTGACGCTCGGGCCCGCGGTGCTGAGCGTGGGCAGCCTGCTCGGGTTGTTCGATCCCCGCCAGCAGGTCAAGGCACGGCTGTACCGGCGCATCGCCACATCCGTGGTGCGCTGGCCCAAGCCGATCCTGACCGCCAGTGCCGCGCTGGTCGCCGCCGGAGCGGTCTTCGTGCCGACCTACCAGGTCAGCTTCGACGACCGCACGTATCAGCCGCGTGACTCGGCGGCCAACCTGGGCTTCGCGGCCGCGGACCGGCATTTCCCGAAGAGCAAGCTGTTCTCCGAGATGCTGATGGTCGAATCCGACCACGACATGCGCAACTCCGCGGACTTCATCTCGCTGGACCGGGCGGCCAAGGCCCTGATCCGGCTGCCCGGGGTGGCGATGGTGCAGAGCATCACCAGACCGATGGGCCGCGCGCTCGAACACGCGTCGCTGCCCTACCTGTTCACCATGCAGGGCAGCGCCAATGGTCAGCAGCTGCCGTTCACCCGGGAACAGAACGCCAACACCGACAAGCAGGCCCAGATCATGGGGCACACCGTCGAGGTGCTGCAGACCACGATCGCGTTGACCCAGAAGCTGGCCGACGAGATGCATTCCACCGTGCTCACCATGGAGGAGATGCAGTCCCTCACCGAACAGATGGATGAGGAGATCTCCAATCTCGACGACTTCATGAGACCGATCCGCAGCTATTTCTACTGGGAGCCACACTGTTACGACATCCCGGTCTGCTGGGCCTTCCGGTCGCTGTGGGACATGATGGACAGCGTCGACAGGCTGGCCGAGAACATCAAGAACGCGGTCTCGCACCTGGAGGTGGTGGACTCGCTGCTTCCGGAGCTGGTCACCCAGCTCAACATCATGGCCGACGACCAGATCGCACTGCGGTCGCTGATCGTGAACACATACGGCCCCAGCAGTATTCAAGCCGCCAACACCGATCAGACCTTCGACGACATGATCAATGTCGGCAACGACTTCGACGCCTCCCGCAGCGACGACTTCTTCTACATCCCGCGGCCGGCGTTCGACAACGAGGACATCAAGACCGGGATGGAGCTGATGATGTCCCCGGACGGCAAGGCCGCCCGATTCATCGTCACCCACGAGGGCAACGCCATGGGGCCCGAAGGTATCGAACATGTCGAGAAGTTCCCCGACGCCATCAAGATCGCACTGAAGGAGACCTCACTGGCCGGGTCGAAGATCTACATCGGCGGGTCTGGCTCGAACAACAAAGACATCCAGCAGTATTCACGCTCGGATCTGTTGATCGCCGCGATCGCGGCCTTCGTACTGATCTTCATGATCATGCTGGTCATCACCCGGAGCCTGGTGGCGGCCTTGGTCATTCCGGGCACCGTGGCGTTCTCCTATGCCGGTGCGTTCGGCCTCTCGGTGCTGATCTGGCAGCATCTGATCGGCCTGCACCTGCACTGGCTGATCCTGCCGCTGACGTTCATCATCCTGGTGGCGGTCGGCTCGGACTACAACCTGCTGCTGATCGCCCGGCTGAAAGAGGAGCTGGGCGCCGGGCTCAACACCGGCCTGATCCGGGCGCTGGGCAATACCGGCGGCGTGGTGACGTCGGCGGGCCTGGTGTTCGCGTTCACCATGCTGGCGATGCTCGCCAGCGATCTGCGCACCATCGGCCAACTCGGTTCCACGGTGTGCATCGGCCTGCTGCTGGACACGTTGATCGTGCGGTCGTTCATCGTGCCGTGCCTGGTGCGGATCTACGGACCGTGGTTCTGGTGGCCGACGATCGTGCGTCAGCGTCCGCTGCGAGCCGTTCCAGCCCGACGTAGCACGAACTGAGGGGCGACGTCTGCGACAGCGGATCGAGGCTGGCGCCGTCGACCAGCAGATTGCGGTTGACACCGAACGACTCCGGTGCTCGGCCGCCCCGCGGGTCGAAGATCCGCGAACCCCAGCCGTGGTCGATGATCACCAGACCGCGCCGTGGTCGGTCGGACAGCGTCGCCGTCAGCTCGACCTCGCCGACCGAGGAGAACACCCGCACCCGGTCACCCCCGCCGATGCCGAGGGCGGCGGCGTCCTCGGCGTTGATCAGGACGTCGTTGCGTTTACCGGAGCGGTGCAGTCCGGGCAGCTCGTTGAGCCAGGAGTTCATCGAATGCCGATTGCGCCGGTTCCCCAGCTGGAACGGAAAGCCCTCAGGTGCACCGGGGTTCGGGTCGGCAAGCAACTCCCGTGCCCGCGCGAGGAACTCGGGCGGCGCGGCGTGCACCATTTTGTCGCCGGTCCGCAACGCGTCCTTGAAGTGGCCGAACTCCCGCGGTCCCAGCACCATCCCGTGCGGGTGGGTCATCAGGTCACGCCAGGTAAGCTTGCGCCCGTTGACCTTCCGCGACATCCGCACGATAAGGCGGTCGAGCCAGTGCGGACCGAACGCCAGCGCGGGCCGACCCGTCACCGCCGCCACCCGCCGCGTCGCCTTGATGAACCCGTTGAGCCCTTTCGCCCCGAACAGTGGTCTACCCATCGCGATCGCGAGATCGACGAAGATCTCCCACTCCTGCCGGGCATCGGGCGGCGGCTCGATGACCTTCGCGCCGTACTGGACGAACGGTTGATCGTGCATATTGCTGGTGAAGGCCAGCAGGTCGTTGCGCTCGAGCCAGTGCACCGCGGGCAGCAGCCAGTGCGCGTGCCGGTGACTCTCCCGCTGCACGAGGTCGATAGCGACCAGCAGATCCAGTTGGGCGAGCGCCTTGTCCAGTTTGGCCCCGTCCGGGCCCGACACCACCGGGTTGCCGCAGTTGATCAGCATTCCCTTGATCTGCCCGCGGCCCGGCGTGGTGATCTCGTCGGGCAGTTCCGCCAACGCATGCGCTCCGGCCACCATCTCCCGTCCTGCCACCCGGCTGACGTGCGGCTTCGTCTTGGCCAGTTCGGCCAGTTTCAGTGCGTCGAAATAGCCCGGTTCGAAGCGACGCCCGCCCGGGCGGTCCATCCGGCCGGTGATCACGTTGAGCACCTGGCCGAGCCATTCGCCCACGGTGCCCGCCGCGTGTTGCGAGACCCCGGTGCGCGTGACCACCATCGCGCCGCCGGCGGCGGCGAAATCCCGCGCGGTGCGCTCGATCAGGTCCCGGTCGATCCCGCACCGGTCAGCCAAGTCATCCAGATCCGCGCCGGCCGCCAGCCGACGCAGCTCCGGGACGCCGGTCGCGAGGTCCGCGCAGTCGCGCCGGTGCTCGCGGCCCTCGTCGAGGATCACCTTCACCATCGCCAGCAGCAGCGCCCAGTCCTGGCCCGGCCGCACCGCCAGGTGCACGTCGGCCTTCTCCGCGGACTCGGTGCGCAACGGATCGACCACCACGATGGTGGCGCCGCCCTGTTGGCGGGCCAGCGCACGGCGCCAGCCGTCGGGAACCGTCTCCAGCCAGTTCCAGCCGCTCACCGCTGGATTGGTGCCGACCAGCAGGAAGTAATCGCAATTGTCGACGTCGGAGACCGGCACCATCAGTGCCGATCCGTACATCGCCTCGGCCACCACATGCAGCGCGTTCTGGTCGACGGAGCCGACGGCGTAGCGGCTGCGGGTGCCGACGGCGTCCATCCAGGCATTCATGAAGACCACGTTCGACGACGAGTGCCCGGACGGGTTGCCGTAGTAGGTGCCGATCGTGTCGGGCCCGCCCGCGTCGATCAGCGCGTTCATCCGCGCGGCGATGTCGCGGATCGCGACGTCCCAGGTCTCCTCGACGTAGGCGTCGCCCACCCGCCGCATCGGCCGCATGATCCGGCGCGGATGTTCTACCAGCTCATTGGCGGTGCGGCCCTTGGCGCAGAAGTCGTGCCAGCTGTGCGGGTTGTGCTTGTCGGCGGAGATCTTGCGGACCTGGTTGTCCTCGACCGTCACCTCCAAGCCGCAGGAGGCCAAGCAGTACCTACAGAAGGTGTGCACCGTCCTCGGGCTTGCTGCCATGCCGCCATGGTGCCCGAGCAGTGTGCGCGTGTCCGTCAAATGCGAATGAGCACAGTGCTTATCGTGCGCTGCACTTCGGCCCGGGTATCTCGCGGCCTCAGTTCACCCGTCCTTCACGCACTGCGGATCGTGAGCCCGCCGTCGGCGACGAGAATCGCTCCGGTGATATAGGAGGCCGCCGGTAACAGCAGCGACAGCGTGGCGTGCGCGACCTCTTCGGGCTCCCCGTAACGGCGTAGCGCCGTCCGCCGGCGAGCGAAGACCGCCTTCTGCTCGTCCGGGATAGCGGCGGTCATGCCGGTGTTGATCGGGCCCGGGCACACACAGTTGACGGTCACCCCGGCCGGGCCGAGTTCCACCGCAAGCGACCGCGTCAGACCGATCACGCCGTGTTTCGCGACCGTGTACGGCGCGATTCCGGGGGTCGCGCCCAGCCCCTCGGTGGACGCCACGTTGACGATCCGTCCGGCGCCCTCCCGGCGCAGATCAGGCAGCGCGGCGCGGACGAACCGGGCGTAGGTGGTCAGGTTGATCGCCAAGGTGGTGGCCCACACGCCCTCGAAGTCGTCGCTGTCCACCGGCGCGGGGAGGCTCACCCCGGCGTTGTTGACCAGACCGTCGATGGGTCCGAGAGACTCACGAACCTCGCCGAGGATGGCTGCGGGGCCCTCGGCCGTGCCGACGTCCGCGACCACGGCGTGGCACCGGGCACCGGCGTCGCGCAGCTCGTCGGCCACCCGCGCCAGCCCGTCGGCGGCACGATCGACGACGCCGACCACCGCGCCCTCATCGGCGAGCAGATGGGCGGTCGCCCTGCCCATGCCGCTGGCTGCCCCGGTCACCACGACCACCTTGCCAGCAACCGAACGGCTCAACGACGTCAAACGAGGCATAGGGCATCAAACCACTTGCCGGCGCTCAGCGCCGGCCCGCCGGGTCGTGCGCGCTGGAGAAGCCGCGACTGCTCGCGGTCGTCGAGAACAGTGGACCAGATTTAAAACACCTGCCGTTCCACCAGGACGTCCGCGAACTTGTCCAGGTCGGCGGCGAAGATCGCGGGCTGCTCGAATGCGGCGAAATGCCCACCGCGGTCCGCGACCGAGTAGTGCACCAGGTTGTAGCGGTGCGCCGCCCACGCTCGCGGGGTCCGCAACATCTCGTAGGGGTACACCGCATACCCGGTGGGCACCTCGACCCGACCGGTCCACGTGCCGAGCGGACCGGTTCCCGCCCGGGTGGATTCGCAGTACAGCCGCGCCGCCGAGGTCGCCGTCGCCGTCAGCCAGTAGAACATCAGATTGTCGATGAGCCGGTCGGTACTGATCGGTATGCCGTCCCGGATGTCACACCAGGCGTGGAACTTCTCCAGAATCCAGCCCGCCAGACCCACCGGGGAGTCCTCCAGGCCGAAACCCAGCGAATGCGGGCGGGTGGCCTGCTGGTTCAGGTAGGCCATGCCGTCGGTTATCCGCTCGGCTGCGGCGGCGATGACGGCCTGCTCGGATTCGGTCACGGCGGCCAGCAGTTCCGGGTTGTCGCGGTCCGGGGGTGCGAAGCACATGTTGGTGTGGATGGCGGCGACCCGGTCGCCGTAGTGCTCACCGAGGTGGCGGACCACGATGGCGCCCCAGTCGCCGCCTTGGGCCACATAGCGGGCGTAGCCCAGTTGCGCCATCACGTCGGCGACGGCGGCCGCGACCGCGGCGGAGTCGACCCCGCGCTGCCGGGTGGGCCCGGAGAAGCCGTACCCGGGCATCGAGACCACCACGACGTGGAATCGACGGCGCAGCAATGGTATTGCGTCGAGGAACTCGACGACCGACCCGGGCCAGCCATGGGTGATGACCAGCGGGATGGCGCTCGGTTCGGTCGACCGGGCATGCAGGAAGTGCACCCGCTGCCCGGCGGCCTCGGTGACGAACGAACCGATCGCGTTGACCTCGGATTCGACGCGGCGCCAGTCGTAGCGATGCAGCCAGTGGTCGACCACCGTCTTGAGGAACCGCTGGTCGGTGCCGTAATCCCAGCCCGCCTCGTCGATCTCGGCCGGCCAACGGGTATTGCTGAGCCGACTCCGCAGCTCGTCGAGTTCGCGGTCGGCGACGGCAAGGACCAGTGGTTCGATCGAGTCGGTCATAGCTGGAGGTACTCCTTGTCTGCGGGGATCGGCGGAGCCCCGGTTGGCTGCCGGAACACATAGTCGCCCAGCGGCGAACGCCGGCTGAACCGGCGCGATCCGGTGATGGTCTGGGGACGGTGGTAGACCGTCTCACGCTGGGAATTGACGAAATACGTGGACAGTCCGGGATTACACGCGGTCAGATACAGGTGCACGGCCTTGCCGCGGCGGCGCATGAGTTCATTCCAGCGCTCAAAGGCGGCATCGCCGACCGCTACGCTGGCGGCGCCGCGCCGGCGCGTCTCGGTGATCATCCGCACCGCGTGTGCCGCCATGGTCTCGACGTAGTCCATCCAGGCGAGGCCGACGAAGCCGAGCGGGCCGACGATCTCCCATCGGTTGGGCAACCGGGGGTGGGCGGTTCCGGCGTAGCTGCGCAACCCCTCAGCACGGTAGTAATGGGCGAGGTCGAAACCGTCGGATCCCACAACCGTTCCGGGGCGGTAGGTTTCGGGGTCGGTCCACAGCTCGTAGCCGGTGGCGGCGACGATCAGGTCCGCCGGGTGGTCGACGCCGTCGACGGTGCGGACGCCGGTGGCGGTGATCCGGGCGATCGGTGTGGTGACCAGATGGGTGTTGGGGTTGTTCAGCGTCGGCAGGAAGTCGCTGGAGATGACCGGCCGCTTGGCCAGCAGCCCGTAGCGCGGTACGAGGGCACGCCGGGTCGCGGGGTCGGTGACCTTGGCGCGCAGCAGTAACCGGTAGAGCCCTCGGCAGTAGCTGTCGTACAGCGGCATCAGCCGGATGAGCAGCCGGTCCGGTAGGTGTGCCATCAGGTGCACCAGCGGCCCCACCATGAATACGTCCATGGCCAGCCGGCCCAGCAGGTTGACGGCGGCGACCGCCCAGCGCATCCGCATCAGCGGGCGCAGCCGGCGCGGAACAGCGAAGTCGATCTTCGGCAATACCCACGCGGGCGTACGTTGGTAGACCTCCAGTGTGCCCGCGCCGGCGGACAGTGCGGCGGCGATCTGGATGCCGCTCGATCCGGTGCCGATGACCGCGATGCGCTTGCCCGCGGTGTGGTAGCCGTCGTCCCAGGCGTTGGGCCGCAGCACGGTTCCGGTGAAGTCGTCGATGCCGTCGACCGGGATGGCGCTCTTGGGGTTGACATAGCCGCCGACCGAGTTGATGACGAAGCGGGCCGACACGGTCTGGTCGCCGTCGAGCCAGAGCCGCCACAGCTGTGCGGTGTCGTCCCAGCGCTGCCGGGTCACCTCGCAATGGGCACGAAGATGCTCGTACAAACCCAGGCGGGCGGCGGTGTCGCGCAGGTATCGATAGATTTCCGGGCCGGGCGCGAACAGCCGGCTCCAGTTCGGATTCGGCGCGAACGACAACTGGTACCACATCACCGGGATGTCCACGGCCAGGCCCGGATAGTGGTTGTCGCGCCAAGTGCCGCCGAAGTCACCCGCCCGCTCCAGGATGACGAAATCGTCGATGCCGGCGTCCAACAGTTGCTTGGCGGCGGCGATCCCGCCCGGTCCGGCGCCGACGATCGCCACCAGGTGGTCCGGATCAGCCATGGCCGGCCCCGCCCAGTCCGGCGACGATGTGGTCGCTGACGAAGCGGCGCACGGCCCGGGGGCTGTCCAGATTCACCCGCATGGGTGGCAGCAGCTCGAAGCTGAACAGCATCCGCACGATCCATTCGCTGGCGCGGCCGGCATCCAGGCGGTCGCCGACTTCGCCGCTGCGTTGCGCGGTCCGAACCAGCGGCATCCACAACTGCACGGAGCGCCGCATCAACTCTTCGCCGCCGTGTTCGAGCAACAGCACCAGCACACTCTGGTTGATCGTGCGTGGTTCGGCGGCCGATCGGCGGCGATGCGCCGAGATCAGCACCGCGGCGGCCGCGACCTGCTCGGCCAGGGTCTGCTGCTGATGCACCTCGGTGGCCATGGTCTCGATGAAGGCCGAAGACAGTTGCTCGAGCGCGGCGGCGATGGCGTCGTCGCGGGTCCCGAGGATGTTGTGCACCGTGCCGCGTGACACGCCGGCCGCCTCGGCGACCGCGGTGAGGCTGAAGCGCCGCGGACCGAGGTGGCGCAGTGTCTCGGTCGCCGCGGTGAGCAGCGGCGACGGCAGTGTCGAAGATCCTGCATCGTCGGGCACTTGCACACATTATCGAAATGTGTACAAATTGATCAACAACCTTCCTGGGCGCGTTCGGGACCATGACGAAGGAGACGGCCGTGTATGACCTGGCGATCACCGGCGGCACCGTCGTCGACGGCACGGGGGCAGACCGCTACCCGGCCGACATCGGCATCCGGGACGGCAAGATCGTGGCCGTGCAGCGCCGCAGCGGCGGCGCCGATTCCGGCCTCACCGGCGCGGCAGCCGAGACGATCGACGCCACCGGACGAATCGTCGCACCCGGATTCGTCGACATTCACACCCACTACGACGGCCAGGTGAGCTGGGACAGTCTGCTGGAACCGTCCAGCGGGCACGGCGTAACCACGGTCGTCAGCGGCAACTGCGGGGTCGGGTTCGCCCCGGTTCGCCCCGGCCGCGAGGAGTGGCTCATCAAGCTGATGGAGGGCGTCGAGGACATCCCCGGCACCGCGCTGACCGAGGGCATCGCCTGGGCGTGGGAGAGCTACCCGGAGTACCTCGACGCGCTGGATCGCCAGAGCTTCGCCGTCGATGTCGGCAGTCAGGTCGCGCACGGGGCGATCCGCGCCTACGCCATGGGCGAGCGCGGCGCGCGCAACGAGCCCGCCGCCCCCGACGACATCGCCGCGATGAGCCGACTGGTGCAGGAAGCGGTCGAAGCCGGGGCGCTGGGGTTTTCGACCTCCCGCACGCTGGCGCACCGCGCGATGGACGGTGAGCCGGTGCCGGGCACGTTCGCCGCCGAGGACGAACTGTTCGGGCTGGGCCGCGCGATGGCGGCCGGCGGTCAGGCGGTGTTCGAACTGGCGCCGCAGGGCGCCGCCGGCGAGGACATCGTCGCGCCGAAGAAGGAACTCGAGTGGATGCGGCGGCTCGCCGGGGAGATCGACCGTCCGTTGTCGTTCGCGCTGATCCAGGTCGACGCCGACCCGAACCTGTGGCGTGAGCAGCTCGACATCTCCGCCGCCGCCCATCAGTCGGGCAGCGCCTTGTATCCGCAGATCGCCGCCCGGCCGTTCGGCATGCTGCTCGGCTTCCCCGGGCATCACGGCTTCACCCACCGCCCGACCTACCGCCGGCTCAAGGAGCAGTGCAGCCGCGAGGAATTGGCGCAGCGGCTCGCCGAGCCGGCGGTCAAGGCCGCCATCCTGGCCGAAGATGATCTGCCGGTGGACACCTCGCTGCAGTTCGACGGGATGTTCGCGCTGGTGCAGCACTCGCTGCACCGCATCTACGATCTGGGCGACCCGCCGGACTACGAGCCGACACCGGACCGCTCGGTGGCCGCGATCGCCGCGGCGCGCGGTGCGGACCCGCTGTCGACGCTCTACGACCTGATGCTGGCCGATGACGCCGGCGCGATGCTGATGCTGCCGTTCTTCAACTATGCCGACGGCAACCACGACGCGATCCGCGAGATGCTCACCCACCCCGCCGGGGTGCTGGGCCTGTCCGACGGCGGCGCGCACTGCGGACTGATCTGCGACGCCTCCTATCCCACCTTCCTGCTCACCCACTGGGCCCGCGACCGGCACCGCGGCGAGAAGCTGCCGCTGGAATACGTGGTGCGCAAACAGTGTCACGACACCGCGCAACTGTTCGGGCTCAACGACCGCGGTGTCATCGCGGTGGGCAAGAAGGCCGACCTGAACGTCATCGACATGGACGCGCTGACCTTGCACCCGGCCCGGATGGCCTACGACCTGCCGGCCGGCGGGCGCCGGCTGCTGCAGGGTGCCGGCGGGTATGTTGCCACCATCGTCAGCGGTACCGTGACCCGGCGCAACGGCGTCGACACCGGTGCGCGCCCGGGCCGGCTGGTGCGCGGCGCGCGCTGAACTTGTGACGCGGGAGAGAGGAAATGCGTTGTCCCGGATGTTTCCCTGCGAGCGTGTTGATCTCGGCTTCCTAGACCGGGCGCCGCAGCGGTTCAGCAACAGTGTCGAGTTGGCCGTGACGCCCGAGCAGGTGTGGGAGGTGCTCGAAGACGCCGACGCCTGGCCGCGCTGGGCGTCGGTGATCACCAACGTGACCTGGACCAGCCGCGAGCCGCACGGCGTGGGCACCACCCGGCTCGTCGACATGCGGGGCGGCATCGTCGGCGACGAGGAGTTTCTCGCCTGGGAACCCTGCCGGCACATGGCGTTTCGGTTCAACGCCAGCTCGACATCGGCGCTGGCGGTGTTCGTCGAGGACTACCGCATCGAACCGACCGCGCCGGGCTGCCGGCTCACCTGGACCCTGGCCAATCGGCTGACCGGCCCGGCGAAGCTCTTCTCCCCGGTGAGCGGCCCGCTGATGAACCTGGCGTTTCGCCGCTTCCTGGCCAACCTGCGCCGCTACACCGACGAGCGGTTCGCCACGCCGCCGCGCGGTTGACGCTCTGCGCGCCGAGCGGCCGCAAAACATTGCCATTGACTAATGGCACCATTGGCTGTTGACTCAGTCACATGATCCTTGGGCGGTCGCCGAAACGCAGCCATGAAGCCTCAGCCGTCGTCACCGGCGCCGGCAGCGGCATCGGAGCCGCATTCGCCACCGAACTCGCCCGCCGTGGCAGCGCCGTGGTCTGCAGCGACATCGACGATGACGCCGCCCAACGCACCGTCGAAGCCATCACCACTGCAGGCGGCCGGGCCATCGCCGTGCACTGCGACGTCTCCGCCATCGACGAGGTCACCGCGTTGGCCGAAGCCGCACGGACCTGGTTCGGCCACCCGCCGACGCTGGTGATCAACAACGCCGGCGTCGGCACCGGCGGCCAGCCGATCGGAGCCATGTCGCTCGACGACTGGAACTGGACGCTGGGCATCAACCTGTGGGGACCGATCCACGGTTGCCATGTGTTCACCCCGATGCTGCGTGCGGCTCAGACCGATCAGCCACGCGGGATCATCAACGTCGCTTCGGCGGCCTCGTTCGGCGCCGCCCCGGAGATGGCGGCCTACAACGTCAGCAAGGCCGGCGTGCTTTCCCTGTCGGAGACCCTGGCCGCCGAGCTGTCCGGCACCGGGATCGGCGTGACCGCGCTGTGCCCGACGTTCGTCAAGACCAACATCGTCGAATCCGGCCGCAGCACCGCACAATCCACCCAAGCCGCGAACCGGTTGATGCGCTGGACCGGAATCTCCGCCGCCCGGGTGGCCCGGGACTGCCTGGACACCCATGACCGCGGCGGCCTGTACTGCATGCCGCAGCTGGACGCGAAAATCGGCTGGAACATCAAACGATTGGCACCCGAGACGTTCACCCGAACGATCGGCCTGGCGTTCCGGGCCGGCTCGCATCTGTCGAACTAGAGGGAGTGTCCGATGAGCCTCGATCTGGGCATCGTGCTCGCCAAGATCAAAGATCTTCGGCGGATGCGCAGGTTCCGGCTCGCCGACTATCACGCGGTGGCATGAGAAGCCCTATGTCAAGCCGCCCCTTTTTGGGTGAGGGTTTTCTGGAGCGCTCGGTGTTTGTCGGGGTTGTA
>NZ_LQPS01000041.1 GCF_002101885.1 Mycolicibacter senuensis
TCATTAATTCGTCGGCAGTAGTTGGCGATGGATTCCAGGATTTGGTCGGCGGTTTTGGTCCAGACGTAGGGCCGTGGGTTGTCGTTCCAGGTCTGGATCCAGGCACGGATATCGGCGTTGAGTTGTCGCACTGAGGTGTGGGTGCCGCGTCGTAGTTTCTTGGTGGTCAGTTCGGCGAACCAGCGTTCGACGAGGTTGAGCCAGCTTGAGCTGGTCGGGGTGAAATGCAGCACCAAGCGGGGATGGTTTGTCAGCCAACGCTTTACCGCGGGGGTCTTGTGTGTGGAGGCGTTGTCGAGAACGACGTGGCAGTCCATGTCGGCGGGGACTTCGGCGTCGATCTTCTTCAAGAACGCGAGGAACTCCTGGCTGCGGTGCCGGGAATGCAGCGAGCCGATGACTTTGCCGGTGGCCAGATCAAGTGCGGCATACAGGCTTGAGGTGCCGTGGCGGACGTAGTCATGGCTGGCTCGCGCCGGGGTTCCCGGCAGCATCGGGAACACCGGTTGGGTGCGGTTAAGGGCCTGGATCTGGGTCTTTTCGTCGACGCAGAGCACCACCGCCCGCTCCGGTGGATTGAGATACAGGCCGACGACGTCGCGGACCTTCTCGACGAACAACGGGTCCTTGGATAGTTTCCATGAATCCTGCTTGTGCGGAGCTAATCCGAACGCCCGCCATACCCGCGAGACCATCGACTGGCTCAAACCCAGGTGATCGGCCATTGACCGAGTCGACCAGTGCGTGGCATTCGGCGGGGTGGATTCCAGCGTCGCAGTGATCAACGCTTCAATCTGGTCATCACCGATCACCCTGGGCCGGCCGGGCCGCGGCTCATCGAGCAGTCCGTCGCACCGCAACTCGACGAATCTGTTGCGCCACTTACGGATCGTGCTGCGATCGAGCTCCAGCCGGTCGGCAATCTGGACATTGCTGCCGCCGTCGGCGCACGCCAGAACTATTCGGGCCCGCAGAGCCAAGCTCGCGGCGCTGTTGCGCCGACGAGTCCAGCTCTCCAACTCGGCACGTTCGTCATCGGTCAGGACGATCTTGGCGGCATGCGGCGATGGCATCACCCATGCTAACAAGAGCGTATGAATTAATGACTCAGGACACTAG
>NZ_LQPS01000042.1 GCF_002101885.1 Mycolicibacter senuensis
TGCGCGCCGGATAACCGGATGGCCAGCGAACAGGGCTGGACCACCCGACTCGGCGAATCCGGCCGGGTCCAATGGATCCCGCCGCCGAAACTTGACCACGGCCAACCCCGGGTCAACCCCTTCCACTTCATCGAAGCCGTCATCGACTACCACCGTCGACCGCCGCCCGAGGAGCTGCCACCGCCCGACGCCGACTGGCCGTGGCCCGACGACCCGGTTCGCGATGATCCATTGTTCGACGACCCACTGTTCGACGAGGCCAGCTACGAAGCCGTTCCCGTCGAGGGCCCCGACCAACGACATGTCTGCACCCACGACGACTGGGCAAAAGCCGGGTGACAGCCGCTGCCACCGGCAGGACGTTGGGTCAGCGGTCCAGATAACCGTTGTCGCGGTACCACTCGTATCCGGCCCGCAGCGCAGTGGCGAACGGGGTGAACGGCACGCCCAATTCCTGGCGGGACTTGCTGGCGTCGGCGAAGATGTCCGCAGTAGACAGCCTCATCTGGCGGGCATCGATCGGCAGCCGCGGCCCGACGACGGCGCGGGCCACGCTGACACCCGCAGCCGCCACCGGGATGAACCAGCGCGGCAGCATGACCGACGGTGGCCGCCGACCGAAGAGTTCGTTGGCGTGCGTGAACGCCGCACGGAAGGACAGGTTCTCACCGCCCAGGATGTAGCGTTCCCCGATCCGGCCCCGCTCGGCAGCCGCGATGTGGCCGGCCACCACGTCGTCGACCGAGACGAAGTTGGTGCCACCGGGGGCGGCGAACCACAACCGGCCGTTCTTCGCTTCGACCAGCATCGCGCTGGCGATGCGGTTGACGTCGCGGGGCCCGATGACCGCCGACGGGTTGACGACCACCACCGGCAGGCCGGCCGCAGCCGCCTTGCGCAGCTCGGCCTCGGCGAGGTGCTTGCTGTGCGCGTACGGGAACTGCCTCGGGCGGATGTTGAATTCGTCGGTCTCGACCAACTCATGCCCCCGCGACGGAATACCCAGCGCGGCAAGTGAACTGGTATAGACGAACCGCTTGACTCCGGCCCGCGCTGCGGCAGCGGCCATGTCGCGGGTGCCGTCCACGTTGGTGCGGTACAGCCGGGTCTGGGTGCGGTGGCGCCAGTAATCCGAGATCGCGGCGGTGTGAAACACCCAGTCGCAGTCGGCCATCGCCTCGGCCAGCGCCTCGACGCCGTCGTTCACGTCGCCGACGCGGGTCTCGCACTCCAAGCCCTCCAGCGCGGCCATCGGCGAGGTGGATCGGCGCAGCACCCGCACCTGCATGCCCCGTTCGAGCAACGCGGCGACCAGGTTCGAGCCGACGAAACCGGTTCCCCCGGTGACGAATGCGCGCATCAGATCAGAACCGGTAGGTCGTGCAGCCGACCTCGACACCGGAGCCGGCGGCCATGATCAACGCGATATCGCCCGGCTTGACCAGCCCACGTTGCCGCGCGTCGGCGATCTGGTAGGGCAGTGTCGAGGTGAACGGGTCACTGGTCCAGCCCTGCGCCTCCAGGTCGACGAACCGGGACCGATCCACCCCGATACCGGCCGCGAGTTCGTCGAGGGCGGCGCCCGGAAGATACGGCGGCAACACCAGGGCGATGTCCTCGGGCTCCAGGCTCTCCAATGTCAGCAACTCCTTGACCGCCGCGGGCAGGCAGCTCGCGTAGATGGCGGCCAGGTTCGGATCGCGGTCGACTCGCAGCCACATCCGGCCGTCGCGCTCCTGGGTGTGGGTCCGCAGTGCGCCCCGGTACTCGGGGTAGTGGCCGAAGACGAACCGCCCGAAGCCCTCCGGACCGGCACTGGGGCTCAACATGATCGCCGACCCGGTCTCGGTGATGCCGGCGCGCGGGTAGCCGCTCTGCGGGGTGTTGTTCTCCACCTCGGAGGCCAACACCATGGCGTGGCCGGTCCGGCCGGCGCCGACCATGCCGGCCGCGACGTGGCAGCCGTTGAGGAAACCGACTGCGCCGTTGAGGATGTCGAACGCAAACGTCTTCGGCGCGTCCGCGGACTCGGGTTCGGCGTTGATCCCGACCTCGCCGGCGACCAGGGTGGCCACGGCCGGTTCACTCAAGAAGTCATCCCGATAGATACCGGTGTGGATGACCAGTCCGACGTCGGTCCGCTCGACACCGCTGTCGTCCAAGCAGGCGGCCGCGGCATCGACGGCGAACTGGATCGAACTGAGGGAAGCCTCCGAAGCCGGTGCTATCCCGATCCCATCGATACGCACCCGCGGCGTCGCCGGCAGCTCCCGGCGGCCCGACCGGGTGCCGCGGGCGGACTGCCTGGCCTGGCCGTTGCCGGCGCGGCGCATCCGGTCGGGCAGGTCGTCGAAGGTGTAGAGCCCGGTGCCGATGGTCTGTCCGGAGCCGGTGATGGACAGCACCACATTGTCCCCGGAGTTGATCCGGCCCGCGTAGATGTAGTCATACAGCGCGACGAAATGTGTGGTGGTGGCGGTATTTCCACGTTCTGCGAGGTTGCAGATGGTGTTGGCCCGGCTGGCGGCACCGGCACCGAACACCCGGTTGATGGTCAGGATCGCGTCGTTGATCGACGCCTCGGAGGTCTGGTGCATCAGCAGCTGGTCGGCCGTCTCGGGACGCCAGCCGTGCCGCTGCATCACCGCGGCGACGTAGGGCACCGAGTGCTTCACAGCGATCGCGGTCTGGGTGACCGAGTCGGTGACCATGATGGCACCGCCGTGCGGTCCCTCGGTGGCCTTGGCGATGCACAGTTTGGCGAACTCGCTGTAGGTGGCCAGGTCCAGATCGTGGAAGCCGACCCGGTCGCCTGCCCCGAGTTCGAGTACCGCCGCCGCCCCGGCGTCGCCGACCGTCAGGCAGGCCAGCCGCGGGTCCATCGCGCCCTCGATCTCCTGCTGCGCGGTCTCGGTGATGTGGCTGATGTATTCGCCGCTGAACACCAGCGCGTTGCGCACCAGACCGGTCTTGAGGAAGTCTTGGGCCACGCTGACACCGGTGAACATGCCCGCGCAGGCGTTGTTGATGTCGAAACACACCGCGTTGGACAGGCCCAGTTCGTCACGCAGTTGCGAGGCGGTGCTGGGCTCGAAGGTGAACATGTGCTCGGGGCCGTCGCAGCGGGAGATGTTGCAGGCGATGACCAGGTCGATCTCTTCGGGAGCGTAGCTCGACCGGGACAGACAGTCGGCGATCGCCTTGCGGCCCAAGTCGATGGAGAACTCGTCGACGCCGGCCATCCGCCGGTTCTTGATGCCGGTGAGACGCTCCAACGGGATCTTCACCTCGTTGACGCAGTCGGCGAGCACCTGCTCGGTGGAGACCGCCCGCGGCGGCAGGTACACGCCGAGGCTTTCGATGACGATGTTGCGGGACGGGCCGGCCTGCACCGTTCTCACCGGAGCGGCAACGGGTTCCGGCGGTGCGGAAGTCTCCTGAACGGCCGAGGCGACCGGCTCAGGCGGCCGTCGTGCTGCGGTGTCGCCGCCGACCGGGCCGAACTCGGCGGCCAGCTCGGCAATGGTGCCGTAGACGAACATCGACTCCGGGCGCAGCTCCATGCCGAGCTCACCCACCCGCACCGCGACCTCCAGGGCCTGGGTGGAAGCTCCGCCGAGCGCGAAGAAGTCGTCGGTGACGCCGACCCGCTCCACGTCGAGCACCTCGCGCCAGATCGTCGCCAGTGCCTCCTCGGTGGCATCGCGCGGTGCCACGAACTCCCGCGGTGCGGCGTCGAGGTCGGCATCGACGGCCGACAGGGCCCGCCGATCCACCTTCCCGCTGGGCGACAGCGGCAACAGGTCGGTGGCGCGAAACACCGCGGGCACCATCGCCGCGGGAACCAGTTCCAGCAGGAACCGGCGCAGGTCCGCGGTGCCCGGCAGCGCCGCGACCGGTACGACATGCGCGATCAGTTGGGTGTTGCCGAAGCTGTCGCTGCGTGCCACGACCGCGCATTCGGCGATGCCCGGGTGGTTGCCCAGTGCGGCCTCCACCTCACCGAGCTCGATCCGGAAGCCGTTGATCTTCACC
The DNA here is from genome assembly GCF_002101885.1 of Mycolicibacter senuensis. Taxonomy (GTDB): domain Bacteria; phylum Actinomycetota; class Actinomycetes; order Mycobacteriales; family Mycobacteriaceae; genus Mycobacterium; species Mycobacterium senuense. The sequence goes on from NZ_LQPS01000042.1 coordinate 4,036, forward strand.
TGGTCGTCGCGCCGGCCCAGGTATTCGATGTTGCCGTCCGGCCGGTACCGGGCCAGGTCGCCGGTGCGGTAGAGCAACGCGCCCGGGACCGTGCTGAACGGGTCGTCGCCGAATGCTGCGGCGGTGGCCTCCGGCCGGTTCAGGTAGCCGCGCGCCACACCGACGCCGCCGATGTACAGTTCCCCGGCCACACCCACCGGAACCGGGTTGCCCACCGCGTCGAGCAGGTGGATGGCGATGTTGGCGATCGGCCGCCCGATCGGAATGATCGGTTCGGAAACACCGCGCATGCAATGGAAGTGCGTGACGTCGATGGCGGCCTCGGTCGGACCGTAAAGGTTGTACAACTCGGCCGGGAGCGCGGCGAAGAAACTGTCGCGCAGGTCAGCCGTGAGTGCCTCACCGCTGCAGAACACCTGCCGCAGGCCGGTGCAGGATGCGACCTCGGGCTCCGCCAGGAAGCGGCGCAGCATCGAGGGAACGAAATGCATCGTGGTGACCTGCTGTTCGGCGATGGTGCGCGCCAGGTAGCCGGCGTCCTTGTGGCCCTCCGGTTTGGCGATCACCACCCGGGCGCCGACGATCAACGGCCAGAAGATCTCCCAGACGAACGGGTCGAAGTTGATCGGGGTCTTGTGCAGCACCCGGTCCTCCGCGGTCAGCGGAAAGGCGTCCTGCATCCACAGCAGCCGGTTGCGGATACCGGCGTGACTGTTCAACGCCCCCTTGGGCGTACCGGTGGAACCGGAGGTGTACATCAGGTAGGCCAGCTCGGTCGCGGTCACCTCGGGCGCGGAATCCGCCTCGGCGGGCGCTGCGGACGGCTGGTCGAGACAGAGCCGGGCGCCGGTGAAATCTGTTGGCACATGGGTTAAATGCTCGCGGTGGGTGACACAGACCGGCGCGTCCGGAACGTCGGCCAGCATCGCTTCCATCCGCCGGGCGGGCTGGGCGGGATCCAGCGGCAGGAAGACACCGCCGGCCTTGAGCACGCCCAACAGGGCGATCACCAGATCTTCGGAGCGTTCCAGCAGCACCGGCACCACGTCGTTGCCGGTGCCGACACCGAACCGGCGCAACCGGTGTGCCAGCCCGTTGGCCCGCCGCTCCAGCTCGGCGTAGCTCAGCTCCCGGCCCTCGTAGCTCACCGCCACGGCATCGGGTGTGTGTGCGGCAGCGGCGGCGACCATCTCGTGCAGGCCGGCCGGGGCCGGGTAGTCGACGGCGGTGTCGTTCCAGGACTGCAGCCGGGTCCGCTCGGCGTCGGTGAGCAGCGGCAGCTGCGACACCGCGGCGTCCGCGGCGCCCGGCTGCGCCAGCCCGGTCAGCAGCACGGTGAAGTGCTGCGCCATCGCCGCCATGGTCGCGGCGTCGAACAGGTCGGTGTTGTACTGCAGCGCCAGCTGCAGCTGGTCCTCGTGTTCGCCGACCTGCATGGTGATGTCGAACGGCGAGCCGCCCTGGCCGATGTGCAGGGTTTCCAGGGCCAGCCCATCGGCGTCACCGGACCCGCCGGTGCCGACCGCCGCGTTCGCGGGGTTGTCTTCGAACAGCCGGACCTGCTGCCAGGCGAACGACACCTGGAACAACGGGGTACGCCCGGCGTCGCGCACCGGCCGGAGCCGCTCGACGAGCAACGGCAGCGGATACTCCTGGTGTGCGATCGCGCCCAGCACGGTGTCTTTGACCTGGCCCAGCAGCGCAGCGAAACTCGGGTCCTCGCTCACGTCGACGCGCAACGGCAGCGGGTTGGTGACATAGCCGACCATGCCCATCAACCCGGCCCGGTCGCGGCAGGCGAACGGCGAGCCGATGATCAGGTCGTCCTGGCCGCTGTAGCGGTGCAGCAGCACCGCGTAGGCGGCCAACAGCGTCATGTAGGGCGTCGCGCCGACGGTCCGCGCCACCTGCTTGAGTCCGGCCGTCACCTGCGCGTCGACGCTGAATCGGTGCAGCGCACCGGCGTAGGTCTGCACCGCCGGGCGCGGCCGGTCGGTCGGCAGCGCCAGCGTCGGCAGCTCACCGCTGAGCACCTCGCGCCAGTAGTCCCACAGCCGTTCACCGTCGGGCCCGCGCAGCATGCGGTTCTGCTGCGTGGCGTAGTCGACATACCGGTCGGCCGGCGGCCCCGGCGGCGTGGCAGCGGGGGCGCCGCGCTCGGCGGCGTACAACGCTCGCAGTTCGTCGAGGATGACGTCGATGGACCAGAAGTCGACGGCGATGTGGTGCACGGTCAACAGCAGCACGTGATCCGAGCCGCCACCTCCGACGGCGCGCTCCAGCAGGGTCAGCCGCAGCATCGGCCCGTTACGCAGATCGAACGGCCGGTCGGTCTCGGTCTGGATCCACTCCTGCAGCTCTGCCGGGTCCGCACCGATGCGCTGGGTGGTGATCCGCACCGGCCAATGCGCGTGGACGAGGCCGATCGGCTGGCCGTCACGCTCGGCGTAGGTGGTGCGCAGCATCGGATGCCGGTCCACCAACGCCTGGGCGGCCCGCTCCAGGGCCGGCACGTCGAGACCGGCGGCGATGCGTCCGGCGTAGGCGACGGTGTAGGCGGCACTGTCGGGTGCGAGCCGGTGGACGAACCACATCGACCGCTGACCGTAGGACAGCTCGTGTTCGGATGTCTTCTGCTGCGCTTTGGCCGTCAGCAACGCCGCCAGCAGTTCGCGCTTCTTCTCCGGTGACAGGCTGGAGATGTCGATGGGCCCGTCGGGTCCGTTCGTCACGGGTTACCCCCGTCCTGGGCGTGCTCGCCGTCGGCGATCATCTTCGCCAGCAACGCATCCACCGCCTCGTCGGAGAGGTCGGAAACCTGTGCGAGCACGTCCGACTCCGGGGTCGGCAGCGCGACGTCGGGCGCCGCGCCGGTGCCGGGGACCGGGATCCGCTCGGCGTGTTCGCCGGCGGCCAACTGCTCGCTGAGCCAGCCGGCCAGGCTGTCCACACTGGGGCCGTCCAGCAGGCGGGCGACCGGCACCACGATGCCGAGTTCCCGCTCCACCTGGATGCGCAGTTCCAGGGTAATCAGCGAGTCCACCCCGAGATTGTTCAGCGGCGCCGTGACATCCAGGCCCGACGGGGCCAGGCCCAGCTTGCCGGCGACCAGGTCACGCAGGTAGGTCTCCAGCAGCTGCTGACGTTGCGCCGGGTCGGCGGCCTGCACCGCCTCGAACAGGCCGCTTGCGGCGGCCGCGCCGCCCGGTCCGGCCGGCACCGCCGCCTGCAGGTCGCGCAGCAGCGGTGACTGCGCGCTGGGGCGCCACCGCGCCCAGTCGATGTCGAGCACCAAGACCTGGGTCGCTTGGGAAGCCGGGCCGGCCAGCAGCGCCGCCAGTGCGGCGAAGTAAGCCTCCGCCGACATGCCTTCGACGCCGTAGTGCGAGAAGTGCCGGTGCAACTCGGAGTTGGTGAACATGCCCAACCCGGCCCACGGGCCGAAGTTGACGCTGAGCGCCGGGCGGCCGGCCGCCCGGCGGTGCCAGGCGAGCGCGTCCAGGAAGGCGTTCGCGGCCCCGTAGTTGGCGGCCCCGGGCGAACCCAGCACCGAGGCGGCCGAGGAGAACAGCACGAAGAAGTCCAGCTCCGCATCGGCGGTCAGGGTGTGCAGGTTCCAGGCGCCCTGAACCTTCGGCGCCATCACCGCGCGCAGCTTCGCGGCGTCGAGGCGCGCCAGGATGGCGTCGTCGACGGTGCCGGCCGCGTGCACCACGCCGCGCAGCGGCGGCATCGCCGTACCGATGGTGGCCAGGGCCGCCGCGACGTCACCGGACTTGGTGACGTCACCCTGGGCGACCGTCACCTCGGCGCCCGCGGCCCGCAGCGCGTCCAGCGTCGCCTGGGCCGTTGCCGACGGCGCGCTGCGGCCCATCAGGACAAGGTGGCGGGCACCGCGCTCGACCAGCCACGCGGCGATCTTGCCGCCGACCGCGCCGAGGCCGCCGGTGATCAGATAGCTGGCGTCCGCACGCGCGGCGAACTCGCCGGACTGTTCGGACAGCGCCGCCGGGTTCTCCAAGGGCTCCAGCCGTGCCACGTAGCGGCGGTGGCCGCGCAGCGCCACGTCGGTTTCGGTGTTGTCCGACCAGATCTCGCTGAACAGGCCGCGCAGTTCTTCGGTGCCGCCGTCGGCCGACAGGTCGACGCCGGTGGCGCGCAGTTCCGGATGTTCGTGATCGATGCTGCGGGCCAGCCCCCAGACCGGTGCCTGCGCGACCGCCGGCGCGGCCGGCCCGGACTCTTCCCAGCCGGCCGGTTGCGCACCACGGGTCACCAGCCACAGCCTCGGCGAGTCCGGCCAGCCCGACAGGGTCAGGGCCTGGATCAGGTGGACCACGCTCAGCGACCCGACGGTGGTCGCGGTGTCCAGCGACTCTGCGTCGGCGCCGGCGCTCAGCAGGTTCCACAAGTGCACCACGCCTCGGCACGGCGGCCGGTCGCCGCCGAACGCCGCGCGCAGCAACTCACCGAAGTGTTCGGGTTTGTCCGGGTCGATGCGATAGCTGTCCGCGCTCACACGTTCGATCTCGGCGAGCCCGACGACCGCTTCCACCAGCACGCAGGACTGGGACTGCGCCTCCAGGTGGTCCCGCAGCGTGTCGGCCACCGGGCCGTCGGACAGGATCAGCCAACTGCCGGGTTCGGACGCCCGGCCTTCCGGCCGGCCTTCAGACCGGCCTGAGCCGTCGGCGACGATCGACTCGGGCTGCCAGCGCAGCGCATAGCTGCGGTCGCGCGGATCTGCGGGGGCGGCGATGACGACCGGCTCCCCGCTCTGGCCGGCCACGAGGGTGCCGGTGGCCAGCAGCGACCAGTCCGCACCGGCTGCGCTGGCATAACACTCGAACGCGTCACCGGTCAGCGCGAACTGCACCGTGTCCGCCGCGGCAGGACCGCCACGCAGGCTCAGCTCGCCGACCGATCGGCTGCCCGGACCGAACGCCAGTTCGGCTGCCTTGCAGGCCAGTTCACCCAGTTGCTCGGTCGACAGCGCACCGGTGGTGACGTCGACCTCGACCAACACCGTTCCGGGCTGAGCGGCCGATCGGATGGGGCCACGCCACCCGCCGCCCGGGCCTGCGGCGCCGCCGTGGCGGGGCGCGGCGATGGAGCCGGCGTCCAGCCAGGTGTGCACGCGCTGCCAGGGGTAGGTGGGCGCGGGGACGCAGTGGCTGCCCTCGGGGTAGATCTGCGGCCAGGCCACCGGGTGTCCCCGGGTGTAGAGGGTGCCCAGCGAGCCGAGCATGGTCGAGCGGCCCTCGTCGTCGCGGCGCATCGAAGGCAGCAGCGTGGCGCTGCGATGGAGGTTCTCGGCGTCCTCGCGGGCCCCCGTCAGCAGGATGGGGTGCGGGCTGAGTTCGACGAAGGTGTCGTGCCCGGTCTCCAGCAGCCGTCGCAGCGCCGGGGAGAACCGCACCGGCGAACACAGGTTGGACACCCAGTAGTCGGCGTCCAGCAGCTGCTCGCCCACCAGTTCCCCGGTGACCGTGGAGTACATCGGCACCGTCGGCGCGGTTGGCTTCAGCTTGACCAGGCTGCCGCGCAGGCCCGCTCCGAGGGCCTCCATCTGCGGGCTGTGGGAGGCCACGTCGACCTCGATCCACCGGCAGAACCGGTCCCGCTTGGCCAGTTTGCCCATCAGCTCTTCCAGCACCGCGCGCTCACCGGCGAGCACCGTCGACCGGTGGCTGTTGCTGGCGGCGACCGCCACCTCGCGCTCATGACCGGCGATGAGCTCCTGCGCCTCGGCCATGGTGGTCTCGGTGACCATCATCGCGCCGCGGCCGCGCACTCCCCGCAGCATCCGGGCCCGCGCGCAGATCACCCGCGCGGCATCATCCAGGCTCAGCGCTCCCGCGACGTGGGCGGCCGCCACCTCGCCGAGGCTGTGGCCGACCACCGCGGCGGGTTCGACTCCCCAGGACCGCCACAGCGCGGCGAGCGCCACCTGGATCGCGAAGATCGTGGGCTGCAGGATGCCGATGTCGGACAGCTTGGACTTGTCCTCGTCGCGGGCCAGCTCCTTGAGGATCGAGTGCCCCAGGTGCGGGTGCAGCGCAGTGTCGCAGGCGGCCAGCGCATCGGCGAACACCGGTTCGTCGGCCTGCAACCGCTGCGCCATGCCGTGCCACTGCGAGCCCTGCCCGGAGAAGACGAATGTCACGCCCGGCCCGGGCCGGCCCGGCGAGCAGTGCCCGACCGACAGCCCCGGACGGGATTCACCCAGCCGGTAGGCCGACAGCGACTCGAACAGCGCCGCCGGTGAGTCGCCGACCACCGCCAGCCGGTAGTCGTGGTGGCCGCGGCGCGCGCCGGCGGTGTAGCAGAGATCGGCCAGCGCGCCGCCCCCGACAATGGTCGCCCCGAGACCGCTAGAAAATAACGCCATCTCGTACTCGCCGACCAGCGCGCTCAACGCCTCCGGCGACCGGGCGGACAGCGCCAGCAACTCGGCGCGCGGCGCCGCGGACTCGTCGCGATAGCCGCTGCGGACCTGCGGGGCCTCGGTGAGCACTACGTGGGCGTTGGTGCCGCCGAACCCGAAGGAACTGACCCCGGCCACCGCGCGGCTGCCAGCCGGCCACGGGGTCAGGGTCTGCACCACCTCCAACGGCAGGCTCTCGAACAGGATGTGCGGGTTCGGTTCGGTGTAGTTCAGGCTGGCCGGGATGGCCCGCTGCTGCAGCGACAACGCCACCTTGATCAGGCCGGCGATACCGGCGGCCGCCTCCAGGTGGCCGATGTTGGTCTTGACCGAGCCCACCAGGCAGCGGCTGCTCTCCGGCCGGCCCTCGGCCAGCACGGTGCCCAGGGCATTGGCCTCGATGGCGTCGCCGATGGCCGTTCCGGTGCCGTGCGCCTCGATGTACTGCACGGCGCCGGCCGGGAGGCCCGCCCGGTGGAACGCCTCGGTGAGCACACGCTCCTGCGCCCGCCCGCTGGGGGCGATCAGGCCGTTGGTCCGGCCGTCGGAGTTGGTGGCGCTGCCGCGGATCACCGCGTAGACCGGGTCGTTGTCCTCCAGCGCCTGGCGCAGCGGCTTGAGCACCACCACCCCGGCACCCTCACCGCGGACATACCCGTCGGCGTCGGCGTCGAACGTCTTGCACCGGCCGTCGGGGGCCATCACCCGGGCCTTGGAAAAGTTGATCGCCAGCGCCGGCGACAGGATCACGTTCACCCCGGCGGCGAGCGCCATGTTGCACTCGCCGTCGCGCAGGCTGCGGCACGCCAGGTCGACGGCCACCAGCGACGACGAGCACGCGGTGTCCACCGACAGGCTCGGGCCGTGGAAGTCGAACGTGTAGGACAACCGGTTGGCGGCGATGCTCAGCGCGTTGCCGGTGCCGGTGTAGGCGTCGACGAGCTGGGGCTGGCCCAGCCGCAGGAAGCCGTAGTCGTTGGTGGAGATGCCGACGAACACCCCGGTGCGGCTGCCGGCCAGGGCGTCGGGCACCTGACCGGCATCCTCCAGGGCTTCCCAGGCCACCTCGAGCAGCAGCCGCTGCTGCGGGTCCATCTGCGCCGACTCCCGCGGCGAGATCCCGAAGAACTGAAAGTCGAACTGGTCGACCTGGTCCAGGAACCCGCCCCGGCGGGTGACCGCGGTGCCCGGCACCGACGGATCCGGGTTGTAGAACGCGTCGACGTCCCAGCGGTCGGCCGGGACCTCACCGGTGGCGTCCACCCCGCCCGACAACAGCCGCCAGAAGGCCTCGGGTCCGTCGGCGCCCGGGAACCGGCAACCGATGCCGACGATCGCGATCGGCTCGTCGGCGGCGGGCCGTTCGGCGGGTTCGGGCTGCCGCGGGCCGGACTGCTCGTCCTTGGCCGGCGTATTCAAGCGGGCCAGGTGGTCCGAGAGGATGTCGATCGAGGGGTATTCGTAGGCGATGGTGGGGGCCAGCTCACAGCCCAGCCACTGCTCCAGGGCGGTCGAAAGCCGCACCGCGTGAATGGAATCCAGCCCATAGAACGCGAACGGTTTGGCCGGGTCGACCTCGGCGACCGACAACTCGAGGTCCTGGGCGAGCCGGTCGACGAGCCAGGCGCTGATCTCGGCGGCGCTGCGGGTTCCCGGCGTCTGCTGTGCTGCCTGCGCCGCCGGGGCCGGCACGGATGCGGGCGGCGGCCGGCGGGCACCGGACGGCCACTGCGCCACGACGGGCAACGCGCCGTCGAGGTACTGCTGCTTGCAGGAGCTGCGCTGAATCTTGCCGCTGGAGGTGGTCGGAAGCTGCAGCGGCTGCACCAGAACGACGGCGTAGGTGCGCACCGAGTGGTTCTCGGTCACCGCGGTGCGGATCGCCTGCATCGCCTCGTCGGCGGCGTCCGGACCGATCCGGGACGGGTCGACCTCCTGGACCACGACGAGCTGCTCGGCAGCGCCCGGCTCCGGGGCGATAGAGAACACCGCACCGCGGCCGCGCAGCAGCCCCGGGTCGGTGTCCTGCACGGTCAGCTCGATGTCGTTGGGGTAGTGGTTGGTACCCCGGATGATGATCAGGTCCTTGCGGCGACCGGTGACGAACAGCTCCCCCGAATGCAGGAAGCCCAGATCGCCGGTGCGCAGGAAGGGGCCCTCGCCGCTGTCGGACAGGGTCGCGGCGAACGTCTCCGCGGACAGCTCCGGAGCTCCCCAGTAGCCGTGCGCGACGCTGCCGCCGGCCACCCAGATCTCCCCGACCCGGTCGGCGGCGCATTCCCGGCGGGTCTCTGGATCGACGATGATCACCCGTTGGCCGCCGCGCGGCTTGCCACAACCCACCAGGGTCGCGACGTTGGGGTCGTCGACTTGGACGTCGATGACCCGGTTGTCGCCCAGGGCGACCCGGTCGATGTGCTGCACCATCGGCACCGGACGGTCCGAGCCGCCGGAGACCAGCAGGGTGCCCTCGGCCAGCCCGTATACCGGGTAGAACGACTCCTTCTTGAAGCCGGCCGGCGCGAACGCGTCGGTGAACGCGTCCAGGGTGGCGGTGCGCACCGGTTCGGCGCCGCACAGCGCCACCGTCCAATTGGACAGGTCCAGTGCAGCGCGCTCGGCAGGGCTGCTCAGCTCGACGCACATGTCGAAGGCGAAGTTCGGCGCCGCGGTGATCATGGCGTGATGGCGCGAGATCGCTTCCAGCCACCGCATCGGCCGTTTGATGAAGGCGGTCGGCGGCATCAGGATCGAATGGCCCCCGACGTACATGGTTGCCAGCAGCCCGCCGATCAGGCCCATGTCGTGGTAGGGCGGCAGCCAGAACACCCCGACCACGTGCGGCATGTCGGTGTTGGCGTTCCATGCTTCGGCGATGGTCGCCATGTTGTGCACCAGGTTCCCGTGGGTGAGCACCACGCCCTTGGGAGCACTGGTCGAGCCGGAGGTGTATTGCAGCATCGCGACGCTGTCGCCGTCGATCTGCGGCGGCACCCAGCCCGCCGCGTTGGTCGCGGCCGTGTCGTCGGTGATCGTCCACCGCAGCGCCTGCCCGCCGGGCAGCGCGTCGATCGCGGGCTTGATCTTCGGCTCGATCTCGGCGGTGGTGAGCGCGAAGCGGGGCTGGACGTCGCCGATGATCGACTCGACGCGCGGCAGGAGATGCTCACGCATCGGCGGGTGCACCGGGATCGCGATGGCGCCGGCGTACAGGCAGCCGAAGAAGCCGGCGATGAAATCCAGGCCGGGCGGGCACAGTACCAGCACCCGTTCCCCGGCGGCGCCCTGCGCCTGCAGGTCGACGGCGATCTGGCGGGCGCGCCGGTCGAATTCCCGGTAGGACGCCCGGCTGATCTCGTGCTCGTCGCCGTCACGGGAGAAGCTGAACGCCGGGGCATCGCCGCGCTGCTGGGCACGCTGCATCAGCAGGTCCACCAGAGTGCGGAGGGTGTGCACCGTGTCGTCCGGCCCGCTCATCGATCGCGTCTCCCGTATCGGCTAACGAAGATGGGTTCAAATTGGGCCCAAGGACTCCTTGAGGCAACCTTGATTAAGGTTACCTTAAGAAGCAGGACATCAATCTCGTGATTTTCGGTGACGACTACCGCACGAGCAAGTTAGGTCACCCATCCAGGTGACGGCGCGAAGCTCAGCCCTCCAGCTTGTACCCCAATCCCCGCACGGTAACCAAGTGCACCGGATTGGCCGGATCGGCCTCGATCTTGGACCGTAGTCGCTTGACGTGGACATCCAAGGTCTTGGTGTCGCCGACGTAGTCGGCACCCCAGACGCGGTCGATCAACTGGCCGCGGGTGAGCACCCGGCCGGTGTTGCGCATCAGGTATTCGAGCAGGTCGAACTCCTTGAGCGGCAAGGTGATCTGCTCGCCGTTGACCATGACGACGTGGCGTTCGACGTCCATGCGCACCGGGCCCGATTCCAGCACGCCCTCGCCGACACCGCCCTCGTCGTCGCCGCCGCGGCGCAGCACGGCCCGGATCCGCGCGATCAACTCGCGGGCCGAATACGGCTTGGTCACGTAGTCGTCGGCACCGAGTTCCAGCCCCACGACCTTGTCGATCTCGCTGTCGCGGGCAGTGACCATAATCACCGGCACGCTGGAGCGGGCCCGCAGTTGTTTGCAGACGTCGGTGCCCGACATCCCCGGAAGCATCAGGTCCAACAGCACGATGTCGGCGCCGGAGCGGTCGAACTCGGCCAACGCCGCCGTGCCGTCGGTGACCACGGTCGCCTCGAAGCCCTCCTTGCGTAACAGGAACGCCAGCGGATCGGCCAGCGACTCCTCGTCCTCAACGATCAAGACGTGCGTCATCGCCGCTGCTCCTCCCCTGGGTTACCGACGACGGGTGTGATCACTGCTCCTCCTTCTCTTGGTCCACACTGCCCTGGTAGGCGGGAATCGCCAAGGTGAACGTCGAACCGGTGCCCGGCTGGCTCCACAGCGAGATGGTGCCGTTGTGGTTGGCCGCCACGTGCTTGACGATGGCCAGACCGAGCCCGCTGCCGCCGGTGGCCCGCGACCGGGCCTTGTCGCCGCGGAAGAACCGTTCGAAGACGCGGTGCTGATCTTTGCGCGCGATGCCGATCCCGCGGTCGGTGACCGCGACCTCGACGAAGCCGTCGCGGCTGCGCCGGCTGATCGACACCGGTGCCCCGTGCGGGGAGTACGCGATGGCGTTGGACACCAGGTTGGCCAGCGCGGTGACCAGTAGCGGCTCATCGCCGAGCACCCGGAAGCCACTCGGGGCGTCGGTGGTGATGGTGATCTCCGCGTTGTCGGCCGCCACCTTGTGCCGGGAGATCGCCTCGTTCACCACACTGTCGACATCGACGGCGCCCAGGTCCGGCAGCGGGTCGGCCCCCTGCAGCCGGGACAGCTCGATCAGCTCACCGATCATGTTGGCCAACCGGTTCGCCTCCAGCAACACCTTCTCCGCGAACGGCCGTACCGCCTCGGGGTCGTCGGCAGAGGCCAGCAGTGCTTCGGCGAGCAACCCCATCGCGCCCACCGGGGTCTTGAGCTCATGGCTGACGTTGGCCACGAAGTCGCGCCGGCTGGCTTCCATCCGGGCCTGTTCGGATTGGTCGTCGACGATCACCACCGCGAACCGGCGATCCTCCTGGGACAGCAGCCGGGCGTAGCCGCGCACCGCCGGGAGTTCCGACCGGGTGGCCCCGGCCGCCCGCTTGTTGGCCGCCGACAGGTCGAAGTCGACCTCCTGCTCACCCTCCAATGCCAGCTGCGCGGCCTCCCACGCGTCGTCGTCGAGGAGCCTGCCGTGCACCAGCCCCAATTCAGCGGCCCGCTCGTTGAGATAGACGACATCGCGGTGACGGTCGACGACGACGATCCCCAACGAGGCGTGCGCCACGATCTGGCGCAGCATCTGCGAAACGGTGATCCCGGCTCGTTCGGTGGTGACCCGCCGGCGCCGCTCGGCGAACCGGGGCGAGAACCAAAAACCGGCCGCAAAGCCCGCCATGAGCGCCGGCAGTGCCGACGCAGCGGCGAGCGTCAGCGCCGAAGTCGCAGCCACGGCAAAATCGTACGCAGTCCGCGACCGACGGTTGGCCAACGATCGACCATGACGTGCGCCGAACGTGAATTCAGGGCGAAGATTTCACCGGGTTTCCACCCGGAATTCACGCTGGACGGGCCCGGCGCGCTATTTGGCGCCCTGGCTGGCCACCGCGGCCGCCCCGGCGGCGGCCGCCTCCGGGTCCAGGTAAACCCCGCCGGCCAGCTTCGGGCGCAGCTCGGAGTCCAGGTCATAACGCAGTGGGATACCCGTCGGGATGTTCAAACCCACCACGTCTTCATCCGACATTCCGTCGAGGTACTTCACCAGGGCCCGCAGCGAGTTGCCGTGTGCCGCGATCAGCACGGTCTTGCCCGAGCGCAGCTCCGGGATGATGACGTCGGTGTAGTAGGGCAGGAAACGCGCCACCACGTCGGCCAGGCATTCGGTCAGCGGGCCGCCGCCGATGTCGGCGTAGCGGGAGTCGGTGTCCTGGCTGTAGCGGCTGCCGGGCTCGATCGGCGGCGGCGGGGTGTTGTAGCTGCGCCGCCACGTCATGAACTGCTCGTCGCCGTAGCGGGCCTTGGTCGCGGCCTTGTCCAGGCCCTGCAGCGCGCCGTAGTGCCGTTCGTTGAGCCGCCAGGTGCGGTGCACGCCGATCCAGTGCCGGTCGGCGGCGTCCAGTGCCAGGTTGGCGGTGGTGATCGCGCGGCGCAGCAGCGAGGTGTAGACCACGTCGGGCAGCAGGTCGTGCTCGACGAGCAGGTGACCGGCGCGCACCGCTTCGGTGCGGCCCTTCTCGGTCAGGTTGACGTCCATCCACCCGGTGAACTGGTTGCTGGCGTTCCATTCGCTCTCGCCGTGGCGCAGCAGCACCAGCGTGGCAGTGTCAGACATGCCGGTCAGTGTCTCACGGGCCCCGGCGTCACTCGTCGTTGTCCTTGTCGTCGCCCGTGCCGTCATCCTTGTCGATCAAGTGCTCGAAGGCCCGCAGGTTCTTCAGCGACTGCCCGGTGGAGACCCGCCACTCCCACTCCTTCTGGATGGAGGAGGCGAATCCCAACTCCAGCAAGGTGTTGAAGTCGAAGTCGACGGCTTCGAGCACCTGCCCGAGCACCCGGTCGATCTCCTCGGCAGTCACCGTGGCCAGCGCCATCCGGCCTACCAGGTAGATGTCGCCGAGGTTGTCCAGCGTGTAGGCCACCCCGTAGAGCCGGCGGTTGCGCTTGAGCAGGAACCGGTAGACCCCGGCGTGGTTCTCGTCGGGCTTGCGGCAGACGAACGCCTCGACGCGCACGGAGTGCTCCCCGATGCTGAGGATGGTGTTGGTCTTGAGCTTGCGCTCGCCGGGCAGTTCGACGACCAGCCCGGGCAGCCCGCCGTGGGAGCCCGGCACCGGCGAATAGCTCAGCTCGGCCGCGGTCAGGGTCTCTTCGATGAGCCGGCGGACCTTGCCGGGGTTCAAGCCGGGGTTCATGCCCGCGCCCCCCGCCGCGCCGGCCAGCGCCGGGGCCGGCGTGCGGCACCGAGCACCCGCATGCGCTCACCGCGCGCCGCGGCGAAGTCTTCGATCGCGCTGGTGTAGCTGCCCAGCTGGGCGTCCACTGTGCGCTCCCAGGAGAACGTCGCCGCGTGGGCGACCGCGGCCCGGCGCATCGCCCAGCCGCGGGGCCCGGACCCCAGCCGCAGCAGTTCGCCGATCGTGCTCGACCACTGGCCGATGTCGTGTCCGGCGACCAGCGCGCCGGTGACGCCGTCGCGCACCGCCACCGGAAACCCGCCGACGGCCGCGGCCACCACCGGTGTCCCGCAGGCCTGCGCTTCCAGGGCCACCAGGCCGAAGGATTCGGAGTAGCTCGGCACCGCCACCAGATCGGCCGCCCGGAACAACGCGGCCAGATCCTCCCGGGACTGCGGCGGCAAGAACGTCACCCGGTCGCTGATACCCAGTTCCCCGGCCAGCCGAACCAGACCGCCGGGCGCGGCCAGCCCGCTGCTGCCCGACGGGCCGCCGGCCACCACCACGCGCACCCCGGGCAGTTCGGCGGCCGCCCGCAGCAGGATGTCGGGGGCCTTGAGCGGCTGGATGCGGCCGACGAAGGCCACGATCGGCTCGTCGGGCGACAGCCCCAGCGCGGCCCGGGCCTGCAGTTTGTCACCCGGGCGGAAGACCTCCAGGTCGACCCCGGGGTGGGCGACATCGATGCAGTCGGGGTCGGCGCGGTGCAGCGCGACGAGTTGGTCTGCTTCGTCCTCGGTGTTGACGATCAACCGGTCCGCCTCATCGACGACCTGTTGCTCGCCGATCGAGCGCATCGGCGGTTCGGGGCTGTCCCCGGCGGCCAGGGCCGCGTTCTTCACCCCGGCCAGGGTGTGTGCGGTGTGCACCAGCGGCACCGCCCAGCGGTCCGCGGCCAGCCAGCCGACCTGGCCGGAGAGCCAGTAGTGCGAATGCACCACGTCGTAGTAGCCCGGCTCGTGGGCGGCTTCGGCGCGCAGCACCCCGGCGGCGAAGGCGCACAGCTGGGTGGGCAGGTCGTTCTTGTCCAGGCCTTCGAACGGGCCGGCCACCACATTGCGCACCAGCACGCCGGGTGCGACATGGGCGACCGGCGGGTCGGCCGACGACGTGGCGCGGGTGAAGACCTCCACCTCGACCCCGCGGCGAGCCAGGTGCAGCGCGCTCTGCAACACATAGACGTTCATCCCGCCGGCATCGCCCGTGCCGGGTTGGGCCAGTGGCGAGGTGTGTACCGACAGCACCGCTACCCGGCGCACATCAGCTCCGAATCCACGCCCCACCCCGTCATCTTTACAGTTGCGCTCAGGCGGGCACTTCCGGGACCGCCGGGACGGCGGGTCCACGCGAGCGGCGCATCGCGCCGACCGGATCGGCGTACAGGCCGCCCAGCGACACGGTACCGGCGCCGGCTTCCTGAACCCGGTTGCCGAACGCGGTGACCCGGATGGTGCGTCCCGACAGCACCGATCGTTCCGCGAACGCCCGCTCCACCTCGGCCATGCCTTCCGGGTACTCGGTGAAACCCTGGCCCCCGACCACCAGGTCGTCCGGGTTGAGTACGTCGCGCAGCAGTGCCACGGCTTCGCCGAGCGCCCGGGCCCGCTCGGTCAGCAGCGCCCTCGCCCGCTCGTCACCGGCGCGCGCCTCCCGCACCAGGCCGGTGACCGCTGCCGACGCGGCGGCGTTGGCGCCGGGCAGGATCTGCAGCCGACGGGCCGCAGCCAGCACCGCCTCGTCACTGACGGTGGATTCCAGCTGCCCGGAGCCGCCGAGCAGGTCCGAGGACACCGGGAGCCCGGCGATGGTGCCCGGACCACTGGCCGGACTGTGCACCCGCCCACCGATCACCAGCGCGTAGCCGACCGTCTCGCGCGCGTAGACGTAGAGGCTGGTGGAGCTGTCCGCCACCGGGCGCCGCACCCCCAGCAGCAGTTCGGCGCCGGCCATCGCGTCGACGTGAGAGGCCACCGACACCGGCAACCGCAGTTCCTCGGCCAGCACCGGCCCGACCGGTGCGGCCGTCCAGCCCAGCCGCGGATGATCGACGTAGCCGGTGGTGCTGTCCACCGCCCCACCGGTCGCCACTCCGACCCACAGCGGCCGGCGCTTGCCCCAGCGGGTCAGATACCGGCGGGCGCTGGCGGCCAGTGACGCCAGCGCCGCCGCCGCGCCGTTGGCCGGGGTGGGGGTTTCGACGACGTCGAGGGTGCGGCCGAGCAGGTCGGTGGCCACGATGCTGGTCGTCTTGGCCCCGATGTGCAGCCCCAGCCCCAGGTACGGCTCATGGTTGACCACCACCGGCCGGCGCGGCCGGCCGATCGCCCCCGAGGTCGCCAGATCGGCGCGCTCGAGCAGCAGCCCGGCCTCCAGCAATGCGCTGACCTGGCGGTTGACGGTGGCGACGCTCAGTGAGGTGGCACCGGCGATGGCCTCACGAACGATCGGTCCGTGCTGGCGGACGACGGCGAAAACGGCGGCGCCGGCCGTCTCGGGCAACTGCAGCGATGGCGCCACCACGCGTGGATGCGAGCGGGGGCGGTGATGAGAAACAGAGGTGAGGGAGGTGCGCACGCTGTGGTCCTTGTCTACAAGAGTCCAAATGGGGCTTGGCTGCTGACCCGGCGAACTCTCCGTCAAGGAGCGCTATTCGCAGCGGGTCAAGCGCAGCAACATGCGCGGCGACAACAAGCGCCGTGAGCGAGGAGACGGACCGCTGTCAGATAGCGGGCGCTGCGGTACATAGCCGGAAAATGTATCACGGTCGCCGGCGGCGGTTCGACTGCGCCATTATTGACGGATTTGCAAATTCAGGCTTTTCCAGGCCTGATGTCGGCTACCTTGGGAGCGAATGTGATTTACATCATATTTCCGTGAAAGTGGTCTGCAAGGAGGCTCGGTAGAGATGACTGGCCGCCGCAACGTCGCGAGCACAACCCGTCGGGGCCGGGCCAGGGTCCGGCCGGTCAGACGCGTCGGCGTGGCTGCCGGTACGGCGGTGGGTGCGTTCTTGGCCTTGGGGATGTCCCCGTGGGCCACGCCTGCCGCGCAAGCCGATTCATTCGACGAAGTCATCGCCGCTGTCCTCGACAGCGTCGACAATGTCGCGGGGCTGATGGGCTTCGGATCGGGTATCGCCGAAGCCTCCTGGGATCTGGGCACGATGGCGGTGACCCCGCTGGCCGGCTTCGAGGAGACGGTTTCGCAGTGGGTTCAGGCGATCTGGCTGCCGCTGCACGACGGCATGCAGGCCTGGATCGCCGCCGATGACCCGATCCTTGCCGGCCTCAACCAGCTCAGCGAGGCGCTGGGCTTGGGGGCGATGATCGCCAACGGGGCTGACGGCACCTCAGCTCACCTGGATGGTTTAGATGGCGGCTGGCTGTTCGGTGACGGCGGCGCGGGCTACCACGGCGGGGTCGGCGACGGTGGCTACGCGGTTGGCGCCGGTGGGGCCGGTGGGCTGTTGGGCAACGGCGGTGACGGCGGACTGGGCGATCTCGATGTGGCCGGCGACGGCGGGGCCGGTGGCGACGGGGGCGCCGGTGGCTGGTTGATCGGCAACGGCGGTGACGGTGGCGCCGGTGCCGCCGGCGCATCCGGCGGGGACGGCGGTGACGGCGGTACCGGGGGCGCGGCCGGCTTCTTGTTCGGTAACGCCGGTGACGGTGGGGAGGGCGGGGCAGGTGGCGCCGGCTCGGCAGGCACCGCCGGGGTGATGGGCGCCGTTGGTGCCGCCGGCACCGATATCGGCGCTGCCGGCGGCAACGGCGGAGTCGGCGGCAACGGCGGGGCCGGCGGCAACGGCGAAGTCGGCGGCAAGGGCGGGGCCGGTGGCAACGGCGGGGCAGCCGGGTTGTTCGGCTCCGCCGGCGATGGCGGCAACGGCGGCGCCGGTGGAACCGGCGGCGACGGCGGCCTCGGCGGTACCGGCGGCACGGGCGGCGCCGGCTTGACGGTCATCGACCCGAGCATCAACGGCGGGCTCGGCGGCAACGGCGGCGCCGGCGGTAATGGCGCCGACGGCGGGGCCGGCGGCGACGGCGGGCTCGGTGGAGTCGGCGGCAAGGGCGGTGCGACCGGATTCTTCGGCCTGCAGGCGGCAGGTACCGACGGTGACGGCGGCGTTGGTGGCACCAGCGGCAATGGCGGCGCCGGCGGCAACGGTGGTGCCGGCGGTAGCGCCGGGGACGGTATTGCCGGCGGTGGAACCGGTGGCGACGGCGGGACCGGCGGGGACAGCGGCGCCGGCGGTCAGCTGCCGACCGGGTTCAGCGGCAACGGCGGGACCGGCGGCGCCGGCGGCAACGCCACCGGTGTCGGGGTCAGCGGTGACGGCGGCATGGGCGGGGCCGGCGGCAGCGGCGGGGCGGGTGGCGATATCGGCAACGGCGGGGCCGGCGGCAATGGCGGTGACGCGGCCACTGGTGCCGACGGCACCGACGGGAGCAATGCCGGCGCTGCGGGCACCGACGGTCACGGCGGCGGGACCGGCGGGGCGGGCGGGGCAGGCGGAGCAGGTC